>NZ_BAAAQD010000001.1:67769-729927 GCF_039531485.1 Dactylosporangium maewongense | reverse complement strand
ACCGGCGCCTGCGGCTACCCGACGCCTGGCGGCTACCCGGCGGCCGCGCCCTTTGCCCCCGCACCGGCCGCTATCCGACGACCCGGCAGTTGCGACCACCCCACGACCGGCGCCTGCGGCTACCCGACGCCTGGCGGCTACCCGGCGGCCGCGCCCTTTGCCCCCGCACCGGCCGCTATCCGACGACCCGGCAGTTGCGACCACCCCACGACCGGCGCCTGCGGCTACCCGACTACCGGCGCCGACGGCCTGCGGAAGTACGCGTTCGACGCCGGCAACGCCAGCAACACCCCCGCAGCGACCACCCCGGCCACCGAGGCACCCGCGAGGACGACCGTCAGCGGCCCGTACCAGCCAGGCATCGCCACCTCCATCGCCGCCGCGATCTCACCCGACCCCGCCCCATTGCCAACGATCCGCGCCGACGCCACCACCCCTCCCCCGAGCAGCCCAGGACTCAGGCAGCAAACCCCGATCGCGCAGACCACCCACGCGCCGACCCGCACCCAGTTCCGCGGCCGCCCGAGCAACAACGCCGTCACCGCACACACCCCCGCGACCACCACCGCACCGATCACCCCCGCGATCGCCGCCCCGGTCGCCTCGTCCCCGCCACGCATCCCGCCGTACGCCGAGATGTACGCCCGCCGCAAGTCCTCCAGCAACACCACTCCCAGCAACGCACCAACCACCGTCAGCACCGCAACCCCAAGCAGCAACCACCGCGCCGCGTCCACCACCCCAGGCCTGCGCACCGCAACTCCCACCGTCATACAACCCCTCCGCTCAACGCCCCAGAGCATCCCCCGCCCCGAACTCCCCCCACCCCACCAGGTCGCAATACCGACATCCCAACGCACACCCAGCGTCGTGCACGCACCCAACACCGGCGGCTGCGACGGCAACGGGGGGCATCCACCGGCCGACGGCGGTCATTGCGCGACGGTGACGAGACCCGTTTCGTACGCGACGATGACCAGCTGTGCCCGGTCCCGCACCTCAAGCTTGGCCAGTAACCGGCTCACGTGCGTCTTGACGGTGGCGAGGCTCAGGTTGAGCTGCCCTGCAATCTCCACATTGGACGAACCGCGCGCGATCAGCGTCAGCACCTCCCGCTCCCGACCGGTGATCCCGTCCAGCCGCCGGTGCACCGCCGGCACGGCGACCGGCCGCTGTGCGAACTCCCCGATCAGCCGTCGCGTCACCGACGGCGCGAGCAGCCCGTCCCCCGCCGCCACGACCCTGATCGCGTTCAGCAGCTCCCCCGGCGGCGTGTCCTTGAGCAGGAACCCACTCGCCCCCGCCCGCAGCGCCCCGTACACGTACTCGTCGAGGTCGAACGTCGTGAGGATCACCACCCGCGTCGCAGCGGTCACCGGGTCGGCACAGATCCGCCGGGTCGCCTCGATCCCGTCCATCAACGGCATCCGCACATCCATCAACACCACATCCGGCCGATGCTGCCCGGCCAGCGCCACCGCCTCCACCCCATTGCCCGCCTCGCCGACCGTCGTGCAGTCCCCGCTCAGGTCGACCAGGACCCGGAAGCTCCCTCGCAGCAACGCCTGGTCATCCGCGATCAACACCCTGATCACGCCACCACCTCCACCGACAATCCCATGCACCTGACCGTTCCCCACGCTCTCATGCACGCCCATACCCACGCCGAACACGCCACCGCTCCAGCCCACCCAAGCCCCACCGCCGGAAACCCCGGCCGCGCCTTCACCTCAACCCACCCAAGCCCCACCGCCGACGAACCCATCCGCGCCACCCAGCCCCTCCACCCAGGCCCCACCACCGACAACCCCGGCCGCGCCTTCACCTCAACCCACCCAGGCCCCACCGCCGACAACTCCAACCGTGCCAACCCAACGCCCCAACCCCAGCCGTCGACGAACCCATCCGCGCCACCCAAGCCCTCCACCCAAGCCTCACCGGCGGCAACCCCACCCGCGCCATCCGAACCCGCCCAAGCTCCACCCCCGACAGCACCTCCGCCGACGGTCTTACCGCCACCAGTCCCAGCCGCGCCTTTACCCCAACCCGAGCAGGACCCGCCGCCGGAACCCCGGCCGCGACAACCTCGACGCAGCCAAGCTCCACCGCCGTCAGGACACGACGGAGGCGCGCCGTCTCGTTGGGCCGCGCGGGTTCCGTCGCCGGGGGTGCGGGTCGCGCCGGCGCGGCAGCCCATGCGGGGCGTTGCGTCGTGGTCATGTCGGCACCTCGACCGGCGTGTACGGCAACCTGGCCGTGACGACGAACCCGCCGCTCTCCCTCGGTGCGGCGGTGAAGTCGCCGCCGTGGGCGGCGACCCGCTCGCGCATACCGATCAGTCCATGGCCGGTGCTGTGCGTGCGGATCGGGCGGCGGCCGTCGTCCGCGACCTCGACGCGGACATCCGCGGGGGCGATCGTGACCGTCACCCGGCAGCGGGCCGGCGCCGCGTGCTTCACCGTGTTCGTCAGGGATTCCTGGACAATCCGGTACACCGCGAGACCCACCGACTCGGGCACTGCCTCCTGCGGCACCGTCCCGGTGACCTCCAGGCACGCCTCCACGTCGCCGAACGAGGCCTGCCCGGCCAGCGCCGGCAGCTCTGCCAGCCCGGGCGCCGGCGCATACGGCGCGTCGTCGCGCAGCATGCCCAGGGCCCGGCGCATCTCCAGCAGCGCGCCCCGGCCGGTCGCCTCGATGACCCTCAGCGCGTCGCGGGCCTCTTGCGGGCTCGCCTCGGCGACGTGGTTGCCGACGGCGGCCTTGACCACGATCAGGCTCATCGTGTGGGCGACGATGTCGTGCAGCTCGCGGGCGATCCGCAGCCGCTCCTCCGCGACCGCCTGCCGGGTCACCTGCTCGCTCTGCCGTGCCGCGTGCGCCCGCCGCTCCCGCAACGTCCAGCCGATGAGCCAGCCGGGCATGGTCATCACCGCCCCGTACACGACGGCGAAGCTGCTCGACCAGAGGGTGCCGCCGGTCGTGGCGAGCGCCGTGACGACCGCCGCGAGGCAGCCTGCCGCGACCGGCAGCGACCATCGTGGCGGGGTCGCGACGGCGAGGGTATAGAAGGCCAGCGCGAGCGAGAGGGACGGCGCGGCGGCCGCGAAGTTGGGGATGACGCCGGTCGCGAGCGCGACGGTGGTGGCGAGGCTGACCGTGACGGCGACCGCGACCGGGAAGCGGCGGCGCACGGCGAGCGGCAGGCCGATGACGAGGCCGGTCAGCACCGACACCCATACCGGCTCGACCACGCCTGTGCCCTCGGGCGACTCGAGCGCCGCATAGGCACACAGCGAAGCACCCAGCACCACGGCGAGGACCGCGTCGACCACGTAGAGGTCGACGGGCCGCAGGCGGCGGGTCAGCAGGAGTTCGCGCACGAGGTCGACGGTAGTCGCAGGTGAGGCGGGGACGCGTCATTCTCAGGTCTGCCTCGCGAGGTCATACTTAAGAACTACGCATCGGGCTCAGGTCCCGGTGCCTCCGACTCAAGTACGACGCAATCGAACGACCTGAGTCGGACGCGGCGAGACCCCGCCCGCGGGCAGGCTCGTGGGCATGACACCGACGGTGCTTCTCGACGACGTGCGGGCCGTGTACGGCTCCGGCACACGGCAGGTGACGGCCCTCGCGGGCGTGACAGTGGGGTTCGACCGGGGGACGTTCACGGCCGTGATGGGACCGTCCGGGTCGGGCAAGTCGACGCTGCTGCACTGCGCCGCGGGCCTGGACCGTCCTGCGTCAGGCTCGGTCACCGTCGACGGCACCCGCCTCGACGACCTGGACGAGGACGCGCTGACGCGCCTGCGCCGCGATCGGATCGGGTTCGTGTTCCAGGCGTTCAACCTGGTGTCGACGCTGACCGCCGCGCAGAATGTGGCGCTGCCGCAGCGTCTCGCGGGCCGCCGGCCGGCAGGGGATGACGTCGCGGCGGCGCTCACCGCCGTCGGGCTGGCCGACCGCGCCGGGCACCGGCCGAGCGAGCTGTCCGGCGGTGAGCAGCAGCGGGTCGCGCTCGCCCGGGCGCTGATCAGCCGGCCCGCGGTCGTGTTCGCCGACGAGCCGACCGGCGCCCTCGACAGCGCCACGTCCCGGCAGGTCCTCGCACTGCTGCGGGCCCTTGTCGACGAGCACGGGCAGACGGTCGTGATGGTGACGCACGACCCGGTCGCCGCGGCGTGGGCGGACCGGGTGGTCATCCTCGCCGACGGGCGGATCGTGGACGAGCTGGTCGGCAGCGACGGGCGGGGCGGGATCACAGCCGAGACGGTCGCCGCACGGACCGCCGCCGTCGAAGCGGGTGCCGTGGGGCCGGCATGCTGACCCGGCGGCGAGCATCGCACTCAGTCGGCGGCGACGGGTGGCGTACGGCGGTGACGCGGACCGTCCGGCGGTTCGCGGGCGCGTTCGTCGCCGTCGCCGTGGGCATCGCGCTGGTCACGGCGGCGACGTTGCTGTTCGCGTCGGGACGGCCGCAGGTCCCCGACCGTCTCGCGGCCGCCGGCGTGGTCGTCCGCAGCGTGGACGCCGTCGCGCCCGCCGACTCGTTCCCGCCGCCTGTGCCGTTGTCCTCGGATGCTGCCACGGCGCTCGCCAGGCGCCTCGCCGCTGTCCCTGGTGTCGCGGCCGCCATCCCCGACCGCACGTTCTACGTGCAGGCGATCGTCGACGGCCGGCCGCTTGCGGCCGACGGACGGAGGCAGGACGCCCGCGAAGGACACGGTTGGGCGAGCGCCCAGCTCGGCGGGCTGCGTCTGACGGCGGGCACCGCCCCGCGCGGTCCCGGCGAGGTGGTCGTCGACCGGGCGCTGGGGCTGCCGCCCGGCGACCGGGTCACGTTGCTCACCGCTGCCGGGCCCACGTCGTACACGGTGAGCGGCACCGTCGACTCGCCCGGCTTCCACGTCACCGACGAGGTCGCCGCGGCCCTCGCGCCGGGCGTCGACACGATCGGCCTGATGCTGCGCCCCGGCGCTGACCCCACGGCCGTCGCCGCGGCGGCCCGCGAGGTCACCGGCACCGGCGCCCGGGTCCTGACCGGCGACGACCGGGGCGTGCTGGAGCCGCGCGACGACGCGCGCATGCGGTGGATCGGGATGCAGGTGCTGACCGCGGTGGCGGCGTTGTCCGGGTTCGTGACGGTGTTCGTGGTCGCGTCGACGTTCGCGTTCGCGGTGGCGCAGCGGCGGCGGGAGTTCGGGCTGCTGCGCGCCGTCGGCGCCACGCCACGCCAGATCCGGCGGACGGTGCAGGGCGAAGCGCTCGCCGTCGGCGCCGCCGGCTCTGTCGTCGGCATGCTCGTCGGTACCGCCGCCGCAACCCCACTGGGATGGGCGCTCGTCGACGCGGGGTTCGAGCCGGCGACGTTCCGGGTGCGGTTGGTGGCGTGGCCGTTCGTCGTGGCGCTCACGGCCGGGCCGGTCGTCGCGCTGGCCGGGGCGTGGTCGGCGGCGCGGCGGGCGGCCCGGGTGCGTCCGCTCGAGGCGTTGCGGGAGGCGGTGGTCGAGCAGCGGCCGATGGGGTGGGCGCGCTGGGTCACCGGCCTGCTGCTGGTCGCCGCCGGTGCCGCGCTCGGCGTGGGGACGGCGACGTCGGGCAGCGCGCAGCATTCGGCGACGTTCGCGCTGTACAGCATGATGGCCCTCGTCAGCGGTGTCACCGTCCTGGCGCCGGCGGTCGTCGGTCCTGTGGTGCGGCTGCTGCGTTCGCCGCTGCCGTCGCGGGGCGGTGCGATCGGCATGCTGGTCCGTGGCAGTGCGCTGACCGCGGCCCGGCGCACGGCGTCGACGGCGGCGCCGGTGCTGCTGACGGTTTCGTTCGCGGTGCTGGTGTCCGGCATGGTCCGCACGTCGACCGGGGCGTACGCGGCGGGGCGGTCCGCGCGGGTCGACGCCGGCTGGGTTGTCGCGCCTGACCGGGCGCCCGGTCTGTCCGACGCGGCCGTCGCGGCGGTGCCCGGTGCGGCGATCCTGCCGACGACGGTGTTCGTCCCGCCTGCCGAGGGCGGTGACGGGCGCGCGCCGCGGACCGCGTTCGGGGTGGAGCCTGCGGCGTTCGCCACGGTGAACCGGCGTCTCGAGGTGGTGAGCGGCTCGCTCGCGGACCTGCGCGGGGACGACACGGTGGTCCTGACGGCATCTGTTGCCGCGGCGGCCTCGGCGACCGAGTCCGGCACCACCGTTGGAACGGGCTCGGCCGGTGCATCCGGCGCTCCGATGCCGTCCGGCGGCACGGTGCCGTCCGGTAGCGCGAAACCGTCCGGTGGCGCGGTGCCGTCCGGTGGCGCGGTGCCGTCCGGTGGCGCGGTGCCGTCCGGTGGTGCGATGCCGTCGACTGGAGCTGCGGGCTCCGGAGCCGCCATGCCGTCTGGTGGCGCGGGGGCGTCCGGTGGCGCGGGGGCGGCGGGTGGCGGGGCTGGGCGGGGTGGGGTTCCGGGGGTGTATCCGGTGATGTTCGCCGACGGGACGGTGGTGGCGTTGCGGGTGGTCGCGGTGATCTCCGATGCGTCCATCCCGGGAGACATGGTCCTGCCGCGGGCGGTGGTGCGGGCGCATGACCTGTCGGCGTTGACGTCGGCGGTGTTTGTTCGGGACCGGGTCGAGGTGCCGGCGGGGTCTGGTGCTCGGGTCGTCGACGTGGGCACGTGGGCGGCGGAGCAGGACGGCGCCGAGGACCGGCTCGTTTGGATGTTCACGGTGTTGCTGATCGCGGTGTCTGCTGGGTATGGGGCCATCGCCGTTGCCAACACGCTGCTCATGGCGGCGGCTGGGCGGGCGGCGGACCTGCGGGCGGTGCGGTTGGCGGGGGCGACGCGGCGGCAGGTGCTGCGGCTGGTGACGGCGGAGTCGGCGCTCGTGGTGCTGATCGGGGCGGTGCTCGGGGGCGTGGTCGCGTTCGGTGCGTTGCTGAGCATCAGGGCGGGGTTGGCCGAGCAGGTGGGGGCGCCGGTGGAGCTGGTCGTGCCGTGGACGGTGGTGGGCGGGGTTGTCGGGCTGTGCCTGCTGCTGGCGGTCGCGGCGAGCGCTGTGCCGACGTTACGCACGCTGCGGAGTGGGCCGGTGCAGGAGCCGCTGTAGGGCCTGCGGAACGGTCACGCCGGCGGCGTCGCAGAGAGGTCCGCGGATGGGCGACGCAGAGAGGTCCGCCGGCGGCGGCGCAGAGAGGTCCGCGGATCGGCGTCGCAGAGACGTCCGTCGGCGGCGGCGCAGAGAAGTCCACGGATGGTGTCGCAGAGGTCCGTGGGTGGCGTCGCAGTAAGGTCCGCGTCCGGCAGCGAAGGAGGGGTGTCCGGCTGTGGCAGCGATTGCGGGCGTGACGAGCGCCGTGGCGGCCTTACGCGCGCTGCGGAGCGGCTCGGTGCAGGAGGCGATGCAGGGCCGGCAGGACGGGGGCGGCTGGCTCGCGGTGCGGGTCTGCGGCGTGCGCCGGCATCCGAGGTGATGTGTCGTGCAGGCCTCTGGAGTGACAGTGGCCGACGTCCGGCGGGGCGTGGTGACCAGCGAGGTGAAGGGAGGGCGTCGAGGTGGGACCGTTGCGAGGAGTCGGTGGGCAGCCTGGTCAGGCGACGTCCATGACCCTGGTGGTGGCGGTGGCGAGGCCTTCGGGGCTGAGGACCTCGACCTGGTCGGCGAGGAACACCTCGACCTGGCCGAGCCGGTCGCGCACCTCGACGAGGGGGACGCCTCGGTCGATGCCCAGCTTGAAGCGTTCGGTGGTGGTGGGCATGCGGCAGGTGAGCCGGCTGCCGCGGCCCATCACCACGATGCGGCGGGCGGGGCGTTCGCGGACGATCGAGGCGGCGCCGCGGCGGGAGGTGACAAGGCCCTCCTCGCGCAGGATGGCGAGGGCGCGGCGGACGGTGGTGAGGCTGACCGCGTACCGGTCGCAGAGCTCGCGTTCAGTGGGCAACGGCTGCCCGGAGGGATGGATGCCGCGGGTGATGTCGTCGCGGAGGAGGTCGGCGATCTGGTGGTACATGGCCGGGACGTGTCGCTGCACATTCACGGTGTTCACCCTATCACGATGTAGCCATAAGGCTATGTCTCGGGAACGGATAGACTTCCGCGCCGTGAACGTATCCGCCGCACCGATCGACGTGGCCGTCTCGCTCATGCATGAAGGGCGGTTCGTCGAGGCCGAGGAAGTGATGGTGCGCGAGCTGCGGGCGGTCACCGTCCGGCACGGGCACGGCAGTGCCGCGTGGGCGTCGGCGCAGTGCGACCTGGGCAACATCCTGCTCAACTGCGACCAGCCCGACCGGGCCATCGCCTGCTACCGGGCGGCGATCGCGGTGCCTGCTGTGGACCGCAAGGAGCATCTCACGTACCGGCTGAACCTCGGCCTCGCGCTGCGCATGACCGGCAGGCTCGAGGACGCCGAGGCCGAGCTGCGCCGTGGGGCTGAGGGGCGGCAGGCGTTCTACGGCCGGGACCACGCCGGGTACGCGTTCGGCCTCGAGCCCTTGGCGGACGTGCTGCTGCAGCGCGGCAACGTCGGGCAGGCGCGGGACGTGATCGAGGAGGCGGTGCGCAACCTGTGGAGCAACGGGCACGACCAGGTCGCGTCGGCGCTCGCGCTGCGCGCGGAGGTCGTGCACGCCGGCGGGACCGGCGAGCCGCTGTTCGCGGGGCTGGACCAGCTGCCCGACGGAGTCGTCGAGGCCATGGCGTCGGCGGTACTGCTGCGGCAGGGGCTCGCCGAGCCAGCCGCGCACCGGGCCGTCATCGCCGTGCTCGCCACCGCGGTCGAGGTCAGGCTCGGCCCGGACCATCCCGTGACGCTCAACGTCCTCACCGCGCTCGCGAACACCGGCCGCGACCTGGGCGATCCGGCCGGGCGGGTCGACGCGATCCGCAGGGTCCTCGCCTCCCACGACCGGCAGGGGCGCGCCGAGGACGCTCTCACGGCGGAGCTCGGCCTCGCCCTCGCGTACGGCGACGCCGGTGACCGGGACGGTGCGCTGCGCACGTACGAGGCGGCGCACCGGCGGGCGCTGCGGATCGACCGGCCGGAGCTGACCAGTCTGGTGCTGCGCAACTGGGGGCTGGCGCTGCGCGACGCGGGCCAGACCGCGGAGGCGGAGCGGTGCCTCACCGACGCGGTGACCCATGCGCAGCGCGGCGCGGACTTCGAGATCCTCGGCCGGGCCGGGGTCGCCCTCGGGATCTTCCTGCAGCACCAGGAGCGGCTGGCGCAGGCACGGACCGCGTTGGAGCAGGGGCTCGCCGCGCTGCCGGACGCGCATCCGGACGCGATCGCCGGGCGGAGTCACCTCGGCGCGGTCCTGCGGGGCCGGACCTGCGGGTGCGGGGATGTGGCGGGCGCGGTCGAGGAGGCGTTCCGCGAGTTCGTGGTGCGCCGGTTGCCGCAGGATCTGCTGGAGCGCTTCGAGGCGAGGATCGTCGACGGGGACTTCAAGATCGAGGTGCACCTGCGCCGGGAGCCGACCGAGGAGGAGTTGCAGCGGCTCAACGGCGTGGTGCAGTCGGCGCTCGCGGAGTTCCGGCACCGGGTCCAGGATCAGGGGTAGTGATCGACGTCGTTTCCTTGCCAGCGTGTGTACCGGATGACCGCGTCGATGCCAGCGCCGTCGAGCAAGGGTGGCGCCGGCGGCGCGGTCGGCAGAGCGGCGCGGTCGGATCGCCGACGGGCAGGGACGGCGGGGTGCAGGATGCGGACGGCACCGGCGGGATCCTTCGGTTTCTGGACCGACGCGCGGCGCGACGCCCTCGGCTCGGGCGCGGGCGGCGCGCCCAACCGGAACCGGCAGCCAGGCGGCGCGCCCAACCGGAACGAGCGGCAGAGCGGCGCGTCCAACCGAAACCAGCAGCCAGGCGGGCGGGCCAGCAGAGCGGGCGGCGGGACGGGGCATGCAACCGAAACGAGGGGTGGGGCGCACCTAGGGGCTAGGGAGGTGCGATGCCGAGCGGAGAGAGCGAAGAGCAGCGCCAGTTCCGGGAGTACTTCACGGCCCGGCGGGATGTGGTGCGCAGGACGGCGTACCTGTTGTGTGGGGACTGGCACTGGGCTGATGACCTGACGCAGACGGCGTTCATGCGGCTGGCGGTGGGCTGGCGGAAGGTGCGCGACCGGGAGGCGCTCGACGGGTTCGTGCGGACGTGTCTGGTGCGCGCGTACCTGGCGGACGTGCGGCGGGTCTGGCGGCGGCGGGAGCGCAGTGTCGCGGAGCCGCCCGATGTGGCGGGGGCGGCCGGCGCGGCGGAGGGCAGCCCGGGCCGGATCGCGTTCGCGGCCGCGCTGCGGCAGCTGCCGCCGCGGCAGCGGGCGGTGCTGGTGTGCCGGTACTACCAGGACCTCGACGTCGCCGCGACCGCGGCGGTGCTCGGGTGCGCACAGGGGACGGTGAAGAGCCAGGCCGCGCGCGGGCTGGCGAGGCTGCGGGAGCTGCTCGAGGCCGACGGTGAGCTCGCGTTGACGGAGGGGCTGCGATGAACCAGATCCGGGAACGGTTCGACGAGGCCGCCGGTGAGGCGCCGCCGAGCAGGTTGTCCGCCGACGCGGTGTACGAGCGGGCGTTCCAGCGCAGGCGCCGGCGGGCCGCGGGGTGGACGGCGGTCGCGGCGGCGGTGGCAACCACCGCGGTCGTCGCCGCGGCGACGCTCACGCCGTCAGGGGGGCAGCCCGCGGACCCGCCGACGCAGACCGCCGACGGGTGGCCGGCGGGCACCCGCGACGGGTCCATCGTGTCGATCGCCGCCGCCGACGCCGAGCACCTGTACGCGAAGGTGAACGCGTGCGGTGAAGGGGCGCGGTGCACGGTGAACCTGGTGGGATCCGACGACGGCGGCAAGACGTGGACGGTGCGGTCGGAGGACGTCGCCGGTGACGTGTCCGCGCCGTCGCCGGGGGTGCTGGCGCAGACCGTCGAGCAGCAGAACACCGACCCGGCGGGCCCGCAGCTGCTGCACATCCCGATGGTGAGCCGGGACGGCGGCCGCAGCTGGCGGGTCGTGGAGACGGTCGCCGGGAAGGTGCCGAAGGTGCCGGCGGGCGGCTGGATCATCTGCGCGCCGCCGACGAGGCCCGCCGACCTGTGCACGATGCTCGCCGTCGACCCCGTCACCGCCCGCGCGACGCTGCTGGCGAACCCGCCGGACATCGACGTCCACGACACCGTCGCGGTGCCGGCGGCGGGCGGGTTGTGGGTCAGCGGGTGGGAGCGCGGCGGCGAGCACCGGCCCGCGGTGTCCGTCAGCCACGACGGCGGCGTCACGTGGGCGACGTCCGTGTTCGGCCGCGGCGAGGCCGATTTCCCGGCGCCGGATATGTACGTGTACCCGGCCGTGGACAGCGTCGACGGCGTCACCGGGTACACGGTCATCACCCAGCCGGACCCGGCGGACACGACCGGCGTGGGCCCGACGTCGGCGGCGACCGCGGGGGTCAGGACGCTGGTCTACCGGACCGGCGACGGGGGCCGCACCTGGCAGCGCGTGCACCCCGGGCAGACGTTGCCGCGGGCGGCGTACCAGGAGGGCGACGCCTATGTCGCGGCCGGCGGCACCCACGTGGTGCTGACGCGGATGGACCCGCCGCAGGAGTGGTACGCCAGCACCGACGGCGGGCAGACGTACCGCCCGGCGAAGCAGCCGGGTCTCGGCACCGCGCTGCTGCACACCGCCGGCGAGCGGGTCCTCGCCGCCGGCCCCGGCGCCTACTACGCGTTCGACGCCGACGCGCTGTACCGCTCCAGCGACGGCCTGCAGTGGACGAGGACGGTGGTGAAGGTGACGGGGTGATGCCGGAGAATGAGGGCCGTGCGGATCGAGGACGTGACCCCGGAGACGCTGCGGCCGGTGCGCCGCTCGATGCTGGTGCAGCGCTGGCACGACCTCGCGTTCCTGCACTGGGCGGTGCCGCCGGAGACCGTCGCGCCGTTCCTGCCCGCGGGCACGGTCCCTGACACGCTCGACGGGGTGTCGTTCGTGGGGCTGATCGGCTTCCGGATGGTGCGGCTCGGCCTGTTCAGCGGGCCGGGCCTGCCCTATCTCGGCACGTTCTGCGAGACGAACGTGCGGCTGTACAGCGTCGACGGCGCCGGCCGGCGCGCCGTGGTGTTCCTGTCGCTGGACGCGGCGCGCCTGCTGCCGGTGCTGACCGCTCAGGTGTCGCTGCGGCTGCCGTACAAGTGGGCGAGGATGCGGCTGGTGAAGGACGGCGACGTCGTGCGGTACACCAGCCGCCGCCGCTGGCCGGGTCCCCGCCCCGCGGTGAACGGTATGGCGGTGCGGGTCGGCGCGCCGGTCGCCGAGCCGTCGCCCCTGGAGCACTTCGTCACGGCCCGCTGGGGGCTGCACACCCGCGCGTTCGGCCGCACGCTGCACCTGCCGAACGAGCATCCGCGGTGGCCGCTGTACCGCGCGGACCTGCTCGACCTCGACGACACTCTGGTGACCGCGGCGGGCCTGCCGGCGCCGGCCGGGCCGCCGGTGAGCGTGCTCTACTCCCCCGGCGTCCCGGTCCGCTTCGGCACCCCGAACGTCGCCGCCCGCTGAACAACGCGGCCCGCCACAGGGGCGGCCCGCCACAGCCACAGAGGTGGCTACAGGGTGACGACGATGCCGATGCTCACCCGCGGGCGGCGCAGCAGCCGGTTGAACCAGTTGCCGATCCGCGAGGAGATGTACCGGCGGCCGATCGCCCGGCGGATGCGGTCGACCCCGTCGGGGTCCTCGACGAGCCGGGCGGTCCCCTCGAACGACGGCGCGCCGTCCGGGACCCGGCCGCGGATGTCGCTGGGCGCGACCACGACCCGGCCGCTGTTGCGCAGCCGTTTCACCTTCCCCGACCCGGGCTCGGTGAGGATCAGCACCTCGTCGCCGTCGACGACGTGCCACACGGCGGTGGAGACGGGCGTGCCGTCCTTGCGGAACGTGGTGAGGGCGACCTGCTTGCGCCGGCCCAGGATGTCCGTGCGACTGCTCATCACCCAACGGTAGGCCGCAGCCACGGCTCCACCCGCAGCAGGTCGAACCCGATGGCGTTGAGCTGCTCGTACAGCCGCGGGGTGAGCATCATGAGCTCGACGGTGAACACGTCGTCGCCGCCGACGGACCAGATGCCGCTGGCCGGGTCGGACATCAGCGGGTCGAGGCCGGCGCTGACCTGCTCCCGCAGCTGCTCCTGCCGGGCGAGGCTGGGCCGGCCGGGCGCCGCGACCACGCACAGGTTGCCGTCGAACAGCTTCCGCAGCCGCTGCTCCTCGCCCGCGGCGTCGCCGGCGACGACCTCGACGACCGTGACCTCGGTCGGCTGCGGGCCGGTGGTGGCCCCGGTCGGCGGCCCGTCCGGGTAGGCGATCCGCAGCGGCCGGAACCGGTCGGGGTGCTGCTCGTAGATGTACTGGTGCATCGCGTTGCTGTCGGCGCCGCCGCCGGGTTTCCAGCCGCCCTTCGGCGCCCCGCACGGCACGGTGTCGTCGAAGCCCACCGGCGCCGGCGGCTTCGGCGGCCCCTGCTCGGTGACGTGCAGCTGACCGTCGCGCCAGGTGCCGCGCAGCCTGGCCTGGCCGGTGGTGACGCCCGCCACGACGCCCGCGCCGGTGAGCTTCGCGGGGTCGACGCCGGTGACGTCGACGCCGAGCGCGCACGTCGGCGGCTCGTTGCCGGGGCGGCCGATCGCGGGGACCGGGGCGGGCGCGCAGAGCCGGGCCGGTTTCCCCGGCGGGACCAGCACCTGCCCGCTGGCCTCGACGAGGTCGCCGTCGTCGACGACGAGCGTCCTGGGGTCGGCGGCGGCCCGCGCCGACGGCGGCGGCGGCTCGCCGGGTGCGGCCGGTGGCCGGTTGACCACCAGTACGGCGGCGACCAGGGCCACCAGGGTGCCGGCTCCCGCCGCGGCAACGACCGCCCACCGGCGGCCTCCATCGATGCTCATGCTGCTGAGACGCTCCCGCGACCGATCCGGTTCCGTGGTTCAGTGGTTCCGTGCGGATGGGCGGGGCCGGGAAGCGGGCGCGCTGCAGGGTTCGTTTCCGGCGAACCGGAGTACGAGAAAGAAGGAAGCACGCCATGGAGCCGGCCCCGCACGCCGACAGTACCGCGTCGCGGCACCCGGGGTGCGGGCACCGCGACGCGGAATCATCCTGCTATGTCGACCGTGATCCTCGACGGTGGCGGGGCGGCCGGCGTCTGGGCGTGCCGGCTCGGCCACCACAGCCGCGGCCCGACGTCGATGGCGAGCGCCGGCACCAGCAGCGTCCGCACGACGAACGTGTCCAGCAGCACGCCGAGGGCGACGATCAGGCCCATCTGCACCGCCGCGACGAACGGCAGCAGCACCAGCACGCCGAACGTCCCGGCCAGGACCAGACCGGCGCTGGTGATGACGCCGCCGGTGGCGGTGAGGGCGGTGAGCATGCCGTCGCGGTTGCCGCGCACCGCGACCTCCTCCCGCGCCCTGGTCATCAGGAAGATCGTGTAGTCGACGCCGAGGGTGGTGAGGAACAGCCACGCGTACAGCGGCATGCCGTGCACGATGTTCGGATGGCCCAGCGCCTGGAAGACCAGCCCGCACAGGCCCATCGCCGCGACGTAGGACAGCGCCACGCTCGCCGCCAGCAGCAGCGGCGCGACGAGCGCCCGCAGCAGCAGGATCAGCACGATCAGCACCACGCCGAGGATCAGCGGCACGACGACGAGGTTGTCACGCTCCGACGCCCTGGCGACGTCCACGGCGGTCGCGGTCTCCCCGCCGACGACGGCGTCCGCGCCCGGCACCGCGTGCACGGCCGCCCGCAGCCGGTCGACGGTCGCCCGGGCGGCGGCGGAGTCCGGCGGGTCGGTGAGCGTCGCCGCGATCGACACCCAGCGGCCGTCCGCGGACCGGCCGGTCGCCGTCGCGTCCGCCACCCCGCCGGTCGCCTTCGCCGCCGCGACGACCGCGTCGACCGTCGACGCGTCCGCCAGGACGAGCGCCGGCGACGACACGCCACCCGCGAAGTGCCTGTCGATGAGGTGCTGGCCGGCGACGGAGCCGACCTCCGTGGTGTACATCTGGGAGGTGCTCTGCCCGAGCCGCAGCCCGAACACGCCGAGCCCCAGCAGCACCAGGACCGCCGCCGTGACCGTCCACAGCAGCCGCGGCCGCCGCCCCACGAGGTCCCCGGCGCGGTGCCAGAACCCGCGTCTGGTCGTGACGGCCGCGCCGTAGCGGGGCACGAACGGCCAGAACAGCCACCGGCCGAGCAGCACCAGCATGGCCGGCAGCAGCGTCGTCATCACCGCGAACGACACGATGATGCCCGTCGCGGCGATCGGGGCGAAGCTGTGCATGTCGTTCATCCGAGCGGCGAGCAGGCACAGCACGCCGAGGGACACGGTGGCGGCGGAGGCGAGGATCGCGGGGAACGACCGGCGCACCGCGACCGCCATCGCCGCCGTGCGGTCCGGGTGCAGGTGCAGCTCCTCCCGGTACCGGGCGATGAGCAGCAACGCGTAGTCGGTGCCGGCGCCGAAGACGAGGACCGTCATCATCGTCGTCAGGTCGGCGGTGACCGTCACGTCCAGGTGCTCCGCCATCAGGTAGACGAGCGCGGAGGACAGCTGGCTGGCCGCGACCGCCGCGACGAGCGGGACGATCCACAGCACCGGGCTGCGGTACGTGAGCAGCAGCAGCACCGCGACGATGCCGGCGGCGGCGAGGAACAGGGTGGTGTCGGCGCCCTGACCGGCGTCGTCGAGGTCCGACAGCGCCCCCGCGGACCCGGTGACCTCCGCGCGCAGCCCGGCGGGCGAGTCGGCGAGCGCCGCCTTCACCTGCTTGACGACGTCCTTGTCCTGGACCGGGAACGACAGCAGCAGCGCCTGCCCGTCGCCGCTCGCGGTGATCGCACCGATCTGCTGGCCGGTCGTCCTCCCGAACTCCTGCCGGTCGGCGTCCACCGCGGACCGGTCGGCGTCGGTGATGCCGCCGTCGCGGACGTACACGACGACCGCGACCGGGGTGTCGCTGCCCGGGAACGCCTCCCGCGCCCGCAGCAGCGCCTGGGTCGCCTCGGCGTTCTGCGGCAGCAGGGCCGCCGGGTCGGTGGTGGTGACGTCGCCGATCTTCCCGGCGAGGGGCAGCAGCAGGAACCCGGCGACGAGCCACAGGCCGAGGACCGCGACCGCGCGCCTCATTCGACGGTCCGCAGGATCTTCTCGATCGACGCGGTGCGGGTGCGCAGGTCCGCCACGTCGGTCGCGATCCGGTTCTGGGCGTCCATCGAGTTCTCCGCCAGCTGCTCGTAGCGGCGCACCAGCTGCCGCAGGTCCTCCTGCTGGTGCCCGGCGACCTTCAGCTTCCGGTACTCCAGCCAGCTGGCGAGGCTGAACCCGAACAGGAACAGCAGGGCCACCAGCAGGCCGAGAAACGCGGTGATCTCCGGCCAGGTGATTTCTTCCGCGCTCAGGTACATCAGGACCGCTCCTTGGGGTCGGTGAGGGTTTCGGCCGCCGCGGCGAGGGTCGCGGCGTTCAGGTGCAGGTCGAAGTCCGCGACCTCGTAGTACTTCATCGCCTTGCCGTCCTCGGAGAGCTCCAGGCTGCCGACGATCAGGCCGGCCGCCTCCAGCCGTTGGAGGTGCATGTGCAGCAGGGGCCGGCTGACGCCGATCTCCCGGGCGAGTCGGCTCACGTAGTCACGGCCGCCGGCAAGCTTCGCGACGATGCGCAGTCGCAGCGGGTTGGACAGGGCCGCCAGCATCTCGACCAGGTCGTCGCCGGTGGGCGAGCTCGCCGTCATGATGCTCCTTCACATGTAAGAACTTCCTTACACGTGAAACGCTAACACCCTGACACTCGTGGGCACCTCAGGGTTTCTCCCCGACCCGCCCAGGGTTCTCAGGCGGTCAGGGCGGCTTCGGTCAGGACGAGCGCCATCGCGGACTCGGCGGCGCCGATCGCCGGGCCCTGCGAGCCGAGCGCGGCGGGGACGACCGGGGGCAGGGCGTCGCGGCGCCAGGCCATCACGCCCTCGGCGGTGCCGGCGTGCAGGGCCGGGCCGGCGACGTCGAGCAGGTCCACGCCGAGACCGCCGAGGGTGACGACGGCCGGGTCGACGGCGTTGATCAGGGCGCCGACACCCCGCCCGAGGGCCGCGGCGACGGCCCGGCACGCGGCGGCCGCGGCGGGGTCACCGTTGCGGGCCGCGGCGATGGTCCGCTCGGCGAACGCCCGCGGGTCGGCCGGCACGCGGCGGCCCAGGTGGCGGGCCATGGCACGGCCGTCGACCTCGAGGTCCCAGCAGCCGCCGGCACCGCACGGGCAGCGGCGGGACGGGTCGCCGAACGGCAGGTGGCCGAACTCGCCGCCCGCGCCCGCCGCGCCGAGCACCGGGCGGCCGTCGACGATGAGCACGCCACCGACGCCGACCTCGACCGTCAGGTGCAGGGCCACGCCGACGCCTTGCGCGGCGCCGCGCAGCGCCTCGGCGACACCGGCGAGGGAGGCGTCGTTGCCGACCGCGAGCGGCAGGGACGTCAGGACGCCCAGGTCGACGCCGCGCCAGCGCAGGTTCGTCGCCTCGACCAGGGTCCGGCCGTGGACGGTGCCGGGGATCGCGACACCGACCGCCCGCAGCCGGGGGCCGTGCAGCGCGGCGAGCGCGTCCCGTACCAGCGGAAGGACGGCGGAAGCGGGCTGGCCGAGGAGCCGGTGGACGGGCGCGGCCGCGAGCGCCCCACCGATCGCCGCGGTCGTCACCGTCCAGGTCGCGTGGGTGATGTCGACGACGGCGACGAGCGGCCCGTCGGGGTGCGGGACCAGCACCGCCGTCGGACGGCCGCGGCCGCCGGTCTGCGGGGCGGGCGCCTCCGCGAGCAGCCGCGCCGCCCGCAGCCGGCCCATGATGCCGGCCGCCGAGCCGCTGCTCAGCCCCAGCCGCGCCGCCGCCTCGGCCCGCGTGATCCCCGGCGTCCGGTGCGCGCACCGCAGCATCGCGAGCGCCCCCTGCGCCCGCAGCGTCTCCGCCCGATGGTCCATGGGTGCCGATCCTGCCCGTCATACATTATGCTCGCGGGACGAGTTTAAAGGAGGCGCCATGTCGGTGCTCGGCGTGCTCGCCGGAATCCTCACCACCGGATGCTGGCTGCCACAGCTCGCCCGGTCATGGCGGACCAGGTCCGTCGGCGACATCTCATGGTTCTACCTGCTCGCCCTCGCCTCCGGGGTCGCGCTCTGGGTGGCGTACGGCGCATCCCAGGGCGACCTGCCGATCGTCCTCACCAACGCGGCGACGGGCACGGCACTGGTGACCCTTTCCGTCATGAAGCTCCGGTACCGACAGGAGGACACCGCATGAAAGCAGTCCTGCTCGACATGGACGGCACACTCGTCGACTCCGACAGCGCCGTCGAACGCGCCTGGCACCGCTGGGCGGCCGAACACGCCGTCCCCGTCGACGTCCTCACCCCGATCCTGCACGGCAACCCCGCCGCGACCACGATCCGCGTCGTGCGCCCCGACCTCGACGACACCGCCGTCGCGGCCGCCGCCCAGCGCAACCTGGAGCTGCAGTACGACGACCTCGCCGACGTCACCGCCACCCCCGGCGCCGCACGGCTGCTACGGACCCTCGACGAGCTCGGCGTGCCGTGGGCGGTCGTGACCAGCGCCGACCGGCGGCTTGCCACCGCCCGCCTGCACGCTGCGGGCCTGCCCGTCCGGCACCTCGTCACCGTCGAGGACACCCCCCGCGGCAAGCCCGACCCGGCCCCCTACCTGGCGGGCGCCGCCCTGCTCCACGCCGACCCGCGGGACTGCCTCGTCGTCGAGGACTCCCAGCCCGGCATCGACGCCGGCCGGGCCGCCGGCATGCGCGTCGCGGCACTGCGCGGCCTGCCCGGCGACCTGCGCATCCGCGACCTCGACGAGCTCGCGGACACGCTCACGGCTTGAACAGCACCTTGACCGTGCCGTCCTTCTTCGCCTGGAACTTCTCGTACGCCACCGGCGCCGCGTCCAGCGGCACCCGGTGCGTCGCGAACGTGTCCACCCCCAGCGGGTCCCCGTCACCGGTCAGCAACGGCAGGATCGCCGGCACCCAGCGCTTCACGTTCGCCTGACCCATCCGCAGCTGGATCTGCTTGTCGAACAGCACCATCATCGGCAACGGATCCGCGGTACCGCCGTACACACCGGACAGTGAGATCGTCCCGCCGCGACGCACCGCGTCGATCGCCAGGTGCAGCGCCGCCAACCGGTCCACGCCGGTCTTCTCGATCAGCTTCTGCGCCGCCACGTCCGGCAGGAACCCGACGATCGTCTGCGCCAGCTTCCCCACCGGCGACCCATGCGCCTCCATACCGACCGCGTCCACGACCGAGTCCGCGCCCCGACCGCCGGTCAGGTCCCGGACCACGTCGGCGACGTCGTCGACCTGCGTCAGGTCGATCACCTCCACACCGTTCGCCCGGGCCCGCTCCAACCGCTCCGGGACCAGGTCCACACCGATGACCCGCAGCCCCCGGTGCATCGCCACCCGCGCCGCCATGTCCCCGATCGGCCCCAACCCCAGCACCGCGAGGGTCCCGTTCGCCGGGACGGCCGCGTACTCGACCGCCTGCCACGCCGTCGGCAACACGTCCGACAGATACACGAACCGGTCGTCCGCCGGCCCCTCCGGCACCTTGATCGGCCCGAACTGCGCCTGCGGCACCCGCAGGAACTCCGCCTGAGCGCCCGGCACCTGCCCGTACAGCTTCGTGTACCCGAACAGCGCCGCACCCTTGCCCGCCGACCGCACCTGCGTCGTCTCGCACTGCGTCATCAGCCCCTGCGCGCACATGAGACAGTGCCCGCACGCGATGTTGAACGGGATCACGACCCGGTCACCCTGTTTCAGGTGCGCGATGTCCGCACCGACCTCCTCGACGACCCCCATCGGCTCGTGCCCGAGGATGTCGCCCTCACTCATGAACGGCCCCAGCACCTCGTACAGATGCAGGTCCGAGCCGCACAGCCCGCTGGACGTGAGCCGGATGACGATGTCGTTCGGCTCCTGGATCACCGGGTCCGGAACCGTCTCCACCCGGACGTCCCGCCTACCGTGCCACACCACAGCCTTCACGGCCCCTCCTCCGTCTCGCTTCCCCCCTCCCCGCTACCCGCCCCCAGCCCCTGGAAACGAACCAGGCCAACCGCCGACCCGCCCGCCCCCCGCGAGAAGCCCGGCGCAGGTCGCGCGGGATTGAGCACCATCGCTAACAAACCCGGCAGGGGAAACAGGGTTCTGGCAAATCTTGACGGAACGTTGATCAGCCAGTATGAATGCATCGAGAGCGCTCTCCCGTCCTCACCGCCACGAACGGGAGACCACCCATGTCCCGATCACGCACGGTCCGAATGCTCGCCGGTGCGGGCGCAGCCCTGCTGGGCAGCGTCTTCGTCGCGCTCGCGCAGGCACCACCGGCCAACGCCGCCGACCTCAACCTGACCCAATACGTCAACCCGCTGATCGGCACCGACGACAGCAACTCCCCCAATCCTGTCGGCGGCGGCGCCGGCGGCTCCACGTTCCCCGGCGCCACCGTGCCCTTCGGCATGACCCAGTTCAGCCCCGACACCCCCACCGCGTCCCCGTCCGGATACCGCGACAAGGACCGCACCATCGAGGAGTTCAGCCTCACCCACTTCAACGGCGCCGGCTGCGCCAACAACGAGGACCTCGGCCTGCTGCCCGTCACCGGCGCCCTCGGCTCCTCCCCCGGCACCGCCTGGACCAGCTACGCCTCCGCGTACACGAAAACCAACGAAAGCGCGTCCGCCGGCTACTACAAGAACCGCCTCGACAAGTACGGCGTCGACGCCGAACTGTCCGCCACCACCCGCACCGGCGCGCTGCGCCTCACCTACCCCAACACCACCACCGCACGGCTGCTCATCAACACCAGCCGGTCCGCCACCGGCAACCGCAGCGGCACCGTGAACATCTCCGGCAGCAACGTCACCGGCAGCGTCACCGCCGGCGGGTTCTGCGGATCCAGCAAGACCTACCAGATCTACTACTCGATCCGCTTCGACCGGGCCCCGTCCTCCGTCGGCACCTGGAACGGCGGCACCATCAGCAACGGATCCACCAGCACCAGCGGCGTCAACACCGGCGCGATCATCACCTGGGACACCAGCAGCAACCGGACCGTCAACGCCACCGTCGCGCTGTCGTTCGTGAGCACCGCCAACGCCACCGCCAACCTCAACGCCGAAACCGGCGCGTTCGACACCATCCGCGGCAACGCCGACGCCGCCTGGAACACCGCCCTCAACCGCGTCCAGGCCACCGGCGGCAGCGCCACCGAACTGCAGAAGTTCTACACCGCGCTGTACCACGTGATGGTCAACCCCAACATCGCCAGCGACGTCAACGGCCAGTACCGCGGCTTCGACAACGCCGTGCACACCGCCAGCCACCCCGTCTACCAGAACTACTCCGGCTGGGACATCTACCGCTCGTGGGCCGCGCTCATCGCGTTCATCGCCCCCGACGTCGCCAGCGACATCATGAAGTCCATGGTCCTCGACGGCCAGCAGGGCGGCCTGCTGCCCAAGTGGTCGCAGCAGATCAACGAGGACTTCGTCATGACCGGCGACCCCGGCCCGATCATCGTGTCCAGCGCGTACGCGTTCGGCGCCCGCGCCTTCGACACCGCCGCCGCGCTCCAGCTGATGAAGAACGCCATCGCCGGCGGCACCATGCAGGGCTCCCCGATCCGCGGCCGCCAGTCGGAGTACGCGTCGAAGACGTACATCCCCGGCGCACCGTCGGACTCCATGGAGTACTCGGCCTCGGACTTCGCCGTCGCCCAGTTCGCCAAGGCCACCGGCGACACCGCCACCTACAACTCGGCGATGACCCGCGCCCAGTACTGGCGCAACACGTTCAACACCGAATCCGGGTACATCCACCCGCGCAACAGCGACGGCACCTGGCCGTGGCCGCTCAACCCCGCCCAGGAAAGCCCCTTCACCGAGGGCAACGCCGCCCAGTACACCTGGATGGTCCCCTACAACCTCGGCGGCGTCATCAACCTCATGGGCGGACCCACCACCGCGGTGCAGCGCCTCGACCACCACTTCACCGAGCTCAACGGCGGGCTCTCCCGGCCGTACTTCTACATCGGCAACGAACCCGAGCACAACGTGCCGTGGGCGTACAACTTCGCGCAGCGGCCCGGCAAGACCGCCGGCGCCGTCCGCCGCGTCATGACCGAGTCCTTCACCACCGGCGCCGGCGGCCTGCCCGGCAACGACGACCTCGGCGCCACCTCCGCCTGGTACGTCTGGTCCGCGATGGGCATGTACCCGGTCACCCCGGGCGCCGACACCCTCGCCATCCACGGCCCCACGTTCCCGTCGGTGCTCATCCAGCGCTCCGCCGGCAACATCCAGATCAACGGCGGCAGCTCCACCAACGCGTACGTGCAGAGCCTCACCCGCGACGGCGCCGCCGTGTCCAACAACTACCTGCGCTACCCCGACCTCGCCGCCGGCGGCACTCTCCAGTACACGATGGGCGGCAGCGAGTCCAGCTGGGGCACCGGCGCCGGCAACGTCCCGCCGTCCTTCACCGACGGCGCCACCCAGCCGCCGACCCCGGCCAACCTCGGCACCAACCTGGCCCTGAACAAGGCCGCCACCGGCTCCACCGCCTGCGCCGCCGCCGAGTCCGCGGCCAAGGCCGTCGACGGCAGCCTGCAGAACAACAGCAAGTTCTGCACCAGCACCGCCCCGCGCTTCCTGCAGGTCGACCTCGGCTCCAACCAGACCGTCAGCACCTTCGTGCTCAAGCACGCGGGCCTCGGCGGCGAGTCGACCGGCTGGAACACCGGCGCGTACACCATCTCCACCTCCACCGACGGCACCACCTGGACCCAGGTCGTGTCCACCACCGGCAACCGCTCCAGCCGCACCCAGCACTCGATCACGGCACGGACCGCCCGCTACGTGAAGGTCGACATCGGCACCCCCGCCAACGACGGCAACACCGCGGCGCGTCTCTACGAGTTCGAGGTGTACGGCGGCGGCACCCCGTCCGGCAACCTCGCCATCGGCAGGCCGGCCACCGCCGACTCGTCCTGCGGCACCACCGAAGGCCCCGAGAAGGCGGTCAACGGCAGCGTCTCCGGCGGCAACTCCGACAAGTGGTGCTCGCTCGGCACGACCAAGTTCCTCCAGGTCGACCTCGGCAGCACCGTCCACATCGGATCGCTGGTCGTCCGCCACGCCGGCGCCGGCGGTGAGGACGCGGCCTGGAACACCCGCGACTACGACCTGGTGACCTCCACCGACGGCTCCACCTGGACCACCGCCGCACAGGTCCGCGGCAACACCGCCAACGTCACCACCACCACGACCAACGTCAACGCCCGCTACATCCGCATGAACATCATCACCCCGACCCAGAACACGAACACGGCCGCACGCGTCTACGAGTTCGAGGCGTACAGCTGACCCTGTGAACACGGCGAGGACCCGGGCTGGACGATGGCCCGGGTCCTCGCCGTTGTCGTTTCCTGGGGCCGGGGTCACATTCCGTAAGCCGTCCTAGGACACTAGTTCACCGTCTCAGCCAGGCAAAACGTCCGCCGGGACGACGGGGAGATGCGAAGATCGACATGAGCCCGACCGCGGAGGAGCACCGGCGTGAGCAAGCCGTCACGGACGGACGACGAGCCGCAGCGCCTCGCCGCGCTCGCCGAGACAGGGATCCTCGACACCCGGGCGGAGGCGGACTTCGACGACATCGCCGCGCTCGCCGCCGACATCTGCGACGCGCCGATCGCGATGGTGTCGATGGTCGACGCCGACCGGCAGTGGTTCAAGGCCCGCGTCGGGTGGGAGCTCGAGGAGGGCGCCCGGGAGGACTCCTTCTGCACCCACGTCGTGCGCGACCGCCAGCTGCTGGAGATCGACGACACGGTCACCGACCCGCGCTTCGCCGGCAACCCGGCCAACGCCGAGCACGGCGTGCGCTTCTACGCGGGCGCCCCGATGCTGCTGCAGGACGGCCACGCCGCCGGCACCGTGTGCGTCATGGACCGGCGGCCCCGGCAGCTGACCCTGCAGCAGCGCCGCGCCCTGCGCTCCCTGGCGCGCCACGCCGCCGCGCATCTGGAGCTGCGGCGGTACGCCCGCACCATCGGCGACACCGCGGACCGGCTCCGCGAGCTGGACCGGCTCAAGGACTCCTTCCTGGCCAGCGTCAGCCACGAGCTGCGCACCCCGCTGTCGTCGGTGCGCGGCTACATCGAGGTGCTGCTCGACGAGGACGAGGCGACCAACGACCCGGAGACCGTGCGCCGCTTCCTGGCCGTCATGCAGCGCAACGCCGACCGCCTGCTGCGCCTCATCGACGACCTGCTGCTGGTCGCCCGCCTGCACGAGACGGGGCTGCGGCTGGACATGGTGGAGATCGACCTGGCCGAGCTCGCCTACCAGGCGAGCCTCACCTCCCGCCCGATCGCCGAGCACAAGCGGCTCAGCCTCACCGCCCGCACCGACCACCCGGTGCCGACCACCGGCGACCCCGAACGCCTCGCCCAGGCGCTCAACCACCTGCTCTTCAACGCCGTCAAGTTCACGCCCGCGGGCGGGCACGTCACCATCGCCACGACCGCCGAGCCGCAGCCGACGCTGACGATCGCCGACACCGGCGTCGGCGTGCCCGCCGAGGACCTGCCGCACGTCTTCGACCGCTTCCACCGCAGCAGCACCGCCGACCACCTCGCCGCCCAGGGCGCGGGCCTCGGCCTCACCATCGTGAAAGCCATCATCGAGGCCCACCACGGCGACATCACCGTCGCCAGCACCCCCGGCCAGGGCACCACGGTCCAGCTGACCCTGCCCGCCACGGCTCCCCCGCCGCGCGACGGCCCGGCCTGACCCCACCCGCCCCGGCCGGTGCATCGGTCCCGCCCCGGGCCGCCTGTCGCAGCGGGACGGGTCAGCGTGAGCCCGCGTGCTGCCGGTCCGGCCGCGCCGGGACGCCCCGCTCCGCGGCGGTGCGGCCGGTGCGGTCGGTGCGCCGGACCCGCCGCGCCACCGCCCGGACGGCGATGACGAACCCGAGTCCCGCGGCGACGGCGAACTTGACCACGCCCTTGTCCCACAGCAGGCCGTTCACGCCCGCCCACAGCAGCGACGGCCACGACCGGTCGTCGTGCTGCCCCCACAGCGCCGTCGCCAGCAGCATCGTCGTCACCGCCGCCGCGCCCCCGACCAGCAGCACAGTGCCGGCCCCCCGCCAGATCCTCCGCATACATCCGAACCTATGCCCGGCCCGCCCCTCGTTCATCGAGCCCCGGGTGGATTCCCGCCTCCACCCCAGGGTGTAGCCCGGGGTGGTACCGCAGACCGAGCCGGCCCGGCCCCGCGGAGTACCTCAGGTCCTACGCCGGGGGCGTCAGGTCGCCGACGGCGTCGGCGTAGTAGGTGCTGCCGAGGTGGAACGCGACCTGCCGCAGCGTCCACGCGCCGCCCTCGGCCCGGTCGAGCCGCTCGTCGTCGAGGGCCCGCAACCGCAGCGCCCAGATCATGCCGAGGCGGTGGAGTCTGCTGTACGCCTCGTCGAAGTCCTCCTCGGTGAACGGGGCGAGATCGGCGGGCGTGGTCACAGCCGAGGCATGCCAGTGGTCGGGCGGTGGCGGCGCGCCGGCGAGGCGGGCCTCCAGCTCGGCGAGGTGGTCGACGAGGTGGTCACCGAGCCGGCGGACGGCCTTGTGCGGCGTGTACACCCGGTCGCCGGCGGGAACCGGCCGCCCGTCCCACGCGGGCCAGGTCCTGGCGAGCCGCAGCGCGTGCGCCACGGCCTCCTCGATGACGCGGGCAGGGTCGCGGCCGTCTACTTCGGGAACGTCGTCGCTCATGCCCGCGAACGTAGCGCCGGCACCGTTCGGCCCCCGCCGAACGAACGGCGGACCCCGGCACGGCGGCTCAGGCGAAGCGGATGTGGACCGGGCTCACCGGCGCGGTCTCGGGCGCGAACGCGAACGCGGTCAGGGCCTCCCGCACCACGGCGAGGGTGTCGGCGCCCACGAGGGCGACCCAGGCCTGCTCGGCGGCGAGGCCCGCGGTGCGCATCGCGTCGACCGCGCGCGCCCCAGCCGCGGTGAGCTCCAGGCGCCGCACGCGGCCGTCGGCGCCCCCGGCCTGCCGCCCCAGCAGACCCTCGGCGTGCAGGGTCGCGCAGATCTTGCTGATCGCCTGGGTGGTCATGCCGAGCCGGTCGGCGAGCTGGGTGACGGTGTCGAGACCGTCGCCGATGAACAGCAGCGTGAGCGACTGCGACGGGGTCAGGTGACCGTAGCCGACGGTGGACAGCTCGCCGAGCACGTTGCGCACCAGCCGCTCGCAGCAGGCGGCCAGCAGCACGCCCAGGTCGTGCCCGGCGGCCGGGGCCGCCGAGGGGGCCTCACTCATGCCAGCACCTTACCGGCAGGACGGCACCTCCCGGGCCTTGACTACGCAACTCGGATACGTATCTAATTTACGTAACTCAGTTACCAATAGGAGGAGTCATGGAGCTGGCACCTGGCATCACGGTCGCGGAGCTGCGGGACGGCCGGCGGGGCGTCGCGGTGTACTTCGTGCGGGCGGCGAGCTGCGCGGTCTGCCTGCAGCACGTCAAGGAGCTGGCCGGGCTGCGGCTCGCCGACCGCGGGGTGACCCCGGTCGTCGTCGTGCCCGGCGAGGACGCGCAGGCCGACCGGGTCCGCCGGATCGCCGGCCCGGTCCGCGTGGTGGCGTCGCCGGGCGCGGAGGCGCACCACGCCGCCGGGCTGCCCCGCTCGATGCTGCTCCAGCACAGCGGCACCCTGCTCGTCGACGCCGCGGGCGAGGTCCGCTACCGGCTCGCCACGACCCTGCCGATGGGCAGCTTCGACGCGGCCGCGCTCACCGCCGCGGTCGACGCCCTGTAGCAGCACCCTGTAACGGCACCCTGGCAGGGGTGTGACGTCCCGTACAGCCGCTCAGCTCCGCCCGCGGGATCCCGATGCGCAGGGGACACCGAACTCTGACGCACCGGGGGACAGCCGACATGAGCACCACCACCGACCGCCGCGCACCCGCCGCGAGGCGCGCCGGCGCGAGACCGGGCACACCGGTACCGACGCCGCAACCGCAAACTGGTCGGTGGTGGGCGCTCGTCGTGCTCGCCATGGCGCAGCTCATGGTCGTCCTCGACGCCACGATCGTGAACATCGCGCTGCCCACCGCGCAGCGGGACCTCGGCTTCTCCGACGGCGGCCGGCAGTGGGTCGTCACCGGCTACGCGCTCGCGTTCGGCAGCCTGCTGCTGCTCGGCGGGCGGCTGTCGGACCTGTTCGGCCGCAAGCGGATGTTCCTCGTCGGCCTGGTCGGCTTCGCCCTGGCGTCCGCGCTCGGCGGCGCCGCGCAGGGCCTCACCATGCTCATCGTCGCCCGCGCGCTGCAGGGCGCGTTCGGCGCCGCGCTCGCCCCGGCCGCGCTGTCGCTGCTGTCGATCACGTTCCCCGACCCAAGGGAGCGCGGCAAGGCGTTCGGCATCTACGGCGCGATCTCCGGCGCCGGCGGTGCCGTCGGCCTGCTCCTCGGCGGCGTCCTCACCGAGTACGCGTCGTGGCGCTGGTGCCTCTACGTCAACCTCGTCATCGCCGCGCTCGCCGTCGCCGGCGGGCTGCTCAAGCTGCGCGACGAACCCGCCCGGACCCGCGGCCGCATCGACGTCCCCGGTGCGGTGACGGCCGTCGTCGGCCTGGTGTCGCTGGTGTACGGCCTGGCGAACGCCGAATCGGACGGCTGGGGCGACGCGATGACCCTCGGCCCGGTGACCGTCGGCGTGCTGGTCCTCATCGCGTTCGTCGCCATCGAACGGCGGGTCGAGCACCCGCTCCTGCCGCTGCGCGTCGTGCTGGACCGCAACCGGGGCGGCTCCTACGCCGCGGTCGGCGTCGCCGGCGCCGGCATGTTCGGCATCTTCCTCTTCCTCACCTACTACATGACGGGCGTCCTGGGCTTCACCCCGATCCAGACCGGCTGCGCGTTCCTGCCGATGCTCGCCGCCATCATGCTGTCGGCGACCACCGCCGGCTCGATCCTCACCCCGCGGGTCGGCCCGCGCCCGCTCGTCCCGCTCGGCGCCCTCACCGCCGGCGCCGGCATGCTGCTGATGACCCGGCTCGACCTGCACTCCACGTACGCCACCGGGGTGCTGCCCGGCCTGCTCGTCATCGGCCTCGGCATGGGCCTCATCTTCGCCCCGACGCAGAACGCCGCCACCTCCGGCGTCGCCCACACCGACGCCGGCGTCGCCTCCGCGATGATCAACACGACGCAGCAGATCGGCGGGTCCATCGGCACCGCGCTGCTCAGCTCGTTCGCGGCGAGCGCCGCCGGCGACTACATGGCGGGCAGGAAGCCGACGCCGCAGCTGGCCGCGCAGGCCGCCATCGAGCGCTACCACACGGTGTTCTGGTGGTCCGCCGGCTTCTTCCTCCTGTGCGCCCTCGTGTCGGCCGTCCTGTTCCGCACCGGCCCCCTCGACGTCGACCCCGACGCCCCTCGCGCCATGGCGCACTGACCGCACTCTTTTCGAGAAGCCGCTCCCTCCCGGGGCGGCTTCTCGCGTGTCATGCCGGCGGGCCCGCTGGACCTCAGCGCGGGGACGCGCCGCCGTCGATGTCCACCGTGGCGCCGGTGACGAACCCCGCCTCCGCCGAGACGAGGTAGACGGCGGCCGCGGCGACCTCGGCGGCGGTCCCGCCACGGCCCACCGGCAGCGCCGCCACGGTCGCCGCCCGCCGCTCCGGGGTGCTGAACGTGGCGTGGAAGTCGGTGTCGCCGATGTAGCCGGGCGCGAGGGCGTTGACGGTGATCCGGTCCGGCGCGAGCTCCTTCGCCAGGCCCTTGGTCAGGCCGATGACACCGGCCTTCGCGGCGGAGTACGCGACCGCGCCCGGCCCGCCGCCGTTGTGCGCCGCGAGGGACGCCATCGTGACGACCCGCCCCGCCCCGGACGCCCGTAGCGCCGGCAACGCGGCCCGCACGGTCCGGAACGTGGCGGTGAGGTTGACGTCGGTGACGCGCGCGAAGTGCTCGTCGCTCATGTCGGCGACCGCGACCCGCCCGACCAGGTGCCCGGCGTTGCAGACGAGGATGTCGAGGCCGCCGAGGTACTGCGTCGCCTCGCCCACGAACCGGTCGACCTCCGCGGTGTCGGTCACGTCGCCCCCCACCGCCAGGACCCGCCGGCCCAGCCCCGCGATCCGCTCGACGACCGCGGCGGCCCGGTCCGCGGACCGCCCGTGGTGCACCACGACGTCCGCGCCGTGCTCGGCGAGCGCCACCGCGATCGCCGCGCCGATCCCGTGCCCCGCCCCCGTGACGAGGGCCCGCCGCCCCGTGAGATCGAACATGCTGCCGCCTTCCGGTCGTGACTGGACGGCGCCTTCTACGGTGCCGCGCATGACAGAGACATTCTTCGCCCTCTTCGGGTTCACATTGTTGTTCGAGCCGCCCGCCGTCGCCGGAGTCATCGGGACGGCCCTCACACTGACGCTCCGGCGCCGGCTCGGCAAGGCGTTCTGGCCGGCGCTGCTCGGCTTCCTCGTGCTGGTGGCGCGGAAGATGGTCGAGGTGTACGTCGACTTCGCCGAACTCCGCGACGACTGGATCAGGCTGGAGTTCGCCCTGGACGCCGCCTGGTCGGCGCTGCTCACCGTCGCCTTCTTCATCGTGGCCACCCACCGCCACGCCCCCACGTCACCCCCGGACCCGACCACCTGACACCTCCACGGGAACCACCGTCCCCCGCCGGGATTCTGCACGGGTATGGATGCCGCAAGCAGCCCTGCCCCGACACGGACGGCAACGCCGGCCGGCCCACCACCACCGACGCCGACGCAGGTGGCAACGCCGGCCGGCACACAGCCGCTGACGCCGACACGGACAGCGACGCCGACCCGCACACAGCCGCCGAGAGCGACGCCGACCCGGACGCGGGTGACAGCGCCGGCCGGCACACAGCCGCCAAGACCGACACCCACCGCCACGCCGACCGGCACACAGCCGCCAGGACCGACGCAGACGCCGGCACGGACGGCGGCGCGGGCCGGCGCGCTGCCGCCGAGACCGACGCGGACGCGGATGCGGGTGACAGCCCCGGCCGGCACACAGCCGCTGAGACCGACACCGACAGCAACGCGGGACGGCACACTGCCGCCAGGACCGACGCGGACGGCGGGGCGGACGCGGGTCACAGCGCCGGCCAGCGCACAACCGCTGAGACCGACGCGGACGGCAGCGCAGACGGCAGGGCCGACCCGGACACGGACGCGTGTCACAGCGCCAGCCGGCACACAGCCGCTGAGACCGACACCCACTGCCACGCCGGCCGGCACACTGACGCCAGGACCGACGCAGACGGCGGGGCCGACGGCGGGGCGGACGCGGGTCACAGCGCCAGCCGGCACACAACCGCTGAGACCGACGCGGACGGCGGCGCGGACGGCAGGGCCGACGCCGACACGGACGCGGGTCACAGCGCCGGCCGGCACACAACCGCTGAGACCGACAGCGACGCTGACCGGCACACTGCCGCCGGGACCGACGCGGACGGCGGCGGTGGCCGGCGCGCTGCCGCTGCGGTGGGTGCGGGTGGTGACGCTGGGCGGCGTGCTGCTGCTGTCGGCGTGCACCACCGCACCGGTGCCGGATCCGTGGCCGGCGCCGACCGCTTCCGTGGCACCGGCGTCCGTCTCCACGGCGCTGCCGCCCGTCTCCGCAGCGCCCGCGTCCGTCTCCGTGGCGCCGGTGGCCCAGCGGGACTGCGCGAGCCTGGTCAGCGTCGGGCTGGGCGGCGACGCGTGGCGCGCGGCGCCCGTGGCGGGGCCGGCCGCGTTCGGGGCGCTCGACTACCTCTGGGGCGACCGGGCCGCCTTCGCGGAACGGACCCCGGACGCGCAGGGCTGGCGCCGGTTCAAGGTGGCGCTGCGGCTGCGCGGCGGCACACCCGCGACGGTCACCGTGCCGGCCGCGCGGCGTGCGGTCGCCGCCCTCACCTACCGCAACGGCCTCGACGACACCGTCTCCTTCGCCGCCTGCGGCGCCGCGTCGGACCCGCCCACGAGCGAGTTCGCCGGCGGCTTCGCGGTGCGGGAGGCGGTCTGCCTGCCGGTCGAGGTCACCTGGCCAGGCGGCACGGCCCGGGTCGTGCTCGACTTCGGCGTGGGCAGCTGCTGAGCCACAACGGCCCGCCGGTGGGGCGGACCCGGTGCGCGTAATCGATCCCCGTCATGCCCAGAACCTACCGCGGGGGTACGACAGAAAACCCGGTCAGGAGGCGGGCCACCTCCGGCGTCGGCGCGGCGTCCACCGGGGTCTGGCCGGCGTGGTCCGCGGCGGCGGGGTCGGCGCCTGCGGCGAGGAGCGCCCGGAGGAGGGTCGGCGACGCGCCGCGGCGGACCGCGAAGTGCAGCGGCGTGCGGCCCAGCCGGTCGCGGGCGCCGGCGTCGAGGCCGGCGGCCAGGAGCCGGTCCAGGACCCGCAGCCGCGCGCCGGCGGGGAACAGCCACGGCAGCAGGTGCACGAGGGTCCGGCCGTGCGCGTCCAGCAGCCTCGGGTCCAGGCCCTCGTCCAGAAGCGCCTCGACCGCGGTCGCCTCGCCGTGCATGACGTACGCCAGCAGCTGTGACCGCAGCTTCAGCAGCGGCGTCGGCAGCCAGCCCCCGCCGGTCCGCCAACCGCGGACGGCGACCGCGCAGCCCGGCTCGACCCGGCCCGCGAGGGCCTGCAGGGCCAGCTCGCGGGTCAGCTCCTCCGGCGGGTGCGGCACGTGCAGCGTCCCGTCGCGGACGGCGACCTGATGCCACGTGCCGCCGCAGCTGAGCTCCACCGGCCCGGGCAGCCGCGGAGGCGCCGGCATCGTCGGAGCGCCGCGGGCCGACAAAAGCGTGCCGCGGGCCGGGAAGAGCGCCGCGCCGACGAGCGGGTGCAGCTGCGCCGGGTCGAGCTCGCCGCCGCGCAGCTCGTCGAGGACGGCCGGCCAGTGCTGGGCGGCGCGGGGCAGCGCGGGCACGCCCGCCGGCGGGCCGCTGTGGGTGGGCACGACCCGCACGCGGGGGCGGGGCCCGTCGAGACGGTCGAGCAGCATCCCGAGGAACGACGGCATCGGCGCCAGGACGACGTCGGCGCCGGTGCTCTCCGCCAGGTGGCGGGCCCGTTCGGCGAGCATCGTGAGCCCGGGCCGGTAGTGCCGCAGCAGGTGCTCGGGCGCGTCGACGTCGAACCCGGCCTCGTCCCACGCCTCCGCGACCCGCCCCTTCGCGAGCAGCTGCGTGGCGCGTTCGGAGCGGCCCTCGTGGTCGTCGCGGCCGAGCTCCACCACGGGCAGCGGGGTCCCGGCGGCGTTGAAGAACGGCAGCCGGGTGCGGCCGCCGCAGCGGGCCAGCAGCTCGGTGGTGTGGCGGTCGTCCCAGCGTTCCCGGTTCAGGTGCAGGCCCTGCTCGACGTGCCCGGCGGCGACCGGCTCGGCGCGCAGCCGCAGCCGCTGCGGCTGGTCGGTCACGTCCGGGCCGTGCACGGTCAGGCCGACGCCGCCCTCGTACAGGGCGAGCGGCGTCACCGCTCGGGCGCCGTTGAGCGGCTCGGGCCTGAGCGGCAGGTGCCAGCGCAGCAGGTCCGGCACCAGGTGGGCGAGGTCGTCGGCGACCCGCCCGGCGACGTCCGCGCCGTGCCGGGCGGCGACGGCCGCCAGGTCCAGCTCGACGGCGACGTTCGCCACCGCGCAGGCGCCGCGCCAGTCACCCGCGAGGCGCAGCCGCGTGGCCTCTTCGATCATGTCCGCCGGCACCCCGTAGCGCCGCACAGGCAACCCCCGTTCACGTGAGTGGCATCCCCCGGTCACCGGCCGGACAGCTTAGTGCGCGGGGTGTTCGCGTTTCGTACAGTGCCCAGTGTGAAGGGCTCAGTGAACGGCGACGGCGGACTCCCGGCCGGGGTCGAGGTGTACTCGCTGACGGCCGACGGCACGGCGCTGCTGACGTCCCGGACGGGCCGCGGCGACCTGCTCGACCCGGCCGAGCTGCTGCCGTTCATCGACAGCGGGCAGCACGCCCGGTATCTGATCGGCGACGCGCTGACGTCGCCGGAGCGGCCGAGCAACGCGACCTACAAGCTGGGCCTGATGCGGGGGCACAGCGCGTTCACACCGCACGCGCACGGCGGGGAGCACTTCGTGCTGAGCCTCGGCTACGCGGCGTGCGGGCTCTACGACGACGAGCGGCAGGAGGCGGTGACGGTGCGGCTGACGCCGGGCGTCATGCTCCGCATCCCGGCGCTGCTGCCGCACTCGTTCATCAACCGGGGCGACGGCCGGCTGCTGATCCTCGCCGCCAACACCGGCTTCGGCATCGACCACGAGGACTACGCGATCACCGCCGAGGAGGCGGAGCGCCGCGCGACCGCGGAGCCGCCGCACCACAGCGAGCTGGACTATCCGGCCCTCGCCAAGGCGCTGCGCGCCGTCGGCGAGGCGCCGTCACCGGGTGGGATGACCTTGCGGGAGCGGGCGGCCCGGGCCGCCCGCCGTCTCGCCGTGCGTCTGGAGGGACCGGCATGATCTGCCCGCACTGCACCGCCAACCTGAAGCGCACCGAACGCACCGGCAAGACGTGCGGCAAGTGCCGGAAGTCGTTCGTGTTCGACCCGAAGGACAACCCGCTCGCGCTGCACGACGTGAAGGTGCGCCGGCTCACCGGGAAGCTCAGCGAGGACAACCACTGGTACACGGTGACGCAGCTCTGGTACGCGGCCGCCCGCAAGACCAACAAGGCCGCCACCGACGGCACCGCCGGCTGCGGCGTGGTCGTGCCGCTGCTGCTCGGCGCCGTCCTGCTCGCCGTCGGCGTCTTCGGTGACGTGCTGCCGCTCGCGATCGTCGGCGGGGCGCTGCTCACCATCGGTATCGTGATCGTCGTGCTGCGGCTGGTCGGCGTCTTCAAGCGCGAGGTCGCCGTGAAGATGCCGCTGGACCAGTTTCGCAAGGAGATCCTCGGCGGCTGGAGCCGGATCTACCTGAAGCCGCCCGGCGGGATCATCGACGAGGCGCACGTGCGGCCCGGGCCGCCGCCGCAGCAGCCGGCGTTCGCGATCCTGTCCCCGGACCCGTCCGTGCTCGCCTGCCTGCGCGTCAACGAGGTCGAGCGCTACTTCAACGCCGCGCTCGCCGCGAACGTGGCTGCGCTGCCGCCGTCGGTCCCGGTCGCGGTGCTGCGCGACGCGAGCCTCGACGGTGAGGTGTTCCTCGCGACCACCCGCCACGAGCTGCGCGGCCGGCGGGTCGTCGACCTGGGCCTGCGGCCGCGGACCGTGCTCGCGACGAAGGACCCGTTCAAGCTGCGCACGAAGGCCCGGCAGCCGGAGCGGGTCGCGTGGCTGAAGGCGCAGACGGACCTCACGCCGAAGGAGCTGGGCTGGCTCGGCGAGGGCTGGTCGTCGCCGGTCGCGGCGCTGCGCCCGGCGCAGCTGCTGGCCCGGGTCAAGAAGGTCGCCGAGCACCTGCGCACGTCCACCGGGCCCGACCGTGACGAGAAGGCCGCGATGGCGGTCGGCTTCATGACGTGGCCGGGCGAGTGAGCGCCGTCGACCGGGCGCTGGCGTCGGCGGCGGTGCGGGCCGGGGCGCCGGGACGGATCCGGTTCACCCGCCGGCAGCTGTACTACGAGGTGTGCCGGGGGCTGCTGCCACTGCACCGGCTGCCGCGCCGGCTGCGGTTCACGCTGCCCGCGCCCGTCGGCTACGCCCGGTTCGTCGCGGCGCTGGACCGGCACGGCCCCGTCCCGGGTCTCCTGGACGATCCCGCCGGGCGGACGGCCGTGCCCGGCGACGACGTGCCCGACCTGTACGACTACGGCCTCCCCCGGCTCCTCGTCTGCCAGGACGCGGCGATCGCCGGGATGCTGCTCGCCAACGAGCTGCACATGGAGTCGGCGTGCCCGGTGTTCGCGGAGCGGGACCTGCCGCTCGACCCGCGCCTGACCGACGCGCTGCGGCGTACCGGCGACGCGGCCGTCTTCGTCCTGCACGACGCGAGCGCCGCCGGGTACGCGACCGTCGACACCGTCCGCGAGTGGGCCGGCGCGCTGCGCGTCCACCCGCTGGGGCTGCGACCGGTGCACGCCGCGGCGCTGCACCTGACCACCGGCCCGCGCGCCACCGCCGTGGACCTGGACGCGCCGGCGGGGCTGGAGCCGTGGGAGGTGCGCCGGCTGCGGGCCGGGCACACCGTCGAGGTCGCCGCCGTCAACCCGGCCCGCCTGCTGCGCACCGTGCACCGCCTGGTCCGGGGGCAGTCCCGGACGCGCCGCCGATCCGCCCGCCTCCGGCAGCTGCAGGCCGCGGGCTTCATGACCTGGCCCGCCGCATGACAGGAGAGCTGTGAGCCACTACCGGGAGATCCAGTTCACCGACGAGCTGCTCAGCGACCGCAGCGTCCATCGCCGCTTCGCCGACGGCCGGGAGGAGTGGCGCCGCCGCGCCGGCGACCACTACGTGCAGTGGCAGGACAACTCCGGCCGCAGCGGCATCGACGAGATCCTCGGCAACCGCATCATCAAGCGCACCTACAGCACCGGCCAGGTCGTGTACGGCCGCGACCAGGGCTACGGCCGCACCGCCTGGGGCGACGGCACGCTGACGGTGAACCGCACCTCGTTCGGCGGCCGCACCGGGGCGATCCTCGCCGCGGTCGGCGCCGGCGCGCTGCTCGGCGCGGTCGTCGCGCCGCCGCTGATGATGTCGCCGATCGAGGAGGAGGAGCTGCGCCGCCAGGCCCAGCAGCAACAGCAGTCCTCCTCCGGCGACGGCGGCGACGACGGGGGCGACTCCGGCAGCTGGTCCGACGACCACGACGGCGACAGCGGCTCCGACGACGACTTCGGCTGAGCCGCGGAAGGCTGAGCCGCAGGAAGCTGAGCCGCAGGAACAGCAACAGGGAACGGACAGGAGGACCCCGTGGCACGCATCGCGGCGACACTCGGTGACCCGCAGGCGCTGACCGGGCTCGGCGCCCGGCCGGTCGCCTCGGCGGGGCCGGTCACGCTCGGCATCGTCGACGGCGAGCCGGGGTTCGCGGAGGGGCCGTTCGCCGCCGGTGACCTGCGCGCCGTCGGCGAGGTCGTCCTGCACAACCGGGCCGAGCTGCTCGCCGCCCTCGCGAAGGCCGGCGACCCCGCACCGCCGGAGACCCCCGACGGTGCGCTGCTGCTGCGGGTGTACGCCCGGCTCGGCGCCGCCGGCGTCCGCGCGGCCGACGGCATGTTCGTCCTGGTCGTCGCCGACGGGACCGACCTCGTCGTCGTCCGCGACCACGTCGGGGCGCGGACCGCCTTCCACGCCCGGTCCGGGTCCGGCACCTGGGCCGTGTCGACGTCGTTGCGGGCGCTGCGGCACTGGCCGGACCTCGGCACCGGGCTCAACCTCGCCGCCGTGCGGTCGTTCCTCACGTTCGCATACCTGCCCGGCGACGAGACGCTCCTGCGCGGCGTCCACGAGGTGCTCCCCGGCCGGATCGTGCGGCTGCGCGGCGGAGCCGGCCACGAGGGCACCGTCCGGGAGGAGGTGTTCTGGGAGGCGACCGAGGCGATCGACGAGACGGTCACCGCCGACGGGCACGCCGCGACGCTGCGGGCGCTGCTGGAGCGGGCGACGAGCCTGCGCCTGCCGCAGGCCGAACCCGCCGCGGTCCTGCTGTCCGGCGGCGTCGACAGCAGCCTCGTCACCGCGCTCGCGGCGAAGCTGCACGACCAGGAGGTCCGCACGTACAGCATCAGCTTCGGTCATGAGCTGCCGAACGAGCTGGCGTACTCGGGGCTCGTCGCCGCCCACTGCAACACCCGCCACCAGATCCTCAGCGTCTCCGGCGAGGCGGTCGCGGCGCGGCTCGCGGACACGGTCGCGCTGCTGGACAGCCCCGTCGGCGACCCGCTGACCGTGCCCAACCTGATGCTCGCCGAGGCGGTCGCCGACGACGGGATGCGGGTCGTGCTCAACGGCGAGGGCGGCGACCCGGTCTTCGGCGGCCCGAAGAACCTGCCGATGCTGCTGTACGAGTTGCACCGCGACGACCCGTCCCCGGACGCGCGGCCGCTGGCGTACCTGCGCTCCTACCGCAAGTGCTACGGCGACCTGCCGGCGCTGCTGACCGCGGACACGCTGCGCGCCCTGGACGGCGAGCCCGGGCCGGAGCGCTTCGTCGCGCCGTACCTGTCCCCCGGCACGATGCGCTCCCACCTGAACCGGCTGCTGCACTGCAACCTGCGCACCAAGGGCGCCCACCACATCCTCACGAAGGTCGAGCGGCTCACCGCCGCGCGCGGGTTGCAGGGGCGCGCGCCGCTGTTCGACCGCCAGGTGATCGACCACGCGTTCACGGTCCCGCCGAGGTTGAAGCTCGCCGGTACCGACGAGAAATGGATCCTGAAAGAGGCGGTCCGGGACCTGCTGCCGGCGACCATCATCGACCGCCCCAAGAGCGGCATGCGGGTGCCGGTCCAGCAGTGGCTGAGCGGGCCGCTGAAGGAACTCGCCGACGACGTGCTGCTCGGCAGCCGCACCAGCGGCCTGTTCGACCCCGTCACGATCCGCGCCTGGCTGCGCGGCGAGGGTGCGCTGCTGCCCCGCCAGGGCGGCAAGGTGTGGCTGGTGCTCACGCTCGAGCTCTGGCTGCGTGCCTACGATGTCGTGTGAACTTCGTTGACCTTCCCGACCCGCGCACCGGCCACATCCGCAGCCGCTTGGACTGCGGTGGCCCCGCCGAGGTGTCGGCGGCCGTCGCCGCCGCCCGCGCCGCCCTGCCCGCCTGGGCCGGACTGACCGCGAAGGAGCGCTCGCACCGGCTCCTCGCGCTGGTCGCGCTCATCGAGCAGCACCTCGACGCGTACGTCGCGGCCGAGGTCGCGGGCACCGGGAAGCCGACCGCGGACGCCCGGGCGGAGGTGCTGAACGCCGCCGACGTGCTGCGCTTCTACGCCGGCGCGGTCCGCGCCGACCTCACCCCGGCCGCCGGGCACCGCCTCCCCGGCCGGGAGAGCTGGGTGCGGTGGGAGCCGCTCGGAGTCGTGGCGGCGATCGTACCGTGGAACTATCCGCTGCTCATGGCGGCGTGGCGGCTCGGTCCGGCGCTCGCCGCGGGCAACACCGTCGTGCTGAAGCCGGCCGAGACCACCCCCGACACCGCGGTGCTGCTCGCCTCGCACGCGGCTTCGACGCTCGGCGCGGGCGTGCTGGTCGCGCTGCCCGGCGACCGCGACACCGGGCGGCTGCTCGTCGGCGCCGACGTCGACGCGGTCGCCTTCACCGGCAGCCAGGCCGGCGGGCTCGACGTCGTCGCCCGGGCCGGGCTGCGCCGGGTCAGCCTGGAGCTCGGCGGCAACTGCGCCGCCGTCGTCCTGCCCGACGCGCCCTCCTTCACCTACGACGAGCTGGTCGGCGCGTGCACGTACAACGCCGGGCAGAGCTGCGCCGCCCCGGCCCGCGTCATCACGCTGCGCTCCCACCTGGACGAGGTCGTCGACGGGCTCGCCGCCGCCATGCTCGCCCGCCGCGCCGGCCCCGACTTCGGGCCGCTGAACAACGCCGCCCAGCTCGCCCGCTTCGACGCGATCGTCTCCTCGTCCGCGGCCGGTGTGCGCCGCTCCGGCGCCCTGGCGGTCGGCTCCGGCGAGACCGACGGGTTCTGGCGGGCCGGCCTGATCCTCGCCGACCTACCGCCGGACGACCCGGCGGTCACGCAGGAGATGTTCGGGCCGGCGCTGACGGTACAGGCGGCGGACGACCTCGACGGCGTGGTCGCCCTCGCCAACTCCGTGCCGCAGGCCCTCGCCGCCAGCGTATGGGGCACCGCGGTCGGTCCGTCGCTGCGGGTCGCCGGCCTGCTGGACTGCGGCGAGGTGTGGGTGAACTGTCACCTGGAGCAGACCGCGGAGCTGCCACACGGGGGCCGGCGCGGCTCCGGGCACGGCACCGACCTGAGCGTCCTGGCGCTCGCGGAGTACCAGCGCCCGAAGACCGTCACCGTGCGGCTATGAACACGTACTCCAGGCCGGGCCGGTCTGGCGCGTCGCGCACGTCCAGGACCGTGAACCCGGCGTCGTCGAGCGACCTCGTGACCTCCTCCCGGTCGCGGAAGCGGAGCGTGGAGTCGGAGTGCACCGTTTCGCCGTTCTGGAAGGTGTACGTGTAGCGGAACGACACGAACGGCGGCCGGACCTCGGTCACGGCCCTGCGTTCCTCCACGACGCCGACCCCGGGCACGTCACGTGTGTGCGGCCCGGGGTCCCGCGCCCAGCCCTCCCAGGCGCGGCGCTCGGGGCGCCGGGTCTCGAACACCAGCACACCGCCGGGCCGCAGGGCGTCGTGGATGCCGCGCAGGGTCGCGGCCCAGTCCCGGTCCTCCAGGAACACCTGGGCGACGTTGCCGGTCATCGTGGCCAGGTCGGCCTTCGGCGTGTCTTTTGGGATGGTGGTCGCGTCGCCGAGGATCCAGGTGATGCCGGGTGTCGTTGTCTTGGCCTGCGCCACCTCCAGTGATGCTTGCGCCGGATCGACCGCCGTCACCTGCTTGCCGCGCGCCGCCAGCAGGTGCGGGAGGCTGCCCGTTCCGCAGCCGATGTCGAGGACATGAGCGGCCTGGAACTCCTCGACGATGCCCAGGTACAGGCCGAGATCGGAGCGGTCGCCGTCGAACGCGTCGTAGATCGCGGCGAGGCGCGGATGGGTGAAGATGGCGTCGGGCACCCCCGCACTGTGGCACGATTCCGGGCGTGACCGGCAGACCCCCATCGCCGCAGCAGCTCAGCGACCTGGTCCGGCTGCGCCGCGTCCGCGACCGCATCGACCGGGACTACGCGCAGCCGCTGGACGTGGAGGCCCTCGCCCGCGGCGTCCACATGTCGGCGGGCCACCTCAGCCGCGAGTTCCGCGCCGCGTACGGCGAGTCGCCGTACAGCTACCTGATGACCCGCCGGATCGAACGCGCGATGTCGATGCTGCGCCGCGGCGACCTCAGCGTCACCGAGGTGTGTTTCGCCGTCGGCTGCTCGTCGCTGGGCACGTTCAGCACCCGGTTCACCGAGCTGGTCGGGATGCCGCCGAGCGCCTACCGGGCCCGCGCCGCTTCGACCACGGACGGCATGTCCCCGTGCGTCGCGAAGCAGGCGACCCGTCCGGTCCGCCATCCTTCTTGATTCCCGACCTTGATTCCCGGCCTTGATTCCCGGCCAGGGCCGCCGCTCCGGCGGTCTCGCATCTGGTCAGGAATCAAGAAGCAGACGCATCCCGTTCTCACATAGCGTGACCGGCATGGACATCGTCATTCACTCATCGTTCCTGCCGCACACCGACCCGGACGCGTCCCTGACATTCTACCGCGACGTCCTCGGCTTCGAGGTCCGCGGCGACACCGGCTACGAGGGCATGCGCTGGATCACCGTCGGCCCCGCCGGCCAGCCCGGCACGTCGCTCGTCCTGGAGCCCGTCGCGGTCCCCGGCAGCGGCGTCACCGACGACGAGCGCCGCACCATCACCGAGATGATGGCCAAGGGCACGTACTCCGGCGTGAACCTCGCCACCGACGACCTCGACAGCCTGTTCGAACGCCTCCAGAAGCACGACGCCGACATCGTCCAGGAGCCGACCGACCAGCACTGGGGCGTCCGCGACTGCGCCGTCCGCGACCCCGCCGGCAACCTCATCCGCATCCAGCAACTGAGCCACCCCGCCTGACCCGCTACTCTTACACTTGGTGACGCTGGTGCTACGCCTGCGAAGATCAATTAGGTGGTATGCGTTACGGTGCTTAGTGAAGCGGTCGGCGCCGCTCCGGTAGCGCCATCCACCAACGCCTAGACGTGCCACCACCCACCCCCGACCCGTGACCGCCGCCGACGTGCCGCCCGCCCTCGCGCATCACGCGCGCGTCCAGCAGCGGGGCTGCATCCCACGTCCCGCAGTGGGGCAACACCAGCCCCGCGTCTGGACTATCCGCAGCACCTCCGGGCTACTCGCGGACCTCGTCACGGCTCGTCGCGGGCACGGTCGGACGGCGGCATACGGTACGTCGCGGGCACGGTCGGACGGCGGCATACGGTGCGGGATCCGTCTCGTGCTGGCCAACGAGCACGGGGCGCCCGCCGCCGGCCGTGCGCGTGATGCGCGGGGCCGGTGACACGGAGCGATGCGTGGGGCCGGTGACACAGAGCGATGCGTGGGGCCGGTGACACGGAGCGCGAATCGGGTCGCGGGCACTTCCGGGCGGCGGGCCGCGTCGGCGGCGGTCACGGGTCGGGGCCGGCGTGGCACAGCCGGGCGGATCGGACCCGGCCTGACGCGGCTGGATCTGGGTGGTGAACAGCATGCGGCTGGGTCTAGTTGGTCAGCAGCACCGCTGACCTCGCGCCGATGGTCCACCGCCGGGGTGGCCACAGCCTGGAGGATCAGGCCGCCGCGGCAGCCAGGGCGCCCGGCGCGGCGCGGCCGAGCCGGGTGGTCAGTCAGCGGCGTTGCCAGATCTTGGTGTCAGCGGTCCAGCCCCGGGGCGTTGCCAGATCTTGGCGTCAGTGGTCCGGCGCCGGGCGGTCCCGGTCTGGAGGATCAGGCTGTCCACGGCGGCCCGGGTGCCCGGCGCGACGCGGCCGATCTGGGTGCTCAGCGGCGTTGCCGGACCTCAGCGCCGGCGGTCCACCACAGCGTGGTCGCGACCTGGAGGATCAGGCCGTCCGCGGCGGCCCGGGTGCCCGGCGCGACGTGGCTGAGCAGGGCGGGCCCGGCATTGCTTGGCACGCCGGCGAGCGGGGGGTGGGGCCGGGGTGGCGCGGCTGGGGCGGGGTGGCGCGGCTAGGGCGGGGTGGCGCGGCTAGGGCGGGGTTGGTCAGCGGCGTTGCCAGATCTCGGCGTCGGCGGTCCAGCGCAGGGTGGTCACGGTTCGGAGGATCAGGCCGCCGGCGGTGGCTGGGGTGAGGTACAGCTCGTCGGCGAGGGCGCGGATGATGTGCAGGCCGCGGCCGTGCTCGTCGAGGACCGCGAAGTCGGTGGCGGCGAGCTCGGTTGTGGTCATCTCCGTGGCGAGGACGAGGCGGCCCGGGTCGATGACGGAGCCGTCGTTCACGACGTGGATCACGCAGCGGACGTCGGTGACCTCGATGCTGATCTCGTAGTCGTCGATGTCGCGGGCGTGCTCGATGACGTTGGCGCAGGCCTCGGTGAGGATCAGGCCGATGTCGTCGCGGCAGGTGGGTTCGACGCCGAGGGTCCGCAGCGCCTGGTCGAGCAGGCGGCGGGCCATGGGCACCGTCGCGGCGTCCCGCGGGAGATGCAGTGCGAGTCGCAGCGCGATCGACACGTGGTTGTCGCCTCCTTCCGAGTGGTCGTTCCCAGCGACCGTACCCTCAGCACCACAGGTTTCATGTTTGTCACACAGCAAGAATCCTCACCCGGTGCGGGTGAGGGTGGGTCGCGCGGATCTGGGAACGGGTCGGCAATGCGGCGAACACAGTGGTTGCTGGCCCTCTCGGTCGGGTACGTCGACGGCATCTGCCTGCTGTTTCTCGGCGGTGTGTTCGGTGGCGTCGTGGCCGGCAACCTGGTCGTCCTGGGCGTGGCGGGGGTGCAGCGGCTGCCGGAGACGGCGCTTCGGGCGGGGCTGTCCGTGGCCGTGTACGGCGGGACCGCGCTGCTCGCCCGGCGGGTCGCCCCGAGCCGCTGCCTCGTCGGCGCGCTGCTCGCGCTCTGCACGCTCTGCGGCGGCTGGATGATCGCCGCGCACGACCCACGCGGCCTCACCCAGCTGCCGCTGCTCGCCCTCGCCGCCATCGCCGCGGCCCTGCAGCACACCGCGACCCGCGAGCCCGGGGACACCCCGGTGGTGGCCGTCCAGCAGCTGCTGCCCCTCGGCTGCATCCCGGTCGGGGCGGTGGGAGCCGGGCTGCTGCTGGAGCACGTACCGTGGATCGGCCCGCTACCGGCCGTGCTGCTCGTCGCCGCCGCCCTCGTGGTGGGGTCGCTGCGGACCCGGACGGAGACGACCGCACCCGCCGCGCATCGCGAGCCCGCCAGGCTCTGACCGCCGCACCCCGCCGCGCATCGCGAGCCCGCCCCGCCGCACCCGCCAGGCGTCGCGAGCCCGCCAGGCTGTGACCGGCCGTACAGTTGCGGCATGGGCATGGTGCACACGGTCGGGCTGGTCCTGCACCCCCGCCGCGACTCGAAGCCGGCGATCGACGCCATCATCGACTGGGCGAAGACCCGCGAGGCGACGGTCCTCGGGCTGCCCGACGAGGTCGACCGCATCGACTGCACCGCCGTCGCGGTCGACGCCGACGAGCTGGTCAGCCGGGCGTCGCTGGTCGTGAGCCTCGGCGGCGACGGCACGATGCTGCGCAGCATGCGGCTGCTGTCCGGTAAGCCGACGCCGGTGCTGGGGGTCAACCTGGGGCGGCTCGGGTTCCTCGCGGAGGTCGCCGTCGAGGACCTGCCGGCGGCGCTGAGCTCGATCGACGCCCACCGGTACACCGTGGAGCCGCGCATGGCGATCCGCACCCGGCTGCCCGACGGCACGGACGTCACCGCCTTCAACGACATCGCGCTGGTGCGGGTGCCGGGGCAGGGCCTCGCCGCGGTCGGCATCTCGATGCAGGGCTACCCGTTCGTGCGGTACTCCGCGGACGCGCTCATCGTCGCCACGCCGACCGGGTCGACCGCTTACAGCTTCTCCGCCGGCGGGCCGATCGTCTCGCCCAACGTCGAGGGCATCCTGGTCGTGCCGGCGGCGGCGCACTCCGCGTTCAACCGGGCGATGGTCCTCTCGCCCGACGAGGACCTCGACCTGGAGCTGCTGCCGACCAGCGGCCGGCTGGTGGTGGAGGTCGACGGCATCCTCGGCGGCGAGCTGCAGGCCGGCGACATGCTCACGGTGTCGGCGGTCCCGTCCGCGGCGAAGGTGGTGCGCCTCGGGTACACCACGTTCTACGAACGGGCCCGCCGCAAGCTGCGGGTCAACGGCAGCCTGGAGGTGGAGGAGCCGTAGCTCATCCGAAGGCGATGTGATCCAGCCAGTGGCGCAGCACCCCGGCGTCGCCGTCGATCGCCAGACCGTCGGCGTCGCGGCGCCGGTACACCAGCAGCAACAGCTCCTGGACCGGCGCCCGGACGGTGACGGCCGCGGGTCCGCCGCCGCGGCGCCAGGTGTTGACGTCCCCGGTCAGGTCGACGAACCACGCCGCGGGCAGGTCGTCCGCGCTCAGCGCCAGCGTGCGGCCGGGGCCGAGGACGGCCCGCTTGCCGGGGGTGAGGTCGAAGTGGATCGGGTGCGCGTCGAGCGCCATCCACTCGTCGAGCGCGTCGGTGGCGACGTCCGCCGACACCGCGAACGGCACCGCGGCGGCCAGGGTCGCGTCGGCCCGGTGCATGAGCGTCTCGTGGGCGAAGCGGCGCGCCCAGAAGGGCATGCCGCCCAGGTCGAACGGGGTCCACACCGGCGCGTCCGGGCCGGCCTGGCGCAGCGCGCCGGCGAGCTCGCGGGCGCCGTCGAGCAGCCACGCCGCCGGGACGGGTCCGGTGTCGTCGCCGGCGACGTCGCGGACGATGCCGTCGGGCAGGAACCCGGTCGCCCTGGTCCGGACGATCTCGGTGGCCCACCGGTGCCCGCCGCCGATGTGCCGCAGCAGCGCGCCCAGGGTCCAGTCGGGGCACGACGGCACGGGCGCGGTCAGGGACGCGCCGTGCAGGCCGTCGACGAGCAGCTCGGTCTGGGCGACGATCCACCCGCAGTGGTCCTCGAAACGCATGGTTCTCCTCGGGTACGCGACGGTGACGCTGTCACGAGGAGGTCGGAGCCACCACGGCTTCCTCGACATGCGGCACGTCCGGAGACACCGAAGACCCAGAAGACTCCGAAGGCCCGGACGATTCAGAAGACGACGACGCCGCGGCGACCGCGATCGACTCCATCGCCCACAGCAGCGCCTCGGCCTCGGAAGGGGCCATGAGGTGGCTGTCGACGTACATCGTGATCTCCACCGCCTCGTCGGAGCCGTCGACGCTCAGGAACAGCGCCGAGGACGGCTCGTCGGAGCGGTCGACCCAGGCGAACTCGCTGCGCTCCGGGCGGGGCACGTCCTGCAGCTCGCCGCCGAGGCGCCGGTCGTTGAGGCTGACGTCCAGGGAGAACTGCGGCCCCCGGTCGGCGACCACGCCCGCGATCACCGCGTTGAGGTCGTGCCGGTTGTAGTAGGCGTGCTTGTACGCGGTGAGCGCGGCCCGGCGGGTGCGGTCCAGCACGTCGGTGAAGCCGTCGGCGGTGTCGATGACGCACAGCCCCATCTGCGAGACGGGGGCGACGACGCCGGCCAGCCCGGCCCGGTAGCGGTTGCTCGAGATCAGCCGCACCGGCACCACGGTGACGCCGGTGACCTGGGCGAACGCGATGGCGAACGCGGCCGGCAGGGCGGGCGCCGGCTCGACGCCGGCCCGCAGCGCCGCCGTGCGCAGCGCCGCCGGCAGGACCGTGGAGTGCAGGACGCCGGTCCAGTGCCGCGGGGTGCGCACGTCGCGGGACGGGGCGAGGCCCGGGTCGGGGATGGCGCGCAGGTGGGTGTCCCAGTGCCGCAGCGAGGCCGCGTTCTGCCGTACGCCGGCCGGTGACGCCTGCCGCCGGGCCTGCTCGAGCGCGGAGTGCCCCTCGACGGGGGTGTCGGTGCGGGCGTCGGTCTCGGTCATCATCCGCACCGCGCCGGCGCCGTCCATGACGAGGTGCGACATGATCAGGACCACGTGGGAGCACACGCCGGCGGTGCGGACGACGGCCATGCGGACCGGCCACTCGTGGACGTGGTCGAAGGGGACGGCGCGGAACCGGGCCTCGACCCCGGCCGGGTCGGCGTCGTCGAGGACCTCGAGGTCGATCGCGCCGGCGCCGTGCACGACCTGGTGCGGCGGCCCGTCGCCGGCGAAGACCAGCCGCGTGCGCATGCTCTCGTAGCGGCTCATCAGGTACTGCAGCTCGCCGGCGACGTCGTCGGTCGTGGTCCCGGGCGGCAGCGGCCGGGTCCCGCCCATCGCCAGGGAGTGCCCGAGCGTGGTCATCTTGAGCCAGATGTCCAGCTGCCCCCAGGACAGCGGTCCGGTGCCCGCGCCGCCGCCTTCGAACGTCACCCGCATCCACTTACTTTAGGACGCGGAAAAAACGCCGGTCTATGGGTGGGACCGCGACGGCAGGCCGTCGACCTTGAGCAGGGCGTCGTCGGCGTAGCACCACACCCACTCCTCACCCGGCTCGAAGGACTGGACCAGCGGGTGACCGCCGGTGTGGTAGTGCGCGGTGGCGTGCTTCGCGGGTGACGAGTCGCAGCAGCCGACGTGCCCGCACGTCAGGCACAGCCGCAGGTGCACCCAGCGGCCGCCGACGGCGAGGCAGTCCTCGCAGCCGTCCGCGCTGGGCTGGACGTCGTGGATCTGGTCGAGGTGCTCACACGGGTTGCTCACGGAGCACACAGTATCCAATGGGCGATCGAGGAAACCCGTGGTTGGATTGGGTCCATGGCCAAGCCAGCGATCTTGACCGTGGACGACGATCCCGCGGTGTCCCGGGCGGTCGCCCGTGATCTCCGGAAGCAGTACGCCGAGGACTACCGCATCATCCGCGCCGACTCCGGTCAGGAGGCCCTGGACGCGCTCAAGGAGCTGAAGCTGCGCGGCGAGCAGGTCGCGGTGCTGCTCGCCGACTACCGCATGCCGAACATGACCGGCCTGCAGTTCCTCGAGGCCGCGATGGACCTGTTCCCGCGCGCCCGGCGGGTGCTGCTGACCGCGTACGCCGACACCGACGCCGCGATCCAGGCGATCAACGTCGTCGACCTCGACCACTACCTGCTCAAGCCGTGGCACCCGCCGGAGGAGAAGCTGTACCCGGTGATCGACGCCATGCTCGAGGCGTGGAAGGCCGCCCCCGACCGGCCGGTCGCCGACGTGAAGGTCGTCGGGCACCGGTGGTCGGCGCCGTCGTTCAAGGTGCGGGACTTCCTGGCCCGCAACATGGTGTCGTACCGCTGGTACACCACCGACGACGACGAAGGGCAGCGGCTGCTGACGGCGGCCGGGCTGACCGAGGCCGACGTCCCGCTCGTCGTCACCCAGGAGGGCAAGACCCTGGTCGCGCCGGGTGAGGCCGAGCTGGCGGTGCAGGTGGGCCTGACCACGACGCCCGCGTCCGACTTCTACGACCTCGTCGTCGTCGGCGGCGGGCCCGCCGGTCTCGGCGCGGCCGTCTACGGCGCCTCCGAGGGGCTGCGCACCGTGCTGCTGGAGGAGCGGGCGACGGGCGGGCAGGCCGGGCAGAGCAGCCGGATCGAGAACTACCTCGGCTTCCCCGACGGCGTGTCCGGCGCGCAGCTCACCGACCGGGCCCGCCGGCAGGCGGTGAAGTTCGGCGCCGAGCTGCTCACCGCGTGCAAGGTCACCCGCCTGGCGGTGCAGGGCTCGGCGCGGGTCCTGCACTTCGAGGACGGCACGACGATCGCGGCGCACAGCGTCATCCTGGCCACCGGGGTCGCGTACCGGCGGCTGCGTGCACCGGGTCTGGAGCAGTTCCACGGCCGGGGCGTCTACTACGGCTCCGCGTCGACGGAGGCGCCGAGCTGCTCCGACCAGGACGTCTACATCGTCGGCGGGGCCAACTCGGCCGGGCAGGCCGCGATGTTCTTCAGCCGGTACGCGCGCCGCGTCCACCTCGTCGTCCGTGCCCCCAACCTGGACGCGTCGATGTCGCGGTACCTGATCGAGCAGATCGCGGCGGTCCCGACGATCGAGGTCCACCCGTGCACGGAGATCGTCGGCGCCGACGGCGACGAGCACCTGGAGCGGCTCACGCTGCGGCCGGTCGACGGCGGCGCCGAGCGGACCGTCGACAGCTCCTGGCTCTTCATCTTCATCGGCGCGGAGCCCCGCACCGACTGGCTGGAGGGCGTGGTGCAGCGCGACGCCCGCGGGTTCGTGCTGACCGGGCCGGACGTCGCCGCGAGCGGCGACCATCTGGCGCTCGGCCGTGACCCCTATCACCTGGAGTCGAGCGTCCCGGGAGTGTTCGCCGCGGGTGACGTGCGCGCAGACTCGGTGAAGAGGGTCGCATCGGCGGTCGGCGAAGGCGCGATGGCGGTCTCACTGGTGCACCGGTACTTGGTGGAGGGGCAATGAGCAGGCCGGAGCGCAGCGGAGTGGCTGCTCATCATGGGCGCAGGTTCGGCTCGGTCCGGCGCCGAAGCGCAGCGGAGGTGACGGAATGAGCCGACGGCTTACCCAGGAAGAGCTCCGCGGGCTGTTCCTCTTCGAGGCGCTCGACGACGAGCAGCTGGACTGGCTCGCCGCCCGCGGCACCGCGGTGCGCTACGAGTCCGGGCGGCCGGTGTATCAGGAGGGTGAGCCGGCGACCTGCTTCGTGGTGCTGCTGTCCGGCACCGTGAGCCTCAGCCGGAACGTGCACGGCGACGACATCGAGCTCAGCCGCACCGACCAGGTCGGCGTCTACGGCGGTGCCACGCAGGCGTACCTCGGCGACCGGGTCCCGCAGGTCTACAACAACACGATGCACGCGATCACCGACTCCGAGATGTACGAGCTGCCCGCCGTCGAGCTCGGCGCCGCGATGCGCGAATGGTTCCCGATGGCGATGCACCTGCTCGAGGGCCTGTTCTTCGGCATGCGCAACGTCAACAACGCGGCCGCCGAGCGGGAGCGGCTCCTCGCCCTCGGCGCGTTGTCCGCCGGCCTGACCCACGAGCTCAACAACCCGGCCGCGGCGGCCGTGCGCGCCACCGCTGTCCTGCGTGACCGGGTCGCCGGCATGCGGCACAAGCTCGCGATGATCGCCGACGGCCGGCTCGACGGCCAGCAGCTGCACAGCCTCGTCGAGCTGCAGGAGCGCGCCGTCAAGCTGGCCTCGACCGCCCCGAAGCGCTCCGCCCTGGACGCCAGCGACGCCGAGGACGCCGTCGGCGACTGGCTCGACGAGCGCGGCGTCAACGGCGCCTGGGACCTCGCCCCGACCCTGGTCGCCGGCGGTGTCGACGTGCCGTGGCTGGAGGACGTGAAGGTCTGCGTCGGCAAGCTCGACCTCGAGCCGGCCGTGCGCTGGCTCGTCTACACCATCGAGACCGAGCTGCTGATGGGCGAGATCGACGACGCCGTCACCCGCATCTCCGGTCTCGTCAACGCGGCGAAGCAGTACTCGCAGCTGGACCGCGGGCCGTTCCAGGTCGCCGACGTGCACGAGCTGCTCGACGCGACCCTCATCATGCTCAACGCGAAGATCTCCAAGCAGGGGGTCAAGGTCGTCACCCGCTACGACCGGGACCTGCCGCCGATCCCCGCGTACGCCGCCGAGCTCAACCAGGTGTGGACGAACCTCATCGACAACGCGGTCGCCGCCATGCACGGCGACGGCACCCTCACCATCACCACGTCCCGCGACGGCGACTGCCTGGCGGTCGAGTTCGCCGACACCGGCACCGGCATCCCCGCCGAGGTCCGGCCGCGCATCTTCGAGCCGTTCTTCACCACCAAGCCGGTCGGTGAGGGCACGGGGCTCGGGCTGGACATCTCGTACCGCATCGTGGTGAAGAAGCACCACGGCGACATCCGGGTCACGTCAAGCCCCGGCGACACCCGCTTCCTCGTCCTGCTGCCGCTGACCGAGCCCGCCCCCACCGCCTGACGCCGGTCGCCGCGGCTCGCCCGGCGCGGTCACGGTGCGGTGGGTCAGCAGCGTGACCGCCGCCGCGGCCACCGCACCGGCGAGGGCCACCGCGACCGCCGCCCGGGGCGCCGCGCCGTCGACGGCCGCACCGGCGAGCGCGCTGCCGAGGGCCGCCCCGGCCGCCGTCGCCGTGCTCGTCCACATGCGGGCCTCGGTGCCGGTGCCCGGCGGGGCGGCCAGGTCGGTCAGCTCGTAGGCGAGCGCGTTCAACGGCGCGAGGGGCGCCCCGGCCAGGACGAACAGCCCCGCCAGCCACCAGAGGCCGGCGGGGAGCAGCAGCGGCGCCAGTACCAGCGCCATCGCGGCCGACAGCAGGGTGAACCTCGCCGGCGTCACGTGCGGCCCGAGGCTGCCCAGCAGGCTGCCCGCCGCGAACCCGCCCAGCAGCACCCCCGCGAACCCGGCCCGCCCGCCGGCGGTGGCGAACGCGGCCGCCGCCACCTGCACCGCGCCGATCGCGACGCCGAGCGCCGCCCGCGAGCCGACCAGCGACAGCACCGCCGGGGCCCGCAGCGGCCCGAGGACGCCCGCCCGTGCCGCGCGCGGCGCCGGCCGCCACGCCGGGGCCGGCGGCAGCAGGGCGAACGCCGCCGTCGCCACGACCGCGAGGCCCGCCGTCAGCACCAGCCCGAGCGCGGGCCGCCCGACCGCGACGACCGCGCCCGCCACGACCGGCCCGGCGATGAACCCGACCTCCAGCAGCGCGCTCTCCAGGCGGTACGACGCCCGCAGCTGCGCGCCCTCGCCCAGCATCGCGATCCAGATGCCGCGCATGCACGCCGCGACCGGTGGCCGTGCCGCGCCCGCGACGCCGGCGAGCGCGGCGAGGACCCACAGCGGCGCCGACGGCCGTGCCGCCACGCCGAGCAGGGACCCTCCGTGCAGGGCCGCGGTCACGAGCAGCACCGGTGTCTGGCCGGTCCGGTCGACGAGCCGGCCGACGATCGGCGCCGCGGCGGCGGTACCGACGGCGAACACACCGGCGACGAACCCTGCCGCGCCGAAAGACCCCCGCTCGTGCTGCAGCAGCAGGACCAGCGCGAGGGCGACCGCCCCGGCCGACAACCGGGTGAACAGGTTCGTGACCGCCAGGGCCGTCGCGAACGGCTGCCGCAGCACCGCCGCCCAGAGTTGTAGCACCCGGCAGTTCTACGCGACCGGCACCGCAACCCGCACGCGCTTTTCCGGGTGTCCGTGTATGGTGCGAGCGCCGTTCGTCGATCGGGGAGATCAAGTATGGACACGCCGGAACCCTCACCGAGGTCGCGTCGCGGATGGGTCGACTGGGTCACCAAGCTCGCCGGTGCGCTCACCCTCGGGGCGCTGGGCGCCGGCCTCGGCGGCTGGCTCGCCTGGCAGGTGTCCGACGACCTGCCCGCCGACCGGTTCGCGCTGGAGACCGTCCAGCCGCTCGTGCCGGGCACCCGCCTGCACGCCCCGGACCGGCGGCACGAGCCACCGTTCGGCTACGACCCGCCGTACGAGGGCGTGCAGGCGCTGCTGTTCGGCGGCGACGACTACAACGGCGGCTACATCGCCTACCACGTCGACCCTCCGGCGCAGAACGTCACGGGCGCGATCGGCGTCGCCCGGGAGGCGCTCGTCAAGGACCACTACTGGAAGGTCGACACCCGCGCCCCGGACCTGCCCGGCCAGGCCGAGGGCGTCACCGCGGTCAGCCGCCACCTGGTCGTGCAGGTGTACCAGGAAGGGGCCGGCGGGCTCGTCCTGGAGATCGGCCGGCGGGAGCCGTCGGTGGTCGCCCCGCTGGTCGCCCTCTTCGGCCTGGTCGGGTTCGCCCTCGGCTGGGTCGGGATGCGCCGGGCCATGGGCAGCGGCCGGGTGGCGGCCGGGACCGCCTGGGCCGGCGTCGGGTTCCTGGCGCCGTGCACCCTGCTGACGTACGCGGTCGTCGCCACGATGTACCTGGCGCCGGTCACCGAGCCGATCGCGTCCTGGGACGCCTACACCGGCATCGGTTTCCGCCTGCTGGCCAACATCGGGGTCCTGCTGCTGCTCGCCGCCACGGCCGTGTGGTTTTCGGATTCGCGGCGCCGCCTTCCGCTGCCCTGACCGCGTGGTCTTCGCTCGATTCGCGGGTGTCGCTGGCCGTTCCGGCAGGGCGGGCCGCACCTTCGGCGACTGGCAACGCCGGTGAACGCCCGGCTACGGTGAGCGTCCGCTGTTGCCTCCATGGATGGATGCTGTGACCGCTCCCGCGGAACGACCCGTGCTCTCCCCTGAAGTCGCCGGGCGCGCGCCGACGACCGTGACCCTCGCGAACGGGTTCTCCCGGATCAGTTCGCCGGTCACGATCCTCGTCGCCGGGGCGCCCGGAGCGGGCAAGGACATGCTCTGCGACTCGTGGACGACGGCGCAGCGGGGCAGTCCCGACCCGACCGAGATGAGCGACGACCGCGAGGACATGAACTTCGTCGTCGCGCGGTCCCGGACCATGTGGTTCCCGAAGCGGACCAAGGTCACCCTGACCATCGTGCCCGGCCAGGCGAGCCGCGAGCGGACCAGGACCTTCGGCGACCGGCTCATGCCCGGGCACACGACGATGGGCGCGGTCTACGTGACCTGCTGGGGGCACAACGAGATCTGGGACACCCGCGGCGACGCCGCCCTGGTCCGCAAGGTGCTGCGCACGACCGCCGGCAGCCCCGGTCACCGGCTCGCCGAGGACCACCTGAAGAAGCTGCGGGAGCTGCTGCTCAAGCGCGAGGAGCAGGACCTGGAGGACGCGCTGCAACGCCTCGCGGCGTCCTGGGTCCGCAACCCGGCCGGTGGCCGGCCGCGGTTCCTCATGGTCGCCGTCAACAAGGCCGACCTCTTCTGGTCGCGGGTCGACGAGGCGCTGGAGTACTACCGGACGTCGGCGTTCGGGCGGCGGCTGGCGGCGTTCGGCCGCCGGTTCGGCCTCGAGGTCGACGTCGTCGCGGTGAGCACCGGACCGCAGCGCTGGGACCCCGACCCGCTGCTGGCCTGCAGCGTGGAGCCGGAGCTGGAGCCGGCCGACTCACTGGTCCTGCTGACCGAGTTCTTCGCCCGTCTGGAGGCGCACTGTGGCGTTCGGTGAGGCCGGCTCCCGGGAACCCACCGGTGCCGAGTTCGAGGAGTACCTGGCCACCGCCGAGCGTCTCCTGCGTGACTCGGACGCCCTGCGCCGCCGGGGCGCGACCGCCCGGATCGCGGGGTCCGCGGCGTCCATCCTGCTGCTGCCGGTGGTGGTCGCCGTCGCCATGGCGGCACGGACGGACGCCGCGAGCCTGGTCGTCACCGCGCTGGTGTGGCTCGGCGCCTCCGTCGCCGCCACGCGGGTGGTGCAGCAGATGGTCGTGGCCACCGCCCGGGAGCAGCTCTCCCGCGACTCCGAGGCCGCGGCCCGGATCGCCCGGCTGCTCAGCGACGTGTTGCCGATCATCGCGGAGGACGAGGGCTGGACCCACATCCGCGTACGGGTGGCGGAGAGCCGGCTGGCCCGCCTGCCGCTGGGCGTGGAGGACCGCTGATGAAGGGCCCCTCACCGGAAGCCGTCGGCCGGGCCGCCGACTGGTCGGCGGTCCTCGCCATCGTGGTCACCGGGTCGGTCTTCGTGCTGAAGCACTTCGGCCCCTGGGACCCTGACACCGACGCCGGGGACCTGCTGCTCGTCGGCATCTGCGCGACGATCCTGGGCATTCGTGTCGTCTGGCGCCTCCTCAGCCCGGTCTCCGACGACGGCGTGCACTTCGAGACCGGCGGCGGCCGGAGCTGGCTGTTCCTGGCTCTGTTCGCCGGCGCGCTGATGGCCGCCGGCGGGGTGGTCGCCGTGGTGTGGGCGCTGATCGCCGGCAAGCAGGGCGGCCCACCCGCGTAGCCCCCGGCTCGCGATTCATCGCCCGGCTCGTCGAACCGGCGCGTCGCGAGCTGATCTGAGGGCCGCCGAACGGACTGCGCCGGCGCGCCGAGTTCTGCTGCTGGACGCGCGCGTGATGCGCGGGGGCGGGCGGCACGTCGGCGGCGGTCACGGGTCGGGGGTGGGTGGTGGCACGTCTAGGCGTTGGTGGATGGCGCTACCGGAGCGGCGCCGACCGCTTCACTAAGCACCGTAACGCATACCACCTAATTGATCTTCGCAGGCGTAGCACCCGCGTCACCAAGTGTAATGGTTGCGGGTCAGGCAGAGTCGCGGACGCCCAAGTGCTGGCCGGTCGACTCCTTGGTGCGCGCCCTCGACCATCAGGGTGTGTGCACGGTGCTGGGCACCGGTGGCCCGTGACTCCGGCTCGAGGATGGCGATCCTTGCCCTGGCAAGGGGCGGTCATGCGAACATATGTTCGTGTCCGACGGGGCCTCGATCCTGCACGCTGACCTGGACGCGTTCTACGCGTCGGTGGAGCAGCGCGACGACCCGCGCCTGCGGGGGCGGCCGGTGATCGTCGGTGGCGGGGTGGTGCTCGCGTGCAGCTACGAGGCGAAGCGGCGCGGGGTGCGCACGGCGATGGGTGGGCGGCAGGCGCGGCAGCTGTGCCCGGAGGCGGTCGTCGTGCCGCCGCGGATGCGGGCGTACTCGGAGGCCAGCCGGCGGGTGTTCGAGGTGTTCCGGGACACGACGCCGGTCGTGGAGGGGATCTCGATCGACGAGGCGTTCCTCGACGTGCGGGGGCTGTGGCGGATCGCGGGGACGCCGCGGCGGATCGCCGAGAAGCTGCGGGCCGACGTGCTGCGGGAGGTCGGGCTGCCGATCACGGTCGGGGTGGCGCGGACGAAGTTCCTGGCGAAGGTGGCCAGCGGGGTCGCCAAGCCAGACGGGCTGCTGGTCGTGGAGCCCGCCGACGAGCTCACGTTCCTGCACGCGCTGCCCGTGCAGCGGCTGTGGGGCGTCGGGGCCGTCACGGCGGCGAAGCTGCACGCGCACCGGGTCATGACGGTGGGGCAGGTCGCCCGGCTCGGTGAGGCGACCCTGGTGTCGATGCTCGGTGAGGGCACGGGGCGGCACCTGCACGCCCTCGCGCACAACCGGGACCCGCGGCCGGTGCAGACCAACCGGCGCCGCCGGTCGATGGGGGCGCAGCGGGCCCTCGGCCGCGGGCCGCACCAGCCGGCATTCGTCGACGCGGTCCTCGCGGAGCTGGTCGACCGGGTCTGCCGGCGCCTCCGGGCCGCCGAGCGGGGCGGTCGCACGGTCGTGCTGCGGATGCGGTTCGCGGACTTCACGAAGGCGACGCGTTCGCACACCCTGGCGAAGGAGACGTGGCACACCGCGACGATTCTGGGCGCCGTACAGATGCTGCATCACAAAGAAGCGTCGCTGATCGCGCACCGGGGGCTGACGCTCGTCGGCATCGCCGTCGCGAACCTGGACGGGGACGGTGCCGTGCAGCTGGAGCTGCCGCTGCGGGCAAACACCGGCGGCGAGCTGGACCAGGCGATGGACCAGGTCCGGGACCGGTTCGGCTCGGCGGCGCTGACGAGGGCGTCGCTGCTGGGCCGGCAGCAGGGGCCCACAACTCCCCTGCTGCCGGACTAGCTCAGCCGCGCAGCGCCTTGATGGTGTCGCGGTACCAGTGCGCGGACTGCTTCGGGGTGCGCTCCTGCGTGTCGTAGTCGACGTAGACGATGCCGAAGCGCTTGTCGTAGCCGTAGGCCCACTCGAAGTTGTCCATGAGCGACCACGCGAAGTAGCCGCGGATGTCCGCGCCCTGCTGGCGGGCCACGGCGACCGCGCCGATGTGGGAGTCGAAGTAGGCGACCCGGTCGTCGTCGCGGACGAAGCCGGTCTCGTCGGGCTCGTCGTAGAAGGCGGAGCCGTTCTCGGTGACGAAGATCGGCAGCCGGTAGTCCTCCCACAGGCGCACGAGGAGCTGGGTGAAGCCCTCGGGGACGATCTCCCAGCCCATCGCGGTGATCGGGCGGCCGGTCGGGATGGGGCGGCTGACGGGCAGGCCGGTGGCGTCGTGGGTGTTGCCGTCCTCGTCGACGCCGGAGACCGTCTCGCTGAAGTAGTAGTTGACGCCCAGGACGTCCAGCGGCGTCTTGATGACCTCGAGGTCGCCGTCCTGCACGGGCAGCTCGATGCCCTGCGCGGCGAGGTCCGCGACGAGGTCCGCCGGGTACCGGCCGTGCACGAGCGGGTCGAGGTAGATGCGGGTGCTGAGCGCGTCGCTGCGCCGGGCGGCGTCGCGGTCGGCGGCGCTGTCGGTTTCGGGGGTGCTGACGCCCATGTTGAGCGTGATGCCGAACTCGTGGTGCGGGGCCGCCGCCGCCTTCATGCGCTGGGTCGCGAGGCCGTGACCGAGCAGGAGGTGGTGCACGGCGTGCATGCTGGCGGCGAAGTCGCGCCGGCCGGGGGCGTGCACGCCGTAGGCGTAGCCGAGCATCGCGGAGCACCACGGCTCGTTGAGCGTCGTCCACGTCTTGACGCGGTCCTTGAGCGCGTCGAAGACGAGCATGCTGTAGTCCGCGAAGCGGTAGGCGGTGTCGCGGACGGGCCAGCCGCCCGCGTCCTCCAGCTCCTGCGGCAGGTCCCAGTGGTACAGGGTGATCCACGGCTCGACGCCGTTGGCGAGCAGCTCGTCGGTGAGCCGGTCGTAGAAGCCGAGCCCGGCCGGGTTGACCGGGCCGCGGCCGCGGGGCTGGACCCGCGGCCACGCCACGGAGAACCGGTAGAGGTCGACGCCGAGGTCGCGGATCAGCGCGACGTCCTGCGGCATGCGGTGGTAGTGGTCGCAGGCGACCTCGCCGGTGTCTCCCTTGTCGATCGCGTCGGGCACCTCGCAGAACGTGTCCCAGATGGACCGGGTCCGCCCGTCCTCGTCGACCGCGCCCTCGATCTGGTAGGCCGAGGTCGCCACTCCCCAACGGAAGGAAGGCGGGAGTGTGGCGATCGGGTTCTGCACATCGAGGGGTGTCGCGGTCGTGTCCATGGTTCTCCTGTTTGCAGTTACTGGGACGGTGTGCCCGTTGGCAGGCTCAGCCGGCGGTGACCGGATGCAGCCAGCAGGCGACGGTGCGGGGCTCACCGACGTGATCGTCGGGCTTGCCCAGGATCGGAATCTTGGTCGGGCACGGCTCGAACGCCTTCGGGCAGCGCGGGTGGAACGCGCAACCGGACGGCATGCCGCGCAGGTCGGGCGGCGAGCCGGGGATGCCGGCCAGCTCCCGCCGTTCGCCGCGCAGCGCCGGGAACGAGCGCAGCAGCCCGGCGCTGTACGGGTGCTTCGGGTCGCGGTAGATCGCCGCCGAAGGCGCCTCTTCCACGATCCGCCCGCCGTACATGATCGCGATCCGGTCGGAGAACTCGACCAGCAGCGACAGGTCGTGCGTGATGAACAGGACGGAGAAGCCGAGCCGCTCGCGCAGCTCGACGAGCTGGCCGAGGATCTGCCGCTGCATGACGACGTCGAGCGCGGTGGTCGGCTCGTCCATGATGACCAGCTGCGGCTCCAGGGCGAGCGCCATGCCGATCATGACGCGCTGGCGCATGCCGCCGGACAGCTGGTGCGGGTACGCGTCGAGCCGGTCCTCGGCGATGCCGACGAGCCGCAGCAGCTCCTTGGCCCGCGCGACCCGGGCCGCCTTGGTGGAGCTCGGGTCGTGCGCCTTGATCGCGTCCATCAGGCCGACGGAGATCTTGTGCACCGGGTTGAGCGAGTTCATCGCGCCCTGGAACACGATCGACGTCTCCGCCCACCGGTACTTGCGCAGCTCCTCGTTGGAGAGGTTCAGCACGTCGTACGGGTCGCCGGTCGGCGGGTGGTAGATGACGGAGCCGTTGGCGACGACGCCGGGCGGCGGGAGCAGCCGGGTGACGCCGTAGGCGAGGGTCGACTTGCCGCTGCCGCTCTCGCCGGCGAGGCCGACGACCTCGCCGCGGTGGATGGTGAGGCTGACGTCGCGGACCGCCTTGACCCCCTCCTCGCCGAGACCGTAGTCGACGTCGAGGTTCTTGATCTCCAGCAGCGGCCGGGTCAGGGTGCGGGTCATGGCTTCGCTCCATACTCCACCGAGCCGACGGCGTCGTCCTGGTCGTCGGTCGGGCCGGCCTGCTTGGTCTGGTGCTTGATCTCGATCTCGGGGGTGCTGTCGACGCGGCCGCGGATGACGGGCGTGAACCCGACCCGCATGGTGACCTTGTCGCCGTTGGGGGCGCGCCGGGAGCCCGCGCCGGAGGTGCGCAGGCGGGGGCTGACGAACTCGTCGATGCCGAAGTTGATCAGGCTGAGCGCGGTGCCGAGGAACGCGATGGCCAGACCGGCCGGCACGAACCACCACCAGGCGCCCTGCGCGAGGGCCTGCTGGCCCTGCGCCCAGAACAGGATCGTGCCCCAGTTCCAGGTCGACACCGACGAGATGCCGATGAACGCGAGGGTGATCTCGGACATGACGGCGAAGATGACGGTGCCGACGAAGCTGGACGCGATGATCGCGGTCAGGTTCGGCAGGATCTCGAACAGCACGATCCGCCAGGTCTTCTCGCCGGTCGCGCGGGACGCCTCGACGTAGTCCCGCCGTCTCAGCGACAGGGTCTGTGCTCGTAGGACCCGGGCGCCGTACGCCCAGGACGTACACCCGATGACCAGCGCCACGACGATGTCGCCGGCGTTGGTGATGGTGGACGTGACGATGATGATCAGCGGCAGGCCGGGGATGACCAGGAAGACGTTGGACACCGCGGAGAGGCTCTCGTCGGCGGCGCCGCCGAGGTAGCCGGACGTGACGCCGATGAGCACCGACAGGACCGTCGCGACGATGCCGGCGATCGCGCCGACCACGACGACGCCGCGGGCGCCGACGAGGATCTGGCTGAAGATGTCCTTGCCGAGGTGGTCGGTGCCGAACCAGTGCGAGCCGGACGGCGCCTGCAGCTTGTCGGCCGTGATGAGGTCCGGGTCGTACGGCGAGATCCACGGCCCGATGATCGCGATGAGCACGTAGATGCCGAGCACGATGAGGCCGGTCGCGGCCTTGCCGTTGGCGATGAACCGGAACCGCTTGCGCTTCGCCTTCGAGGCCGGCTTCACGCTCGGCTGGGCCATCGAACCCTGGCCCGGGATCACCTGCTCGATGCTGGACGGGGTGACGGTCATCTCAACCACTCTTTCGGGTGCGCGGGTCGAGCAGCAGGTAGGCCACGTCGGCCAGCAGGTTGGCCACCAGCACCGAGATCGTGATGACCAGGAAGATGCCCTGCATCAGCGGGTAGTCGTAGGCCTGGACACCCTGGAAGAGCTGGTAACCCACACCCGGGTAGGAGAACACGATCTCCACCAGGAGGGTGCCGCCGACGATGTAGCCCAGCGACAGCGCGAAGCCGGACACGTTGGGCAGCAGCGCGTTGCGGGCGGCGTAGCTGAAGGCGACCCGCTTGTCGGACAGGCCCTTGGCGTGCGCGACGGTGATGTAGTCCTCCGAGGAGACGGTGACCATCATGTTGCGCATGCCGAGGATCCAGCCGCTCATCGAGGAGATGAGGATCGTCGCCGCGGGCAGGATGCTGTGGTTGAGCGCGCTGCCGATGAAGTACTGGTCGAACGCCGGCACCAGGCCGGGGGTGAAGCCGCCGGACGACGGGAACCAGCTGCCGGGGCCGGCGAGCAGGGCGATCGCGACGAGACCGAGCCAGAAGTACGGCACCGAGGACAGGAACGTGGTCGCCGGCAGCAGGCTGTCGATCCACGAGCCGCGCTTCCAGCCGGCGCCGACGCCCAGCGCGGTGCCGATGATGAAGCTCAGGATCGTGGTGATGCCGACCAGGCCGATCGTCCACGGCAGGCTCTGGCCGATGACCTCGGACACCGACGTCGGGTAGAACGTGAACGACAGGCCGAGGTCGCCGTGCAGCAGCTGCTTCCAGTAGCCGATGTACTGCTCCCAGAGGCTCTGGTCCTTGTCGAGGCCGAACAGCACCTTGATGGACTGGATCGCGTCGCTGGACAGCCGGCCCTGGTTCTTGGAGATCAGGGCGCTGACCGGGTCGCCGGGCATGACCCGCGGGATGAAGAAGTTGAGGGTGATCGCCGCCCACGCCGTGAACAGGTAGAAGGCGAAGCGTTGCAGCAGGAACTTCATCGTGCCTCCTCCGTCAGCGTCAGAGCCGGCGGCGTGGGGATGGCGGCGCTGCCGTTGGCAGCGGAGCCGATGCCTTCTTTGGCGACGGTGTCCGCGTCGTACAGCCAGCAGGCGGCCCAGTGCCCGTCGCGGTCGCCGATCTCCAGCCGCGGCGGCAGGTCGACCTTGCAGCGGGGCATGGCGTGCGGGCAGCGGGGGTTGAAGCGGCAGCCGGCGGGGGGCCGGATCAGGCTCGGCGGCTCGCCGTTGCCCCGGTCCATGGTCGCCGGGTCGGCGATGCCTTCGATGCGGTCCGGGTCGGGCGCGGACTCGATCAGCAGCCGCGTGTACGGGTGCGCGGGGTTCTGCGTGACGGTCTCGCTGTCGCCGCCCTCGACCATCCGGCCGGCGTACATGACCATGGTCTCGTCGGCGAAGTAGCGGGCCGAGGCGATGTCGTGCGTGATGTACAGGATGGCGAGGTTGAGCCGTTCCTTCAGGTCACGCAGCAGGTTGAGGATGCCGAGGCGGATCGACACGTCGAGCATGGAGACCGGCTCGTCGGCGAGCAGGGCCTCGGGGTCGGCGCCGAGGGCGCGGGCGATCGCGACGCGCTGGCGCTGGCCGCCGGACAGCTCGTGCGGGAACTTGTCGATGTAGCGCTCGGGCGGGGTGAGGCTGACCCGGGTCAGCAGGTTCGCGAGGGCTTCCTCGAGCTCGGCCGCGGTCTTGCCGGCGTTGCCGTGGATCTTCAGCGACCGGGTGAGGTGGTAGCGGACCGTGTGCACCGGGTTGAGCGAACCGAACGGGTCCTGGAAGATGAGCTGCACGCGCTTGACGTAGTTCCGGAAGCGCCTGCCCCCGTTGACCTTGGTCGACGTGCCGTGCAGGAGGATGTCGCCGCCGGTGCGCGGGTAGAGCTGCGCGAGCAGCCGGGCGACTGTGGACTTGCCGGAGCCGGACTCGCCGACCAGTGCCGTGACTCTGCCCCGTCGCAGAGTGAAGGAGACGTCGTCCACCGCGTGGACGGCTGCCTTGGTGCCGGAGAAAAGGTCACGCATTCGCCTGCGGACGGGGAAATGCTTGGTCAGGCCGACAGCCTCCAGCACCACCTCGCCGACCGGCGCCGCCGTGCTTTCGCTCAACGTCATGCCGATGTTCCTGTCTTGGGGTGTCGTCACGGGGTGGCGCTCCCCGGGTTGCCCGCGCGGGCAACCCGGGGAGCCCCGTCACTAGCGACCGGTCAGGAGGCCGGCTTGAGGTGCAGGATCACGTCGAGCGCGTTCGCCTGGGTGGGCTGGGCGGCGCCGTAGGGGTTGGCGTCGTCCGGCCAGCCGGTCCACTGCTTCGTGGAGTAGGCCCCACCGACATTGTCGGCGCCGACGGGGATCATCGGCATGTGCTCGACGAAGATCTTCTGGAGCTTGTTCATCGCCTCGACACGGACCGAGTCCTCGGTCGCCGACTGGTAGTCGCGCAGCGCCTTGGTGGCCTCGGGGTTGTTGAAGCGCCCGAAGTTACCGGCGGGGCTGGCGGTGCCGACCGGCTTGAGCAGGTCGCCGTCCATGATCGTCTGGTAGATGTCGTACGGCGTGTTACCGCCGTTGGTCCACCGGAAGCCCGCGTCGAACTGACCGGCCTCGACGTTCTTGAACCACGCGTCCTGGTTGGCCTTCTCGACCGTCGCCTCGATGCCGATCTTCTGAAGGTTGGCCTTCACGATCTCCAGCGAGGTCTGGTAGTCCGACCAACCGGCCGGGTCGGTCAGCGTCAGGGTGACGGCCTTGCCCGACTTGTCCTTCAGCGTGGTGCCCTCGTACTTGTAGCCGTTGGCGGTGAGGAGCGCCTTGGCGCCCTCGATGTCGATCTTGTAGTCCTTGCCCTTGAACTCCGGCGCGAGGAACGCGTCGCCGGCGGGGCTGGGCAGACCGGTCACGCTCTTCACCAGCGGGTGGAAGTAGCCGGCCTCGGCCGTGTTGAAGATGTCGTCACGGTCGATGACCATGCTCATGGCCACGCGCAGGTTCTTGTCGTCGAACGGCGCCTTGGTGGTGTTGATGTACAGGCCGTGGATGCCGAGGACCGGCGGGGCCCAGATCTTGTGGTGCGCGGCGTCCTTGTCGATGAAGACCGTCTTCACATTGGGGATGAAGACGAAGCTCCACTCCGACTCACCGTTGGCGAGCGCGGTGGTCTGCGCGTTGTTGTCGGTGTAGGAGGTGTACCGCAGCTCCTTGACCTGCGGCAGCGCCTGCCAGTAGCCCTTGTCGCGGACCGTCAGCGTGGCGGTCTGCGGGGTGAACGACTTCAGCGTGTACGGGCCGGAGCCGATCGGGTTCTTGGCGAGCTCCGCCTTCGGGTCCGAGACCTTCTCCCAGATGTGCTTGGGGACGATCGGGACCTGGGCGATGGCCTTGTGCTGGCTGACGAACTGCGGGTTCTTGAACGTGATGGTCACGTCCGCGCCGCTGGCCGAGGCGTCGGAGATGGTGAGACCACCGGTGTTGAGCGCCTCGTTGTCACGCAGCAGCTTGTACGTGAACGCGACGTCCTCGGCGGTGACCTTCTGGCCGTCGGACCAGGTGGCGTTGTCACGGATGGTGGCCTTGACCGAGGTGTAGTCCTTCGACCACTCCGCCTTGGTGGCGAGCCACGGCTTCATCGGGTCGGCCGGCTTGACCGGGTTCCACATCATCAGCGGCTCGTAGAGCGCCCAGCGGTAGCCCGACTTGGACGCCGCGGAGGTGCTGAGGAACGGGTTCTGGTTCTCGGTCTGCGGGCCGTTCGGCATGCCGACGTTGAGGACCGTCGGGCCCTTCTTCGCGTTGTCGGCGTTCGGCGAGTCGCCACACGCAGCGAGAGCGCCGGTGGCGAGCAACCCGGCGAGGCCGAGCACAACGGAGCGTCTGGTATGCACGGGGGTGTCTCCTTACGTACCTGGATCGACAGGTGGGGCGGGCATTCGGGGTAGGACGACGGGGCCTTCTTGCGGCAGGTCCCGCCCTTTGGTGCGGTATCGGTGGTGCGTCGTGCCGGGTGGTGCGGGTTGGTGCGGGGATGGTGCGGTGGAGCGCTCGGGCTACGCCGGCATGGTCGAGGACCGCACGACGAGCGTGGTGGACAGGATGTTGGGCTCACTCGTCAACGGCGTGCCGTCGAAGTGTGCGATGAGCCGCCGGGCCGCCATCTCGCCCATCTGCCGCATCGGCTGGCGGATGGTCGTGAGTGGTGGCTCGGTGTGCGCGGCGTGGACGATGTCGTCGAAGCCCACGAGGGCGACATCATCCGGCACCGCGCGGCCCGCTTGGCGCAGCCCCTGGAGGGCGCCCGCCGCGGACAGGTCGTTGTGGGCGAAGACCGAGTCGAACTCCAGCCCCAGGTCCAGCGCCCGCCGGATCGCCTGGGAGCCGCAGTCGTAGGTGAAGTCGCCCTCCATCACGAAACGCGGGTCGACCGGGTGACCGGCGGCCGCGAACACGTCCGCGAAGCCACCGAGCCGGTCCTGCGTGCAGCCGAACTTCTCGGATCCGGTGATGACGAGGGGGCGCCGCCGGCCGATCTCGACCAGATGCCGGGCGGCCAGGGCCCCGCCGGCCCGGTTGGTGGTCCCCACCGACGGCATGAGCGGCTTGTCGCCGCGGTCGTCGATGAGCACCACCGGCAGGCCGCCGGCATACAGGTCGGCGAGGTAGTCCAGGGTGCCCTCCGGCTCGATCGCCAGCAGGCCGTCGAAGGCCTTGCCGGAGACCTGCGCCGAGAACTGGCGCATCGACTCGGCGCCACGGTTGCACGTGAAGAGCAGCAACCCGTAACCCTCCGCTTCGACGACGTCAACGGCTCCCTGCACGATCTCGCCCATCCACGGCCAGATCAGCGAAGGCACCAACATCCCGATGACCCTGGTGTGGCCCCGGGCGAGGTTGACCGCCCGCGCGCTGGGCGTGTAACCCAGCTCGTCGATGACCCTCCGCACCCGTGCCGCGGTCGACTCGTCGACCTCGCCTTTGCCGTTGAGCACCCGCGAGACGGTGGTCTTGCTGACCCCGGCCCGTGAGGCAACATCGGCGATGGTGATCGGCACGCCGCGATCCTCTCTGTGAGAGCGCTTTCTGGCAAGAGAGCGTTTTCTGGAACCGGTTCCGCAACCGGTTCCGGCACACTAAATCCGATTGCGGACTGTGGTGTCAATAACACGGTGGTAACGAAACGTAACGCCTGGGAAAAGCTTGCCAAGGCCTCGGACGGTGGTGTTTGCTCACAGCACGCCGACGCGCCCGCCGTCGCGGTGACGCGCGGGCACGCCCCTGAAAGCGCTCTACCGACCGGGGAGGTGGATGACGGTGCCGTCGCTGAGCGGCTGCTGCTTGACCACCAGGACGTCGAACCGGAGCCCCTTCGGCACGTCGAAGACGAGCGTGCCGGTGACCGGTTTGCCGGCCCTGATTTCCCCGTAAAGCGGTCGGGTTTCGGCGTTGTAGAGCCACGACCAGTCGTCGGCCTTGTGGTCGTTGCCGTCGGTGTCACGCAGCCGCTGCGAGCCCTGATAGATGCGGGTGCTGCCGGTGCCGAGGTTCTCGACCCGCACCTCAACCAGGCAGAACTCGCCCTCGGCGTCCTTGACGATCGGCCAGTCGCCGATGCGTTTCACGCCGCACTCGAAGCCGGTGACGGTGAAGCGGACGCCGCCGTCGGTGCCGACCGGGCTGGGCTTCTTCGACGGCACCTTGCTCGCCGGCGCGGCGGTGCTGGGGCCCGCCTTCGCGGCGCCGTCCTTGCCCGAGCCGGCCGAGTCGGCGAGGTTGAACACGCCCCACAGGCAGCCGAGCACGATCAGCACCGCGACGACGGCGGCCACCGCACCGCCGACGCGGCGCGGCGGGCGGCGGGGAGGAGGCGGCACCGGCGGCAGCGGCGGGCGCCCGCGACCCGGGTCCGCATACTGGGACGACACCGGGACACCGAGAGTGGGGTCGAGCATCGTCGGGCTGACCGGCACCGGCGAGACGGGCATCGCGTGCACCGCCGTCGGCGACACCGGGATGACCGGCGCGGCGCCGGGCGCGAACCGGCCCGTGGGCGGCCGGGGCGGCACCGGCGGCGCGGCGCCGCGGACCTTCGCCGTGGGGCCGGCCGCGGGGCCGGTCGCAGGGCCGGCCGTGGGGCGGGTCCGGGGGTCGGCGCGCGGCGACGTCACGTGCACCGCCGCCGGATCGTCGTCGCCGACGAGCGCGAGCAGCAGCTGGCGGGCCGTCGGCCGGGCCGCCGGGTCGGGCCGCAGCGCCCGGGCCACGATCTCGGCGATGCCGGGCGCCAGCCCGTCCGGGACGGCACCCGCCGGCATCACGCCCGTGCCCGCCCACGCGACGAGGACGCCCCACGCGTACACGTCGGAGGCCTGGCTGGGCGGGGCGCCGCGCTCCTGCTCGGGCGCCAGCCACCCCGGCGTGCCGAACAGCTGCCCGACGGGCCCGTCGTGGCCGTGCGGGCGGGCGACGCCGAAGTCGATGACCTTCGGGCCGAACGGTGACAGCAGCACGTTGCGCGGGCTCAGGTCGGCGTGCACGAGCCCGACGGCGTGGATCGCGGTCAGCGCCGCCGCGACCCCGACCGCGACCGCCTCGACCTGACCGCCGAGCGGCCCGTTGACGGTCGCGTAGTCGTGCAGGGACGGCCCGGACACGTACTCCGTCACCAGGTGCGGCACCGGGCCGTCCAGGGCCACGTCGAGGACCCGCGCGGTGCAGAACCCGGCGACCCGCGACGCGGCGGCGGCCTCGGCCGCGAACCGTTGCAGGAACTGCGGGTCGCCGTGCCAGACCGGGTTGATGACCTTCAGCGCGACCCGGCGGTCGCCGGGGCCGGCGGCGAGGTAGACGGTGCCCATGCCGCCGACGCCGAGCACGCCGAGCAGCCGGTAGGACCCGACGGTCGCCGGGTCCCCGGCACGCAACGGCGCGGGCATGTCCCCCATGCGACCCATCGTGCCCTATCAGCGCACGCGCGTGCGCTCAGTGCGCCCGTCTGGATGCCAGGAGCGCCGCGCCGACGATGCCGGCGTTGTTCTGCAGGGTCGCCGGGACGACCTTCGTGGGCACCGAGACGTGGTGCAGCCACTTGTCCGTCTTCTTGCTCACGCCGCCGCCGATGATGATCAGGTCGGGCCACAGCAGCGCGTGCAGGTGGCGCAGGTAGACCTGGACCCGCTCGGCCCAGTCCTGCCAGGCGAGGCCCTCGACCTCGCGGATGCGGTCCGAGGCGTAGTCCTCGGCGTCGCCGCCGTGCAGGTGCAGCCCGCTCATCTGCAGGTGGCCGAACTCGGTGTTGGGCACCAGCTTCCCGTCGATGAACAGGGCGCTGCCGATGCCGGTGCCGAGGGTGACCATCACGACCAGGCCGCCGACGCCCTTGCCGGCCCCGTACTCGATCTCGGCCACCCCGGCCGCGTCCGCGTCGTTGAGGACCGTCACCGGCCGCCCCAGCTTGTCGCTGAACAGCTGCTCCGCCGGCGCGTCGACCCACGACGCGTCGACGTTGGCGGCGGTCTTCGTCACCCCGTGCTGCACGACGGCGGGAAACGTGATCCCGACGCTGCTCGCCGGCGGGAACTGCGCGACGACCGCCGCGACCGTGTCGACGACGGCGGTGATGTCCGCCGGCTGCGGGGTCTCGATGCGGTGCCGGTCGGCGGTGAACTCGCCGGTTGCCAGGTCGACCGGCGCTCCCTTGATGCCCGAACCGCCGATGTCGATACCCAGGACCACCACAGCTGCTCCTCCGCGACGTGTGCCTCAACCAATGCCCTGCTGCTCCAAGAGCCAATCATGCGGGGCACCGGCAAGGCTCACCCGGGGTACGCCCCCACCGTGTCGCGGATCTCCAGGCCCAGCGCCTGGTCGGCGGTGCGGGCGCAGTGCGCGCAGCAGTAGAAGTTGCCGGACACCTCGGCGCCGTGGCCGACGATCTTCGTGCCGCAGTGCTCGCAGACCGGCGCCAGCCGGTGGATCGCGCACTCGAAGGAGTCGAAGACGTGCACGCCGCCGCCGACCGTCCGGATCTCGAAGCTCATGTGGTAGTCGTTGCCGCAGGTCTCACAGACCGCCATGGTGTTGCCCCCCATTCGTTTCACGCAGCGTGTTCGGTCGGTGGGCACGGCGCAACCGGTTCAGCCGAAATCCACCCTGCGGATCACCAGGAGGGCCACGTCGTCGTCCCGGGACCCCGCGCTCAGTGCGCTCAGCAGCCGGTCGCAGAACTGCTCCAGGTCGTCCTCGACCTCACCGACGGCGCGGCACAGCGCGTCGAGCCCCTCGTTGAAGGTGTGCCCGCGGACCTCGATCAGCCCGTCGGTCACCAGGATCAGGGTCTCCCCCGGCGCCAGCGTCAGCCGGATCTCGTCCTCGTGCGAGGTCGGCACGCCCAGCAGCGCCACCCGCCCCTCCACGAGGCTGACCCGCCCGTCCCGGACCCGCAGCGGCGGCGGGTGCCCGGCGTTGGTGAGCCGCACCTCCCCGCTGGCCGGATCCATGCTGAGCAGGCACATCGTCGCGATCTCCTCGGGCAGCAGCCGCAGCATCATCCGGTTGAGCCGCTCCATGCTCGGCCCCGGCGACGAGTCCTCCACCAGGTAGGCGCGCAGCGCGTGCCGGACCTCCGCCATGATCGTGGCGGCGCGCAGCGAGTGCCCGGCGACGTCGCCGATCGCCGCGACGAGCCGGCCGTCCACCCGCAGGATCTCGTAGAAGTCGCCGCCGACCGACGCGTGCTCGCTGGCCGGCTGGTACCGCACCGCGAGCTGCACGCCCGGCACCGCGGGCAGGCTCCGGGGCAGCATGCTCTGCTGCAGCGTCAGCGCGGTGCGCCGCTCCTCGTCGTAGCTGCGCAGCGCCTCGACCGCGAGAGCGACCGCCTGGCCGAACTGGCGCAGCAGGTCGGCGTCGTCGTCGCTGAAACCCTCCGCGGGCACGGCGACGTGCACCGGCTCCCGGCCCGGCTTGGCCCGCCCGACGACCCGCCACACCGCGCCCCGCCACCACGGGCCGTCGTCCAGCGGGAACAGCACGATGCCGGCCTGGCCGTCGAGCGGGTCGAGCTCGAACTGGTCGCGCATCGCCGGGCGCAGCACCGGGTCGCCGCCCACGGCGTCGACCTGCACCGCGATCGGCCCGGACTCCTCCGAGGAGGCGGCGACGGCGGCGGGACCCTCGAACACCCGGGCGGCGCCGGTCGCGGCGGCCAGCAGCAGGTCCGTGAGGCTGGTCGCGGCGTTGAACTCGGTCGTGGTGTCCACCAGCCGCGTCAGCCGGCCGGCGAGACGCTCGGCGCGGCGGCGGGCCCGGTACTCGCGCAACTTCGCCCGCACGGTGGCGAGCAGCTCGTCCGGGTCGATCGGCTCGGCCAGGTACGCGTCGGCGCCCCGGTTGAGGCCCTGGGTGCGGTCCACCACGTGGACGGCGGTCGCCGAGATGTGGATCACGGGGACGGCGGTGGTCCGCGGGTCCTCCTTGATCCGCTCCGCGACCTCGAACCCGTCGATGTCCGGCAGCCGTACGTCGAGCACGACCAGCTCCGCGTGCAGGCCCTCGGTGTGCAGCAGGTGGAGCGCCTCCAGGCCGGTGGCGGCCTCGGCGACCCGGTGCCCGTCGCGGCGCAGCCAGCTGGTGATGACGTACCGCTTGGAGGGGCTGTCGTCGACAACCAGGATGTCTGCCGCGGCCTCGCCGGTCACGACGCCGCCTCCGCTACGCTCCGGCGTCGCCGCGACCCAACACTGTGCCCATGATGACCGGCTCCTCCGCTGCGCTCCGGCCCGGTCATGACGCCGCCTCCGCTACGCTCCGGCGTCGCCGCGACCCAACACTGTGCCCATGATGACCGGCTCCTCCGCTGCGCTCCGGCCCGGTCATGCCGTCACTCGGGCGACGACGTCGGCGATCATCCGGCGGGTCAGCGCGGGCTTGGCCAGGACCGCGGCGGCGCCCGGGACGTGCCCCACGTCGGCGCCGGTCACCACCACGACCGGTACACCGCTCAGCTCCGGCACGCCGGCCAGCGCGGCGATCAGCTCGCCGCCGTCACCGCCCGGCATCCGCAGGTCCAGGAAGATCAGCGACGGCCGCTCCCGCGCCGCGATCGCGAGCGCCGAACGGGCGTCGGCGGCCTCGTGCACGTGCTCGGCGATGCCGGTCAGGTGCTCGCGCAGCACCTGACGGGCGGCCGCCTCGTCGTCGACGACGAGCACCGCCCGCACGTGCGGCAGGTCCTGGTCGTCCTCCGGCGCGGGGCGCAGCGGCAGGTCGAGGGTGAACGTGCTGCCCTCCCCCGGCTCGCTGACCATGCTGAGCCCGCCGCCGAGCAGGGTCGCCAGGCGCCGCGCGTAGGGCAGCCCGAGGCCCGTCCCGCCCGCCTGGTGGGCGCCGCGGACCTGGTGGAACTCCTCGAAGATCCGGCGCTGCTCGGCGAACGGGATGCCGATGCCGGTGTCGGCGACCGCGATGTGCAGCCGGCCGTCGAGCACGAGCGCGCCCATCGCGACGCTGCCCGCCTCGGTGAACTTCAGCGCGTTGGTGAGCAGGTTGCGCAGGATCTGGGTGAGCAGCACCTCGTCGGTGACCAGCTCCACGGGCTCGGCCGGGTCGGCGATCTCGAACCGCACGCCCGGCTTGGCGAGGGGACGCAGGGTGCCGCGCAGCTGGCCGAAGACCGCGCTCAGGTCGACCGGCGCCCAGTTGGGCTCGATCCGGTTGGACTCGGCCTTCGCCAGGTCCAGCAGGTCGTTGACGCGCGCGAGCAGGTCCGCGGCGGAGCCCTGGACGAGGTCCAGCTGGTGCGTCTGGTCGGCGGTGAGCGGCTCGGAGCGGGGGTCCAGCAGCAGCCGCGTCAGCCCGATGATGGCGGTCACGGGCGCGCGCAGCTCGTGCGACACGTTGGCCAGGAACCGGCTCTTCGCCTCGTTGGCCTCCCGCAGCTGCGCGGAGCGCTCCTCCAGCTCCGCGTACAGGGCGACGACACCCTGGTTGGTCTGCTCCAGCTCCTCGGACAGCTGCGTGTAGAGCGCCATCACCCCGCGGTTGGTCTCCTCCAGCTCCGCGTTGAGGGTGAGCAGCTCGTCGCGGTGCGCCTGGACCTCCTCCAGTGCGCTCACGAGCTGCCGGTTCTGGACACTGAGCTCGTCCAGCGCGGTGGTGGGCCGGCTGGCGGCCAGTTCCTCCCGCGCCGTGGCCAGCCGCTCCTGGCCGACCTGGGCGGGCAGCCTGCGCATCAGGCTGATCCGGTCCCGTTCCACGTGCACCTCGTCCATCAACCGCCCCGCAGCCGCCGTGCCTTCGGGCGGACTGATCCCGATGCCGTCCGCTTCTACAACGATGACCAGACGGGGCCGTCCGGAAACCTCGGCGGTGAACGTCACCGTGGCGCCGATCGCGTGCCGGCCGATCTCGCTGAGCGCGGTCGCGACCCTGACCTGGTCCTGATGCTCCATGCCGAGGGCGGCGGCGACCTCACGGCCGCGCTGGCGCACCACGAACACGTCCTGGTCCTCGCGCAGCGTCATCCGCAGCAGCGGCTCCCGCACCGGCCCAGGGGACTCGCTCATGGCCGCACCACGGCCACGCAGGCGTCGTCGCGGCGCACACCGGCGTCGCGCAGCAGGGTGCCGGCGATGAGCAGCGGGTCCTGGCGGCTCAGGCCCGGGTAGTCACGCAGGGTCCAGCGGTCCGACACGCCGTCGGAGTGCAGGACCACCACCGCCTCCGGCGGCAGGTCGTAGGTGAACTCGCGGACGCCCCGCGACTGGTGCCCGACGATGCCGGGCATGCTGACCATGCCGCGGCGCTCCCCGCTGGGCGAGGCGACCACGCCCGCCACGTTGCCCAGGCCGGCGAAGCGCACCGTGCCACCCTCGGCGCCGGCCTCGACGCGGGCCACCGACACGGCCGCGCCGCGGGTGTGCGAGACGAGCCGGTGCAGTCGCTCCACGATCGCCGCCGGCGCGTCCAGGTCACCGGTGAGGAACGCGTCGACGGCGGCGTTCGCGGCCGTCGCGGCGAGAGCGCCGTGCCCGAGCCCGTCGGCGACGAGCACGAGCAGCGCACCGTCGCGCACCCGCGCCGCCCAGCGGTCACCGCACACCGCCTCGCCCGTGATCGGCCGGGTCAGGCCGGCGACGACCGGCACCCCGACGTCGCGGCGGTCGGGCCACAGCTGCGCGGCCAGGACGGTGCCCCTGCCGGGCAGCGAGTAGCCGCCCGAGTGGCTCGACAGCCGGCGCACCGCGCCCAGCCCGATCCCGAGGGTTCCGGCGGTGCTCGTGCCGTCGGAGCCGCTGAAAACCAGATCCGCCATGCCCGGACCTCTGTCGACGGCCACCAGCTCCACGCCGCCGGTGTCGCCGCTGCGCAGGCACCGCACCGACAGCGCGCCCACGTCGGCGTGCCGGTGCAGGTTGCTCGCCAGCTCGGCGGCGACGATCGCCACCTCGCCGGTGCGCTCGTCGCTGAAGCCGAGCCGGCGGGCGAGGTCGACGGCGACCCGCCGGGCGACACCCGCCGCGCCCGCCTCGTCGACGGGGATCCAGCCGAGCTCCTCGACCAGCGGGACCTGATTGGGGGCCGCCGCGGGCGGTGTCACCGTGCCCACTTCGTCACCGTGATCCGGGTGCCTTCCCCGGCGGCGGTGACGATGTCGAACTCGTCGACCAGGCGGCGCGAGCCGCTGAGCCCCAGCCCCAGCCCGCTGCCGGTGGTGTAGCCGTCGGTGAAGGCCAGGTCCAGGTCGGCGATGCCCGGTCCGGCGTCGACGAACTCGGCGCGGACGCCGGCCCGCCGCCCGTTGTGCACCTGGCCGACCACGGCGTGCCCGCCGCCGCCGTGGATGAGCGTGTTGCGCGCCAGCTCGCTCGCCGCGGTGACCAGCTTCGTCTGGTCGACCAGCGGCAGCTTCGCGGCGATCGCCATCACCCGGACCGCCTGGCGCACCCGCACCACGTCCTTGTCGTCGGCGATCTGCAGGCGCTGCTCCTCCTGCTGCTGGGTCATACCGGCACGTCGTCGGAGCCGCGGAAGCCCAGCACGCCCACGCCGCGGACCTGCTTGGCCTCGGCGAGGATCTCCAGGGCCTTGTCGACGTTGAGCGCGGTGCGGACGCCGCGGAGCGACAGGCCCAGCTCGACCAGGGTGATCGCGACCGCCGGGCGCATGCCGACCACGACCGTCTCGGCGTCCAGGACCCGCGACACCGCCGCGATCGTCGACAGCATCCGGCCGATGAACGAGTCGACGATCTCCAGGGCGGAGATGTCGATCACCACGCCGTGCGCGCCGGTCTCCACGATCCGGTCCGACAGGTCCTCCTGCAGCTGCAGGGCGGTCTGGTCGTCGAGGTCGATCTGGATCGAGACCAGCAGGATCTCGCCGATCTTCAGGACGGGGACGCGGTCCATCACAGCGCCTTGTCGCGGCTCGCCCGGCGGACCACCTCGACGCCGCTGGCCCGCAGCGCGTGCAGCAGCGCGTCGGCGAGGTTGGACTTCGTCACGATGTCGCCGAACTCGATGCCCAGGGCCACCACGGTCTGCGCGATCTGCGGCCGGATGCCGGAGATGATGCACTCCGCGCCCATCAGCCGCGCCGCGACGACCGTCTTCAGGATGTGCTGCGCGACCTGCGTGTCGACCGCCGGCACGCCAGTGATGTCGACGATCGCGTAGCCGGATCCGGTGTCGACCAGGGTCTGCAGCAGCTTCTCCATGACCACCTGGGCGCGGGCCGAGTCGAGCGTGCCGACCAGCGGCACCGCGACGACGCCGTCCCACAGCTTCACGACCGGCGTCGAGAGCTCCAGCAGCTGCTCGGTCTGGTCGGCGATCACCGACTCCCGGACCTTCGTGTAGGTCTCGAACGTGAACAGGCCCATGTCGTCGACGAGCAGCGACAGCACGAGGAAGTCGGTCGTCGCCAGCTCACCCGCGCCGGCCTCGCCCAGGTTGAGCACGACCTCCTTGACCGCGAAGACGAGGCTCGCCGTCTCGCTCGGCGAGAAGCCCTGCCGCGCCCACGCCCGGGACAGCTCAGCGAGGGCCGCCCGCGACTCGCCGCCCTCGGCGCCCGCGACATCGCCGTCGGCGTCCTGGCCGAGCATCGCCCGCAGCGCGCCGAGCACGTCCCGCACCTGCAGGGTCAGCTCGGCGCTGGTGAGCCGCCCACGCAAGGTGCGGGTGGCGATCTCCGTCCACTGCCGCACGATCGCTTCCTCGTGCGCCGCCAGGAACGCATTCAGCCGCTGCCGCGCGCCGGCATCCACCTTCACTCGTGATCTCCTTCGACCTCGTCCGTCGGACCAGACGGTACCGCCCCGAGCAGCCAACGGCGAACGGGCGGCCGAGATATGCCGGGTCGGTGTGTCGGAATCGCGCCGTCAGGGAACGAGGACGGCATGGAGACGACCTGGAGACCGTTCGAGGCGCACGGCACCCTGTCCGAGGAGACCCGCGAGCGCCTGCCCGACAGCGTCTACGCGTTCCCGGAGCAGCGCAAACTGCCGCTCACCGACGCCAAGCACGTCCGCAACGCGGTCGCGCGGTTCGACCAGGTCCGCGGCGTCAACGACAAGGACCGCGACCTCGCCTTCGCCAACCTGACGGTGGCGGCGAAGCACTACGAGGTGGAGCTGTCCGAGTCGAGCTGGCACGAGCTCGGCCGCACGCCCCACTGAGACCGCTGGCCCGCTCACCGTGCGGGGTGGGCGGGCCAGCGCACTTCCTACCGGGCTCAGATCAGGCCCAGACGCTCCACCGCGGTGCGCTCCTCGGCCAGCTCGGCGACCGACGCGTCGATCCGGGCCCGGGAGAACTCGTCGATCTCCAGACCCTGCACGATCTCCCACTTGCCGCCCCGCGAGACGACCGGGAACGACGAGATCAGGCCCTCCGGCACGCCGTAGGAGCCGTCGGACGGCAGCGCCACCGACGTCCAGTCACCCTCGGCGGTGCCGTTCACCCAGTCGTACACGTGGTCGATCGCGGCCGACGCGGCCGACGCCGCCGACGACGCCCCGCGCACCTCGATGATCTCGGCGCCGCGCTTGGCGACCCGCGGGATGAACTCGTCGGCGTACCACTGCTGGTCACCGACGGCCTCGGCCGCGTTCCGACCCGAGACCTCGGCGTGCAGGATGTCCGGGAACTGCGTCGCGGAGTGGTTGCCCCAGATCGTCACCTTGCGGATCTCCGACACCGGCACGCTCAGCTTCTGCGACAGCTGCGCCACGGCCCGGTTGTGGTCCAGGCGGGTCATCGCGGTGAACCGCTCCGCGGGCACGTCCGGCGCGTTGCGCTGCGCGATGAGCGCGTTGGTGTTGGCGGGGTTGCCCACGACCAGGATGCGGATGTCCTCGGCGGCGCCGGCGTTGATCGCCTCGCCCTGCGGCTTGAAGATGCCGCCGTTGGCCTCGAGCAGGTCGCCGCGCTCCATGCCCTTCGTGCGGGGCCGGGCACCGACGAGCAGGGCGACGTTGGCGCCGGAGAACGCCTGCTTCGGGTCGTCGAACACGTCCACGCCGGCCAGCAGCGGGAACGCGCCGTCCTGCAGCTCCAGCGCGGTGCCCTCGGCGGCGCGGACGGCCTGCGGGATCTCCAGCAGGCGCAGCTTGACGCGGGTGTCGGCGCCGAGCAGCTGACCGGACGCGATGCGGAACAGCAGCGCGTAGCCGATCTGGCCGGCGGCACCGGTCACGGTTACGTTCACGGGCTCACTCATCAGAGTTTCTCCTGCGGCAGCGGCGGGTGTGCTTCTCCACACAAACTATCCCCGCCCCCAACGACCGTTCACCCACTGTCGCTCCGATGTGGCTTGCGGCACTCGATCAGGTAGCGGGTGGAGTGGGCGACGAACGGGCCTTCCGCCTGGATCCGCTCGTGCAGGGCGCGCAGCTGCTCGCGGTACGCCGCCACGGTGAAGCCGGGCACGATCCAGATCACCTTCCGGAGGAACACCGCGACGGCGGCGACGTCGAGGAACTCCATCCGCAACTTCACCTCGCGCAGGTCGCGCACCTCGAGGCCGGCGGCCCGCGCGTCGGCCGCCGCGGTGTCCGGGTGGCGGCCCTGGCCGACCGGGGTCGGGCCGAGCATCGCCTCGGTGACCTCGTGGGCGGAGCCGACGCCGACGTGCTGGGCGAGGTAGGTGCCGCCGGGGCGCAGGACCCTGGCGATCTCCGGCCAGACCGCGACGACCGGGTGCCTGGCGCTGACGAGGTCGAACGCGGCGTCGCCGAACGGCAGCGGGTCCTCGTCGGCGACGTGCGCGACGGTGCCGCCGAACGGGGCGAGCGCCCGCGTGGCGAGCGCGACGTTCGGCTCCCAGGACTCGGTCGCCGCCAGCGGTGAGGGGGCCCGCCCGGCCGTCCGGGCGGCCCTCTGGCTGGCTCTCTGGCTTGCTCTGTGCAGCGCCCAGGCGACGACCTCGCCGCCGCCGGTCTGCACGTCCAGGGCGCTGCCGGCGGTGCGGTAGCGCTCGGCGAGCAGCTCCGCGTAGCCCCAGGGCGGCCGCTCCTCGGTGGCCCGGCCTTCGAACCAGGAGAAGTCCCAGCCCTCGACGGGGGCGGAGGCACCCTCCTCGAGCAGGGCTTCGAACTCTGACATGGCGTGGTTGCACCTTCCGTTGCCGGGGAATCACTGACAGCATGACGATCATTCCGCAGACGCAGACGTTGTGGCTGGCCACGGCCGCCGACGAGGACATCCAGGCCGGCCGGGTCATCGGCTGGGAGACCGAGCACGTGCAGCCGCTGCCGCTGGTCGCGTGGACCGACGAGACCGGGATGCTGAGCCGGGTGGGCACGCCGGTGAACGCGGTGGTGTGGCTCGGCGAGACCCGTGGCGAGGTCATCGAGTCCGCACAGCGTGAGACCCGGCAGCCCGCGTTGCGTTAGCGGCTCTTGTACAGCGTCAGCGGCTGCTGTACGGCTCGACCAGCTCGGGTCGCTCCCGCATCAGCTCGTTGAGTCGGAGGGCGCGCGTCGACATGTGCCAATGCTGCGCCGATCCCGGACGGTGGCGCAACCCATTTCGCGTCCCGGGGGTCTTCATAGGTCGGGCGCCCCCGTCTCGGAGGGCTCCGAACCCGCCGCGGAGGTCTGACCGGGTGGCGGTCGATCGTGAGGGCCGGGGGGCTTGACGATCGCCCGCCGCTCGGCCTCCCGCCGGTGCCAGCCTTCGAAGGTCTGGCGTTTGCGGGCGGCGCGCTCGGCGACGGCGTCCTCGATGCCGTTGGCGGCGGTGAGGTAGCCGATCGCGGCGAGGAGGTCACCGCACTCCTCGATCAGGCGGTCGCGCAGGTCCGTGCCGTCGTAGTGGTCCGGGCGGCCGCCGGTCGCCACAAGTTTGCCGACCACCTGCAGCAGCTCGCCGGCCTCCTCGGTGACCTTCGCCAGCCCCGGCCACACCTCGGCGCCGATGCCGAACGGCTCGGTCACGGCCGGCCCCCGCCCGGCGCGCGGCGTCGCTCGGTGCCTGACGCGCGGCGTGGCTCGGTGCCTGACGCGCGGCGCCGGTCAGCGCCCGACGCGCAGGCCCTCCGCCGCGACGAACTCGAGGAAGTCGTCGGCGGCCGGCTCGACGGCGCCGTCCTCGTGGTACCGGAAGCTGACCGCGTCCTCGCAGATCCCGTCGCGGACGACGAACCCCCAGTAGTCGCCGGTGCCGACCGGGGCGACCGCGACGAACCCGGAGCCGTGCTCGTCGACGGGCTCGTTGGCGCCGACCAGCGTCTCCACCCAGCGGCGGCCCTCGTCGGCGGGGAGGAGCTCGACGAAGAGGAAGCGGCCGGCGCCGTACCGCAGCAGGAAGCCGCGGTACTGCTCCGGCAGCCGCACGCCGAGCCGCCGCTGGACCCGGACCAGGTCGGCCTCGGTGGCCCGCCAGTGGTCGAAGACGGCGACGTCGCCGTCGCGTTCGAGGGCCGCGTAGCGCCGCAACGCCTGCCGCAGCAGGACGTCGAAGTCGGCGAATCGCATTGCGGCAGTCTGCCACCGGCGACGGCTCCGGCGGCGTCCGGCCCTTCTGCGGCGGTCACTTCAGCAGCGCCCTGGCCTTCTCCGGGTCGAGCTCGCCCTTGCCGGCGAGGCCGGCCGACGGGCACTCCTCGGCGAGCGGGCAGGCGCCGCACGCGGGTTTGCGGGAGTGGCAGGTGCGCCGCCCGTGCAGGATCAGCAGCAGGTTGACCGGCACCCAGTCCTTCTGCTCGAACAGCGCCGCGACGTCGGCCTCGGTCTTCTCCACGTCCTTCTCCGGCCCCCACGCGAGCCGGTGCGCGACCCGGCCGACGTGCGTGTCGACGGAGATCGCCGGCGTGCCGAACGCGTTGCCCAGCACCATGTTGGCCGTCTTGCGGCCCACCCACGGCAGCTCGATCAGCTCGTCGAGGGTCGTCGGCACCTCGCCGTCGTGTCGCTCGACCAGCGTCGCCGCGAGCTTCATGACGATCTGCGTCTTCTTCCGGAAGTACCCGACGGGCTGGAGGATCACCTCCATCTCGGCCGGGTCGGCGGCGGCAAGGTCGGCCGCGGTGGGGTACTTGGCGAACAGCACCGGGGTGACCAGGTTGACCCGCTCGTCGAGCGTCTGCGCGGCGAGGACGGCGGCGACGAGCAGCTGCAGCGGCGACTCGAAGTCCAGCTCCAGGACCGGGTCCGGATACCGGGCGGTGAGCAGCTTGAGGATCCGCCGCGCGCGGCGCGTCTGCTCAAGGTCCGGCCCCGCGGGCGCCGCCGCCTCTGCAACGGCCTCGACCGCCTTCACGGCCTTCTTGACCGCCCCTTTCTTCGCCGCGGCCTTCTTCGCCGGCGGCGCTTCCGTGGTGGTCGCCTCCGCCGCGGTCGCCTTCGCCGCGGTCGCCTTGGCGGCGGTCGCCTTGGCGGCGGTCGCCTTCGCGGCGGCCTTCCGAGGCGCGGCCTTCTTGACCGGCGTGGCGTTCACCTCTGCGGCGGCGTCCGTAGGTGCGATGGCGGCTGTCGTGGTCCTGTTCCGGCTCGGCACGCTGACGAGCCTACGTCGGACGGCCTGCCCGCCGGGGACCGCCGCGCGCAGTCCCCGGCGAACCCGCCGATCAGTGTTTGAAGCCGCCCACGATCGCGCGCAGCTCCTCGGACATCGTGGTCAGCTCGGCCGCTGCCGCGCGGGTCGCCTGCGCTCCGTGCATGGTGTTGTCGGCGGCCTGCACGACCTCGCCGATGCCGCCGTTGATGCGGTCCGCGCCGCTCGCGGCGACGCTCAGGTCGGTGGCCATGCTGGTGGTGACCGCGCTCTGCTCCTCGACGGCGGAGGCGATCGTCGTCTGGTACTCGTTGATGCGGCCGATGACCCGGGCGATCTCCGAGATGGACTCGACGGCGCCGGTGGTGTCGGTCTGGATGGCCCGGACGCGCTGGCCGATCTCCTCGGTGGCCTTCGCGGTCTCCTGCGCCAGGTCCTTGACCTCGCCGGCGACGACCGCGAAGCCCTTGCCTGCCTCACCCGCGCGGGCGGCCTCGATGGTGGCGTTGAGGGCCAGAAGGTTGGTCTGCTCGGCGATCGACGTGATGACCTTGATGACGTCGCCGATCTCCGCCGAGGAGGAGCCGAGCCGGATCATGATCTGCTCCGCGGCGGCGGACGCGTCGACCGCCTGGCCCGCGACGGACGCTGCTTCCGATGTACTGACGGCGATCTCCCGGATGGAGGCGTTCATCTCCTCCGCGCCGGACGCCACGGCCTGCACGCTGCTGGAGACCTCGTGCGACGAGCCGCTGATCTTCGACACCTCGCCCGCGGTCCGCTCGGCGCCGTCGGCGAGCCCGTGACTGGCCTGCTGCAGCTCGTCGGCGCGGGCGGCGAGCCTGGTGCTGCTGTCGGCGAGCGTGCCCACGGCGGTGCGCATCCGGCCCGTCGCGCGGCCCAGCGCGGCCGCCATCTGGCCGAGCTCGTTGTCGGCCGTGAACCGCGCCTCCTTCGTCAGGTCGCCCTCGCCGACGGCGGTCAGCACGTCGCGGACCTGCAGCAGCGGCCGGAGGATCGCCTGCGCCAGCAGGAGCCCGACGGCGACGGCGAGGATCAGCCCGCCGACGAGGACCACGGCGACCAGGAGCCGGGCCTGGTCGCGGGCCTCGTTGGCGTCGGCGAGCCGGGCCTGCGCGGCCGAGCGGGACGCCTCGGCCACCGCGACGAGGTCCTTGACCGCGTCCTCCGCCTTCGGCGTGCCCTGCTGGATGAGCAGCGCCTGTCCCTCGGCGGCCCGGCCGGCCGCGATCAGGGCCTGGCCCTGCTTGAGGATGTCCGTGTACTCGCCCCAGGCCGTGGTGAACCGGTCGATCGCGGCCCGCTGCGCGGCGTCGAGGTCGCGGCCGGCGAACGTCGCCTCCGCCGACTCGATCCGCGCGGCGGCGGCGTCGCGCTCCGCGGCGAACCGGGTGCGGCCGGCGGGGTCGGTGACCGTGGTCGACACGACGCCGAAGAAGCGGAACTGCCACACCGCCTCGCGCAGGTCGGCGGCGTCGGCGGCGGGGAGCAGCGCCCGGCTGTACATCGCGTCGGCACTCTTCGCGACCGCCGAGATCTTGTACAGGCCGATCCCGCCGACCGCGGCGGCCACGAGCCCGGCGACGGCCACGGCGATGATGATGTTGTGGCGGACCTTGAGCGAGGCGAACGATGCCACCGGAGGTACCCCTTTGCTCAGCCCTGTCAGCGTTTCGACCGCTCTATCGGTACGGACGGACGGAAGATGAGCAGTACCCGACAAAGCGGGCGGTCACAGTGAGGCGGCGACCATCCGGAGCGCCTCGGCGAGGTCGTGGCCGGAGGGGGCGTCGGCCGGGTCGATCAGCCACTGGGTCAGCACGCCGCTGATCAGGGCCTGGTAGAACGAGCCGAGCTGGAACGCCTTCTGCGGCTCGGCCGCGGCGTCGACCCCGTGGAACACCGACGCCCACATGCCGCGGGCGTCCCGCATGCCCTCGGAGATCATCGCCCGGATCGCCGGCGCGTGCTCCATCTGCACGAACGCGTCGAACGAGGCCATGAACGCCGGCCGGTGCGCGCCGAGCGAGGCGATGACGCTGTTCCAGTACGCCTCGAAGCGCTCCAGGCCGTGCAGCCCTTCGGCGTCGGTGGCCAGCAGCGCGGTGGCCAGCTGCATGCCCCAGTCCTCGAGGGCCTTCTCGAGGGCGGCGTTGAGCAGCGCCTCGGTGGAGCCGTAGTGGTAGCCGATCGAGCCGAGGTTGGTGCCGGACGCGGCGACGATGTCCCGGGCCGTGGTCCGCCCGTAGCCCTTCTCGTAGATGCAGCGCACGGCGCCGTCGAGGAGGTCCTCGCGATGTCCCATGGTCCAGATCCTAGGGTCTATACAAGCGTATAAGACGAATGTATATTTCGGTCCATGGACATCCTCATCTCCGGTGCGAGCGTCGCCGGCCCGTCCCTCGCGCTGTGGTTGCACCGCACCGGTCACCGGGTCACGGTCGTGGAGCGCGCCCCCTCGCTGCGCGGCGGCGGCTACGCCGTCGACTTCCGCGGCCGCGTCCACCTCGAGGTCCTACGCCGGATGGGCCTCCTCGACGCCCTGCGGGCGAAGGCCACGCACATGGGCGACATCGCGATCGTCGACGGCGCCGGCACGGTGAAGGCGGCGATGCCGTCCGCGATCTTCAGCGGCGACCTGGAGGTGCTGCGCGGCGATCTCGGCGAGACGCTGTACACCGCCACCCGCGACGACGTCGAGTACGTCTTCGGCGACTCGATCGCCTCGATCACGCAGGACGCGGACGGCGTCGACGTCACCTTCGAGCACGGCGCGCCGCGGCGGTTCGACCTGGTCGTCGGCGCCGACGGGGTGAACTCCAAGGTCCGCGAGCTGGTCTTCGGCCCGGTGCCGCAGCACACCCTCGGCGTCTACGGCTGCATCTTCACGATGCCCAACGAGTTCGGCCTGGACCGTGCGGCGCTCATGTACAACGAGCCGCGCCTGACGGTCACGGTCGCGGGCATCACCCCCGACAAGGCCGTCATCTCGCTGTTCTTCACCCTGGACCAGCCGCCGGCGCGCAGCCGCGACGTCGACCAGCAGCGGCGCCTCGTCGCGGACGCGATGCAGGGCGCCGGCTGGCGGGTGCCGCGCCTGCTCGAGGCCATGCGCACCGCGCCCGACTTCTGGTTCGACGGCACCGCGCAGATCCGGATGGACCGCTGGTCACACGGCCGGGTGGCGCTGCTCGGCGACGCCGGCTACGCGGGCGGCCCAGGCGGCAACGGCACCGGCCTCGCGGTCGTCGGCGCCCACGTGCTCGCCGGCGAGCTGGCGACACTGCCCTACGAGCAGGCCTTCGCGGCGTACGAGCGGCGCCTGCGGCCCTACGTCGCCACCTGCCAGAAGCAGGCGTCCGGCAGCTCCGACTTCCTCGTCCCGTCCACCGAGCGCAAGATCGCCCAGCGGGACCGCTTCTTCCGCACCATCCGCTACCTGCCGCCGGTGAAGCACCTGTTCAGGCACCTCGCGACGCGGACCGCGACCGCATTCGACCTCCCCGACTACGGTGTCCTGGGTCACACACGGGACCTTTCAGGGAACAGAGGGAACGCTTTGTAACTTAAGCCTGACACGCTCAACCCCACAGTGATGGCAGGTGTCTGACATGGCTACTCTCCCGGTTCTTCCCCTGACCGACGACGTCCTGCTCCCCGGCATGGTCATCCCCGTGACGCTCGACGCCACCACCCAGGCTGCCGTCGACGCCGCGCGATCCGCGGGCGACAAGCGGGTCCTCGCGGTGCCGCGGGTCGACGGCGCATACGGCTCGTTCGGTGTCGTCGCCGTCCTCGAGAAGGTCGGCCGGCTGCCCAGCGGCGAGCCCGCGGCGGTCGTCCGCGGCCTGTCCCGGGCCCGCATCGGCGCCGGCGTCCCCGGCCCCGGCGCGGCGCTGTGGGTCGAGGCCACCCTGCTCGACGAGCCCGCCCCCGCCGGCAAGGCGAAGGAGCTCGCCCGCGAGTACAAAGCCCTCGTCATCGGCGTGCTCCAGGAGCGCGGCGCGTGGCAGGTCATCGACACCGTCGAGCGCATGACGGACCTGTCGGAGCTCGCCGACTCCGCCGGCTACGCGCCGTGGCTGACCCTGGAGCAGAAGATCCAGCTCCTCGGCGCCCCCGACGTCACCGCCCGCCTGGAGCTGCTTGTCGAGTGGGCCCGCGCGCACGCCGCCGAGCAGCAGGTCAACGAGAAGATCAACCACGACGTCCGCGAGGGCCTGGAGAAGACCCAGCGCGAGTTCCTGCTGCGCCAGCAGCTCGCCGCGATCCGCAAGGAGCTCGGCGAGGACGAGCCGTCCGGGTCGGCCGACTACCGGGCCCGGGTCACCGAGGCGACGCTGCCCGACGTCGTCCGCGAGGCGGCGCTGCGCGAGGTCGGCCGGTTGGAGCGCGCCAGCGACCAGTCGCCGGAGGCCGGTTGGATCCGCACCTGGCTCGACACCGTGCTCGAGATGCCGTGGGACGTCCGTACCGAGGACAACACCGACCTGGCACAGGCCCGCGCGATCCTCGACGCGGACCACGCCGGCCTCGCCGACGTGAAGGACCGCATCCTCGAATACCTGGCGGTCCGCAACCGCCGGGCGGCGCTCGGCAAGGAGGTCGTCGGCGGCCGCGGCTCCGGCGCCGTCCTCGCCCTCGCCGGCCCTCCCGGGGTCGGCAAGACCAGCCTCGGCGAGTCCGTCGCCCGCGCGCTGGGCCGCAAGTTCGTCCGCGTGTCCCTCGGCGGCGTCCGCGACGAGGCCGAGATCCGTGGCCACCGTCGCACGTACGTCGGGGCGCTGCCCGGCCGGATCGTCCGCGCCCTGCGGGAGGCCGGCTCGATGAATCCGGTCGTGCTCCTCGACGAGGTCGACAAGCTCGCCGTCGGCTACGCCGGCGACCCGGCCGCGGCCCTGCTCGAGGTCCTCGACCCGGCGCAGAACCACACCTTCCGCGACCACTACCTCGAGGTCGACCTCGACCTGTCCGACGTGCTGTTCCTGGCCACCGCCAACGTGGTGGACACCATCCCCGGCCCGCTGCTGGACCGCATGGAGCTGGTGACCCTGGACGGCTACACCGAGCAGGAGAAGGTCGCCATCGCCCGCGACCACCTGTGGCCGCGGCAGCTCGACCGGGCGGGCCTGTCCTCCGACGAGGTCACCATCAGCGATGTCGCGCTGGGTGCGATCGCCGGCGAGCACACCCGTGAGGCGGGCGTCCGGCAGCTGGAGCGGGCTCTGGCGAAGGTCCTGCGCAAGGTGGCGGTCGTCCACGACGGCGCGCCGGTGCACGTGGACGACGTGGTCAAGTACCTGGGGCGGCCCCGGTTCACGCCGGAGTCGGCCGAGCGCACCGCCGTCCCCGGTGTCGCGACCGGCCTCGCCGTCACCGGCGCGGGCGGCGACGTGCTCTTCATCGAGGCGACGTCGATGGAGGGCGAGCCCGGTCTCACCCTCACCGGCCAGCTCGGCGACGTGATGAAGGAGTCGGCGCACATCGCGCTGTCGTACCTGCGCTCCAACGGCCGGCGCCTCGGCATCGACCCGAACGAGCTCGCCGGCCGCCGCATCCACCTGCACGTCCCGGCGGGCGCGGTGCCGAAGGACGGCCCCAGCGCCGGCATCACGATGGTCACGGCCCTCGCGTCCCTGGCCACCGGCCGGCCGGTCCGGCCCGAGTTCGGCATGACCGGCGAGGTCACCCTGGCCGGCCGGGTCCTGCCGATCGGCGGCGTCAAGCAGAAGCTCCTGGCGGCGCACCGGGCCGGCCTCACCGAGGTCATCATCCCGAAGCGCAACGAGCCCGACCTCGACGACCTGCCGGAGGAGGTGCGGTCGCAGCTGACCGTGCACGCCCTCGCCGACGTCGCCGACGTGCTCGCCCTCGCCCTGCGCCCCGCGGACGTCTCCACCCTGGTCCCGTCCGCCTGACCCCGCCCCTTCTCATGATCCGGAAGACCTTGTGTACCCAGGAGTGCACAAGGTCTTCCGGATCACGGGTGCGTTAGGTTGGTCGGCGTGGATGATCAGCTGGCGTGCCGCCTGCGTGTCGCGGGAGACGTGTTCGACCTGGCCGGTCCGGCCGAAGCGCTGCGGGACCTGGCCGCCCGGCTGCGCGCCGCGGGCGACGTGCACGAGCAGCGCATCCTCAACGGCGCCTTCGTCCAGCGGCGCACCGGCGGGCCTGTCACGGTCGCGTTGCGGGGCGGACCCGCGCTCGAGGTCACCGGCTCGGATGAGGCGCTCGCCGCGCTGTGGGATGCCCTCGAGGTCGTCGCCGCCGAGGCCGACGCCACTCCTGACGCCGACGGCCCCGCGCCGCACCGGCACGTCGAGGCGCTCACCGTGACCGCCGAGCGCCCTGCCGCCGAACTGGTGATCTGAACCCACCCGCCCGTCCTCGGCGCGGGGTGGGTCAGAAGACCTTGACGACGACGGCAGTGGCGTTGTCGCGGCCGCCGGCCTCCAGGGATGCCGCGACCAGGGCGGACGCCATCACGTCCGGGGGTGCCCCGGAGCTCAGCGTCGCCTCCATGCGCTGGTACGGCACCTGTTCGGCGATCCCGTCGGTGCACAGGCAATAGACGTCGCCAGGGAACATGGTGACGCTGAGGACGTCCGGCTCGGGCAGGCCCGGGTGACCGATGAAGCGGTGCAGCTGGTAGCGGGCGGCCTCGGCCTGCGGCGAGTCGGCGGGGAACCAGCCGTGCACCGCGCCGAGCCACGCCTCCGTGTGGTCGATGGTGAGGAGCTCGAGGAGGCCGCCGCGTAGCCGGTACACCCTGGAGTCGCCGATCTGCGTGACCCACGCCCCGGTGGCGTCGGCGACCAGGGCGGTGAGGGTGCAGCCGGTCAGCTCGCGCAGGGACTTGCCGGCGGCGCGGACCTGGCGCTGAGCGTCGGCGACCGCGGCGAAGAGCGGCGGCGGCGCGAACGGCCCCCGGTGCTCCTGCACGGCGGTCGTGAAGATGTCCACGGCCGTGCGGCCGGCGGTGCGGCTGCCCTCACCCGCGCCCATGCCGTCGGCGACGACCGCGCACAGGCCCGGCCGGCGCTGCAGCTCGGCGGTGTGCAGCACGTCGAAATTGGCCGGATACCGCCGGCCGATCTCCGTGGCGGTGCCGACCTGCAAGAGGCGCCCCGCGCCCTGGACCTCGATCGTCATCAACGTGAGCGTAACCCGGGCGGACCCCACAGGTGACCCGGGTTCATGTGCCGTCCACCTCACCGCCGCCCCGGAACGGAAAGTTGCACCGCGCGGTGTCCGCGCCGTCGCGGACCGTGTCTATCGGAGGGACGTTTATCGGCGGGACTCGACGCGCCAGGTGCCGTCCTCCAGGCGCTCCCAGCCGTCGACCTCGCCGCCCAGCTCGGCGAAGAGCACGACCCGGTCGTAGATCCAGTCCGCGAACTCGTCCTGCTCGTCCTCGTCGAGGCCGGCCCGGATCACCGCGCCGAACGTGATCAGTCCGGTGCCCTCCAGCGGCGACGCGCCCAGGATGCCGATCACCGACAGGTCGTCGGGGGCGATGTCGGTGCGCTCCTCGACCTCCAGGAACCCGCCGTCGGGCATCTCGACCAGAAACGCCATCGCGGGTCAGCGGGTCGCCGCGGCATGGATCCTCATGAGCAATCATTACCTCCAGAAGGTCCCCGCCGACCAGCGACACGCTCGCACCATCGGGGCGTTTCGGCTGGTGCCGGAGGGTGGGGCCACCCCGGTACAGTGCCGGCATGGAGTCCGGCGCGGCGTTACCGGCCCCGCTGACCAGCCTGGTCGGCAGGGACGCGGAGGTGCGCGCCGCGGGCCGCCTGCTCGCCTCGCCCGACCACCGGCTGGTCACCCTCGTCGGGCCGGCGGGCAGCGGCAAGACCCGCCTGGCGATCGCGGTCGGCGCCACCGCGACGACACCGGTGTGGTTCGTCGACCTGACCACCATGCCCCCGTCCCCCACCCCGGATAAATCCAGGCGCAAGCGCCCGGATTTATCCGACATTTCGTATTTGTCCCCTCGTGAGAACGCTGGGAGCCCTGCGTTGCCGCTCGGCGAGGGAGCAGGTGGCACTCCTTTGTGGCTCCGCGAGGGGGCGGGAGGCGCCGCGTTGTCGCCCCGCGAAGGGGCAGGGGACTCGCTCCGCGAGGGAGAGTCGGGCGCTGCCTTGTCGCTCCGCGAGGAGGCGGAAGACGCCACCCTGCCGCTCCGCGACGATGCGGAGGACGCCGCCGGGTTCGTGCTCGACGCGTTCGGGGTGGCGCGCCGGGCCGACGCCGGCGCGACCGGCACACTCCTCGCCGCGCTCGGCGACGCGCCCGCGCTGCTCCTGCTGGACAACTGCGAACACGTCACCGACCCGGTCGCCGCGCTCGCCGTCCGCCTCCTCGCGGCGGCGCCGGCCCTGCGGCTGCTCGTCACCGGCCGGCAGGCGCTCGGCCTGCCCGACGAGACCGTGCTCGAGGTCGCGCCGCTGGACGACGCGACGGCGTTGCGCCTGTTCGAGACGCGGATGTTCGAGCGGACCGGCCGCCCGCTGCCCGGCGAGCACCGGGCCGGCGCCGCCGCGATCTGCCGGGCGCTGGACGGCCTGCCGCTCGCCGTCGAGCTCGCCGCCGCCCGGGCCGCGCTGCTGTCGGTGCCGGAGGTCCGCCGGCTGCTCGCCGACCGGTTCCGCGTCCTGGCCGACGCGAAGGCGGCCGGCCCCGAGCACCATCGCACGCTCCGGGCCGCGCTGGACTGGTCGTACCAGCTGCTCTCCCCGGACAAGCAGGCCCTGCTGCGGCAGCTCGCCGTGTTCCAGGGCGGCTTCACACCCGCGGCGGCCGCGGTCCTGCCCGCGCACGGGCCGGGCCTGCTCGACGCCCTCGCCGAGCGCTGCCTGGTCTCCCCCGCGGACGGCTCCCCGGCCGGCGGGCCCCGGCGGCGGATGCTGCAGACCGTCGCGGCGTACGCGGCCGCCCGCCTCGCCGAGCTCCCCGACGAGGCCGCCGCCGCCCGCGACGCGCACGCCAGCCACTTCGTCGCCCTCGCCGAGCAGGCCGCCGCCGGCGTCCGCGGCCCCGGCCAGCGGGACATCCTGCGCACCGTCACCCTCGAACAGGACAACCTCCGCGCCGCCATGACCTGGCTGGCCACCCGCCCCGGCGTCGATGACCTGCGTCTCGCGACGGCCCTCGCGCCCTTCCAGCATTTCACCGGCGTGTACCGCCAGGGCCGCGACTGGCTGGCATCAGCCCTGCTCCGCCGCCCCGACTCACCCCCGTCGCTCCGGGTCGCCGCCTGCTCGGCCGCCGCGAGCCTGGCGCTGCTCGACTGCGACTACCCGGCCGCCGCCACCCTCGCCTCGCAGGCCCTCGCCTCGCAGGCCCTCGCCTCGCAGGCCCTCGCCTCGCAGGCCCTCGCCTCGCAGGCCCTCGCCTCGCAGGCCCTCGCCGGCCCGCCCGACGCACAGACCCGCGGGCGGCTGCTCACCCTGCTCGGCTGCGTCGAACGCGAACGCGCCGACTACCCCCGATCCCGCCACCACCTCGACGAGGCGCTGACCCTCTACCGCGCCGCCGGCGACGCCTGGGGCGAGGGCCGCGCCGCCCAGCTCGCCGGCGGCACCGCCTGGCTGTCCGGCGACCTCACCGCGGCCGCCGCGCTGCTGGACGCGAGCCTCACCGCGTTCCGGGACCTCGCCGACGACGAATCGGTCGCCTCGACCCTCACCCACCTCGGCGCGGTCGCCCACTTCGGCGGCGACCAGCCCCGCGCCCGCCGCCACCTGGTCGACGCCCTGGACCGCTTCACCGAGCTGTCGTTCCCCGAAGGCATCGGCTGGGCCCAGGACCTGCTCGGCCGCGTCGACCTCGCCGACGACGCGGTCGCCGCCGCCGCCGAACGCCTGCGCGCCAGCCTCGCCATCCACCGCCGCGTCGGCGACCGCTGGCGGAGCGCCAGCGTCCTGGAGGCCCTCGCCGAGGCCCGCCGCCGCCTCGGCGACCCGGCCCACGCCACCGCCCTGCTCGCCGCCGCCGACGTGATCCGCCACGAGATCGGCGCCCCGACGCCCGCCTGCGAGCTCCCCGCCCGCCAGGCCACCGAGCGGGCCCTGCACGCGGCGCTGCCCGAGGATGCCTTCTCCCGCGCGTACCGCTTCGGCACCCGCACCCCCGTCGACGACCTCCTCAACCTGTCCGGCTCCCCCGCTCCCTTGGCCCTCCACCCCACCCCTTGACCGCCGCCACAGGACGCACGAGTCGCACGGGTTGCCACCATCGCCACAGACGCTGGCCAATGCCCCGATTCACACCTTTTGCTCCATAGAAGAAGCGCGATCCACCCACAATTCGATCTCTGAATTGCAGGTGGATCGCGCAACGTCTATAGAGCAAAAGGCACATAAGCGGGCATTGACCAACGTCTGCGAGAGGGGTGCAGCGACGAGCACCGGGCCCGAGGGATGACCGCGGACAGGCAAGCAGTGACCACTGCCGGGCAAAGAGGACGCTCGCCACCAGACGCGAGAAATGACTGCCACCAGACGCAAGGGCAGGCCGACCGCCCGGCGCGAGACAAGGACAACCCGCCCGGCGCGAGACGAGGACAACCCGCCCGGCGCGAGACGAGGACAACCCGCCCGGCGCGAGACAAGGACAACCCGCCCGGCGCGAGACGAGGACAACCCGCCAGGCACGAGAGAAGGACGGCTGCCGGGCGTGAGGGATGGCGGCGGCGAGGGGCAGGGCCGGTCGAGGCCCGGGTGACGAGACGCGCCAACCAGCGGGGGTGGGTGGCTGGCCCCCGGCGGTAACCAGACGTTAAGTGGCGGCCAAGTGGGAGGCGGTGTGCTGAAGGCCGGAAGCACTTGAGCTGAGGAGCGGATCATGCCGAATCTTGTCGGGATCACTGTGAACCACCGGTCGATGCGTGGGGACGCGCGCCGGTTCGCGGCGTTGTTGCGGGACGTGGCGGACGGCAGGACGGCGAACACGCCCGCGCGGGCCAAGGCGATCGCCGGGTACCTGGAGACACTGTGCGACGGGATCCACCACCATCACCAGGCGGAGGACGACGTGTTGTGGCCCGTCCTCGAGGCCAGCGCCGGGGCGGAGGTCGACCTGCGGGAGCTCACCGAGGACCACCGGCAGCTCGACCCGCTGCTCGACGCGATCCGGCGGGACGCCAGGGCCCTTGCCGTCACGCCCGGGGACAGGGACGCGGCGGAGCGGCTCGCGGGGGCGCTGGGCGTGCTGCGGGACATGCTGGACGAGCACATCGAGGACGAGGAGCGGACTTTGTTCCCGGTGATCCATCGGTACGTGTCCGACGCCGACTGGAACAAGGTGGAGGCCGCGGTGCGCAAGGGCGGCAAGATGGGGTTCGAGCTGCCGCGCATCGAGCGGTACGCCACCCCGGCCGAGCTCGCGGAGCTCAAGCGCATGGCGGGGCCGGTGCTCCGCGTGCTGCTCGCCGCGACCCGCCGCGGCTTCGCCCGCCGCGAGGCCGTGATCTTCAGCGCCTGACGAAGACGGACATCACGGAAGACGCCCGGCGCCGGCGGACGTCACGGGAACGCGCCCGACGCCGGCGAGGACATCACGGCGACGCGCCCGGCGCCGGCGGGCACCACGGGAGCGCGCCCGTCGCGGCGGCGAGCGCGTGGCCGGCCGCACGGTGCCCGGCGGCCGCGGCGGCGTCGCCCAGGACGTCGGCCAGGGCGGCGAGGACCAGGTCGACCGGCGGGCCGGACAGGGAGCCGCTCGCCAGCCCCACGAACTGGCCCGCCCACGGCAGCAGGTCCGCGTACAGCGCCCGGGCGTGCGGCACGGAGCGCAGGGCGGCGGCGTTCAGGGCGCGCAGCCCGTTCCACGCGAGCCAGTAGTAGTCCTCCCGGACCGGCGCCGTGTCGGGCGACCAGATGGCCCGGGCCTCGTCGGCGCGGCCGGCGTCGATCAGGGCGCGGACCATGAGGTCGTTCACGGCGTCGGGCAGCCGGTCGTACACAGGCTGCAGCATCGGCAGGAGCTCTCCTGTCGTGCCGGCGGCGAGGTGCACGAAGAAGACGCCCGCGACGCCGACGAGAGCGGCGTTCGGCTGGCCGGCCCGGGCGATGCGGGCGGTGAGGTCCGTGTAGAGGCGCACGGCGGTGGCGAGGTCACCGGCGAAGAGGGCGCGCACCGCGGCGAACAGCGCCATCACCGACAGCGCCACGCCGAGCTGGCCGGCGGTCGCGTGCCGGACGACGCGGTCGACGTGGTCCTGGGCGGCGGCGAGGTCGTTGCGTTCGAGGGCGGCCTGGAACAGCACGTGGTGCGCCTGCGCCTGGAACTGCACCAGCCCCGCGGCGGTCGCGACCTCGAGCAGCTCGGCGCCGACGGCGGGGAGCTCGTGCCGGCGGGCGGGGTTGAGCACCGCGAAGTAGCGGGCGTTGAGCGCGTGGCAGCGCAGCAGCGGGTCGTCGCCGGCGAGGGCGAGGGCCTCGGCGCTGGCCGCGTCGCACCGCTCCAGGTCGTCGCCCTCCAGCTCGTACACCAGCGCGACGAGCAACCGGCACCGCACCGCCGCGTCAGCCGGCGCAGAACCAGCCGGCACCGAAGAACCGCCCGCCGGCGCGGAACCGCCCGGCACCGCAGCACCGGCAAGCAGCGCCGCTTCGAGCTGCGCGACGAGCGCGGTGTCGATGGTGCGGTCGGCGCGGATCGTCCAGGCGACCGGGGCGTCGTACGCGGTCAGCGCCGCCACGGACGGCACGCCGGCGAGCGCGGCGGCGGCGATGGCCTCGGCTCGGGCGGCCCGGGCGGCGGTGACGTCACCGGCGTTGGCGAGCGCCGACGTGAGCCCGCACAGCAGGTCGTGGCGCAGCACCGGCGGCAGCGGACCGGCGTCCAGCGCGCCGCGGAACAGCCCGGCGGCCTCCCGGTGCGCGTACAGCCCGGCGGCCTGCCGGGCGGCGGCCGCGGCGTGCCCGGCCGCGACGGCGGCGGTGGCGGGGGTGGCGGCGGCCAGGGCGTGGTGCCCGAGCGCGGCGACGTCCGGCTCCGCGGCGGCCGAGAGCACGTCGAGCACCCGGGCGTGCAGGCGGCGCCGCCGCAGCAGCGGCATGTCGTCGTAGAGGACGTCGCGCAGCAGCGCGTGCGTGAACCGGACCCGCCCCGCCGCCGGCTCTTCCAGCAGCCCCGACACGACGCCGGCCTCCAGACCGTCGAGGACGGCGTCCTCACCCGCGCCGTCGGCGGCGACGAGCAGGTCGATGTCGACGTCCCGGCCGAGGACCGCGGCGTGCCGCAGCACGGTCTGCGCGGGCGCGGGGAGCCGGGCGAGGCGCCGCCGCAGGACGTGCCCGATGCCCGACGGGATGGCGCGGACCGCGCTGTCGGCGCCCTCGGCGGAGACGAGCCGGGCGGTCTCGGTGAGGAACAGTGGGTTGCCGCCGGTGCGCGCGACGACGTCGTCGACCGCGTCGGACGGCACGCCGAGGTGCTGCAGGAGCGCCGCGCCGGCGGAGGCGTCGAGCCCGCCGAGGTCGACGTCGACGGCCCGGTGCCCGGCGAGCGCGGCCCGCACCGGGTCGAGGTCGGGCCGGGCCTCGCCGGGCCGGTGGGTGGCGACCAGCAGCAGCGGCCGGTCGGCGAACGCGACCGCCACGTGCCGCAGCACCTGCAGCGTCTCGCCGTCGGCCCGGTGGACGTCGTCGAGCACGACGAGCAGCGGCCCGAACCCGGCGAGGTGCTCCCCGACGGCCTGCGCGAGCGCGAACTGCCCGCCGCCGCCCCCGGTGCCCAGCAGCGGGGCCAGCCGCGCGTCGGGACGGTCCGCGGGCAGCGCGCCCAGCACCTCGCTCCACGCCCAGGCGGGCGGCGCCCCGTCGACCTCGGGGCACCGGCCCCACGCGACCTTCCAGCCGGAGCCGAGCCGCGCCGCGAACATCCGCAGCAGCGTCGTCTTCCCCGCTCCTGCCTCCCCGCCGACCCACACGACCCGCAGCCCGTCCCGCAGGACCTCCCCGGCGACGTGGTCGAGCGTGGCCAGCTCCTCCGACCGGCCGAACGTTCCTCTGTCCGCGTTTTCGGCAGATGTACGGCGTAACCCCCCGGACGGATGCGCTTGAGATGACGGCCCGGACGGAGAAGGTCCCAGCGGCGCCTCCCGCCTCGGCGAGTCCGGTGCTGCGGCGCCCGTGCCCGACGCACCCGCCCCGGCCGGCGACGGTTCCCCGGCCAAGCCGCCCGCCTGCCCGGGTGAAGCCGTGCCACCCGCCTGTTCGCGCGGAGCGGCGTCGAGGTGCGGGGCGTGCGCGAGGACGTCCGCCTCGAGCGCCCGCAGCGCCGGTCCCGGATCGACCCCCAGCTCCGCCGCCAGCCGGTCCCGGGCGGACCGCAGCACGGCGTGCGCGTCCCCCTGCCGGCCGGCCGCGTACAGCGCCGACGCGAGCAGGTGCACCGCCTCCTCCCGCAGCGGATGCGCGGACACGTGCCGCTCCAGCGACGGCACGGCCAGCGCCGCCCGGCCGAGCCGCACCGCGACCCGCCCGCCGACCTCCACGCAGACCAGCCGCAGCTCCTCCAGGCGCCCGGCCTCCGGGACGGCCCACGACTCGTCGGCGAACTCCGCGTACGCCGGACCCTCCCACGCGGACAGCGCATCCCGCAGCAGCCCGTCGGCCCGCCCGGGGTCGGCGCCCGCGACCGTGGTGCCCTCCCGCAGCAGCGCCTCGAACCGCCACGCGTCGACGGCGTCCGCGGGCAGGTGCAGCGCATACCCGGGCGCCGCCGTCACGAGCACGGTCGCGGGGGTGCGCGGCGGGCGGCCGGGCTCCAGGACCCGGCGCAGGTTCGACACGTACACCTGGAGCGCGGCGAGCGCCTTCGGCGGCGGCACGCCCTGCCACAGGTCGTCGATGAACCGGTCGGTCGGCACGACGTGCCCGCCGGCGACGACGAGCCGGGCGAGGACGGCCCGCTGGCGGGGGCCGCCGAGGTCGACGGGCCGCCCGCCGATCAGGCCCCGCATCGGCCCGAGCACCCCAAGGAAAGGCTGTTCCATGCGCATGTGGAGGTCAGTGGAACAGCGAGCTGACGGACTCGCCGTTGTGGATGCGGCGCATCGCCTCGGCCATCGCGGGCGCGATCGACAGCACCCGCAGCTTCGGCACCCACTTCCCCTTCGGGATGGGGACGCTGTTGGTGCAGACGATCTCGAGCACGTCGGGCTGGGCGGCGAGCCGGTCGAGGGCGCCATCGGTGAAGAGGCCGTGCGTGCAGGCGACGCGGATGCTGGCGACGCCGCGCTCGCGGAGCCGGTCGATCAGCTCGATGACGGTGCTGCCGCGGGCGATCTCGTCGTCCAGGACGATGACGTCCTTGCCTTCGATGTCGCCGATGACGGCGCTGATCACCACCCGGTCGTCGCTGAAGCGCTGCTTGGCGCCGGCGGCCACCGGTACACCCAGCAACCGCGCGAACGCGGATGCCACCTTCGCGTTGCCGAGGTCGGGCGAGACCACCACGCTGTTGGTGAGGTCGAGGCCGCGGAAGTGGGTGGCGAGCTCGCGCAGCGCGTGCAGGTGGTCGACGGGCACGCTGAAGAACCCGTGCACCTGCGGCGAGTGCAGGGTCAGCGTCAGCACCCGGGACGCGCCCGCGGCGCTGAGCAGGTCCGCGACGAGCCGGCCGCCGATGGAGATGCGCGGCTCGTCCTTCTTGTCGGAGCGGGCGTAGGCGTAGTGCGACATGACCACGGTCGTGCGCGCGGCGGAGGCGCCGCGGGCGGCGTCGAGCATCAGCAGCAGCTCGACGAGGTGCTCCTGGACGGGCGGGACCAGCGGCTGGATGAGGAACACGTCCCGCTCCCGGCAGTTGGCCTGCAGCTGCACCTCGAGGCAGTCGTTGGCGAACCGGTCGACCCGCACGGGCTGCAGCGGCACCTCGAGATGGGTGCAGATCTCCTCCGCCAGCTCCGGATGGGCGCTGCCACTGAACACGGCGATGTCCCGCACTGGTCCGGCTCCTCGGTGTGGTCGCGCGCGTGGGCGCTGGGGATCGTCACCCCGTTGATACCACACCCGGGGTGCCGCGCCACCGTCTCGTCCGCCCATGCCGGGGCCTCATCCGCCCGCGCCGGTCCGGACCTCCGCCACCCGCCCGCAGTGCGTCCGCGGGCGGGGGCCGGACCCTTCCCGGCGCTGCCAGCGGCTCATCCGCCGGCGCCGACCCGGACCTTGCGGCGCTGCTCTCGGCGGTCCTCGCCCGGGCAGGATCCGCGTGCCACATACCGGTCGGTGAACTCGGCGACCGCGTCCCGCACGGTGAGCGGGGCGCCCTGCCGGCGCAGGACTTCACCCGCGACGGTGAAACAGGTCAGGGCGGCGGCGGCGAGCGCCGGGTCGGCGAGGCCTTCGCGGGCTGCGCCGACCCAGTCGCGATGCCGGCGCAGCGGGGAGCGCAGCGGCTCGGCCGCGGCGGCGGCCGCCTCGGCGCCCTGCGGGTCGTCGAGCAGGGCGGTGACGACCGCGACCGGCACGACCCAGCCGTCGCCGGGCTGCTGGTCGATCATCCGCAGCTCCAGGTAGCCGCGGGGGCGCACCGGCGGGACGAGAGTGCCGAGGTGCCGCTCGAGGTCGTCGAGCGTGACGGGCCGAGGGCCGTGGCCGCGCAGCCAGGCGCGCATCGTCAGCCCGGCCGGCACGTGCCAGCGGCCGGGGCCGGCGACCATGGCGACGTTGGCGGCGAGGGCGTACCGGGACCAGGCGGCGCGCGGGTCGTCGGCGCGGCGCGGCGCGCGGGTGCGGCTGGCGTCGGTGCCGAAGCGCAGCCCCTGCCTGTGCGACACCCAGCGCCGGCCGGACTTCGAGCGGTGCGGCGAGTTCGCGAACGCGGCCATGACCACCGGGCCGATCGCGTCGGCGAGCCACCACCGGCGCCGGTAGTGGCCCCAGTCGTCGGGGTCGTCGGTGCCGGCGTCCAGGCAGACCTGGATCGAAGCGGAGTTGCACATGACCGCGAGCCCCTTCGGGCCCGACCGCTCGTGGTATTCGGCGAGCGCGACATACCGCGGGTGGTCGGTGACGAGCAGCGGCGCCCGCACGTCGTCGAGGCCGGTGCCGTCCAGGACGAGGCCGTGGCCGGCGAGGGCGGCGCGGACGAGGGCGAGGTCGGCGGCGAGCGCGGCGACGCAGTCGGCCATCGACGCGCCGACGGCGGAGGACAGCTCCAGCTGCCCGCCGGGCTCGATCGTGACGCCGCTACCGCCGGGCAGCGGGTTGCCGAGGTGGGCGAGCAGGTCGAGGAGGCGTTCCGGATCGGGCCGGTGCATCGGCTCACTCAGGTCGCGCACGCAGTACTCGAGCTCGACGCCGACGCGTCCGACAGGACCGACCCGGAACCCGGCGGCGGCCACGTAGGCGGCGGCGGTTGCCTCGGTGAGGATGTCGTTCACGGCGGCCTCCCGTTCAAGGGTGCGTGCTACCCAGGGTGGTGTTGCGGTTGACTTGAGTGACGCGTGCGGCGGCGGTTTCGGTTGTACTGCGGTTCTACGAGCCGTGCGGGCGCTGCTGCCGGTTCGGCGAATGCCGGATGAGCGGCGACGGCTGGATGAACGGCGGGGGTGGGGCAGGGTTGTCCCGGGTGCTCCGGCGACCACCGGGCTGCGGGTCCGGCGGGGTGCATTCCATTAGGCGGTCCGGCGCCCGATCTGTCCAGCCCACCCGGGCAACACGTGGTGAACCCTGGCTGTGAACTGGCTGAATGCCGCAAGATCTCCCGCGGCCCGCCGCCCCCGCCCTGAATCTTGCGGCCCGCGCCAATTCTGCCGGTCCACCAAAACAAGATCGACTGTTATGGTTTTCTCATCGCTTTCTCAACGACGATTCGGCGGCGTTTGGAGGAAAGTGCGTATTCCTATTCCCACGGAGAACGCCGGCTCCCCCGCCCCGGTCGGCGCGCCTGCTTGAAATGATCGCGAAATACGACGGGGACGAGATCACAATCGGCGCGCGACACCTCGCGCGCCTCGATTCGATCACCCGCATGGAGACGATCCGGGCTCCGTGCGCGGCCCCTTGAGGTCGACCGCGCCGAGTTGCTGCCGCATGTGTTCCGGATGCGGGCCGGCTACTTTTTCTGATCCGCGACGCGCTCCGCCGCCCGGCGCGCCCGTCGCCACCCGACGCGCTCCGCCGGCTGTCCGTGGACGCCGACCGGCGAGGTTCCCGCGGGCGGTCGTCGTGCCCGCGGGAACGCTCGTCCCACCCTCAGCGCGGACTGGCGAAGTCCTGGGTCCAGTAGGGCACGCCGCGTCCGTCGTACGCGACCGCGACCCCGACGTTGCGGAACCGGCAGTTGAGGATGTTGGCCCGGTGACCGGGGCTGTTCATCCAGTCGTTCATGACCTCGCGCGCGCTGCGCTGGCCCCAGGCGATGTTCTCGCCGTACGACGACCACCGGTAGCCCGCGGACGCCACTCTGCTTCCCGGGCCGCTACCGCGGGGCGACCCGTGGGAGAAGTAGCCGCGGTCGGCCATGTCCCTCGAGTGCTGCCACGCGGCGTAGCTCAGCCGCGGGCTCAACGTGACCGGGCCGCAGCCCGCCCGGGCACGTGCACTGTTGGTCAAGGCGACCACGCCGCGGACCACGCCGTAGTCGGCCGCGAACGCCGGCCCGGCATGGACGGCGGCTCCGGCCGCGACGACACCCGCCGCCACGGCGACGGCGACACCCTTCCGGATTCCCATCTCACCTCCACGAAGTAGGGCAGATGACCCGAAGCTAAACGACGATCATGACGTTGCCAGCAATCTGACAAAACTCGCATTTTTGGGCCGTTCGTACGCTACGACGCGCACGAACGGCCCATCGCACGCCCGCCCGTGTCACCCGTTCGGGTGATGCCGGCTCACCCGGCGGCGACCCGGACGTGGTCCTCGGGCACACCGGCGGCCACGACCCGGGCCCGCACCTGCGCGACAGCCGCCGGCTCGTCGGCGACGAACGCGTCGTGGCCGGTCCAGTCCTCGTCGTGCCCCGCGGGGAACCGGCCGCGGATCACGACGGTGCCCTCGGCGGCGACGTCGGCCAGGCGGTACAGGTCCCGCTCCACCGCCGCCGGCCAGAACACCGTCACCGCCCGCGGATCCCCCGTCGCGCGCAGCATCCCCAGCAGCGCCCGCACCGGCGCCACCGCGTCCCGCCCGGCGACGACGAGCAGCGGCCGGGCCGACATCGGGTCGGCGGCGGGCTGCCCGTACACCGGCCGCAACCGCAACACGTCACCGGCCGCGGTCCGCTCGACGAGCGCCGCCCCGACCGGATCGATGCCGTGCGGGACGACGTGCAGCTCGCCGACGTTGCCAGCGGCCGGGTCGGGCACGGCCCAGCAGTGCCGCCAGCGCCCCGGCAGCAGCACCGACTCGACGACCGCGAGCTGCCCGGGCAGGCACGGATACGGCAGGTACGTCCGCACCCGCAGCTCCGCCCCGACCTGCCCGCGCCGCTCGTGCGCGAGCACCGGCGCGCTCCACGACACCGGCTCGTGCGCGGCGGCGGCCGCCCCGTCCGCGAGCCACCGCGCCACGAGCCTGCCGGTCGTCGCCCACGCTTCTTCCTGGTCCCGCCGGACCGGCACCCCGGGCGGGTTGGCCCGCAACATGTCCACGAACAGCACCGCCAGGTTGTCCAGCCGCTGCGGCACCACCCCGAGCTGCGCCACGACCGGCCCGAGCTCCGCACACCGGGCCGCGAGGACCTGCGGCTGGTCGACGTGCTCCACCAGCCACCCGACCGCTTCCCGCAACACCTCCCGCTGCGCCGCCGGCTCACCCGGCAGCAACGCCCGAAGGTCCTCGAGCGGCTGCCGCCCACTTCCGGTCACGGGTGGCGCGGCCGTGTGCGACGAGGGAGGCGGCACACCCCCGGGCAACGCCGGCGCCCCCTCCTGCAACAACGGCAGCGGCACACCCCCAGCCGACGGAGCGGCACCAGGCTGCCGTGCAGGAGAACCAGGTTGTTGCGGCAACGCACCAGGAAGTTGTGCAACAGCACCAGGCTGTTGCGGAGAAGCACCCGTCGGCCGCACGGGAGCCCCAGGCGGTTGCACAGGAGAACCGGCCTGCTGCTGAGAAGCACCAGGCGGTTGCACACGAGCGTCAGGCGACTGCGCCGCAGGACCAGGCGAATGAGCGGGCGCACCAGGCGATTGAGCGGGACGACCAGGCTGTTGCGCGGGTTCACCGGGCGGTTGCGCAGGAGCATCAGGTGATTGCGGGGGAAGACCGGGCGGTTGTGCGGCGGGGCTGGGCTGTTGCGGAGGAGGTGCGGGCGGTTGCGGGCCTGGGCCGGGCGGTTGTGGAGGAAGGCCGGGCTGTGGCGGGGCTCCGGGTGGTGACGGTGGCCCGGGTCCTCCCGGGACCGAGGGCCATCGCCCCGCGACGATGCTTGGACGGATGGCGTCCCACAACGGCAGCGCGGGAAGCGGAGACGGCGCGGGAAGGGGCGAGGGTGCGGGAGCCTGGCCGGGTGTTGCTGGAGCAGCGCCCGCCCTTGGACGGGCAGGTAGACGCTGCAGGTGGGCGATCAGCTCGTCCACCACCGCCGACAGGGCACCCGGCCGGAGGGTCTCCGCGAGCAGCAGGCGCAGCGCCGGCATCGTCAGGAACGCGCCGGCCAACGGACCATCCGCGGCCCGCACCGTCCGCCCGGACACCGCCGCCGGGCCGGACGCGGAAGCCGGCCCAGAAGCGGACGCCGGGCCAGACGCGGGAGCCGGGCCAGACGCGGGAGCCGGAGCTGTGGCCGGCGCCGGGCGGGGCGACTGCGCCGGGTTGGCGGGGCGCGCCTGCGGTGCATCGGGGCCGATCGTCGTCACTCATCCGAGTGTGGCCCGCCACGGACGGTCGCGTCGCGAGTCGGCGTATCAGGGGGCCAGTTCCACGGCGAGGTGGGCGGCGAGCGGGACGAGCTGATCCGGCGGGAGCGGCAGGTCCTTCGGGGACGCCGCGGGCGCGCTGGACACCAGCATCGTCACGCGGGGACCGTGGTCGGGGACGGCGCAGCGGATCTGCGCGACCTTGGCGAAGCCGTCGGGCTCCGGGCGGTCCACGATGGCGTGGACGACGCAGGTGGCGTCGGTGCCCGAGCTGCTGGTGGTGCAGTCGGGCCCGCCGGCGCACAGGACCTTGGCCGTCACCGGCGGGTCCGCGGCCGAGCCTGCGGTCACGGTGATCTCCAGCACGCCGGGGTGGCCGTCGATGATGAAGCCGGTGGCGGCACCCCCGTCGCCGCCACCGGAGATCTCGAGGCGCGGCGCGCCGGCGGGGCCGGTCGCGCCCGGCAGGGAGCGCCACTGCAGGTCCGGCACGAGCGCGTGCACCTCGCGGTCGATCCACGCCGACCACTCGGCGGGGGTACGGTCGCGCGGCGCGGCGCCCGGCGCCGGCGGGGGCGCGGAGGGGCGCAGCACTGCGGCACCGAGGACGGCGGCCAGGCTCAGCACGAGCGCGCCGCCGATGGTGTACGCCCTGCGCCGCGCCGACGCCCGCTCCTCCGTCGCGATGATGCGGTCCAGGTCGACGGAGGTGGGCGGCGGCGTGCCGATGAAGTCGTCGAAGAGCTGGTGGGTCATCGCTGGTCCCCCGTCCCCGAGGCGGCCAGGTCGCGCAGGGCCTGCAGCGCCCGCGCCGACTGGCTCTTCACCGTGCCGGGGGCGATGCCGAGCAGCTCGGCGGTCTGTTCGACGGAGTGGTCGAGGTAGAACCGCAGGACGAGGACCGCGCGCTGGCCCTCGCCGAGGGTGGCGAGGAGGCGGCCGAGGCGTTCGCGTTCGGTGAACCCGTCGGGTGGGTCCCAGCCGCGGTCGGGCAGCACGTCCTGCGGCTGCTCCCGGGTCCACGGGCGGCGGCACTCGTCGAGCCAGGTGCGGGTCAGCATCCGCTGCGCGTACGCGTCCGGGTTGTCGGCGGACGCGACCCGGTGCCAGCTGCGGTACAGCTTGCCCAGCATGATCGAGACGAGGTCGTCGGCGCCGTGCCAGTCCTGGCAGAGCAGGAACGCCGTGCGCCGCCACCGGTCCATGCGGGCGGTGACGAACGCACGGAAGTCCTCCTGGTCCGGCTGTCGCATGCGGCGCCTCCTCGTCGTCCCCCGTACGACGGACGCACCGCCGCCGAAGGTTGCACGACGCGTCAGGTGCGGCTGGCGTCCTGAGCCGGCGCGGCGGTGTGACCGGAGCGGGACGTGAAGAGGGAGCGCAGGGAGACGAGCGCCCAGACGCCCTCCAGGAGCAGGAACCCCCAGTCGTGCCCCAGGGCGGCCTCGACGGCGAGGGCGGTGGAGCCGATGAGGTTGAGCCACACGTACCGGCGCGACGTGGACGTCCACACGCCGAGCTGGACCAGCACGAAGGGCAGCAGGACGCACAGGGAACCGAGGATCTGGACGAGCATGGCATACTCCCGGGCACCACGTCGTCTTGTCGGGCCGGGTACGACGTGACTCGTCCGGGACAGCGCGCCTACCGCGCCGCCACCCTCCGACTATCGCACGCCGTGACGCCCGCGGGCACACGGGCGGGTGGACTGCGACCGTTCTCACCGCCCTGCAACCTGCCGCTGGTTCGCTGACTCCATGATCAGCAGGATGGCGGCGGTCGTCGCCGTGTGTGTCGCCGGCGCGCTGCTCGCGGACCCCGCGGTGGCGGCGACCCCGGGCAACTGGCCGCAGCACGGCGGCGGCGCCGCCAACGACAACTACCAGAGCGGCACCGGCGGCCTCGATGTGCGGCGGCAGGTGTGGCAGCGGCAGGCCGGCGGCGACGACACCGTCGGCGGCGCGGCCGTCGCCGGCGGCAAGGTCACCGTCGCCTACGGCAAGGGCGCGCTGCGCCGCGTCGACGTGCGCTCCGGCGCCGTCACCGTCCTGGGCCGGCTCGCCGGCCGCCGCCCGCTGCAGCTCGCCGACGTCGACGGCGCCCTGTTCGTGCGCAGCCTCGAGGCCGACGGCACGCGTAGCCGGCTCGCGTCGTACACCCGCGACGGGGCGAAACGGTGGGAGGTGCCGCTGCCCGACGACGGGGCGATCCTGCCCTTCACCGTCGCGGGCGGGCACGTCCTGGTCACCAGCGGACCGAAATGCCGCGAGCTGTGCACCGGGTTCCACCTCCGCGCGTACCGCGTCCGCAACGGCACCCTGGCCTGGTCGGGCGCGGTGGACGGCGACGCGGCCGGCGCGCCGGCGGTGGTGGGCGACGTCGTCGTGCAGGGCGCCTACGGCCCGGTCCGCGGCACGGGCGACGGCAGCGGCGGGGCGAGCCTGCTGTTCGCGTTCAACCTGAAGACCGGGCTCCGGCTCTGGACCCGCATGCGGCCCGGGTTCTCGCTCGTCGGGCACCGCGGGTCGCTGCTCGCCTCCGGCGCCGGCCCCGAGGCGCTGTGCTCGCTCGCCCCGGCGACCGGCGCCGTCCGCTGGTGCCGCGGCACCGCCGCCGGCGACGAGTGGGTCGACGGCCTGTCCGCCGGCGACGGTGCCCTGTTCGGCTACGGCCTCACCGGCACCGTCCGCCGCTACGACCCGACCTCGGGCGCCGCCGCCTGGGCCACTCCCCTGGCGCTGCCGGGCTACCAGTACAACGCGCTGCACGCCGCGCTGGTCAGCGGCGGCGGGCACGTGTACGCCGCGGTGAAGCACGGCAACTTCACGCCGTCGTCGGAGTTCACGGAGATCGTCGTGCTGCGCGCCACGGACGGCGCCGTGGTGCGGCGGCTGCGGCTCGCCGCCTACGACGACACGTCCGCCGAGCTCATGCTCGCCTCCGGCCGCCTCCTGGTCGTCGGCGACCGGACCATCCGCGCGCTCGGCTGACGGCGCCACCGCCGCCATGAACGCCAGCACCACCGTCGACGCCAACGTCAACCGTCCGCGCCGCCGTCAACGCCAGCGAGGCGTCAGGGCCAGCGAGGCGTCAGGGCCAGCGAGGCGTCATCGCCAGCACCGGCGCCGGCCTCAGGGCCGGCCGAGGAAGACCCGCCGCAGGATCGCCGGGGCGAAGAGGCGCTCCGGCGGCGCGGTCAGGTTCACCGTGCGGTGGAAGGCGACCGCCACCTCCGGCGAGGTCTCCGCCGCGCGCAGCAGTTTCGCGATGTACCAGTTGAAGAACCGAATCTTCGCAGTGCGCCTGCCGGGCACGGACGGGAACGCGAGGTCGCCGCCGACGGCCATGTCCCACGGCGTGTCGATCACCTTCGACGCCCTGGCGTAGAAGCGCCGGGGCAGGCCGTCGAGCCCGCCGGCGACCGCGGCCCGCAGCTCCAGGGCCTCGAGCGCGGCGACGGTCATGCCCTGGCCGTAGATCGGGTTGAAGGCGCAGATGGCGTCGCCGAAGGCGAGGAAGCCCTCCGGGTGGCGGGGGATCCGCTCGTACCGCCGGCGCACGCTCGCCGGGACCCGGAACGGCCGCGCCGGCCCGAGCGGCCGGGCGCCGTGCACCACCTCGGCGAGGTCGCCGATCGGCAGGCGGGTCGCGTAGGCGGCGAAGCCGGCCTCGTCGGTGGGCGGGAGGTCGTCGCCGAGCCCGGCGAGGGTCAGGATCCAGCGGTCGCCCTCCATCGGCAGCAGCGCCGCGCCGTACGGGTACTCCGGCGTCACCCCGGTCAGCACGCCGAGCATGCCGCTGGCGAGGGGGCGGCGCTCGTACTCGCGGGTGGCGTACACGACGCCGGCCATGACGCTGTCCTGCTCCGGCGGCGCGTAGCCGAGCTCGCCGAGCCAGGTGGTGCCCCGGTTGCCCCGGCCGGTGGCGTCGACGACCAGGTCGGCCCGCAGCTCCTCGATGACGATGGCGGCCGCGCCGCCCGGCCCGGCGCCGGCGGGGACGACCCGTGCGCCGGTGACGGTGCCACCGCCCGTGGCCGGGTCGTGGAGCAGGCCGGTGGCTTCGAGGCCGCCGCGGAGGGCGACGTTGGGGAGCTTGCCGACGCGGGCCCGCAGGTAGTCCTCCAGGGCCGGCCGGCTGACGGCCAGGACGACGAGGTCGGAGGCGGCGCGGGCCATCGGGTTCGGGCCGTTGTGCCAGGCGAAGCCCGCCTGGACGTCGACGGTGAGCGCGCCGGCGGCGACGAGCTCGCCGGTGAGGCCGGGGAACAGGTCCTCGAGGACCTCGCGGCCCTTGGCGAAGAGCATGTGCGCGTGCCGGCCCTGCGGGACGCCCTTGCGGGGGCCGGTGCCGGTGAGGTCGTCGCGGTCGATGACGGTCACGGTGCCGAAGGTGTCGCTCAACGCGCGGGCGGCGAGGAGCCCGGCGATGCTGGCGCCGAGGATCACCGCGTGCGTGGAAGGTCTGGTCATCAGTCCAGCCGACCATTGATCAGCGACAATTCATAGGGAGAAGTACACGCAGCGCGAATCAGCGGGTGCTACGCGTCACATTCATGACAGGTTCGCCGGACGGGCAGGTGAACGTCATCCGGACGAGGGCGTTGCCGTGGCGGAGCTCGACGAACGCGGTCGCGGCCGGACCGTCCTGGCGGGTCTCCGTCTTGTACGGCTTGGTCACCGTCACGGTCACGATCCGGACCCGCCCGGCGCCGGTGCACGCGGCCTGGACGGTGCCGGCCTCGGTGGTGAACGCGACCGGCGCGGTCCCCTGCGGCGTCGGCCCGGCGGTGCGCGGCGGCGTCGTGCCCCCGGTGGGCGTCGTGGGTCCCGTGGGTGTCGTGGGCCCGGCCGGCGTGGTCGCGGGCGTGCCGCCCCACGGCTGCGGGGGCAGGCCCGGCCCAGGGCCCTGCGAACCGGTCGCGCCGGTCGACGCGGTGCCGCCCGGCCCGGCGCCACCTGGCAGCGTGCCGCGCTGGGCATCGGGATGCGCGGGGCCGCTGGTGGCCGCGCCGGCGGTGTCGCGCCGGTTGGCGCCGTCCAGCGCGGCCAGGATCCACGGGAAGGCGGCGGCGACGAGCAGGACGAGGGCGGCGAGGGCGAACCGGCGCCCCCGCCCCGCGCGGTCGGACCCGGCATCGCCGGCGGCGGTGGTGGTGGCGGCGGCCACGGCCGGTGTCGGGACGGCCACCGCGCCGGTCGGTGTCGTCCCGGTGGTGGCGGCCGCTGCCAGTACACCGGCGGCGGCGGAAGCGGAGGGGCGGCCGGCCGGGTCCTTCGCCAGGCTCGCCATGCACAGCCTGGTGACGGCGTCGGGCACCCCGGGCAGCGGCGGCAGCGGCAGCGGCGGCGTGAAGACGTGGTCGCGGATCAGCTGGGTGGTCGTCTCCGCCGTCCACGGCAGCTCCCCGGACAGGAGCCGGTAGAGCAGCACCCCGAGCGCGTAGACGTCCGACGGCGGCGCGACCTGCCCGGTCAGCCGCTCCGGGGCCAGGTACGCGGGCGTGCCGAGGACGTCGTCGGGCAGCCGCGAGCCGGCGGGCGTGGCGAGGCCGAAGTCGACGAGCTTCGCGCCGGCGGGGGTGACCATGATGTTCGCCGGCTTGACGTCCTGGTGGACGAGCCCGGCCTCGTGCGCGGCGGCGAGCCCGGCGGCGACGCCCGCGCAGATCCGGAACACCTCCGCCGGCGGCATCGGGCCGTCGTCCATGTGCTGCTGGAGGGTCCGGCCCTCGACCAGCTCCATGACCAGGAACGGGAAGCCGTCCTCGCCGAAGTCGTGCACCTGGGCGAGGTTGGGGTGCGACAGCGCGGCGGCGGCGCGCGCCTCCGCACGGATCCGGCCGTCCTGCCGGTCGTCGTTCAGGTGCAGCACCTTGACCGCGACCGCGCGGTGCAGGACCTCGTCACGGGCCCGCCACACCACCGACATGCCGCCCGAGCCGAGCAGCTCCTCGAGGTGATAGCGACCCCCCAGCAGCAGCTCACCCATCGGGGTCATCCTGCCTCATCGATGCGGGAAGTCCATCACCGGAACCTCTGGTTTCCTCACGTTCCCGGCCGATGGGAGGACCGGGAGGGCATCATGTCCACGTTTCTGATCGTGTTGGGCGGCGTCCTGGCCGGCGTCGCGGTCGGCTTCCTCGCGGGCCGCCGCGGTGCGGGCGGCGGGGACGAGGCGCTGCGGGTGCTGCGCAGGGCCGCCGCCGGCGACCTCACCGGGCGCGTGCCGGACGGCGCCTCGCCGCTGGCCGCCGCCGTGAACGGCACGCTCGACCGGGTCGCCGGCACGGTCCGCGACGTCGCCGCGTCGGCCGCCGCGCTCGGCGCCGCCGGCCGGCAGCTCGGCGGGATCGTCGAGGAGATGCTCACCTCGGCCGAGCGGTCCGTCGCCGCGTCGCAGCGCGTGCTGGAGGCGGCGCAGCACGTGCACACCCACGTCACCGGCGTCGCCGACGGCGCGCGGCAGCTGGACGCCAGCATCGGCGAGATCTCCCGCAGCAGCGGCGAGGCCGCGACCGTGGCCGCCGACGCCGTCCGGGTCACCGACGCCACCGGCAGGACGATGACCCGGCTCGGCGACTCCTCGTCGGAGATCGGCGCCGTGATCAAGGTCATCACGTCGATCGCGGAGCAGACGAACCTGCTCGCGCTGAACGCCACGATCGAGTCGGCCCGCGCGGGCGCCATGGGCAAGGGCTTCGCCGTCGTCGCCAGCGAGGTCAAGGACCTGGCGCAGGAGACGGCCACCGCGACCGAGGACATCACCCGCCGCATCGCCGCGCTGCAGGCCGACACCACCGGCGCCGTGCAGGCGATCGGCCGGATCACCGACGTCATCGGTCGGGTCAGCGGCTTCCAGACCACGATCGCCCGCGCGGTCGAGCAGCAGAGCAGCACCACCGCGGGCATGTCGGGCGGCATCGGCCGGGCCGCCGGCGGCGCCGCCGAGATCGCCGACACGATGACCGTCGTCGCCGGCAAGCGCAGGGAGGCGCACGCGACCGTGCTGCGCGCGAAGGAGCTCGCCGCGGAGCTCGACCGGCTCACCGCAGGCCTGACGACCACGGTGGCCGCCATCAAGGTGCCCTAAAAATCATCGATCGGGTGGTGCTGCGGCGGTTCGTGCCTCGTGCCGGACGGTTCCACTGAGACTGGTGTTACCGGAAGCGAAGCATGCGATCGCACAAGCTCACCGGAAGCGAGACGGCCGGCCCGGGTGGCCGCGGGCCGGCCGGCGCTCGCTCCGCATGATCATCCGGGGCATCGCGGCGGCCGGCGAACTGGCACACTTGGCGCCATGTCCTCGTTCATGTCCAACCTGACGCTGCACGACCTGACGATGATCGTCGCGGGTGTCGGCGTGTTCGGCGTCCTCCTGATCGTGGTCGGCGTCCTGGGCGTGCGCCGCTCGCGTGCCGCCCGCCGGGGCTCCATCACCCCCTGACCACCCGGGCCATTGACTTCTTCGGATGCGTGCAGAGAATTTCCCTGGGCGGTCCGAGAAAGGGAAATGGCGAATGGGCAGTAGCACACGTCGCATCCTCGTGCCGTTTCACGGTGAGGGGGCCGGGGAGGCCGACCTGACCTGGGCGCAGCTGGGGATCTGGCAGACCATGCGGGACACCGGGCTGAGCATGAACATCGGCGGGACCGTGGCGATGCCGCCGGGGACGCCGGTGGAGTCCATGCAGACCCTGCTGCGCTATCTGGTGAGCCGTCACCAGGCGCTGCGGACCAGGCTGCGGTTCGGCGACCCGGTCCGGCAGGTCGTGTCGGAGTCCGGCGAGGTGCCCTTGGACGTCATCGACGTCATCGACGTCGTCAGCACCGACGAGGAGCCGGAGGCCGTCGCCGAGGCGTTGCGGCTGCGGTACGAGGCGGCGCCGTTCGACTACGAGGCCGAGTGGCCCGTGCGGATGGGCGTCGTGTGCCGCGACGGTTCGGTGACGCATGTCGTCGTGCTGTACTGCCACGTCGCCGTGGACGGCTTCGGCATCGACGCGATCGTGCGGGACATGGCGCACCTCGACCCGGCGACCGGCACGACGGCGGCGCCGCTGCCCGGGCTGACGCCGCTGGAGATGGCGGCGAAGCAGGCGACGGCGTCCGGGCGGCGGCAGAGCGACAAGTCGCTGCGGCACTGGGAGCAGATCCTGCGGGCGATCCCGGCGCGGCGGTTCGGCGTCTCCGACGACCCGCGGGAGCCGCGGTACTGGGAGCTCACCCACCGCTCGCCGGCGATGCACCTGGCGATGCAGCTGGTCGCGCACCGCACCGGCGCCGGGGTCGGCTACGTGGTCCTCGCCGCCTACTCGGTCGCCCTGGCCAGACTCACGGGCCGTAACCCGAGCGTCGCGCAGCTGGTGGTGAGCAACCGCTTCCGCCCCGGCTGCGCCGACTCGGTGAGCCAGCTCGCCCAGCTGAGCATCTGCGCGGTCGACGTGGCCGGCGCGACGTTCGACGAGGTGGTCGGGCGGGCGTGGACGGCGGCGACGAACGCGTACATGCACGGCCACTTCGACCCGCTCGCGTTGACGGCGATGCTGGAGCGGGTCCGCGCGGACCGCGGCGACGTCGACTTCTCGATCATCGTGAACGACCGCCGCACCCGCGACGGCGCGCCGCCGCCCGCGGACGACCTGGCGACCCCAGTTCAGCTGGCCGACGCGATGCCGCTGTCGACGAGCTGGTGGAACCGGAAGGTCGACGTGCTGGACGCCGAGCTCAACATCAGCGTCGATGCCGCGCCCGGCGCGGTGGACGTCTCGATCTGCGCCGACACGCACCGGCTGTCCCCCGCCGACATCCAGGCGCTCGCCGCGGAGATGGAGCGGGTTACCGTGGAGGCGGCGTTCGACGCCGCGTCGCCGACCGGGGTCGCAGTCGGGGTCGGGGAGCATCAGACTGTGGCCGGCTGAGGAGTCAGGTGGGGTTCAGGTTCGACGTCGTCGGGGTCGGGGCCCTCAACCTCGACTCGATCGCCCCGGTGTCACCCGCCGCGAAGGCGCTGCTGCGCGGCTCCGTCGCCTGGGGCGCGGAGGGCAGGGTCGGCGCGGCGACGGTCGACGCCGCCATGCGCACGGTGCAGGGCGCGGCGGTCCGGGTCGCCGTCGGCGGGTCCGCGTACAACACGATCAACGCGCTGGCGCACATCGATGCCGGGCTCCGGCTCGGCTACGTCGGTGTCGCCGGCCGGCTGCCGGTGCCGGGCACCCCGCTCGCGGGGCGGCTGCGCGCGCTCGGCGTCGACACGGGGATGCTGCGTGACGAGCCGCGCGAGCTCAGCGGCGTGTGCCTGTCGCTGGTCGAGGACGGTGAGCGGACGCTGCTGGTCCACCCCGGCGCCAACGACCGCATGGCCGCGCACCTGGAGGTCGAGTTCGAGGCGGTGGTGGAGTACCTATCGGCGGCCAGGATCGTGCACGTGACGTCGTTCCTGGACCAGCTGACGCCGGTGGTGCTCGCCGACGTGCTCGCCGCGGTGCGGGAACGCAGCCCGGAGACGGTGCTGTCGTTCGACCCGGGGCACGTGTGGGCGGCGAGCGGGTCGGCGCCGGTCACCGCGCTCGCCACCCTGGCCGACCACGTCCTGCTCAACGAGCGGGAGCTGCAGGCCCTCGGCACGACCGGCGACGACACGTGGGCCGCGGACCGGATCCTGCGGGTCGGCCGGCCCGGGCGCTTCGTGCACGTCAAGCGCCCCGCCGGCGTCACGACGTTCACGCGGTCGGGGCCGCTGCTGCGGGCCCGCTTCCATCCGCAGCACCCGGTGCCGGTGGAGCGGGTCGTCGACGCGACCGGCGCCGGGGACGTCTACGCCGCCGGGCTCGTCGCGGCGCTGGCCGGCGGCGCCGGCCTGCACGACGGTGTCCGGCTCGGGATGGCGATGACCAGGCACAAGCTGGTGCACCTGGCCGACGCCGGTCACCCGGGGCTGCCGGCCGTCTTCCGCGCGTGGCAGGACGGGGCTACGCCGGATCCGTCCTGATCATCCGCACCAGGGCGCGGATGCCCGTCAGTAGTTCCTGGTGGTCGCTGATGCCGTCGAGGGTGCCCTCGACGCGGCGGGCCATCTGGTCGATGCGGGCCTTGAGCGCCTCGTCGCGGTCGCGGGCGGCGGCCCGGTCGGCGGCCTGCGCGTCCTCCAGGCGGGTCAGGTCGGCGCCCGCCTGCTTGCGCAGCCTGGCCAGGTCGTCGGCGGTGGCCGTCCGGGCCTCGTCGAGCTCCCGCTGCACCCGCTCCACGGCCTCCTTGAGCGACTCCACGTCGGCGTTGAGCGTGACGACGTCGTCGCGGGGGTGGGTGCTCTCCCGGCGCAGCGACGTGATCCGGTCGCGGAGGTGGCCGAAGTACGCGGCGGCCGGCCGCACGAGCGTGGACAGCAGGTAGAACCCGGCGAGGTAGTAGCCGGTCAGCTCGCCGGACACGGCCGCGAAGACCGCGGTGACGGCGGCGGTGGCGAGGTGCCCGCCGATCGCGAAGCGCAGCATCCACCGCGCGATCCGCCGCGCCTCGTCGTCGCGGGCCGGCGGGACGGCGATGCCCCGGGCGCGGGAGACCTCGTGCTCGGCGGTGACGTGCCGGGCGTCGAAGTACAGGTTCCACGGCCAGGTGACGAGCACGACCGTCCACATGAGCGCGGCGAGCCCGGCGCCGACGGTGAGCAGGGTCCGCAGGGACACGCCGGCGACCTTGCCGAGCCAGGCGAACAGCAGCGCGGCCGCGGCACCGACCACGACCGTCGCCCACCACCTGGCCATGCTGGCACCTCGATAGGAGCTCATGGCGACACTGTCCCGCCTGTCGCTCCTGTACGGCACCGTGCCGCTACTCACGTGCCGGCAGGTACACGTACTCAGCCCGTGCCGACCGGGTCCTCGGCGAGGCTCTGGGTGCGGGCCGGGAGATCGCGATGATGGTCAATGCTTGACAACTGTCACATCGACGGGCTTTGCTGTGATGGCTTATGAGCATCCGCGTTGGAACCTGTTGCCTTTTCGCCGAATCCGCCAGGAGGCGAACATGACGGACGCCCGGTTGTCCCGCCGCTCCGCGCTCAAAGGCCTCGCCGCCGCGTCCGCGCTCCTCGGAGCGCCCACGTTCCTCGCCGCCTGCGGCGATGACGACGACGGCAAGGCGCCCGACTCCGGCGCCCCCACCGACCCGATCACGTTCGGGTCCAACTACTCCGACGACGCCACCAAGCAGGCGTTCGCGGCGCTGTGCGCGGCCGCGACGTCGGCGACGAAGGTGCCGATCACGGTCAACACCACCGACCACAACACGTTCCAGAACAACATCAGCAGCTACCTGCAGGGCACGCCGGACTCCCTGGCCACCTGGTTCGCCGGCTACCGGCTGCAGTTCTTCGCCGCGCAGGGCCTGCTCACACCGATCGACGACGTGTGGGAGAAGATCGGCGGCACGTTCAACGACGCCGCCCGCAGCCTCTCCAAGGGCATCGACGGGCACTACTACCTGGTGCCGCTGTACAACTACCCGTGGGTCGTCTTCTACAACAAGAGCGTCTTCGCCGCGAAGGGCTACCAGGTCCCCACGACCTGGGACGCGTTCATCGCGCTGTGCCAGAAGATGAAGACCGACGGCCTCGTGCCGATCGCGTTCGCGGAGAAGGACGGCTGGCCGGCGCTGGGCACGTTCGACATCCTCAACCTGCGCATCAACGGCTACGACTTCCACATGCGGCTGATGAAGCACGAGGTGCCGTGGACCGATCCGAAGGTCGCGGCGGTGTTCGACCAGTGGCGGCAGCTCATGCCGTACGTGCAGAACGGCGCCAACGGCCGGACCTGGCAGGACGCGGCCAAGGCCCTGGAGAACAAGCAGGCCGGCATGATGTTCCAGGGCTCCAACCAGGTCGCCGCGAACTACTCCCCCGCGAACCTCGCCGACCTGGACTTCTTCCCCTACCCGGCGATCAACCCCGAGCACGGCCAGTACTACATGGACGCCCCGACCGACGGCTTCATCCTGCCGAAGAAGGGCAGGAACTCGGCCGCCGCGAAGGTGGTCCTGCAGTACATCGGCACCCCCGAGGCGGAGACCAGCTTCCTGCAGAACGACCACTGGGACGTCGGGCTCGCCAACGGTCTGGTCGCGCCGACCTACAACGAGATCCAGAAGAAGTCCGTCGCGGAGATCGCCAAGTGCAAGAACGTGTCGCAGTTCATGGACCGCGACACGGTCCCCGACATGGCCACCGCGATGATCAAGCTGATCCAGACGTTCATCGACGACCCGAGCCCGGGCACGGTCACCTCCATCCTGAAGAGCGCCGAGGACCAGGCCAAGACGATCTTCACCAAGTGAAGCGCCGGCGCCTGCTCACCCGCCGCGACGTCGCGGTCGTCGCGGTCATGCTCGGCATCCCGCTGCTGCTGGAGGCGTTCCTCATCTGGGGGCCGGCCCTGGCGTCGGTGGGGCTGTCGTTCACGAAGTGGACCGGCGTCGGCGGGGTGCAGCTGCAGTCCTGCGACTCGCTGCCGTCCGTGCCCGGCATCCCGCAGCCCGGTTGCCTGTACGGCGTCCGCAACTACGAGCAGGCGTTCACCACCTACCCCGACTTCTGGCCGGCCGTGCGGCACAACATCATCTGGCTGCTCGTGTTCGTGTGCTTCGCGACGCCGCTCGGGATGCTCTTCGCCGTCGTCATCGACCGGGGCATCCGCGGCTCCAGGATCTACCAGAGCATCCTGTTCCTGCCCGTGATGCTCTCCCTCGCCCTCATCGGGATCATCTGGGAGCTCATCTACTCACCCAACTTCGGACTGGTGAACTCGCTGCTGCACCGTACCGGCGACGACAACCTCATCGACTGGCTCGGCGACCCGTCACTCAACCTCTGGGCCCTCCTCGTCGAGGCCAGCTGGCGGCAGGCCGGCTACGTCATGATCCTCTACCTTGCCGGGCTGAAGGCGGTGGACCCGGCGCTGCGGGAGGCCGCGCTCATGGACGGCGCGTCGGCCTGGCAGACGTTCTGGCGCGTCGTCTTCCCCGCCATGCGCCCCATCAACATCGTGGTCATGGTGGTAACGGTGATCGAGTCGCTGCGCGCCTTCGACCTCGTGTACATCACCTCCGGCGGCAACCCGCTCAAAGGCCTCGAACTGCTGTCCGTCGCCGTCACCCAGAACATCGTCGGCGAGACCCAACGCATCGGCTTCGGCTCCACCCTCGGCGTCATCCTGCTCGTCATCTCGCTCGTGCCGATCACGCTGTTCCTGTATCAGGCGTTCCGCCGCGAGGAGGCCCGCTCATGACCCGCCGCCCGTGGCGCGTGGCGTCCCAGGCGTTCATGCTCGTGATGATCGCGCTGTGGCTGACGCCGATCCTGTTCGCGCTGTACGTGGCGCTGCGGCCGATCGCCGACACCAACGCGCACGGCTACGTCTCGCTGCCGTCCGGCCTGACGCTGTCCAACTTCCGCGCCGCGTGGACCCAGTCCGACATGTGGCGCTTCTTCCTCAACTCGCTGATCGTCACGGTGCCGGCCGTGGTGCTGACCCTGTTGCTGGCCTCGTCGTTCGCCTACGTCGTGGCCCGGCTGCGGCTGCGCTGGAACATCGCCCTGCTCATCCTGTTCACCGCCGGCAACCTGCTGCCGCAGCAGGTCATCATCACGCCGCTGTTCCGCCTGTACCTCGCCATCCCGCTGCCGCACTGGGTCAGCGAGAGCGGCCTGATGTACAACTCGTACGTCGGCCTGATCGCCATCAACGTCGCGTTCCAGCTCGGGTTCTGCGTCTTCGTCCTCAGCAACTACATGAAGACCCTGCCGCACGAGCTCGACGAGGCCGCCGTCGTCGACGGCGCCGGCGTCTGGACCCGCTTCTGGCGGCTGACCCTCCCCCTGTGCCGCCCGGCCCTCGCCGCCCTCGCAACGCTGCTGACCACCTGGATCTACAACGACTTCTTCTGGGCGATCACGCTGATCTCCACCGGCGACAAACGCCCCGTGACGTCGGCACTGGCCAACTTGCAGGGGCAGTTCGTCGCCAACCAGAACATGATCGCGGCGGCCGCACTGATCGCCGCGATCCCCACGCTCGTCGTCTACGCGTCACTGCAGAAGCACTTCATCGCCGGCCTGTCCCTCGGCTCGACCAAAGGCTGACAGCGGCGTCACTCGGCTCATGCCCGCATTGCCGGGCGTGACCGGCGCCGACCCGAGCGCATTCGCGTCGAGACCGTTGCGGACGTGCAGCCCGACGTCACCGGTGGCGAACCACAGGCCCTCGGTCAGCCAGCCGGCGACCTCCGGCAGCGGCGCGTCGTCGTTCGTGGTGCCGCCGGGAACCGGGCTTCCGGGCACCTCGACCTCCGTGTAGAGGATGTCGCCACCGCCGCTGAAGAACGGGCTCTCGGTCACGCCGATCTCTGTCACCACCCGGCCGACGATCGCCGCGACCAGCCCGGGTGCCGACGACCGCCATGCATAGGGCCCGCCGACACCGATGTCGAGCGGCGCCGCGAAGTCGATCGTGCCCCACGTGACCGACAGGTGGTCCCAGGTCTTCCATTGCAGCTCCAGCCGCGACCCGTCGTCGAAGACCAGCACGAGCGGGATGTCCTCGAACCACCGGTCCCGGGTGACGTCCCAGCCGGTCCAGCCCTCGGTGACCCGCCGTCCGACCAGCGCGAGGAGCCGGTCGCGCTGCCGGCCCAGCTGCACCGGCGCCGGCAGGTAGTCCGACCGCCAGCCGGACCGCCGCTCATCCCACGGCACTTCGTCGATGTCCATTGCCGACATTGTATGAACACCGGTGCGGCAGACGGGTCCGCCTGCCGCACCGGTCAGGTCTCAAACCGTGGTGGTCGCCAGTTCCTTCGGCTCGGCGGGGAGGTGGTCCTGGGCCTTGCCCTCGACGTGCAGCTCGGGCAGGAGACGGCCGAGCCAGGCCGGCATCCACCAGTTGACGCGGCCGAGGATGTGCATCGCGGCCGGGACGAGCAGGAGGCGGACGACCGTCGCGTCGAGGAGGATCGCGGACGCCATGCCCACGCCGATGACCTTCAGGACCAGGTCGGGGCTGGGGATGAAGGCGGCGAACACCGCGATCATGATGGCGGCCGCGGCGGTGATGACGCGGCCGGTGCCGGCGAGGCCGTCGGTGACGGCGCGGGCGTTTTCGCCGGTGCGGGTCCAGACCTCGCGCATGCGGCTGACGAGGAAGACCTCGTAGTCCATCGAGAGGCCGAACAGGACGGCGAACATCAGCACCGGCACGAACGCCGGCAGCGGCGTCTCGGTGTCGATGCCGACCAGCTTGCCGGCCCAGCCGCCCTGCAGGACGAGGGCGACCACGCCGTACGCGGCGGCGACCGACAGCAGGTTCATCACCGCCGCCTTCAGCGCCACCGCGACGCTGCGGAACGACACCAGGAGCAGCAGCATCGACAGCAGGACCACGCCGCCGATGAGCAGCGGGATCCGCCGGGCGATGTTGGCGGTGCTGTCGATCGCGGTGGCAGTCATCCCGCCGACGTGGACGTCGGCGCCGGTGCCGGCGACCGTCTGCGGCAGGATGTCGCGGAGCCGCTCGACGAGGTCCTCGGTGCGGGAGTCCTGCGGGCCGGTGCGCGGCAGCACCGTGATGACCGCGGCGGTGCCGTCCTGGTTGACCTGCGCGGGCATCGCGGCGGCCACCCCGTTGACGCCGGGGAGGGCGGCGGCGAGCTTGTCCAGCGCCGTGGTGTCGCCGGGGCGGGTCAGCTCGACGGCGAGCACGAGCGGGCCGTTGGCGCCCGGGCCGAAGCCCTCGGCGACCATGTCGTAGGCCTGGCGGGTGGTGGTCTCGGCGCGGTTGTTGCCCGCGTCCGGGAAGCCGAACCGGACGCCGAGGAACGGCGCGGCCAGCGCGAGCAGGATCGCCACGCCGAGGAACGCCGAGACGAAGCGGTGCCGCTGGATCAGCCCGCTCCAGCGCAGCCAGCCCTTGCCGGGCTCGACGTGCCCACCGGCGGCGACCGTCACGGCGCCCTGGCGCAGCAGCGGCAGGCGCAGCTTGTCGACGTGCCGGCCGAGGTACCCCAGCAGCGCCGGGAACAGGGTGACGCTCGCGACCAGCGTGACGAGGACGCCGAGGATCGTGACGAGCGCGGCGCCGCGCATGAACGACAGGCCCATCGCGAACAGGCCGAGCATGCTGACGATGACCGTGCTGCCGGCGACCATCACGGAGCGGCCGGCGGTGTCGAGCGTCGCGACGGTCGCCGCCTCGGGGTCGAGGCCGGCGGCGCGCCATTCGCGGAAGCGGGTGACCATCAGCAGCACGTAGTCGATGCCGATGCCGATGCCCATCATGGTCGCCAGCGACGTGGACCAGTCGGGCGCGTCGACGAAGCGGATGAGGACCCCGGTCAGCGTGGCGCTGACGGCGAGCCCGGCGACGGCGACCAGGACCGGCAGGCCGGCGGCGATCACGGAGCCGAACATCAGCAGCAGGATGACGATGGCGGCGGCGAGGCCGATCCCCTCGGAGCCGATCTCGCCCTGCTCGGCGCGCTGGATGCTCTGCCCGCCGAGGGCGACCGTCAGCCCGGCGCGGCTCGCCTCGGTGGCGATGTCCATCAGGCGCTGACTGCCCTCGACCGGCATGTCGTCGGGGTTGACCACGTCGAGGCGCAGGTCGGCGACCGCGGTCCGGCCGTCCTGCGAGATCCCGCCGGGCGCGGCGAACGGGTCGGCGACGCCTGCGACGTGGGGCGCGGCCGCGAGCTTCGCCAGGAGCGCCTGCACGTCGCCCTTCACGCCGGCGACGCCGTTGTCGGCCCGGACGACGACCGCGACGGTCGCGCCGGACTGGCTGGTGAAGCGCTCCTCGAGCAGCCGCGTCGCGGCCTTGGAGTCGGAGCCGGGCGCGGAGTAGTCGGCGGCGAAGTCGCCGCCGAAGAAGTTGGACAGCGCGAACGCCGCGGCGAGCGCGACGACCCACGCGACGACGGTCCGGCCACGCCGCCGGTACGCCACCCGGGCGAGCCGCCCGAGCGGGCCGAGCGCTGGGTTCGGGAGGTCGGTCATGATCCCTGCCTTCAGCAGTGAATAGGCGTCAGTTGCGTTATGCCTATTAACCAACATGACGACCCGTCGCTTGTCAAGCGCCTTCACTTCTGTAACGATGCTTAACGCAACGGTCATCAGGAGGACACCCATGAACACACCCAGGCGGGAGAAGGCGCGCGCGGCGACCATCGACGAGATCAAGCACACCGCCCTTACCCACATGCGGGAGCAGGGCACCGTCGACATCCGCTTCGCCGACATCGCCCGGGCCATGGAGATGACGCCGCCGGCGCTCTACCGCTACTTCGCCGACCGGGACGAGCTGCTCAGCGCCCTCATCGCCGACGCGTACGACGACCTCGGCCGCTGCGTCGCCGAGGCCCGCGACGCGGTCCCCGCCGACGACGTCGGCGCCCGGTTCATGGCGGTCGCCGGCTCGTACCGTCAATGGGCCCGGCAGGATCCGCAGCGCTTCGCCCTCATCCTCGGCATGCCCCTGCCCGGCTACGCCGCCCCAGTCGACGGCCCCACCACCGAGGCCGCCCAGCGGGCGATGTCACAGCTGTCGTCGCTCTTCCTCGAGGCCCAGGCGCAGGGCGTGCTCGGGCGCCCCCGGCTGCGCGACGTGCACCCCGCCATCGCCGCGTGCGCCGAGCAGAAGCACCAGCAGTCGGGTGTACCGGTCTCGGCGGAGACCTTCCAGGCCATGCTGCACGCCTGGTCGTCACTGCACGGCTTCGCCGCCCTGGAGGCCTACGGTCACTTCGACTGGATCACCGAGGAGGGCCGCGACGCCCTCTTCGACGGCCACGCCCGCCTCACCGCCGAGACCGCCGGCCTCCCCGCCCCCAGGACCCTCTGAGCTGGACGGTCTCCGACAGCGAACCTGACGCGGGCGGCGGGTGGGTCAGCCAGTGACGCGGCGGCCGCGGGTGACGGCGGCGGTGACGAGGCCGGCGAGGGCGAGGGCGCCGAGGCCCAGCAGGGCGAGGACGCCGGGCCGGGTCCGCCGGCCGTCGCGGGTTTCGGCGGTGGCCGTGACGACGGCGGTGTCAGTTGTACCGTTCGGCAGGCCGAGCAGTGCACCGAAGCCGTCGGTGGCGCCGTGGTCCTGGGCCGCCGTGCCGGCCTGGGCGGTGTCGCGGCCCTTGTCGGTGCCGGGGAGCCGGCGCGTCGAGTCCTGTGTGGTCCGGTGCTGCGCGGCGCGGTTCGCGTCCTGCGCGGCGCGGTTCGGGGTCCGGGCTGCGGCGTTCGAACCCGGCACGGCACCGTTCGCGGTCTGCGTCGCGCCGGTCGCACCCTGGGCAGCGCTCTGGGTCGTGCCGGTCGCGCCCTGGGCAGCGGCTTGCGTCGTGCCGGTCCCGCTCTGGGCGGCGGCCTGGGTCGTGCCCGTGCCCTGGGCAGCGGTCTGGCTCGTGCCGGTCGCGCCATGGGAAGCGGTCCGGGGCGTGCCGGTCGCGGTCTGCGCGGCGGGCCGGGTGGCGGGGTTCGTGCGGGCCGCGCCGGTCGAGGGCGGGGCGGCGTGGTGCGGGTCGCGGGCGGGTTCGGTGGCCGGCGCCTTGGCGGGGGTCGTCTGGGCGGCTGCGGGGGCGCCGACCGTGGCCGGGGCGGACAGGGCACTCAGGACCGAGCTGCGGGCGCCGGAGTCCGGGACGGCGATGGCGCGGACCGTGAACGAGTACGTCGCGCCCTGCGTCAGCGCCGGCACGACGCAGCTCGTCGCGGCGCTGGTCCTGGTGCGGCAGGTCTTGGTGGCGTCCTCGATCGCGGTGACCTCGAAGTGGTCGACGATGCCGGTCTCGCCGATGTTGACCTTCCACGAGACCTTCAGCGACGAAGGGGACTGGGCGGTGACCGTGACCGCGGTCGGGGCGGCGGCCACCTGCTGCACGGGGGTCGACAGGGCGGCGGCGCCGGGGGCGGACGAGCTGCCCGCGGGGGCCTTGCGCGGCGGCTTCGCGGCCGGCTTGTGCGCGGCCTTGCGAGGCTTGGTTTTCGCCTTGGCCTTGGCCTTCGTGGCGGGCTTCGAGGCGGCCTTGGTGGTGGTGTCGGCCTTCGCGGGCGCCTTCGGGTTCGGGGCGGCGGGGAGCTTGCCGGCCTTGCGGTCGTTGACCTCCCGGTCGCCGCCGGTCGCGTGTACGCCGTGGCTGCGCACCTCGGTGCCGCCGTCCGGGCTCGGGCGGTTGAACTGGCCGGGACCAGCGAACGCCGTGCCCCCGGTCGCGCCGACGACGACGATGCCCACGGCCGCCAGCGCGAGGCCGGCCCGGGCGGCGCGGGCGGCCTGAACGGCCCGGGCGGCACGGAAAGCACGGACGGCACGGCGAGCGGGGCGCGGCACGGATCTGGTCACCACGGTAACGGTCCCCTCTGGAGCATTCTGGACAAATGCCTACCGAAGGTAATGTAGCGACTACTCGGCGTGTCCGGGCGACATTCGCCGGTGGTGCTGTGACAGTTGATCGGATCCGGGGTGATCGGCCGATCCGGGCGGTGGCGGCCCGGCGATACGCTGCCGCCGTGACCATGCCCCCCGATGACCGGCGGCCACCCGCACCCTGGTCCCCGCCACCGGGTCCGCAGCCCTGGACACCCCCGCCGTCACCGCCGCAGGCGCAGCCGCATCCGTACCCGCCGCCGCACCACCTGCCGCGGCGGGGCAACCCGCCCCGGGGCGGCGGCCTCCTGCCCTGGGTCGTCGGCGCGGCGATCCTCGGCGTCCTCGCACTTCTCGTCGGCGCCGCCGTCATCGTGGTCCGCCTCGCGAGTGACGACGGCGACGACCCGTCCGTGGCGGCGCCCCCGGCGACCACCGCCGCATCCGCGACCACCGCGGCGGCGACGCCGGCGACGGGCGAGACCGTGCCGCCACGGCTGCCGGAGCGGCCCGAGACGTCGACGCCGCCGGCGCTGCCGGAGCTGGCGACCCGGCCGGTGACCGAGGAGGGCACGCTCAGGTCCGGGACCACGGGCGCCGCCACCGCGGTCACGTTCGTCAACACGCGCAAGGACGCGGTCACCGTCCACTGGCTCGACTTCGACGGCAAACGCGTGCGCTACCAGCAGATGCCGCACGACACGTCGTACACCCAGCAGACGTACGCGAGCCACGCGTGGCTGGTCTGCGGCTACGACGAGACGCCACTGCTCATCGCCGTCGCCGCCGCGCAGCCGGGGCTGGTCACGATCCGGTAGCGGCGGCAACCCGGGCCGCGCCCCGGCGGTCCACACCAGCATGAGACGCATCGGACTCGGACTGCTGGCGGTGGCCCTGCTCTCCGGCTGCGGCGGCGACCCAGCCGCGGCACCAACCGGGGCAGCGCCTGCGGCACCGTCGACGGAGGCGTCCGCGCCGCAGGCGGCGCCGAGCCCGACGGACCGGCGCTGCGCCGACCCCGAGCTCAACGACAAGCAGGTCGCGTTCCCGGGCAACGGCGGCTTCCTGACCGGCGTGCTGCTCGGCGCGGCCACGAGCAGGACCGTGCTCGTCCTCGCGCCGCAGGCCAGCGCCGACGCGTGCTCCTGGCTGTCCTGGGCCAGGCAGGAGGCCGCCGCCGGCTACCGCGTCCTCGCCCTCGACTTCGCCGGCGAGGGCCGCTCCCAGCGCGGCGACGGGAGCAAGCCGTCCGCCGACGTCCTGCGGGCCGTCGCGTACACGCGAACCCTCGGCGTCGAGAAGGTCGTCCTCATCGGCGCGTCCCGCGGCGGCACCGCCTCCCTCGTCGCGGCGGCCGCCGCCGAGCCGCCGGTGACCGCCACCGTGAGCCTGTCGGCGCCCGCCACCTACGCGGGCGAGGACGCCGCCGCCGCGGCCGCCCGGATCGCCGTGCCCGTCCTGTACGTCGCGGCCACCGGCGAGACCTCGTTCGCCGCCGACGCGCAGACGATGTACAGCGCGACCACCGACCCGCGCCGCCGCATCGCCCTCGTCCCGGGCCGGCTGCACGGCACGTCGCTGCTCACCGTCACCGCCGACGGCACCGCCGAGGCTACCGCGGCCGTCACCGAGTTCCTGAAGGCCAACGCGGCTCCCTAGTTGTCCCGGGTGGGTGGGATCAGCTGACCCATGCGGCCCGGGACACCGGACCGGCACGCTCACTGGCATGACGAACTCAACCGTGCCGGACCGCTCCGCGGCGGCCGTACAGACATACACCGCGCCCCGCCGGGGCTGGGCGCTCACCGGCGCCATCGGCGGGCTCGCCGGCGCCGTCGGCATCTTCCTCGGCGCGAATCTGACCGCCGACGTCGGCGACGGCATCAAGGACAACGCGCAGCTCGTCGCGGCGATCGTCGCGCACCGCGACCTCGTCTGGGTGTACCAGGTGAGCAGCGTGATCGCCGCCGTGAGCCTGATCGTGTTCGCGGCCGGGCTGCGCCGGCACCTCGCCGTGCAGGAGCCCGCCGGCAGCCTCGTGCCCGGGATCGCGGCCGCCGGGGTGGGGCTCGTCGCCGTGGCCGCGTTCATCGGCGGCGGCATCTGCACCGAGCTGTACTGGGCGCTCGGCGAACCCGACCGCTGGGACCCCGACACGATCGCCGCGCTGGTCGAGGTCTACAACACGATCGGCTGGCTGTGGGCGGGCGCCGGGCTCGCCGCCGCCGCGGTCGCCGTCGGCGGGTTCCGGCACGGCTCGGCCAGCAGGTGGCTGGCGGGTGCCAGCGCCGTCCTCGCGCTGCTCGTGGCCGCGACGCAGGCGTTCCCGGTGCAGTACGCGTCGCTGTTCCCCGGCGCGCTGTGGGTCCTCGTCGCAGGCCTGGGGTTCGGGCTCCGGAAAGCTCGTTAAGGTCGGTAGGCGATGCACCGTGCAGCCTGGGCCACCCTCGCCGTCGCGGGCGCGGCGGTGTGGCTGGCGATGGCCAACGGCGCCCCGCTCGCCGGCGTCAGCCATCTGTTCGCCGTCTCCGCCTGTACGGTCGCCGGCGGCCTCGTCCTGCGGCAGCGGCCGGCCAACCCGTTGGGCCGGCTGCTGCTGCTCGGCGCCGCGTGCTTCGTGTTCCTGGAGGCGTTCGGCCAGTACGCGATCCGCGGCCTGCCGGGCGCGACCGCGGCGGCGTGGCCGCAGACCTGGCTGTGGGCGCCCGCGAACCTCGCCCTGGCCGCGGTGCCCGCGTTCTTCCCCGACGGCCGCCCCGGCCGGTGGATGCGCCGGGCACTGTGGACGGTCACCGCCCTCGCCGCCGCCGCCGCGGTCACCGGCGCGCTGAAGCCGGGGCACAACGACCAGGTCGGGCCCGACGGCCTGCCCAACCCCCTGGGCGTGGCCGGGTTCGGCGGCGTCGCCCCGGTCGTAGAGTCCGTGTTCACCGTGGCGGCGGGCCTGCTGTTCGTCGCCGGCGCGGCCGGGGTCGTCGCCGAGGCCGTCACCGCGACGGGAGCCAGGCGCGCCCAGGCCCGCTGGCTGGCGTACTCGATCGGCCTCGTCGCGCTCGTCGTCGTCGGCCGGCTCGTCGCCGGGCTCACCGACAGCCACCGGGACAAGATCTGGCCGGCCGGAAACGTGTGGTGGGACCTCGCCGGCAGCGTCTCCCTCGCGCTCGTCCCCGCCGGGATCGGCGTCGCCGTGCTGCGGCACCGGCTCTTCGACATCGACCTGCTGATCAGCCGCACCGCCGTGTTCGTCGTGCTGACCGGCGGCGTCAGCTGCGCGTACCTCGTCATCGTCGGCTCCCTGGGCGCCTCGTCCGTGGTGGCCGCGGTCGCCGCCGCCCTGGTCTTCGGCACGGCCCGCACCTGGGTGCAACGCCGGGTGAATCTGCTGGTGTACGGCGAGCGCGACGACCCCTACACGGTGCTCGCCAGGCTCGGTGAACGGCTCGCACAGACCCAGGACCCCCTGGCCGTCCTGGCGACGAGCACCGCGACGGTCCGGGAGGCGTTGCAGCTGTCGTACATCCGCATCGACGCCGACGGAGGGCGCTCCTACGAGATCGGGACCCGACCGGCGGAGCCCGTCGAGCTGCCGCTCGTCGCCGGCGGCGTCACCGTCGGCACGCTGCTCATCGGCCCGCGGCCCGGCGAGCCGGCGCTCGGCCCCCGCGACCTGCGGCTGCTCACGGACGTGGCCAGGCACATCGGGCCGGCCGTGCAGGCCGGCCGGTTCGCCGCCGACCTGCAGCGCTCCCGCGAACAGCTCGTCCAGGCGCGGGAGGAGGAGCGCCGCCGGCTGCGCCGCGACCTGCACGACGGCCTCGGCCCCACCCTCGCCGGGCTCACGATGCGGGCGGAGACCGCCCTCGCGGTCGGCCCGGACGCGGCGGAGCGCCTCCTGGAGGAGATCGTCCGGGACGCGGAGACCGCCATGGCCGACGTGCGCCGGCTCGTGGAGGGCCTGCGCCCGCCGGCCCTGGACACGCTCGGGCTGCGCGGCGCGCTCGTCGGCCACCTCGCCGGCTGGCCGCCCGGCGGGCCGCGGGCCGGCGTGGACACCGCCGACGACCTGCCGGCGCTGCCCGCCGCGGTGGAGGTCGCGGCGTACCTGATCGCGGTCGAGGCGCTCAACAACGCCCGCCGCCACGCCGGCGCGACCACGGTCCGGCTAGCGTTGCGGGTGGACGGCGACCGGCTGTGGTTGTCGGTCACCGACGACGGCCGGTTCATGACCAGCGGGGCGGGGGTGGGCATGCATTCGATGCGCGAACGCGCCGACGAGCTCGGCGGCACCCTCGACGTGACGGCCACCGACGACGGCACCACCGTCACCGCCACCCTGCCGATCGGAGGCATCGCGTGAGCGGCCCGGAGCGCAGCGGAGGGCTGCGAACCAGCATGACAGGTTGGAGCTCAGGCCGGCGCCGGAGCGCAGCGGAGGTGACGGCGTGAGCGGGCCGGAGCGCAGCGGAGGGCTGCGAACCAGCATTGCAGCATTGGCTCAGGCCGGCGCCGGAGCGCAGCGGAGGTGACGGCGTGAGCGAGTCCGTCCGGGTGCTGATCGTCGACGACCACGCGCAGTTCCGGGCGGGGCTGCGGGCGTTGCTCGCCACCACCGGCGAGGTCGAGGTCTGCGGCGAGGCGGCCAGCGGCGAGGAGGCCCTCACCGCGCTCGCCCGCGCGCAGCCGGACGTCGTGCTGCTCGACCTCGCGATGCCCGGCATGGGCGGGATCGCCGCGACCCAGCGCATCCTGGAGGCCAGCCCGCACGTGCGCGTACTGGTGCTGAGCATGGCCGACGACGACGACTCGGTGTTCGCCGCGCTGCGTGCCGGGGCTCGCGGGTACGTGCTGAAGGGCGCCAGACGGTTGGAGATCATCCGTGCGGTGAAGGTGGTCGCCGACGGCGAGGCGATCTTCGGCCCGGCGATCGCGACCCGGCTGATGGGCTACTTCGCCAACGTCGACCGGGACCCGCCCACCCCGGCCATCCCCGGGCTGACCGCGCGGGAGCACGAGATCCTCGCGTTCGTCGCGCAGCACCTGACGAACCCGCAGATCGCGCAGCGGCTCGGGCTGAGCCAGAAGACGGTCCGCAACCACGTCTCCAACATCTTCGCGAAGCTGCAGGTCGCGGACCGCGCCCAGGCCATCGACCTGGCCCGCGAGGCCGGGCTGGGCTGATCGATTCCCAAGATCCGCGGCCGGTGGCGCCGGTAGGCTCGCTGGTGCCGGCCCCCTCCCTTGGTTTGGACCTCACCCCACCATCACGGAGGTCATCGAAGCCATGCACACCGCAGCATCGACCCCGAACGCCAACTACGGCTACCCGTCCCCCGGCCCGCAGCGGCCGACCGGCCAGGACGTGATGGACAACGTCTTCTTCGTCGGCGCCGGCGACTGGGAACGCATCCGCGCACAGGAACGCTTCGACCACATCGTCATCGGCACCGGGCACTGCGGGCTGGCGTTCGCCGAACAGGTCCTGCAGCGCCGCCCCGAGGCCAGGATCCTGATGCTGGAGCGCGGGACGTTCTTCCTCGCCGAACACTTCCAGAACCTGCCGCTGCCGTACGAGCAGACCCTCGGCGGGCTGTCGGAGACGTTTCCCTGGACGCTCTCGTCGCGGACCGTCAACGGCAAGCACATCCGCTGGCAGCACGGCATGGTGCCGTTCGTCGGCGGCCGGTCCATCATGTGGAGCGCATGGTGCCCACGGCCGACGGAGGCGGAGATGGCCGGCTGGCCACGGCCGGTCATCGACGTCGCACACGAGTACTTCCGCTCCGCGGAGCGGCTGCTCAACGTCGTGTCCGCCGGCGACATCGACAGCGGCCCGACGGCCCCGCCGCCCGGCTTCCGCCCCGTCTTCGGCGCGCTGCAGCACCGGCTCACCGACCGCCTCGCCGAGGACCTGCACCGGATCCCGGCCGCGACCCGGGTCATGCCCGCGCCCCTGGCGGTCGGCGCGCCGCAGCTGCACGGCCTGGACTTCGACAAGTTCGCCACGCCCGGCCCGCTGCTCGGCCTCGTCGACCGGCAGCGCCGGCTCGCCGTCGAGGGGCACGGCAGCCCGCTGCACATCCTCACCGACTGCACCGTGCGGCGGATCGTGTCACAGGACGGCCGGGCGACCGCGCTCGACACCAGCCGCGGCATGATCACCGTCGGCGACGCCGACGTGGTCCTCGCCATGGGCACGCTGCCGCCGACGACGTTGATGCTCAACTCGTTCCCGCAGCTGCGGCACGCCGGAGAGCGGTTCACCGCGCACTTCATCAGCGCCGTCGTCGCCCGGGTGCCGCGCCAGGACTACCCGTTCCACGGCGAGATCGCCGACCTGGAGCTCGGCGCCATCTACCTCGCCGGCCTCGACGAGGGCAGCCACGGCCAGTTCCACGTGCAGCTCACCGTCCTCGCCGACCGCGACCCGCAGGCCAACGCGCAGACCGCGGCCCGCCACATGCCGGACGTCGTCGCGACCGCCACCCCGGAGCAGCTGCGCACGTCGACCGACCACGTGGTCTTCGTGTGCGCGGTCCTCGGCGAGCTCGACGCCGACAACCCCGACAACTGGCTGCACCGCCACCCCGACGGGCCCGACGCCGAGGACCCCACCACCAACGTGCTGCTGCAGGTCGTGCAGAACGACCGGGACGGCGCCACCTGGGACACCATGGACACGGCGACGTTCGCGATGCTGGAGGAGGTCCTGTCCCCGAAGGGCGCCGAGCGGGTCGAGTACTGGCACGTCGACCCCGACGGCCGGCACGGCCGCTGGCTGCCGCACCGCCCGCCGACCGACCAGATCCGGGTCCCAGCCCTGGTCCATGAGGGCTCCACGATGTGGATCGGCGAGCACGACGACGCCCCCGTCGGCCTGGACTACCGCCCGCGCGGCGTCGACAACGTCTACGTCACCGGCGGGTCGCTGTGGCCGCGCGGCGGGTCGTGGAACCCGACGATGACGATGGTCGCGCTCGCCCAGCACCTCGCCGACCTGCGCACCGACGCGGCGAAGAACCGCTCCCGCGACCCTTACGGCTCCCTCGAACAGCGGCACACGCCGTACACCATGTCCTGAACCATCTATCCTGCACCGGTGGACTGGCTCGACTACCTCGGCTGGGCCGGCTCGGCGGTGCTCGTCTGGTCGCTGTCCCAGGCCCGTCTCCTGCGCCTGCGGGTGCTCAACCTGATCGGGTCCGTCGTCCTCGTCGTCTACAACGCCGCGTTGAGTGTCTGGCCGATGGTCGGCCTCAACGCGGCGATGACGGCCATCAACACCTACCACCTGTACAAGATGCTGCGGACCCGCCACGACGAGGCCACCTACACCGTCGTGCAGGTCGGCACCGACGACACGTTCCTCGCCCACGTCCTGCGCGTGCACTGGGCGGACCTGGCGAAGTTCAACCCGTCGTTCCGGTTCGACGACAACCCCGACCGCGCCGCCTTCCTCATCACCCGCGCCGACGAGGTCGTCGGCGTCCTCTTCCTGCGCCCCGCCGACGGCCCCGACGCCGAGGGCGTCGCCCAGATCGAGCTCGACTACGTCACGAAACGCTTCCGCGACCTCAGCCCCGGCGAGTTCGTCTTCCGCAGCAGCGGCCTGCTCACCGCCCGCGGCTTCCACCGCGTCCGCACCCCACCCGGCATGCTCGCCCCGTACTACGGCCGCCTGGGCTTCCACCGCGTCGGCGACCACTACGAACTGGAGCTGCCCGGCACGCCGTCACCGGCTTGAGCCGGACCACGTCGGCGGCGGGCAGCACGTCGACGTCGCCGCTGCCCGCGCGCCGGAGCCGAACCGCGCCGTCGGCCGCGAGCAAGTACGCGTCGATGGCGGCGGAAGCGTGGCGGTGACGCCCCACTCCCGACACGGAGGAGCCGCCGGACGGACAGATGTCGTACAGTGGCAGGCACTTCCGATCCCGATCGACGCGATCCGGCGGTGCCGCCGCCGGGCCTCACCGTGCGGCAGGTGGTGCCACATCGACCCGGAGCGCGCGATGCAGCGGCAGCTCATGGCGGCCATGTGCGACGCGTACACGAAACGGTCCGACCTGGACCAGATGGTGTACTTCGTCATGGAGAGGAACCTGCCCGCCATCGTCGGCGACCAGGGTCTGCAGGACGTGATCTTCGAGATGATCCGCGCCGCCGCGGCCGAGGGCTGGCTGGACGAGCTGATCGACGCCGTCATCGCCGACCGGCCCGGCAACCGCTTGGTCAAGCAGTTCGCGGCCGCGCACAGGCCTGCCGTGCCTGCCGTGCCGGCCATGCCGGCCATGCCGGTGATCCCGGTGCCCGCACCGCCGGCCGCGGTGCCGCACGTCCGCCCGCCCGAACCGGCCCGGCGGACAACGCGCCACCTCGCCACCCGGACAGCCGTCGGCGACGGGCCGCAGCCGCCGCAGCGGGAGATCGAGGCCGCCGGGGCAGGACCTGTTGCCGCGACGGACCCACCGATGGTGGTCGTCCACCGTGAGCCGTATCTGATGTCTCCGGCACTGGCTGAGGTCGTCAACGCGGCGATCGCCATCGGTCGGCCGCTGCTGCTGCAGGGCGAGCCCGGCGTCGGGAAGACCCGCCTGGCCCACGCCGTCGCGTACGAGTTCGGACTTCCGCTGGAGCAGATCCCCGTCGACTTCGGCACCCGCGGCCGCGACCTGCTGTACGAGTTCGACGCCGTCCGCCGCCTCGCCGACGCCCAGACGGGTCACCTCGCACCTCCGCACGCCTACGTCCAGTTCGGTCCGCTGGGCCGCACGATCGTCCGGGCCATGCACGGCCGCCGGTCCGTGCTCCTCATCGACGAGATCGACCGCTCGGGCCCCGACTTCCCCAGCGAGCTCCTACGCGTCCTCGAGAACCTGCGCTTCGAGATCGCCGAGGCGCCGGGCGAGTCGTACGGGGTGCCGGCCGACCGGCCTGACCTCCGCCCGATCGTGATCATCACGAACAACGAGGAGCGGGCACTCCCGAGCGGCTTCCTGCGCCGCTGCGTGACCCATATCGTCGAGCCGCCGGACGACCCGGCGACGCTCGACCAGATCCTCGCCCTGCACGGCATCGACGACCCGGACCTGCGATGGCACGCGATCCGCGTGTTCCTCCGCCTGCGGGCGATGAACCTCGAGCGCAAGCCCGGCCTCAGCGAGCTGCTCGACTGGGTCGCCTACCAGCAAACCGTCGGCGTCCGCCCGGCCAACCTGCCGTTGTTGCCGTCGCTCGGCATGCTGGTGAAGCGCCGCGCCGATCAGGTGGCCGCCGCCCGGGCGTTCGCGTTCGACGACGGGTGACGGTCGGAGGGCGATCCGCTTGTACGGCCGCCGGCGGGACGACATGTCACTGTGTCGACCGGTTGGGGGGATCTGGCACACGCAGCGTTGTCGTACAGTGACAGTCGCTCCGGCCAGTCGATCGAAGGTGGTGCCGCATCTCCAGTCCGTTGACCGGCCGGCGCGCCCTGCCGCCGGCCCTCGCCGCGTTCTGAGGAGGTGCGGCATCGAACGCCCGCAGGTCCTGCAGTTCGCCGCCGCGATGCGTGACGCGTACACCAGCTGGTCTCAGGTCGAAATGGTGGTGTACTACGCCGGACACGACCTGGCGGCGATCGTCGGTGACGTCGGGCTCGACGCGGTCGTGTTCCGGCTGCTGCGGCAGGCGAAGGCCGAGGGCTGGCTGGACGCGCTCGTCGACGCCGTGATCGAGGATCGGGCGGGCAACGCCCTCGTCAAGCGGTTCGCCGAACAGCACGGCCGGTCCGCCGAGGTCGCGTCCAGTCTGGCGGTGCCGCCGAACGTCCGCGTCCTGGACTCCACCTACTTCGACCTGGAGGCGATCAGGAAGACGGTCGTGCACCGGGTCGTCCGCCAGCCGCCGGGACTGCACGCCATCAGCCTGGCCTCGCGCGAGGACATCCTGGTCAGCAAGTTCAGCACCTGGCTGCAGCACCTTCTCGGCGAGGCCGAACACGTCGGCACATTGACGCTGCTGCCCGAGTTCGCGCAGCCGGATCTGCGGGTCAAGCAGGTCCTGCAGCAACTGCCGGACCCGGACGACGGCGGCCGGATCTGGTCGGTCCGCGTCGATCACGCGCCGCTGGCCGTGGTCCGCGACTTCTGGCAGGGGGTCCGCGACAACTGCCCCCAGCTCGACCAGTGGTTCGTGCTGATCCTCACCGGCGCACCCGGACCCCTGTGCCTCGACGGCGTCATCGACCTGGCCGAGCCGGTGTTCGGCAACGAGGACGTCTCGGCGTGGGTCTCCGACGCCCTGATGGAGATGCGATGGGACCGCCAGCTCCTCGCGCCGTGGAGCCGCTACGTCGAACAGGAGGCGACCGTCGCGGGGGTCCTCGACGTCCTGCTCACCTACGGCGCGCTCGACAAGAGCATCGGCGCGCTGCGCAAGGATCCGCACCCGCAACGATTCCGGCACTGGCTGGAGAAGGTGAGCTGACGTTGTACGTCCACACCGTCGACACCTCGATGCGCCTCAGGGCCGACCGGCCGGCACCGGAGGTGCAGGACATCGAGGACGTCGAGGTCCACCCGATCGCCGAACAGGATCCGCCGGTGCGGCAGATGCGTCCGGAGCCGTATCTGCTGACACCTCAGCTCTGCGAGGCGGTCAACGTCGCGATCACCCTCGGCCGGCCGCTGCTGCTGCAGGGCGACCCGGGCGTCGGCAAGACCCGGCTGGCGCACGCCGTCGCGTACCGGCTCGGGCTGCCGCTGGAGCAGGCGCACATCAAGTCGACCAGTCGCGGCCGGGACCTGCTGTACATCTTCGACGCCGTCCGTCGGCTCTCCGACGCACAGCTCGGCGGCGTCGGCGGCGCGCCCCTGCCGGACCAGGCGGCCTACGTGCGCTTCGGCGCCCTCGGCCGGGCCATCGTGCGGGCCTCCTACGGCCGCCGCTGTGTGCTGCTCATCGACGAGATCGACAAGGCCGACCTCGACTTCCCCAACGACCTGCTCCGCGAGCTCGACGAGCTGCGTTTCGACATCGACGAGGTCCCCGGCGCCCGGCACCTGGTCCCACCGGACCGCGCGGACCTGCGCCCGATCATCATCGTCACGAACAACGAGGAGAAGCAGCTGCCGGGCGCCTTCCTGCGCCGCTGCGTCTTCCACTTCGTGGAGTTCCCCGACGACAGCCTCGACGCGATCCTGCAGATGCACGGCATCCGCAGCCAAAGCCTGCGGCACAACGCGATCGAGGTGGTACGCCGCCTGCGGGGCATGGGCCTCAACCGCGCGCCCGGCCTCAGCGAGCTGCTCGACTGGGCCGACTGCCTGCAGGCCGACGACGCCGACCCCGCCAGGCTGCACACGCTGCCCAACGGCGGCGCGCTGATCAAACAGCGCGACGACCAGCTCAAGGCCAGGGAACGGCTCAGCGCACCGTGACCGCCCCGATGCCGTCGTTCGTCCGGGATCTCGTCACCCGGCTGCGCCGGCGTGGCCTGCCGCTCGGCGTCGACGACTGCGCCGCCCTGCGGACCGCCCTCGCCGCCGGGCACGGCCTCGACTCCCCCGCGAAGCTGCGGGCCCTGTGCGTCACGCTCTGGGCCAAGTCACCCCGCGACGCGGAGCTGATCAACGCCACGATGCATCTGGTACGGCTGCCGGACTGGCCCACCGCCGACACCCCTTCCCCGTCCAAGCCGGCCGACGTCGCCCTCGGTGAGCGGGCCGCACAGACCGCACCGGGCATCGATGCTCCCACCGCGGCACCCGCTCCCGAGCAGGTCGAGGAGGAGCTGACCGTCGTGGTACCGCCGCGCCACGCCGGCCCGGCCGAGCCGCCCCACTCCGGCATGACGTCGCCGTTCCTCGTCGTCCGGCCGCAGTACCCGGTCGCCGAGCGGGACGTCGCGCAGATCTGGCGGCGGCTGCGGCGCCCCGTCCGCCGCGGCCCGCTGACCGAGGTCGACGTCGACGCGACCGTCGACCGCTTCGCCCGCACCGGCCTCGCCGAAGGCCCGGTCCTGGTGCCCCGCCGGGTCAACGCGGCCCGGCTGCTGCTGCTCGTCGACCGCGACGGCTCCATGGCGCCCTACCACGGGTTCGTCGACCACGTCGTCGGCTCCGTCGTGCGCGCCGGGCGCCTCGACGACATCACCGTCGCCTACTTCCGCAACACCCCCGGCCGCAGCCGCGACCGCAGTGCCTTGGCGTCGCTGCCGGGCACGCTCGCCGCGGACCTCGACCCGATCCTCGACCGCGTCCCGCCGCTGAACACCGGCCGGGTGTACCGCGACCCCGAGATGCTCACCTCATGGCCCGTCGCCGACCTGCTCTCCGGCGTCACGCCCGCCACGGTGGTCGCCGCGATCAGCGACGCCGGGGCGCTGCGCGGCGCGTTCGTCACGACCCGGCTGTTCGACACCGTGGCCTTCGCCCTGTCGGTGCTGCGTCGCGGTGCCCGCCTCGCCTGGCTCAACCCCGTCGCCTCCGACCGCTGGCCCGGCACGACCGCCGGCCAGATCGCCCGGCACGTGCCGATGTACCCGCTGACCCGCGCCGGCATGTACAGCGCCGTCGACGCGTTACGCGGCCACCCCGTCCCGCTGGAGCGTCCGCTGTGACCGTCTTCGACCGGGTGTCGACGGCGGCCGCCAGGCTCGCCGAGGCCCGCGCGGCCCTCCCGCCGGGAGCCATCGAGCTGGCCTGCCACGCCGCCGTCCCCGTCGCCGTCGACCCGACCCTGCTCAACCTGCTGCGGATCAACTTCTTCGTCGACCCGCCGCACGACCTGCCGTGGTCGGTGGAGGCCGCGCTGCTGACGTCGCCGCTGTTCAAGGAGCTCGGCGGCGACCTGTACGAGATCGACGACGACCTGCGTCGCCACCTGCTCATCAGCCTGCGCACCACCTACGGCCCGGACCGCGCCGTGCAGGTGGCGCTGCTGCTCGAACGGTACTGCGACCGCCCCGGCGTCTGGGGCGCCCACCCGTTCCTGGAGCAGGCGCAGCGGCTCACCGCCATCGGCATCATCGACCCGCCGGCAGCGCTGCGGTGGCTGGACGACGCCGCCGCCGACTCCCGCACCGAGGCCGGCCTGTCGAAGGACTGGTTCGTCGCGATGCGGGGCCGCCTCGACCGCCAGCCGGACCCGGCCCTGCGCCTCGACACGGAGATGGACGAGGCGATCGCCCTCCTGCCGTCCAATGCGGCGGTCCAGCGCCTGGCCGAACTGGGCCAACTCCCCGGCGCCGACCTCGACGCCATCCGCAACGCACTCGGTTTCGTGCGCTCGGACGCGGCGGCGTCGGCCCTGGCGCTGCTGGACCGCCTGGCTGGCCCTGAGTCCTCGGACGCGGATCTGGAGGACGCACCGGTCCCGCTGACCGACCTCCTCGGCGCGTTCCCGATGTGGGACGAACACCTGGACGGCCGCCTCGTCCCAGTCCCGTTCGGCGTCGACAACGCCGGCAGGCCAGTCACGCTCGACCTGGAGCGGCACGGCCCGCACGGGTGGATCATCGCTCCCGCCTACACCGGCCGACGCCAGCTGCTGCGCACGATCGTCCTCGCGCTCGCCGCGGCCCACCCGCCGCACGAGCTGGAGCTGCTCCTCGTCGGCGCGTCCGGCGCACGGACGTTCGCCGGCCTGAAGGACCTGCCACACACCGTCGGCGTCATCCCCGGCCCGCTCACCCCGATCAGCGCCGGACGGCTCGCCGACGACATCGGCCGCGAACTGGACCGCCGCCTGCACATGCCCGCGAACCGGCCGAAGCTGGTCATCGTCATCGATAAATACCTGAACCTCCCACCACACCCGGACAGTCTTGTCGGCCGGCTCTTCAACGCCGACGACGCCGGTCTCCACGTCCTGCTGACGGACGGATCCCACGACTTCCGGTCGCCCGGGTTGCCGGAGCATCTGGGGTTCGAGATGCGACTCGAACCGAACGCGCTGCCCGGATTCGGCACCTTCACGACTCGCTCCAGCGAGCCGCAACAGTTCCGGGGCGCCGTGACGTTCCTGCCGCTCGCCCCTCCGAGGCGCGACACCGTCGCCGAATGGCTGGTCGCACGGATGTCCGGACTCGCCGGCCCGAGACCCTGGATCGCCGCGCCGGCCCCGTCCGCGCAGCCGGCGCTGCTGGACCTACTCGGCCCCCGCCGCGTCGTCGAGGGCCGCGGCCTCACCGCCGGCTCCCAGGCCCTCTGGGGCAAGGCCGCCGGCATCGCCGGCAGCGTGGCCCGCAAGGACGGCACCGGCTACGAGCCGCTGGAGCTCGACCTCACGACCGGCAACGTGGCGATCGTCGGCATGCCGTACACCGGGCGCGTCGACGTCCTGGTCTCGCTGGTGCTGTCCCTCGCTCTGACGAACACCCCGGACGAGGTGCAGGTCCTCCTCCTCGACCACGGCGGCGGCCTGGCCCCGCTCTTCGCACTGCCGCACGTCGGGCTCGCCGTCGACGACGAGGACGACCCGCAAGCCCGAAGCGAAGCGCTGCGTGCCGCGTTGTGGTTCATCGAACGGCACCGCAGCACGCGCCGGCTCTTCCTGGTGATGAACCGGTGGGGCCCGCCCGCCCTGGCTGAGCTGCTCACGCTGGCGGCTGCCTCGCACCACCCGTCACAGGGCTTCCACATCCTGGCGTCGGCCGAGTCGTGGGACGTCGGCGGCATCGAGTCGTTCACCACGAGGATGGAGACGAAGCTCGCGGACCCGTCGACCTCCCGCATCGACGCCGACCGCGCCGCGGAGCTGCACGCCGAACGACTCGACTACGGCCTCGCCCCGGACGGCAAACCCTTCGTCATCGGTCTCATCGGCGAGCACCGCGCGGACAACCGCGACAATGCCGCCGCGCTCGCCACCGACATCGCCATCCAGTGGACCGCCTCGGCGGCCGGCGGTCGGCGGCGGTTGGGCAGCGGACGGTTCGCGTTGGTGGTCGGCAACGTCGGGTCCGACGACGAGTGGTACGGCGACACCTTCGCCATGCGGGAGAACCTCGCCGCGATGTCGGAGGCGCTCGGCGATCCGTCGATCGGCGGGTTCGCCGTGACCAGCACGGTCGACCGTGACCCGCAACGGATCCGCCAGGCGATCGGCGAGTTCCTGTCCGATCGCACGTACACCGATCAGGTGGTCCTCTATCTGGCCGGTCACGTGCTGCGTGACCTCGACGGGCCGGACGCGGTCGCCGGGGTCGGCGTCCAGTGGCTGCGGACCCGGCTTGACGCGTGCCGGGCCCGGCGCCAGCTGGCGATCCTCGACGTCTGCACCACCGACGAAAGCGACGGCATGCGCCTCGCCGACCTGCTGAGCGTCGCCGTCGACGTTACCAGGACGTGGATGGTCGGTTCCTATCCGCCCGGCGGGCTCCCGAGGTTCACCCACGCGCTGATCAGCGGGCTCCACGACGGCTCGGCGGACAACGACGGCGACGGCGTCATCACCGCCCTCGAGGCGTTTCGACACGCGGTCGCCCACGGCGTGGCCGCTGACTCATGGACCCCGCGGCTACGGCACGGCGCCGGGCACGGGTTCGTCATCGCCGCCGCCTGAACAGCGAGGCGCCCCGGCGTGGTCTCCCGAACAGGATCACGCCGGGGCGGTTCCCCCGCCCCTGGGGGCTCAGCCGAACGCGCGCAGCTCGTAGATACGGGTTGCGGTGTCCGTGGTCTGGGTGGGGGTGGTGGTGTTGAGGCGGACGTAGCGGGCCGAGAGCGCCACCGGGTGGGTGGTGTTCGCGGCGGTGTTGTTCGTGACCGTCACCGGGGTGCTCCAGGTGGTGCCGTCGTTGGAGACCTGGATGGTGAAGGCCTTCGTGTTGTAGTCGGCGGGCTCGCCGCCGGCCTGGGCGTGGGCGACCTCGAAGCGGGTCAGGGCGCGGACCGAGCCGAGGTCGACCTGCAGCCAGGCGCCTGCGACGCCGGAGCAGAACTTGTCGGTGTTGCCGCCGGAGACGCTGCCGTTGACGGCCTTCTCGGGGCCTTCGGTGGCGGCGCACGCGGTGGAGCCCGTGGCCGGCCGGTTCAGGGCCAGATTCACCGGGACGGTCGCCGAGCCGTACGCCTCCAGCTCGTAGATGCGCGTCGCCCCGTCGGTGGTCTGCGTCGGGGTGGTGACGTTGAGCCGGACGTACCGGGCGGACGTCGACGCGAACTGGTGGATGGTGACCGGGTCGGCGTTGTTGGTGACGGTGACGGGGGTCGACCAGGTGCTGCCGTCGGTGGACAGCTGCAGGTTGAACGCCTTGGTGTTCAGGTTGGCCGTTTCCGCGCCGGCGCCGGCGTGCTTGACCACGATCTTGTTCAGCGACGCGGCGGACCCGAGGTCGACCTGCAGGTAGGCGCCGGCGACCGTGGAGCAGAACTTGTCGGTGTTGCCGCCGGTCACGCTGCTGTTGACGGCCTTCGACGGGGACTCGTCAGCGGCGCACGCGGTGGAGCCGGTGGCGGGCTTGCCGGCCGCCAGGTTCACCGCGGGGGCGGGAAGGGCGGTGTGGTTCGACGACGGCGGGGTGTCGCCGGCGCCGGTGCCCCACGAGCCGGGGGTGCCCGTCACCGTGTAGGCGAGGTTGCCGCCGTGCGCGATGTCCGCCTGCGACAGCCAGGTGCGGCTGAAGCCGGTGCCGTTCAGGGTGGCGGTGCCGATGTAGCGGTTGCTGTCGCTGACCGACGGGGCGGTGATGTTCAGGACCCCGCCCTGCTGGCTGCCGTACGAGCCGATCGTCACCTTCGCCGACGGGAACTGCGGCGTGCTCACCCCGTAGAAGTTGGCGCCGTTCATCAGCGGGTACAGGCCCAGCGACGAGAACACGTACCACGCCGACATCGTGCCGAGGTCGTCGTTGCCGGTGACGCCGTTGGGGCCGTTGGTGAAGAGGGTGTAGGCGGCCCGCAGCACCGTGGAGGTCTTGTACGGCTGCCCGGTCCACAGGTACGTGTACGGCGCGAGCAGGTCGGGCTCGTTGTTCGGGTTGTACGTGGTGAAGCTGTAGTAGTCGTAGGCGCCGTTGACCCAGGTGTTGTGCGCGGTCCCCGACGGGTCGGTCAGCAGGTTGTTGTAGGCGAAGAAGCTGTCGAGCCGGTTGTTCGCCGCGGTCTTGCCGCCCAGCAGGGAGACCAGGCCGTCGGGGTCCTGCGGGACGAGCCACTGGTACTGGTAGGCGCCCGCCTCGTGGAAGGTGTGCGAGCCGTCGGTCGGCGAGTACGGGGAGCCCCACACGCCGTTGGCGTTGCGCGGGCGGAAGAAGCCGATCGACGGGTCGAACAGGTTGCGGTAGTTCTGCCCGCGCGCCTCGAACATGGTGGCGTCGGCGGTGTTGCCGAGGCCGCGCGCCATGATGGCGAGGGAGGAGTCGGCGGCCGCGTACTCCAGGGTGGCGGAGCTCGGGAACTTGCAGTCGTGGTCCATCGGCAGCACCGGGCCGCACGTGACGCCGGTCGGGATGTAGCCCAGCGACGCGTAGTACGGGTTGCCGTTGCGGCCGTTGATGTTGGTGGGTACGCCGAGCGCGTTCTTGCGCAGCGCCGCGTACACCTGTGACTCGTAGCCGCCGAGCAGGCCGCGCGCCCACAGGTCGACGAGGAACGGGGTGACCGGGTCGCCGGTCATCGTGTTGGTCTCGGTGTTGGCGAGGGACCACTTCGGCAGCCAGCCGAGCTCGCGGTCCACGGCGAGCAGCGACAGCCCGTAGTCCCGGGCGACCTGCGGCTCGAGCAGCGCGACGAGCTGGTTCTGCGCGCGGTACGTGTCCCAGAGCGAGAACGTCTGGTAGGGCGTGAACCCGGACGCGGTCCGCACCACGTTGTCGAAGCCGCGGTAGGAGCCGTCGACGTCGCCGGACAGGTTGGGGTGCAGCAGCGAGTGGTACAGCGACGTGTAGAACGCCACCTGCCGGTCGGTCGTGCCGCCGTCGACCTCGGCCTTGTGCAGCTTCGCGTTCCACGTGTCGCGCGCGGCGTTGCGGATGGTGTCGAAGTTGAAGCCGGCGGCGCTGGTCTCGGCGCTGAGGTTGGCCTGGGCTCCGGCGATCCCGGTGTACGAGAGGCCGACCTTCGCCGTCACGACCCGGTCGGACGAGGTGTCGAAGCGGACCCAGCCGCCCTTCGCGCCGCTGCCGGACGAGGCGCGGCTGCCGCCGGTGAACGTGGTGCCGGACCAGGTGCCGAAGGAGGCGAACGGCCGGCTGAACTTGGCCGAGAAGTACACGGTGTGCGCGGGCGCCGAGGCGCAGAACCCGGCGGTCGTCACGGACCCTTCGACGGTGTCGCTGCCGACGATCGAGATCGACGACGACTGCGCGCCGGTGCCGCTGCCCCGCGCCTGCGCGGTGTTGAACAGCACGTTGGCCTGGGTGCTCGACGGGAAGGTGTACCGCTGCCAGCCGCTGCGCAGCGTCGCCGTCAGCTCGGTGGTGACGCCGTTGGGGGTGGCGAGCCGGTAGTAGCCGGCGGTCGCCTGCTCCTGGGCGTGGTTGAGCGTCTGGCCGTAGGCGTTGGGGTCGGCGGAGTTGACCGCGCCGATCGTCGGCATGAGCGGCACCTCACCCATCACGGGGCAGCCGACGCCGGACAGGTGGGTGTTGGAGAAGCCCCACACCTTGCCGTGGTCGTAGTTGTACCCCGTGCCGTGGCCGGTGTCCGGGCTGACCTGCACCATGCCGAACGGCAGCGCCGCACCCGGGAAGGTGTTGCCCTCCTTCTGGGTGCCGATCATCGGGTTGACCAGCGTGGTCAGGTCCGCCGGCACGGCCGCCTGAGCCGGCGGCGCGGGCAGGCCGGCGACGGCCGTGGTGACCGCCGCGGTGACCGCCACCAGCAGTGCGCTGAACCGCAGTCTTCTCACAAACGCTCCGTTCGGATGCCACGGCACAGCCGCGGTGAGTGTCCCTGTGACCGCGGCGCGCCGATCGCCGAGGGAAGGAAGCTGGCGGGCTTCCTGCTGGAGAGGTTGGTCGCTGCCCCGAGTTCTGTCAATACTTGACATTTGCTACGGCCGTCGATCCGGCCCATCCACGGACACGAAAACGCCCGCCGCGCCGGAAGGCGGGCGGGCGTCGTGCGGTGCGAGTCAGATCATGCCGATGACCGCTCGCAGGACGATGATCGACAGGAAGACGACGATGAACGCGAGGTCGATCCCGACCCCGCCGAGGCGCAGCGGCGGCAGCACGCGCCGGACCGGCGCCAGGATCGGCTCGGTGACCGCGAACACGCCCGCGGACACCCGCGAGCGGATCGAGCCTTGCGCCGACGGACCGGCCAGGACCACACTCCAGTCGAGGATGGCGCGCGCTATCAGCAACAGCTGCACCACCAGCAGCACCAGACTCACGATGCCGAGAACGAGACCCATCGGATGCCTCCAGTGACCGGGCGGGACGTTCCTCCAACTGTGCGTCACGAATCTGTGGATCCGCTGAGCGCCGGCTGAGATTTGGTTCATGATCCCGGTCACCCGGCCGATGCCGACCTGTGTGAGAGGTGTGGCGGTCTGGCGTCCGACCGGTCTGCTGATCGGCGCGGCCGTCGTGCTGGTCGTCGCGGAGGCGTGGTTCCTGGTGGGGCTGGCGCGGACGACGCCGGCCCTGGTGAGCTGGCTCGCGGTCCCCCTGGCCGTCGGGTGCGCGGTGTGGGCCTGCTGGACGACGAGCGCGGCGGAGGGGATGGCGCCCGGCGCTCGCCGCTTCTGGCGGCACGTGGGGCTCGGCATGGTCTTCATCGGCCTCGGCGGCGCCAGCAACGGCGTCGACATGCTCCTGCGCCTGGTCGCGCCCCAGCACGTGAGTGGCCTCACCGCGGCGGTGTACCTGATGGGCCTGGTGGTGATGCTGTGGGGCCTGTTGCGGATCCCGGGCGCCCACCGCAGCCGGGGCGAGTGGCTGCGCTTCGGCCTCGACACCGCGACCGTCCTCGTCACGGTGATCACCTTCGCCTGGCACTTCATCTTCCGGCACTGGGAGACGTGGTCCGGCGGCAACACCAGCGGCACGTGGGCCGTCATCGCGATCGTCGCGACCGGGTCGGTGTGCGTGTTCGCGTTCATCAAGGTGGCGTTCACCGGCACCGGCCCGCTCGACCGCAAGGCCCTCTACCTGCTCGCCCTCGCCGGCGGTGGCGGCGCGACCGGCGGCGCCCTGACGCCGCTGCTGACCGACCGCCCGCACCTCAACGGCACGCCGGTCGTGCTGCCCCTGACCTGCTTCATCCTGTGCCTGGCCGCGGACCGGCAGCGGCGGGCGGCCGGGGTCGAGCCGCCGGCGGCGGTGCGGCGGGAGCGCCGGCCGCTGGTGCCCTACCTGGCGGTCTTCGCCACCGGGGTGCTGCTGCTCGCCGACGCGGCCGCCGGTGGCGACGACGTGCTCGGGGTCGCCCTGGGCACCGTCGTGCTGGTCCTGCTCGTCGCGGCCCGGCAGGCGGCGGCGCTGCGCGACAACGCCGTCCTCGTCGACACGCTCGACAGCCGGCTGCGGGAGCTGGAGGAGTACCAGCAGACCCTCGCCTGGCAGGCGACCCACGACGCACTCACCGGGCTGGCGAACCGTCGGCTGCTCATGCAGTACACCGGCGAGATCCTCGACGCGGGTCAGGACGCGGTCGCGGTCGCGCTGGTCGACGTGGACGACTTCAAGGGCATCAACGACGACCTGGGGCACGCCGTCGGCGACGCGCTGCTGACCGCGGTCGCGGCGCGGCTGGAGTGCCTGCAACTGGACGGCGGCCTGGTCGCCCGGCTCGGCGGCGACGAGTACGCGCTGGTCTTCCCCACCGCCGGCGAGCAGCACGCGCTGCACGTCCTGGACACCGTGGCGGCCGAGCTGCGCCGCCCACTCGACGCCGCCGGCCACGCCCTCGTCGTCGAGGCGAGCATCGGCCTGGCCCTGCACGCCGGCGACGCGACCGCGGAGGAGCTGCTGCGGCGCGCGGACGTCGCCATGTACGAGGCGAAGGCGCAGGGCAAGGGGCGGCGCGTCACGTATGCGCCGTGCCTGGACCAGCACAGCGCCGAGCAGGCCCGCACCGCCGCCGACCTGCGGGTCGCGCTGGACACCGGGCAGTTGCGCCTGCACTACCAGCCGATCGTGCGGCTGTCGGACGCCCGCACCGTCGCCGTGGAGGCGCTCGTGCGGTGGCAGCACCCGGAGCGCGGCATGGTGCGCCCCGACCTGTTCATCCCCGCCGCAGAACGCACCGGCCTCATCGTCCCCGTCGGCCAGTGGGTCCTCACCGAGGCGTGCCGGCAGGCCGCCAGGTGGCGCGACGAGCTCGGCCCCGACGGGCTGGAGTACGTGTCGGTGAACGTGTCACCGCGGCAGCTGCGCGAGGCCGGCTTCGCCGCGCAGGTCCAGGCGACCCTGCACAGCGTCGGCCTGCACCCCCGCCACCTCACCGTCGAGGTCACCGAGACGGCCGTGTTCGACGGCGGGTCCGGCCTGGAGGAGCTGCACCAGCTCAAGCGCCTCGGCGTCAACGTCGCCCTCGACGACTTCGGCACCGGCCACTCGTCCCTCGGCCTGCTGCGCACCTGCCCCGTCGACCTGCTGAAGGTCGACAAGTCGTTCGTCGACAACATCACCGACCGGGGCGACCGTTCGGTGATCGCGGAGGCCCTCATCGGCATCAGCGACGGCCTGCGCCTGCGCGCCGTCGCCGAGGGCGTCGAGACCGAGGCCCAGGCGGGGGTGCTGCGCCGGCTCGGCTACCGCTACGCGCAGGGCTACCACTTCGGCCGCCCCATGCCGGCCGCGGACCTCGCCGCCCACGTGCGGGCCGCCCACCCCGCCACGGTCGGCTGACCGCCCCGGCGGCGTCACCCGTCGACCGGGAGCGGGGCGTCGCAGACGGCGCAGGCGAAGTCGCCGTCGTGCACGATGTTGCGCTGGCCGCAGCTCGTACAGCGGCGGAAGAGCACGGCGTCGGTGAACCCGCCCGGGTGGGGCGTGCCGGCCGCGTCGAGGGCGGCCGCGACGGCCGGCCAGCATTCCGGGTCGGGGCAGTAGCCGGTGGACTGGTTGCTCACCCGGTCGACGCGCCAGCCCGCCGCGGACCCCGGCTCCCCCGTGGCGAATCCCATCTCTCCCGCGGCGAGGACGGGCCGGCCGACGGCGCAGGCGACGTGCTCGCTGCGCCGCGGGGCGAGCCGGAGCGTGCCGCCGAGGTCGACGACGAACGTGAACGGCTCGGCGAGCTCCCCGCGCGGGCGGGTCGCGAGCCACGCGGCGAGGTCGTCGCGGGACCGGATCCCGGCGACGTCCACGGGTGGCAGGTCACGCAGCTCGGCGGGCCCGACGTACTCGTACCGCCGCATCACGCGGCCAGGCGGGTCGTGGCGGCGGGACGGAGCCGGTCCGCGGCCACGGGCAGCAGGTCGTCCCACAGCTCGGCGGGCCACGCCGTGGCCATCTCCTCCAGCGCGTCGACCCGGTCCGCCCCGTGCCGGACGTACTCCCGGAGCCCGTCGATCGCGACCCGGTCGCCGCCGAGGCCGCGCTGCAGCGCCCCGGCGACCGTGGACGGGCTGTCGTAGTACCACTCGCTGCTCAAGCACCACATGCTCCGCCCGCCGCGCCCGGGCCGCGAGCGAATTGCCGCCTGCCGCTCAGTAGGTGCGGTGGTGGCACCAGGAGCGGGCGGCGCGGGTGTTGAGCAGGATCAGGAACAGGGCCGGGAAGGCGGCGCTGACGATCGTCGACACGGTGAGCAGCGACGTGGAGTAGGCCTGCCACGCGACCGAGGCGAGGCTCAGGACGTTGAGCACGGTGAGCAGGATCCGGGCCCAGTTGCGGCCGCGCTGGACCTTGCGGCCGAGGATGATGGCGATCAGGCCGACCCCGGCGAAGACGGCGACGACGACCGCGACGGCGGAGGTGACGGACGCGTCGTAGGTGCCGAGGCGACCGCCGAGCTGCTTGGTCATCTCCGAGGCGGCCAGGGCGAAGAGCGCGGCGATCCCCAGCATGAGGAGGCCGCCGAGGTACTGGAAGATCGCGACGACGTGCAGCGAGGCGGGTGCGGTGGTGCGCATCGCGTACGCCTGCTGCGGCGGGTATGCGTAAGCCATACCGAGGAGCATGGCCCGGCGCCGCCGCGGGCGACTCGCACGTTCATGCCACTTCAGTCCGGTGGGCCCCGGCGGAGGTACGGCAGGGCGGCCCCGTCGTCGGCGCGGACCACCCGGCGGTCGCCGAGCGGCTTGGACAGCGTCAGCGAGTCCCAGGCCGTCTGACCGTCGGAGCCGAGGCCGGCGCAGGCCCCGCCGGCGCGTGGCGTCCTGCTGACGACGTCGCCGACGCGGACCTCGGTCGACGTCTCCGCGGCGGCGATGGTGAACTGGCCGGAGCACCAGCCCTCGTGCGGCCAGTCGAAGCGGATCATGATGGTGTTGGGGTCGCCGCCCCGGCCGAGGTCCGAGTACGCGGTCGGCCGGTGCCGCGTCTCTGCCGGCCCGGCGGAGCCGCCGTAGAAGAGCGCGGTCACGACCAGGCCCGCGAAGGCCAGCAGGACGATCCACCAGTGCCGCACGCGCCGATGGTACGGTCGCGGCGCGCTACGTGAGGGCCCGCAGCGCGGCGGCGATCTGGGCGACGGCGACCGCGGCGTCCTTCGTCAGCGCCAGCTTCCTCGGGAAGTTGTGGAAGGTTCCCTGGAACCGGGTGGCGATGACCGGCACGCCCGCGGACGCGAGGAAGGCGGCGTACCGCTCGGCCTCGTCGCGCAGGATGTCCAGCTCGGCGGTGACGACGACCGCCGGCGGCAGGCCGGCCGGGTCGGCGAGGAACGGGTCGAGGTCCGGCTGGTGCCGGTCCACGCCCGGCGGGCAGAACAGGTCCCAGAACTCGGCCATCTCCTGCGGCCACAGCCCGTCGTTGCCGAGGTCCGGGTAGTCCATGGCGGGGCTCAGTGCCGGGCAGATCAGCACCTGCGCCAGCAGCCCCTGGCCGGCGTCGCGTTCCCGCCGGGCGGTGACCGCCGCGAGCAGCCCGCCGGCGGAGTCACCGGCGACCGCGACGGCCGTGGGGTCCAGTCCGTGCTGGCGCCCGTACACCCGCAGCCACCCGCAGACGGTGTCGATGTCCTCGAACGCGGCCGGGAACGGCGACTCGGGCGCCCGCCGGTAGTCCACGGCGAGCACCGCCCAGCCGGTCTCGGCGGCGAGGAGCCGGCACAGCCCGTCGTGCGTGGTGAGGTCGCCGAGGACCCAGCCGCCGCCGTGCGCGTAGACGATCACCGGCGGCTCCGCCGCGTCACCGTCCTGATAGAGCCGGACGGGCACCCCGTCCGCGTCGAGGTCCCGCACGGTCCGGACGGCCCGGCCGGGCCCGACCTGCTCGCCGACCGCGTCGACCATCACCTGCCGCTGCGCCACATGATCCACGGCAGCAGTATGCCGCAGCGCCGCGCATCCTGAGCCTGTGCGCCCAGCGGTCGTGCAGCTCGAAGCCCCGCGGCCTGCCGGCGATCCCGGGCCGATGTCGCCGGAACGGGTGGATGCGTTACTGTGCCGCGCCATGACGCGTGCGCGGTCCCGGCTGGGCATCGACTTCGGCACGTCCACGACGATCGCGGTGCTGCAACGGGCCGACGGGCGCGTCCAGCAGCTGCTCTTCGACGGCTCGCCGCTGCTGTCCTCCGCCGTGCTGCTCGGGCCCGACGGGCGCCTGCACACCGGGCGCGACGCGGCCCACCTGTCGCACAGCTTCCCGGAGCGGCTCGAACCCAACCCGAAGCGCCGCATCACGGACACCGCCGTCCTGCTCGGCGACGCGGAGGTCGGCGTCCGGGACCTGGTCGCCGCGGTCCTGCGGCGGGTCGCGGCCGAGGCGGCCAGGGTCGCCGGCCCCCAGGTCGTACAACAGGGTGACGTCACGCTCACCCACCCCGCCGACTGGGGCGCGGGCCGCCGGGCGCTGCTCACCGACGCGGCGCTGCTCGCCGGGTTCGACCCCGGCGGGGTGCGGCTGGTGCCCGAGCCCGTGGCCGCCGCGACCTTCCTCGCGGAGGCGCAGGAGGTGCCAGTGGGTGCCGTCGTCATGGTGTACGACCTGGGCGCCGGCACCTGTGACGCCACGCTGCTGCGCCGCCGGGCGGACGGGTTCGAGCCCTTCGCGTCCGCGGGCCTCAACGACCTCGGCGGCCTCGACGTGGACGCGGCGGTCGTCGGCTTCCTGCAGGCGACGTACGGCACCCTCTGGACCGACGCGGCGACCCGGCGCCGGCTGTGGGACCAGGTGCGGGCCGCGAAGGAGATGCTGTCGCGCGCCAGCGGCACCGTGATCATGGTGCCGGCGCTCGGGCGGGAGGTGCCGCTCGGGCGGGAGCAGCTGGAAGGCCTGATGCGGCCGGTGCTGCGGCCGAGCGTGGCGATGGTGCAGTCGCTGCTCGCCGAGGACGGGCTGCGGCCTGCCGAGCTCGCCGGGCTGTTCCTCGTCGGCGGCTCCAGCCGGATTCCCCTGGTGGCGACGATGCTGCACGAGGCGCTCGGGATCGCGCCGGTCGTCGCCGAGCAGCCCGAGCTGGTGGTGGCCGAGGGCGCGCTGACCGTCTCACGACCGGCCCCTGCCACGACGGACACGACCACCGGCTCCCCCACCGCCCCGCCGCATCCCGGCGCCCCACCGGCCGGCTCCACGCCGCACCCCGGCGCCACGCAGAGCACCGGCGCAGCGCGGGATGCCGGCGCCGCGCGGGATGCCGGCGCCGCGCGGGATGCCGGCGCCGCGCGGGATGCCGGCGCCGCGCCTGTCGAGACGGTGGCCGCCGCGCGGTCCGGGGCACGCGGGCGGGGGTCGCGGAAGCGGCTGCTCGCCGGGGTCGCCGCGGCCGTCGTCGTCCTCGCCGGTGCCGCCGTCCTCCTGGCCAACCTGCCGGACGACTCCGCCGGAGCGTCCGACGGCGCCTCGCCGACCGCCGTCGCCGCCCGCTACGACCTGAGGAAGGTCCCCGACGATCTGTGCGCCAGCATCGACCTGGCGCCGTTCGCCGGGCTGTACGAGAAGGCGGACTCCCCACCGGCGTCCCGGCTCGACGTCGGCGCGGCCGGCGGCAACGCGTCGTGCATCGCGGTCCGGCTGCACGACAACGGGGTCGGGCGCGCCTCCTTCGCCGCCGAGCTCCGGATCACCCCCGAAGAGGCGACCGCCGCGTACGACTACAAGCAGCGCATCGCCGGCGACGCCGCCCTCAACCTGCAGCCCGTCCAGCTGACGGGTCTCGGCGAGGAGGCCGTCGTCTTCGAGATGGCCGGCGCCAGCGCGCAGGCGAAGACGATGCTGACCCTGCGCATCGGTGTCCGCGACGGCAACCTGGTGTGGCAGATGCGGATCTCCGTCGACCGTCAGGACAAGGCCGGCTGGACGGCCGCGCAGAAGCAGGACCTCCGCGACCGTCTCGTCACCGTCACCCGGGCGGCGCTGCCGAAGGTCACGGCTGCGGTGCGTTGACGATCTGGATGTCGTCGACGTAGCCGCGGAACGTGCCCGTGGCGCCGGGCTGGTCGTAGCCGATGCGGATCTGGTCGACGGTGCCGCCCGCCAGGCCGGCGAGGCTGACCTGCACCAGGTTCCACTGGTTGACCACCAGGCGCCGGCCCTCGCCCTGGAACTGCGGGTGTGCCCTGACCCCGGACTGGTCCACGGCGCCCGAGTCGCGCAGCGACCGGCCGTCGGTGAGCGCGAGGTCGAGCGCCACGAAGGTGCCGTTGACGGACTGCGGATAGATCCAGTAGGTGAGCGTGGTGCCCGCGGTCAGCGGCAGGTGCACGTCGAAGACCCGGTTGTAGGAGTACGACCCCGCGGCGCTGGTGTCGGTGCCGGAGTACATGAGCGCGTAGGTGCCGCCGTGCGCGACCTCCGCCCGGCGGCCCGACTCCATCGCCGTGAGGCCGCAGCAGTACCCGGTGACGTTGCGCGCCGCCTGCACCGTGTCGGTCCACGTGAGCGGCGGCGCGGCGGCCCCGAAGTCGGTCTTGAACAGCGGCCACGGCCGGCCGGCGCCGAGCACCGGCTGGAGCGCGGAGAACCACACGTCGGCGAGCTTGGCGTAGCCGCCGTCCGTCGGGTGGATCCGGTCGGGGCCGATGTCCGCCAGGGTCAGGTTGGCGTGGAAGTCGGCCAGGCGGACCTTCTTGCCCGCCGCGGCCTTGGCCTGGACGATGCCCGGGATCTGGCCGTTGTACGCGCGGACCCTCGCCTCCACCGCCGCGTCCGGGTTCGGCACGAGCGTCGAGACGACGACCGTCGCGGTCGGGGCGGCCCGCAGGATCTGGTCGACGAGGGCGCTCAGGCGCGCCGGCGCGTTGGGCAGGTCGTAGCTCTGCAGCATGTCGTTGGTGCCGACGTTGAGCAGCACGACGTCGGGCCGGGCCGCCGCGATCCAGGCGTCGGCGCCGGCCGCGACCTGGTCGACGCGGTACCCGGGATGCCCCTCGTTGTCGTTGTCCGCGGCGGTGCCGGAGCGCTGCGAGCCGACCATGTCGAGCGCGACCCCGGCGTCGTCGGCGAGGTGCCGGCGCAGCGCCTCCCGGTAGCCGTTGCCGTCGGTGGAGCTGGTGCCCCACGTGATCGACGCACCCAGCGGCATGATCCGGGCGGGCGTCGCCGCCTGGGACGCGGCCGCGGGAACCACGGCGCACGCCGCGGCGGCCAGCACCATCGTCAGGGCACGGACGGACGCGCGCACAGCAGCTCCTCGATCGACCGGGATGTCGCCGTACAGCTAAGAGCATCGATACGAGTTGTGTCAACGATGTCAGATCACTGGATCGCCCCCGCCGCGCGTGGCGGCGTCAGCGCAGCCAGGCGCGGATGCCGTCGAAGACGGCCGGGCCGTAGTCGCCGGTGACGCTCTCGGCGAGGTCGGCGATGGTGACCGCCCGCAGCGCCTCCCGCCAGGCGTGCTCGGCGGCGGCCATCGCGCGGCTGATCGCGCACGGCGCCGTGCACATCTCCGCCGGGGTCGCGAGGGGCCCCCGCTGGCGGATCTCCGTGCACACGAACGCCGGCTGCGGCCCGTCCACGGCCACCACCACGTCCAGCACGGTGATCTCGCCCGCCGGGCGGGTGAGCCGGTAGCCGCCGGCGTGCCCCTGCACCGAGTGGACCAGGCCGGCCCGGGACAGGCTCTGCAGCTGCTTGGCCAGATAGCTGCCGGAGACGTCGTGCAGCTCGGCGAGTCGCCCCGCCGGCACGGGCGCGGGCGCCGCGGTGAGCACCACGCAGCAGTGCAGCGCCCACTCGACCCCGCCCGACATCTTCACCCCGCCATCCTACTTGACTCGGACACTTCATGTCCGGGTATGGTGGTGGCATCATCCCGGACAAGATTTGTCCGAGTTGGATCTGTGGAGGAGACCCTCATGAAGTTCGTCATCATCGGCGGCACGGGCCTGATCGGCGGCAAGCTCACCCACCTGCTGCGCACCGCCGGCCACGAGGTCGTCCCGGCCTCCCCGGCCACCGGCGTCAACACCGTCACCGGCGAGGGCCTGCCGGAGGTCCTGGCCGGCGCCCAGGTCGTGGTCGACGTGTCGAACTCGCCGTCGTTCGAGGACGCGGCGGTCCTCGAGTTCTTCCGCACCTCGGCCCGCAACCTCCTCGCCGCCGCCCGCACCGCCGGCGTCTCCCACGTCGTCGCCCTGTCGGTCGTCGGCGCCGACCGCCTGCCCGACAGCGGATACCTGCGGGCCAAGGTCGCCCAGGAGGCCGCGATCACCGGGTCCGGGCTGCCGTTCACGATCCTGCGGGCCACCCAGTTCTTCGAGTTCACGCAGGCGATCGCCCAGTCCTCGGTCGTCGACGGCGCCATCCACCTCCCGCCGGCGCTCTACCAGCCGGTCGCCGCCGACGACGTCGCCGCCACCCTCGCCGACGTCGCGCAGGCCGCCCCGGTCGACGGGATCGTCGAGCTCGGCGGCCCGGAGCCGGTGCGCATGGACGAGCACGTCCGCCGCTTCCTCGCCGCCCAGGAAGGCGCCGAGCCGGTCCAGGAGGTGACGACCGACCCGCACGCCCGCTACTTCGGCACCGAGCTCGACGACACCTCCCTGACCCCCGGCCCGGGCGCCCGCATCGGCACCATCCACTTCGTCGACTGGCTCGGCAAGCCCTGACCGCACATTCATCACTCACGGTGACCGGGGCACCGAATCGCGTGATGATTGGCTACCGTGGATGGGTGACTACCGCGCCGAGCACGCCGCTGTTCACGCAGGACTTCTGGGACGACCCGCATCCGGTGTACGCCGCGATGCGGGAGCAGGCGCCGGTGCACCGGCTGCAGCTGCCGACCGGCATGGAGATGTGGCTGGTCACCAGGTATGCCGACGCCAGGTCGGCGCTCGGCGACCCGCGGCTGTCGAAGCGGGTCGGCGCGACCGCGAACGCCGCGGCCCTCGCCCGGGAGGTCAGTGCCCCGCTGACCAGGCACCTGCTGGCGAACGACCCGCCGGACCACACCCGGCTGCGGCGGCTCGTCGCGAAGGCGTTCACCGCCCGCCGGGTGGAGCAGCTGCGCGGCCGGGTCGAGGAGCTCAGCGCCGCCCTGATCGCCGGCATGGCCGAGCGGGAGCGCGGCGACGTCATCGACGACTACGCCGTGCAGCTGCCGATCCAGGTCATCTGCGAGCTGCTGGGCATCCCGCAGGAGGACCAGACGGAGTTCCGGCGCTGGACCGGCGTCCTGGTGGCCGGGTCAGTGGAGCGGTCCGGCGTGCCGGAGGCCGCCGCGAGCTTCCTCGCCTACCTGCGGACCCTGATCGCGACGAAGCGCGCCGAGCCGGCCGACGACCTGCTCAGCGCGCTCATCGCGACCACCGACGAAGGCGACCGCCTCGACGAGGACGAGCTCACGTCGATGGTGTTCCTGCTGCTGATCGCCGGGCACGAGACCACGGTCAACCTGATCGGCAACGGCATGTGGACCCTGCTGACCCGCCCGGAGGAGCACCGGCGCCTCCTCGCCGACCCGGCGCTGATCCCGCAGGCCGTCGAGGAGTTCCTGCGCCTGGAGTCACCGGTGGAGACGGCGACGTTCCGGGTGGCGATGGAGCCCGTCACGTACGGCGGCATCACCATCCCGGCGGGCGCCGTCGTCGCCATCTCGCTGCTCAGCGCGGACCGCGACCCGGACCGCTTCCCCGACCCGGCCGCGGTCGACCTGGACCGCCCCGACAACCAGCACCTGGCCTTCGGCCACGGCATCCACTACTGCCTCGGCGCTCCCCTGGCCCGGCTGGAGGCGCAGATCGCCTTCCGCGACCTCCTCGCCGCGTTCCCGGCGATGCGCCTGGCCGTCCCCGCCTCGGAGCTCATCTGGCGCCCCGGCGTCCTCATCCACGGCACCACGACCCTGCCGGTCCACCTCGGCTGAACACCAAGCCACCCGGCCACCGCGGCTGAACACCAAGCCACCCGGCCACCGCGGCTGGATACCAAGGCGCCCGGCCAGCTCGGCTGGACACCAAGGCGCCCGGCCAGCTCGGCTGGACACCAAGGCGCCCGGCCAGCTCGGCTGAACACCGAAGTGGCCGGGCACGAAGGCCCGGCCACCGGTTGCGCGAGAATTGCTAGGGCAGGACCCAGCGCTGGTTCGCGCCGGCGAAGCAGTCCCAGATCTGCAGGCGGGTGCCGTCGGTGGACACGTTGCCGGTCACGTCGAGGCACCTGCCGGAGACGGGGTTACGCAGCGTGCCGTCGGACTGCGACTGCCAGACCTGGGCGCCCGTGCCGTTGCAGTCCCAGAGCTGGATCTTCGTGCCGTTGGCGGTGCCGGCGCTGGTGACGTCCATGCACTTGCCGAGGGCCCGCAGCGTGCCGTCACCCGCGACGGTCCAGTTCTGCGCGGTGGTGCCGTTGCAGGTGTACAGCTGGACCGCGGTGCCGTTGGCGGAGGAGGCGGCGGCGACGTCGACGCACTTGCCGGCGATCCCGGTGATGCGGCCGGTGCGGCCACCCGGGTTCGTCGTCGGGCCGCCGGTCGGCTGGGTGCCGCCGGTGGCCGTGGTGTAGATCGCGCTGACCAGCGAGGTGCTGGTGTTGGTGTCCTGGGACAGCTCCCAGTTCATGATGCCGCCGGCGTTGGCCATGGCCCACGTGGTCTTGCGCTTGATCGTCGGGATGCCGTTGTAGCACTCCTGGACGCCGTTGATCGTGGTGCAGTCCCGGTTGGCGTTCGCCGGGTCGCGGGCCACGAGGTCGCTGTACGTGTAGTAGCCGGGCCGCGAGTAGAACGGCACGCCGAGGACCGCCTTCGAGGCCGGCAGGCCGCGGCCCTTCCAGAAGTTCACGGCCGCGATCGACCAGTCGTAGTTCGCGTGCGGGCTGCCGCCGTCGTAGGCCATGATGTTGAGCCAGTCGACGTAGCCGAACACGGCCGGCTGCACGCCGTTGGCGGTGCCGCCCTCGGACACGACGGCGGCGGTGAGGAGCTTGCCGCGGCTGTGCATGGCGGTGCTCAGCTGCGACATGAGCGCGGTGTAGTTGTTGCCGGAGGTGCCCGGGTCGGGGTACTCCCAGTCGATGTCGACGCCGTCGAGGTTGTACTGGTTGACCAGGTTCACGATGTTGTTGACGAACGCGGTCCGGGCGGTCGCGTTGCCGGCCAGGCCCTCGAAACCGGAGTCGTTGCCGTCGTTCCAGCCGCCGACGGCGATGGAGACCTTGACGCCCGCGGCGTGGCCGAGCGACACGATCGACTGCAGCTTCGACGGGTTGTCGAGGCCCTGCAGGCTGCCGTTGCTGTTGGGCAGCACGAACGCGTAGTTGATGTGGGTCAGCTTGCTGTACTGGATGCTGTTGGCGCTGCCGGCCCACGACGGCATGTAGCCGACGCTCTTGAACCCGTTGGGCAGCGTGGCGGCATCGGCGGCACCCTGGTTGACCAGGGCGAAGACGCCACCCGCGGCGGCGGTGGCGATGGCGAGCGCGCCGGCGGCGAAGGCCGACCGGCGGGCCCGGTGGCGTCCGGGACGGGCGGTCCCGGGCTCCAGTTCGGACGAGGAGGACAACGGGTGCTCCTTCGGATGGTCGGCCGGCGGCGAACGGGCAGGGTGGGATACCCGCAACCACTGAAGGAGGTGCCACCGGCGCGATGACAGGTGGCTGAAACGATAGGAAAGTTAACTGTCGGATGTCAATCAAAGTCGCGAAGAAAGTCGGTACCAGCGGGTATTCATGCGCTGAAATGTGTCAACCCGACCACTGAGAGCAACGCCAGCTTCTCCGCGGCGTCGGTGCCGGGCTGCGGCGTCAGCACGAGCAGCTTCTGCCCCAGGTCCGGCGTCACCAGCGTCTCGCAGTCCAGGTGGATGACCCCGACCTGCCGGTTGACGATCCGCTTGCGGTCGGAGCGGCGGACCGCGACCTCGTGCTCGCCCCACAGGGCCGCGAACTGCGGGCTCGCCGCGAGCAGCCGGTGCACCAGCCCGTCGACGTCCGAGTCGCCGTGCCGCCGGGCGGCGGTCGCCCGCAGGTCCGCCACCGTGACCCGGCTGTGGTGCTCGGCGTCCTCCTGCGGGTACGCCTGCCGCCACTCCGGATCGGTGAACCACCGCCACGCGTGGAAGCGCCGGTCGCCGCGGAAGCGGGTCTGGTCGCCGAACAGCAGCGTCGCCATCCGGTTCTGCGCCAGGGTCTCCCCCAGGTCGCTCGCCACCGTCGCGGGCGTGTCGCCGAGCAGGTCGAGCATCCGCAGCAGGCCCGCCCGCGCGTGCGTGGCCCCGCCCGGCGACCGCGGCGGCTGCTGCCCGGCCAGGTGATACAGGTGGTCCCGCTCGTCCTCGGTCAGCCGCAGCGCCCTGGCGAGGGCCGACAGCATCTGCGCCGACGGCTGCGCGCTGCGGCCCTGCTCCAGGCGCACCACGTAGTCGGTGGACATGCCGGCGAGCAGGGCGACCTCCTCGCGGCGCAGCCCGGCGGTGCGCCTTCGCGGCCCCTCCGCGAGCCCGACGTCCGCCGGGCGGATCGCTTCGCGCCGGCGGCGCAGGAAGTCGGCGAGGTCGTCACGCTGCATGCCTTCATCCTCGCCGCTCGCGGGGGCGCGCAGCCAGGGACCGCCGCTCCTACGAAAAGCGCTCCGCTGTGTGTTGTCCTCCATCAGGGGCAGTGTCGAGGCATGGAGCAAAACATGAACGGCCCTGTGATCGGGCTGGGCGCGATGGGCATGTCGGGCATGTACGGCCCGGCGGACCGCGCCGAGAGCATCGCCACCATCCACGCCGCGATCGACGCCGGCGTGACCCTGATCGACACCGGCGACTTCTACGGGATGGGCCACAACGAGCTGCTCATCCGCGACGCGCTGCGCCCCGGCGACCGCGACAAGGTCCGGCTCAGCGTCAAGTTCGGCGCGCTGCGCGGCCCCGACAACGCGTGGGGCGGCATGGACACCCGCCCGGCCGCGATCCGCAACTTCCTCGCGTACACCCTGGTCCGCCTCGGCGTCGACCACATCGACGTCTACCGCCCCGCCCGCCTCGACCCCGCGGTGCCGATCGAGGAGACCATCGGCGCCATCGCGGACCTGGTCAAGGAGGGGTACGTCCGGGAGATCGGCCTCTCGGAGGTCGGCGCCGACGTCATCCGCCGCGCGCACGCCGTGCACCCGATCGCGGACCTGCAGATCGAGTACTCGCTGCTGTCCCGCGGTGTGGAGGACGAGGTGCTGCCGGTGCTGCGCGAGCTGGGCATCGGCATGACCGCCTACGGGGTGCTGTCCCGGGGCCTGCTGTCCGGCCACTGGCGCGCCGACCGCCCGCTCGCGGCGGGGGACTTCCGGGCGCACGGCCCGCGCTTCGCACCCGAGAACGTGGGCCACAACCTGGCCCTGGTCGAGGCGCTGCGGTCCGTCGCGGCCGCGAAGGGCGTCACGGTCGCGCAGCTGGCGATCGGCTGGGTCGCCGCGCAGGGCGCCGACATCGTGCCGCTGGTCGGCGCGCGGACCCGCGAGCGGCTCGCCGAGGCCCTGGTCCCGGTCGCGCTCACCGCCGCGGATCTCGCGGCGATCGAGGCCGCCGTGCCGGCGGACTCGGCCCACGGCTCGCGCTACCCGGCGCCGATGATGGCCCACCTGGGCACCGACCGATAGCTGACCGACGATGCGTGACTGACCGTTCGCCCTGTGTACACCTGTCGATCCCATCCTTACCGTCGAGGTAAGCCTGACGGGTGGGAGGCGAAGATGGTGGGTGGGGCCCGGGGCGCGGCGGTCATGGCGGTGACGGTCGCGCTGGTGGGGGTGCTGGGGGCGTGCGGCGGCGCTCCACCGGGTCCCGGCCCCGCCACCACCCCGGCATCCCCCGCGCCCACCGCCCAGGCGACGGCGGCGCCGACGACGGACCGCCCTGCCTCGACGAAGACGCCGGCCTCGACCTCGACGAAGACGCCGTCGGTGAAGCGGACCACCGCAGCGGCCCGGCCGTCGCTCACCGAGAGCCAGCTGAAGAAGGCGCTGATCGCCGCCGACGACATCGGGCCGGGCTGGAAGACCATGAGCGGCGGCGGCAGCGGGGTCTGGCCGTGCAACGAGGAGCCGGACACCACAGCCGACGCGACCGCGGTCCGCAAGTTCGACCACCCCGGCAGCCCGGAGACGCAGGCGTCGGTGTCGCTCGCCGCGTACGAGGACTCCGACGCGGCCGCCGACTTCCTCGACGAGCTCCGCGACAACATCGGCGACTGCGAGGACGAGCCGGTCGACCTCGGCGGCGGGATCGAGCTGTCCTTCAAGGAGATCGAGCTGCTGCGGTCCAACGGCAACACCACCGACTCCGAGGTGCTGTCGGTCGCGATCCGGCAGGAGCAGGACGGCCGCTTCGCCGCCGACGGCGTCATCATCTTCATCCGCATCGAGGACGTGGTGGGCTCGGCGCAGGTGATCGCCCCGGCGCGGCGCAGCACGGCGATGGACCAGGTCGCGATCCAGATCGCCCGGCTGCAGCTGGAGCGGGCGGCCGACAAGCTGGGACGGTCGGCATGACCACCACGCCGCCCGTGCTGACCGATCCGCCGCCGGGTCCGGAGCCCGACCCCACGCCTTCTCCTGCGCCTTCGCCTGTACCCGTACCTTCGCCTTCGCCCGTACCCGCACCCGTACCTTCGCCTGTACCCGTACCTTCGCCTTCGCCCGTACCCGCACCTTCGCCCGCGCCGTCGCCCGCACCTTCGCCCGCGCCGTCGCCTGAGCCCGCGCCCGATCCCGAGCCTTCGCCGGATCCGGAGCCGGAGCCGGAGCCGGAGCCCGATCCCGGCCCGGATCCGGTGCCGCGGGACGAGGCGCGCTCGGTGTGGCCGCGCGCCGAGAAGATCCTCACGATCGGCTCGGCCGTCGTCGCCGTGCTGGCCGTGGTCGTCTCCCTGTGGGCGGCGAACGCCGGCAACAACCGCGTCGACCAGGGCCGCGAGGACGACCTGCGGGCCAGGCTGCGCGACGACATCACGAAGCTCGGCGAGCTGGACAGCACCCTGCGCGGCGACGCCGGTGACCGGCAGGCGGCGTCGCTGCAGCTCGGCGTCCACGCGATCGAGGCCTGGGAGCTCATCAAGGAGCTCGGCCCGCAGCACGTCTCGCCGGTCGACCTGGCGCTCACGGCGCAGGCCCTGGCGGCGTCCGGGATCATCGCCGACGCGCGGACGGCGATCGACCTGGCGCTGGGCCGGCCCGCGCCCGAGGACGTGCGGGTCATCCTGCTGACCAGCGCGGTGTCCGTACACCACCAGACGGGCGACCTCAGGCAGCTGCGCGAGGAGTCGCAGGAGCTGGTCACCATCTACACGGCACGGCTCGCGCGGCAGCGGACCGAGGGCAACGCCTACGCCAACCTCGGCGAGGTCTACATCGCGCGCGTCCGCTACGTGTGGGGCTCGTCGGAGGCGTCGTACCGCAACTGCGACCTCGCCCGGGCGCAGATCGACGAGGCCGACCGCCTCGCCGGGGGCGTCGACCCGCCGGTGGCCGGCATCGAGGACTTCCGCCGCTCGGCGGGGCAGCTGCTGAAGGCGAACTGCCCGGCGTAGCGGTTGGACGGATTCCGGCGTCCGTTGCTCTCCCTGAAGGAGGGAGGATCGGATGATCGATACGACGCACGAACTCGGGGTGGCACCCCCGGACTTCGCCGAGTTCTACCGGCGGGATGCGCCGGGGGTGCAGCGGTTCATGTGCGCGTTCGCCGGTCGGGAGCTCGGTGTCGAGGCGACCGCGGAGAGCTTCGCCAGGATGCTGGAGCGCTGGCCGCAGCTGCGGCGGCTCGCCGACGCGCAACGACGCGCGTATGCGCTGACGACCGCGAAGAACTACGTGCGCCGGGTGGCGGTGCTCGACGCCCGGTTCGAGCTGCTCGACGACCAGCACGACGTCGGACGGGCCGACAGCGACCTGGACCGGGTCACGGACAGCACGGGGCTGGTGCAGGCGGTGCGGCGCGTGATCGACGCGCAGCCGACCCGCCGCCGGCAGGTGGCGCTGCTGTTCTTCCTGCACGACGACACCACGGCGGACATCGCGCGGCTGCTCGACATGAGCGAGTCGACGGTCCGCAGCCACGTGTCGGCGTTGCGCAAGCTCCTTCAACCGTACGTGCAGCGGTTCCAGCAGTTCACGGAGGCGAACGGCGATGCCTGACCAGACCGACCCGACCAGAGAGCTGATCCGGCGCGCGTACGCCGATCTCTCGTACAGTGGCGACAACGACTTCGACGGTGACCTCGCGGACGTGGTCCAGCGCGCCGGCCGCCCCCGCGTGCAGGACGACACCGCCGACGTGATCACGCTGGCGCCCCGCCGGTCGCGGCGCCGGTTCGCGGCCGTGGCCACGTTCGCGGCGGCGGTCGTCACGATCCTCGGCGTCTACGCGGCGTCGGCGGGAGTACGGCCCGGACAGAGCGTCGGCGCGCCGACGCCGAACGGCAGCCTCACGGCGACGCCTGGTGCCACCGAGGAGCCGGGCGGGACACCGACGCCGGCCAGCGCGACGCCACCCGTGTCGGTGCCCTCCGTTCCCCAGGTCCTGCCGTCCTCGTGCGCGTCGTCGTGGGTGATGGAGCTGGCCGGCACCACGTTCAAGGTCACGGAGGCGCGGGGCAGCTGCCCGGCCCTGTCCCTGGACCGGATCTGGCTGCTGGACGCGCGGAGCGGCAACGGGCGGGTCGCCCCCGGCGACGCCGTCCTCTGGACGATCGTGCCGGTGGACGGCGGCAAGGGGTCGGTGCAGCCGCCCTTCACGTTCCGTCCGCGCGGCTGGCCCGGCCCGGTGGCCGGCCACACCTACGAGGTGATCTACGTGTCCCAGGATCTGGCGCCCCAGCTGAAGCCCGGCGACGACGCCGCCGCCGCCTACGAGACCGCGCTCAGCATCTCCAGGACCGTGATCGCATAAGGTCCGGACGCCCGGTGCCGAACTGGTCATCGTGGGTCCCAACGTACGCCGGTCGACCCGCCTGCTGCTTCCTGTAGCGGGCGGGCTCGCCGGTCTCGCGGTCGCGTTCCTGGTGATGCAGCTGATCACCACCGGAGCGTTCGAACGGCTCGAGGCGCGCCAGGTCGCCCAGGACGCCGACCGGATCCGGATCGGGCTGAACTCGCAGGCGGCGCTGCTCACGGCGTTCGGCGCCACGAACGCCGTGTGGGACAACGCCTACCACGACGTCGGCAACAGCGACAAGGCCGGCTTCGCCGCCGACTTCCCGCCCGAGGCGCAGAGCTCGGCCAACGACATCGACGGCATGTTCGGCATCGGCGCCGACGGCACGCTGCGGGTCGGCGGCATGACCACCGACCAGCCGACGCACGGGACCCCGCCCCCGCAGCTGCGCGACCCGGCGGTGCTCAAGCAGCTGTTCGACCCGTCCGCCGCGCCCGGCGTGTCGCGGTGCGGCGTGGTGTCGGCGGACGCGCCGTACCTCTTCTGCGGCGTCGGCACGTTCCTGAGCAGCGGCGAGGGCGCCCCGTCCGGTGGCATGATCATGCTCAAGCGCCTCGACGACGCCCGGGTGGCGCGCCTCTCCGAGGCCCTCGACCTGCCGCTGCGGCTCGCCCCGCGGGCCCGCTCCGGCGCCGACCCGCAGCCGGCGCTGCACAGCGAGCTCGGCGACCTGCGCATCACCACCAAGGTCCTCGGCGCCGACCACATCGCGGTCGACGCCGTCATCGACTCTGTGAACGGCGACAGCATCGTGCTGGAGGTCGTCGCGGCCCGGCCGATCCACGCCGCGGCGAGCGCGACCGCGGTGAAGCTGTTCGCGTTCGTCGCGGTCGCGACCGTGCTGCTCGTGATCGGGATGCTGTGGGGGGTACGGGCGGCGCTGCGCAGACGGGTCGGGCCGCTGCGGCGCACGACCGAGCAGATCATCGCCTCCGGCGACCACCAGCTGCGGATCAACCCGACCGGCACCGACGACATCGCCGTCCTCGGCAGGGCCGTCGACGCCATGCTCGACTCGTTGCAGGAGCAGGAGCGCAGCCTGGCGGAGGAGCGCGCGACGAAGGAGGCGCAGCTGCTGACGACGAACGTGCGGCAGCAGCTGGCCGAGCAGACCGTCCGCCGCCGCGCCGGCGAGGTCATCGACGAGACCAGCGCGTCGGCGCTCGCCGAGCTGCGCACCGTGATGAGCGACGCCGCCGACGTGCTCACCGCCGCCGACGCGATCGAGCAGCAGGCGACCACCGCGGACCGGGTCACCCGCACCGTCGTGAACCGCGCCGCGGACGCCGACGCCGTGATCCAAGCCGTCACGACCAGCCTCGGCCGGGTCGACGGGATCGCGAACCTGATCGCGGGCGTCGCCGGCCAGACGAACCTCCTCGCCCTCAACGCCACCATCGAGGCGGCCCGCGCCGGCGAGGCGGGCCGCGGCTTCAGCGTCGTGGCGGGCGAGGTGAAGAACCTCGCGACGAAGACGAAGGAGTCGACGGGCGACATCACCAGCACCGTCGAGGCCCTCGGCGCCAATGCGACCGCCATGGCCGGCGTGATCACCGACATGAGCCAGGGCGTCAACGCCGTCGGCGGCGCCACCGCCGAGCTCACCGCGGTCGCCGCCCGCCAGCGCGCGTCGGTCGAGCAGCTCGTCGGCGCGGTGCGCGCCGCGATCTCCCGCATCGAGAGCCTGGCGCAGGTCACCGACCGCCTGGAGCGCCGCCGCCACAACCGCGCCGCCGTCGAGGGCACCGTCCTGCTCGGCCACGGCACCATGCAGGCCGAGGCGGACCTGCTGGACCTGAGCGTCTCCGGGCTGCGCTGCGCGGCGAAGTCAGGCTGGCGGCCGCCGCTGGAGTCCGTGGTCGACCTGACCCTGACGCTCGGCACCGAACGGCTCCGCCTGCAGGGCCGCGCGGTGCGGCACCTGGACACAGACACCGCGGGCGAGGTCGGCATCGAGTTCGTGAAACCGCCACCGCAGACCGTCGCCACGATCGCCCGCTACATCACCACGTTGCTCGGCGAGGAGTGACCCCGGCGGCGGGCACTGTCCATCAACGGCAGCATCCAAGTCGCCGGGCAGAAGATCCGAGTCGGCGTCGTGCACGCCCGCAAGCACCGGACACGATCGTGATCAGCCTGGCCGCTACGTCTTCATAGTCACCAAAGCCACTCGTCGTCTGGAACATGCCGCGGGCTTGGTAGTAGGCGCGCAACGGCTCGGCCCGCTCCTGGTAGAGCGAGTGCCGCAGCATGATCTCTTCCTGTCGCTCGGCCTGCTGTGGGTCGAGCTCCATCCAGCGACGCATGACGAAGCCGTATTCGTCCTCAGTCAGGACCAACTCGATCACCGCGTCGGGCTGATGCCCGCGCCGCGTCAGGCACTCCGCCTGACCAACGGTGGTCGGGTAACCGGACAACACCCAGCCACCGTCCACTCCGGCGAGAGCGTCGGCGATGGCAGTCGCCGTCAATTCCTCAGGGACGAGATTCCCAGCGCGAATGTACTGGTCCATCTGTTCACCTGTCGCCGTCCGGTGCTGCACGTGTCCTCGGAGCAGGTCGCCCGCACTGATGAACGTCAGGTCGTAAGCTTCGGCCAGGACCTGGGCCGGACCCGACCGGTCGATTCCCGGCCCACCGACGAGGGCTACCTTCCGCATGCATTGCTCCTAACCGGGTGACCCACCCCCACCGAACCCGTCGCCGCAGGACTGGCAGCGGCCTGACATTCAAACAACTGGATCAACGCTGGCCGTTCCTGCACCACGCCGGCGGACGCCACCAATCGGGCAGCCACGCACGGACGGCACCCTGGTGCGCGCAACGAGGCTGGCGGGGCGCGCACGATGCCCCGGTGCGCGTAGTGGCCCTCTGGGTGAGGCTCATCCGGGCGCCCCGGTGCGCGTCGTGGCCTTTGGGTGGGGCGCGTCCGGCCACGGTCTTCGCGGTGAGTCGGAGGGTGGCGTTACGGGCGTGGGGGGAGGCTCGAGTCGTACATCGGCGGCAAACGATTCACGGGGAAGGCTGGTCATCCGGGAGGGCGGCGAGGATGGCGTCGCGGGTGGGGCGGCGGTCGATCTCCATGAAGCGGCCGGGGCCGGCGACGGGTTCGAAGCCTGAGCGGCGGTAGACCTCGTGGGCGTCCCGGGTGGCGAGCAGGAAGCGTTGCAGGCCGGCGGCGGACAGGTCCTCGACGATGCTGTCGACGAGCCACTGGCCGAGACCGCGGCCGCGGTGGGCGGTGTCGACGAACACGTCGCAGATCCACGCGAAGGTGGCGCCGTCCGTGACGGTCCTGGCGAAGGCCACCTGGGTGTCGTCGTGCCAGACGCTGTACGGCAGCGAGCCGGCGATCGAGCGGGCGATGACGTCGCGATCGCGGCCGAGGGCCCAGTAGGACTCCTCCGACAGCCACCGGTGCACGCGGACGATGTCGACGCGGGTGGCGTCGCCGGTCAGGACGTAGCCCTGGCGGGTGCGGTCGGTCACGCCCTGGCGGGTCCGGTCGGTCACGCCCTGGCGGGTCTCGTCGGTCACGCCCTGGCGGGTCTGGTCGGTCACGGGGTGGCCTCCGATCGCAGCCAGTGCAGCGCGGTGTGGGCGTGGCGCATGACGGTGATGTGGCCTTCCGACGCGATGATGCGCACGGTGGCGCCCGGGGCGGCCGGGGCACCCGGAGCGGCCGGAGCACCCGGAGCGGCCGGCAGGGCGGCGGCGAGGCGGGTCGCGTGGACGCTGGGCACCATCCGGTCGGCGGCGCCGTGCATGAGCAGGACCGGGGCGGTGACGGCGGCGAGCGGGAAGCCCCACGGTCGCACGTACGCCAGGTCGTCGTCGACGAGCGGCGCCGGGCCGTGCGCCACGCCGGCCGCTACGACCTGCTGGAACCAGGACCAGTCGGTGTCCAGCGCGGTCCAGTCGGCGGGGTTGAAGCCGATGTCGGCGCCGTCGCCGGGGCGGGCCGCGTGCGCCTCCTTGGCGGCGCGGCCGTCGAGGGCGGCCCGCAGCGAGGCGACTCCCCCGTCGGCCATGCCGTCGAAGTAGTCCGAGTCCGCCGTATACGGGCTGAGCGACGCGATGCTCGCGACGGCCGTGACCCGGTCGGGCAGCAGGGCCGCGCAGGCGAGGGCGTGCGGGCCGCCGCCGGAGTGCCCCATGACCGCGAACCGTGAGACCCCGAGCGCGTCGGCGACCGCGGCGGCGTCACCGGCGGCGGAGGCGACGCTGCGGTCGGGCCGCGGGGTGGATCCGCCGTAGCCGGGCCGGTCGTAGGCGATCCAGCGGATGCCGAGCGGCTCGGACACGTCGAACAGCGGCGACGGCGGCGCCCCGGTGTTGGGTGTGCCGTGGTGCCACAGGACCACGAGGTCGCCCTTGCCGGTGTCGTACGCGTGGAGTGTGCGCCCGTCGTCGAGCCGGATGTCGATCTCTTCCCCCATGTGCACCGACCCTAGCCGTCCGCCCAGGCCCGCGGCGAACGGGTTGCGGGAAGGCATACCGGGTATGCATACTCCGTATTCATGTCCATCAAGTACGGTCTGCTGGCGCTGCTGCAGCGCGGCACGATGTACGGCTACCAGCTGCGGACCTCGTTCGAGGAGTCCACCGGCGGGACGTGGCCGCTGAACATCGGACAGGTGTACACGACCCTGTCGCGGCTGGAACGCGACGAGCTCGTCCGGTCGCTGCCGGAGCACGACGGGGGGCAGCGGCCGTACGAGATCACCGACGCCGGGCGCGCCGAGCTCGCCGCGTGGTTCGCCACTCCGATCGGCCGCGGCGACCGCCCCCGCGACGAGCTGGCGATCAAGCTGGCGCTCGCGCTGACCACGCCGGGCGTCGACGTGCCCGGCATCATCCAGAAGCAGCGGACCGCCACGGTGCGGATGCTGCAGGAGTACACGCGGATGAAGCAGCGCGCGAGCGGCCCGGCCGACCTGTCGTGGCGGCTCGTCCTCGAGTCGATGATCTTCCAGGCGGAGGCCGAGGTCCGGTGGCTGGACCACTGCGAGGCCAGCCTCGCCCGGCACGCACCCCTTCCCACGCCGGCCCCGCAGGCGGCACCCGTTCCGGAGAAGGAGACGACGACATGAGCGTGTTGGAGCTTCGGGACGTGCACCGCACCCACGGGCAGGGGGAGGCGACGGTCCACGCGGTCCGCGGCGTGTCCCTGACGGTCCGGCCGGGTGAGCTGATCGCGGTGATGGGGCCGTCCGGGTCGGGCAAGTCGACGCTGCTCAACCTCGCCGGCGGGCTCGACTCGCCGACCCGGGGCGAGGTCGCCGTCGAGGGGACCGTCCTGGGCGGGCTCGGCCGCAAGGCCCTGGCCGCGCTGCGCCGGCGCCGGATCGGCTACGTGTTCCAGGACCTCAACCTGCTGCCGAGCCTCACCGCGGCGGAGAACATCTCGCTGCCGCTGGAGCTGGACGGCGTCGGGGTCCGGCGGGCCCGGCGGGCCGCGTTGACGTCCCTGGCGGAGGTGGAGCTCGAGGGGTACGCCCAGCGTTTCCCCGACGAGATGTCCGGCGGGCAGCAGCAGCGGGTCGCGATCGCCCGGGCGCTCGTCGGCGAGCGGCGGCTCATCCTCGCCGACGAGCCGACCGGCGCCCTCGACTCGACCACCGGCGAGGCGGTGCTGCGGCTGCTGCGCGCGAAGGTCGACGCCGGCGCCGCCGGGGTGCTCGTCACCCACGAGGCCCGGCACGCGGCCTGGGCCGACCGGGTGGTGTTCCTGCGCGACGGCGTCGTCGTCGACACCTCCGGTCCCCTCGCCGAGCCTGAGCAGCTCCTGGACGGGGCCGCATCGTGAGCGGTTTGCTGGTGTCGTTGCGGATCGCCCGGCGGGAGGCGCGCCGGGCGAAGGGGCGCACCGCGCTCGTGCTGTCGCTGATCCTGCTGCCGGTCCTGGGGCTGTCGTTCGCCGCCGTCACGTACGACATGTTCACCCTCACCCCGGCCGAGCAGCTGGACCGGGACCTGGGCCGGTTCGACGCGTCGGTGCACTGGCCGTTCGCGGGCACGATCACCCAGGACGTCCAGGGCTACGGCATGATGAGCGCGGGCGACGGTGGCCCGTCGAACCCGACCGCCGAGGGGCTGCTGGCGCTGCTGCCCGCCGGGTCCCGCCTCGCCCGGATCGACGAGCGCGAGGTGCACCTGACCGGCTCGACCGGTGAGCAGAAGCTGCGGGGGCACCAGCTCGACCTCGCCGACGCCTCGTACGGCGGCAAGGTGTCGGTCCTGCGCGGCGCGCCGCCCGCCACAAGCGCCGAGATCGCCCTGAACGCGGCCGCCATGGAGCTGCTCGGCGCGCGGCTCGGCGGGACCGTGCGGCTGCGGGACCGGGGCGACGTCAGGGTCGCCGCCGAGTTCGAGTTCCCCGACAACCTCCATCCGCTCGCCGTGCTGCGCCCCGGCACCCTGCCCGTGGAGCCGCCGGGCAGCAGCACGACGTGGCTGGTCGACGCGCCCGCCCCGGTCACCTGGGAGCAGGTGAAGGCGCTGAACCAGCACGGGATCGTGGTGCGGTCCAGGGCCGTCGTGCTCGACCCGCCGCCGGGCGCGCCGTCGTGGAACACCAGCGACGGCGAGGTGTTCCGGCTCGGCATCCTCGTCTTCGGCCTCGGCGTCCTGGAGGTCGTGCTGCTCGCGGGGCCGGCGTTCGCGGTCGGCGCCCGCCGCCGACGGCGCGAGCTGGCCCTCGTCGCCGCGAACGGCGGCACCCCGGCGCAGCTGCGCCGCATCGTCCTCGCCGACGGGGTGCTCCTCGGCGTGGCCGCCGGGGTGGCCGGCACGGCCGTCGCGATCGTCGCGGCGTTCGCGCTGCGGGGCGTGTTCGAGGAGCACGTCTCCCACGCGCGGGCCGGCGGCTACCGGGTCTACCCGCAGGCGCTGCTCGGCATCGCCGCGCTCGCGTTCGTCGCCGGGGTCGGCGCGGCGCTCGTCCCGGCGTTCACGGCCGCCCGCACCGACGTGGTCGCCGCCCTCGCCGGCCGGCGCAACCGGACCGGGCCCGGCCGCCGCTGGCTGGTCGTCGGGGCGTGCACCATCGCCGCCGGGGCGGGCGTCGCCGCGTACGGGGTCGCCGCGATCGACTCGACCGTCGTCATGGCCGGCCTCGTCCTCGCCGAGCTGGGCCTGGTCGTGTGCACGCCGTCGCTGGTCGGGCTGCTCGCCCGGCTGGGCCGGCGGCTGCCGCTGGCGCCCCGCATCGCGGTGCGGGACCTGGCCCGCAACCGGTCCTCGACCGCGCCGGCCATCTCCGCGGTCATGGCCGCCGTGCTCGGCGCGGTCACCATCGGCGTGTACCTCGCCAGCGACGTGCAGCGGCAGCTCGACATGCAGGTCAAGGCGCTGCCCGACGGGTACGCGGACATCACCCGCGGGTGGGGCAACCACGGCGAGCGGGCCGAGCCGCTGCCGACGCCGCGGCTGGTCGAGGCGGCGACGTCGACGCTGCCGGTCACGCGGACCGTCGAGCTGCGGGGGCCCGGGTGCGCCCCGCCGGCCACGGCCGACGCCTCGTGCTGGATCACCCCGGTCAAGCCGGTGCACCGGCGCTGCCCGTACCGGCCGGGCGAGACGACCAAGGAGCAGGAGCGCAAGGCGGCCCGCGACCCGCGCTGCCGCCAGGACTCGTACGTGATGAGCGGCGGCGCCAACGCGACCACGATCGTCGACGACGGCTCGACGTTGGGCGTGGTCTCCGCCGCGACCGGTGACGACCTCGCCCGGGCCGAGGCGACCCTGCGCGCCGGCGGCGTCGTCGTCGCCGACCCCGACCTGGTCGAGGACGGCAAGATCATCCTGGCCGTGCCGGGCAAGGACGACCCCGCCGGGGAACTGCACACCGTCACCGTCCCCGGCTACGTCAGCACGACCGCCGTCTCCCGGCTCTTCGTCGCGCTCTCGCCGGAGGCCGTCGCCAAGGCCGGGCTGACCGTGGAGGTCAAGGGCATCGTCGTGGCCACCAGCCGGATGCCGACCAGGGCCGAGATGGGCGCGTTCAACGCCGCCGCCGAGGCCCTCGGCAACAACTACCACGGGTCGGTGGCGGCGCCGTACCAGCCGGACTCGACGGTCACCCTGATCGTGCTCGCGATCGTCGCGGGAGTCATCGCGCTCGGCGCGGCGGGCATCGCGACCGGCCTGGCGGCCGTGGACAGCCGCCCGGACCTCGCCACGCTCGGCGCCGTCGGGGCCTCACCGGGGGTCCGCCGCCGGTTGACGCTGAGCCAGGCCGGGGTGATTGCCGGGGTGGGCTCACTGTTGGGGGCCGTGGCCGGGTTCGGCGCCGGGTGGGCGGTGCTCGCCGCGCTCAACCGCAAGGCGCTGACCGAGTGGCCCAGCGACGCACTGTTTCCGCTGGTGGTGCCCTGGTTGAACGTGCTGGTGGCGGTGCTGGTCGTGCCGCTGGTCGCGATGGCGGGCACCGGCCTGCTCACCAGGGCCCGGCTGCCGATCGAACGGAGGGTCTGATCTCCTGGAGGTCGCCGGGCCACGCTAGGATGTCCCGCAAGTCCGAATAGGGAGATCCCGTGACTTCCGACGAAGAGCCCGAAACGTCCGAGTTCCAGGACGGCGGCGCCAGCGCCAACGGTTCCGGAGCGCTGATCCTCTTCGGGGTGATCGGTGTGCTGGTGATCGTCGGCTTTCTGTACTCGGTGATGAGCCGCTGACGTCGTGGGGCGCCCGCCATACGGTGGGCGCCCCACTTGGCGTTCAGCCGGTGCCGTCGGGCGCCTGCTGGTAGCCGGCCGGCCGGGTGGTGAACGTGCCCCGGCCCTGGGTGCGGCTGCGGAGCCGGGTCGCGTAGCCGAACAGTTCGGCCAGCGGCACCGTCGCCGTCACCACGACGGTCCCGGCCCGGGTGGTCGAGTCGGTGACCCGGCCACGGCGGGCCGCGAGATCGCCGAGGACCGCGCCCACGGTGTCGTCGGGGGTGGTCACGGTGACCTCGGCGACCGGTTCGAGCACCGCGAGGGTGCTCTGCCCCAGCGCCTGCCGCAGGGCGAGCCGGCCGGCGGTGCGGAAGGCCAGCTCGGAGGAGTCCTTCGGGTGGGTCTGGCCGTCCACGAGCGTCACGTGCACGCCCGTCACCGGGTGACCGCCGAGCGGGCCTTCGAGCAGCGCGTCGCGGCAGCCGGCCTCGACCGCCTTCACGTACTCCTTCGGGACCCGCCCGCCGACGACCGCCGACGTGAACCCGAACGGCTCGTCCGACGGGGCAACGTCGATGAGCACGTGCGCGTACTGGCCGGCGCCGCCGTCCTGCTTGACGTGGCGGAACAGCACGCCACCGACACCCGACACGACGGTCTCGCGGTAGGAGACCTGGGGGCGGCCGACGTTGACCGTCACGCCGGCCGTCTGGCGCAGCTTCTCCACGGCCACCTCCAGGTGCAGCTCGCCGAGGCCGGACAGCACCGTCTGGCCGGTCTCCGGGTCGCTGCGCACCGACAGGGACGGGTCCTCGTCGACGAGCCGGGCCAGCGCCACCGACAGCCGGTCCGTGTCGCCGGCGACGCGGGCCTCGACCGCCACGGACACGACGGGCTCCGCGGTCGAGGCGGCCTCCAGTACCAGCGGCGCATCCGGCGAACAGAGGGTGGCGCCCACGCCTGCGTGCTTGACGCCGACGAGCGCGACGATGTCGCCCGCGGCCGCGCCGTCCAGGTCGGTGTGCCGGTCCGCCTGGACGTGCAGGATCCGGCCGACGCGTTCGGCGCGGCCGGTGCCGGTGTCCAGCACGGTGGCTCCCTTCGTGATCTGGCCGGAGTACACGCGGACGTACGTGAGGCGCCCGGTCGGCGCGGCGTGCACCTTGAACACCAGGCCGGCGAACGGGGCGTCCGGGGTCGCCGGGCGCTCCGGGTGGACGGGCGGGACGTCCAGCGGTGACGGCAGGTAGGCCACGACCGCGTCGAGCAACGGTTCGACGCCCCAGTTCTTGTACGCGGACCCGCACAGCACGACGACACCGGCCCTGGTGTTCGTCAGGTCGCGGAGCGCGTCGCGCAGCGTGGCGTCCTTGAGGGCGCCGTCGGCCACGAACTCCTCCATCGCCGTGTCGTGCAGGTCGGCGACGGCCTCCTCCAGCGCCCGCCGGTGCCGGTCGGCGCCGGCCGGGACGCCGGTCTCGGCCATCACGCCGTCCACCCACCTGAAGGCGCGGCGCGTCACGAGGTCGACGACGCCGTCGCCCGTCGCGAGGGGCAGCTGCACGACCAGCGGCGTCACCCCGAGCCGCGTCCGGATGGACCCGACGGCGGCGTCGAGGTCGGCGCCGGCCCGGTCGAGCTTGTTCACGAACGCGATCCGCGGCACGCGGTGCAGGTCGGCCTGCCGCCACACCGACTCGGTCTGCGGCTCGACCCCGGCGACCCCGTCGAACACGACGACGGCGCCGTCGAGGACGCGCAGCGAGCGCTCCACCTCGGCGGAGAAGTCGACGTGGCCGGGCGTGTCGATGAGGTTGATCCGGTGGCCGTCCCAGGTGCAGCTGACCGCCGCGGCGAAGATCGTGATGCCGCGCTTGCGCTCCTGGGCGTCGAAGTCGGTGACGGTGGTGCCGTCGTGGACCTCGCCCTGCTTGTACGTGGCGCCGGTGCGGAACAGGATCCGCTCGGTGGTGGTCGTCTTGCCGGCGTCGACGTGGGCGAGGATGCCGATGTTGCGGGTCTGGTCCAGGCTTCTGGTGTGCACGGCTCTGCGGCCTTTCAGGGAATCTGAACAGGGCAGCGCGATTACCCCGCCTCGATACGGGCAGGGTCCGGCCGGTGCAGCCGCGCGGGCTTACACCAGCGGGCGGGAAGACACCAGGATCACCTCGTGCCGGGACTGGGGACGACGACGCGGTAACGCATGGCGGTCTCCTCCCCCTTCCTCAGCACGGTCCGGCGATCATCTCAGACGGTCGTGGCGACCGGAACCGATTTTCCGCCCCGCAACGCGTACACGCCGGCGAGCGCCGTGCCGACGCAGAGCGCGGCGGCGCTGAGCCCGAGCGACCAGTGCACGCCGATCGCGGCGCCGAGCAGCCCGACGGTGAAGCCGCTGCCGGCCCGCAGCCCCTGCGCGGACACGCCGTAGACGCCGATGACCCTGCCCCGGTCGGCGGGCGGCGCGAGCAGCTGCACGACGGTCTGCCCGATCGACATCGACGCGAGGTTGGCCACGCCGCCGAGCAGCAGCAGCGCCACCGCCACGGGGTAGCTGGTGGTGATCGCGAAGCACAGGCTGGTGACGCCGTAGACGGCGGTGCTGATCACCGCGGCGAGGACCGTGGGCCTGATCCTGCCGGTCGCCTCGAGGAGGATCCCGCCGATGACCCCGCCGGCGCCGTTGGCGAAGAGCAGCACCCCGTACGCGAGGCTGGCCCCGTCGATGCCTTCGCCGCTGGCAGCGCTCGCTGTCCCGGCCGCTGCCCCGAGGTCGTGGGCGAAGATGGGCATCGCGGACTGCATCGACGCGCCGACGAAGAACGACCCCAGCCCGCCCAGGATGATCATGCTGACCAGCGTGTGGTTGCCGCCGACGGCCTTCAGCACCCGCACCGACTCCGTGAGCCCGACCCGCGCCCGCGGCACCCCGTGGTCGCGGGTGTGCCCGGTGAACTTGGTGCGGAACAGGAACAGCGTCAGCGGCAGGAAGAACAGCACGTTGACGAAGATCCCGGCGGTCGCCCCGAGCCCGAGCAGCAGCGCCGACCCGACGACCGGCCCGAACAGCACCCCGAGGCTGCGGAACGTGGCGTTGAGCCGGACCGCGCTGGGCAGGTCCTCGTCGCCGACGAAGTCGTGCAGCATCAGCTGCTCCCCCGGCCCCCACAGCGACCCGGCCAGCCCGTGCAGCACCAGCAGCACGCACGCGTGCCACACCTGCAGCGTCCCGGTCACGAACAGCACGCCCCACGCCACCGACACCGAGGCGAAGAGCAGCTGCGCGGCCTGGATGACCCGCCGGCAGTCGAACCGGTCCGCGAGCGACCCGAAGTACACGGAGAACAGCAGGAACGGCACCCAGTGACTGATCACCTGGAACCCCGACAACGCGGGCGAATGGAACTTCTCCCACAGCACCCAGTACGTGATGACGTGCTCGATGTTGTCGGCCATCATGGCCAGCGCGGCCCCGAACAGGTACGGCCGGCAGTCCTTGTTCCGCAACGCGGCGAACTTGCGCGGCGTCTGGACTGTGCTCATGCCCCTCAGCCTGTACCCGCCGCCCCCGGCCGATCCGCTCCGCTCACCCCGAAGTGATCACCGCCACGATGCTCCGCGTCGTCGCCGCCGTGCTCCCTGAGCGCCACCAGCAGCTCCGCGACCTCCCGGACCCGCTCCGCCTGGTCAGGCCCACCGACCAGTTCCACACTCGTCCGTATTTCGCGGTAGCCCACGAGGCAAGCATGGTGGCTCACGTCCGGAGCTTGCCATCACCACGCCGGTCCCGGGTCCCGGCGCGTCACACGATGGCCAGGAGGACCGCCTGGCCGGCCGCGGCGGCGTCCGAGTAGAACGCCCGCAGCGCCGACAGCTGCGGCCCGACGAACCCGGCGAACTCCTCCGGGGCGATCCTCAAGTGATCCGGGTAGATGTCGGCGGCGGCCATCGCGGCCGGGTCGTAGCGGGCCACCAGCGCCCCGTCGTCGAGGTCGTCGAGGGCCGCGGACACCCTGCGGACCGTCGCCGCGTCGAGCAGCCTGGCGGGCCCGTACCCGCCGTCGCCGCCGATCTCGGTGCCGCCGAGGATCGCCTCGCCGACGCCCTCCGTGACCTGCCAGGCGGTGCCGGTGAGCGCGAAGTGCAGGACGTGCCAGGACCTGTCGAGATCAAGGTCGGGCTCGGGCATCTCCGCGTCGCCGTCGTCGAGGTCGCCGTAGAGCAGCTCGTCGACGGCCGCCGGATCGTTCAGCACGGCCCGCAGCTCCTGCACCGTGAGGTGCCGCCCGATCAGTTCCATCCCCATGCCGCCGATTCTGGCACTTCGGTCAATTCGTGGTCGGGAGGGTGAAGCGGAAGGTCGAGCCCTCGCCGAGGGCGCTCTCGACGGTGAGGTCGCCGGTGTGGTCGCGGACGATCTGGCGGGCGATGGTCAGGCCGAGGCCGCTGCCGCCGGTGGCGCGGTCGCGGGCGGGGTCGGCGCGCCAGAAGCGCTGGAAGACGAAGGGCAGGTCGGCGGGGGCGATGCCGCAGCCGGTGTCGCGGACCTCGACGGTGATGTGGTCGGCGTCGGGGAAGGCGCGCAGTGCCACGTGGCCGCCGCGGTCGGTGTACCGGATGGCGTTGCCGATCAGGTTGCCGAGGACCTGGCGGAGACGGTCGTGGTCGGCGTGCACGGGCAGCGGGCCGGCGGTCTCCGCGGTCAGGCGGACGCCGGCGGCCTCGGCGACCGCGAGGTGCGCCACCCGGGCGGTGTCGACCAGGTCGGCCAGGTCGAAGTCGCAGCGGCGGTACGTGAGGTGCCCCGCCTCGGCCAGGGTCAGGTCCTGCAGGTCGTCGAGGATGCGGCGCTGCAGCTCGGCCTCGTCGTGCAGGGAGGCGAACAGCTCGCGGCTCGGCGGGACCAGGCCGTCCTGCAGCGCCTCGAGGTAGCCGAGCAGGTTGGACAGCGGGGTGCGCAGCTCGTGCGCGACGCTGGCGACGAGCCGGCGCTGGGCCTGCTCGGACGCCTCCAGCGCGGCCGCCATCCGGTTGAACGAGTCCGACAGCTGCCCGAGCTCGTCGCGGCCGCCCGAGGGCACGCGCGTGTCGAGGTGCCCGTCGGCGAGGCGCCGGGACGCGACGGTGAGGTCGCGGACGGGCAGGCTCACGTGCCGGGCGATGACGGCGGTGCCGAGGATGACGAGGATCAGCACGCCGCTGCCGGCGACGAGGCCGGGGCGGCTGATGAGGTTGGTCGCGTCGTCGGTGACGGCGCCGAGGTAGAGCTGCAGCGGCTCCGGGGTGAACGTCGCGACCCGCTCGCCGAACGCCTTGATCAGGCACTTCGCCTGGTCCTTCTCGGCTCGGCACTGCTTCACCGGCAGCTCGTCGTAGGGCTGCTCCGCCGCGCCGACGTCGCCGACCCGGGTGCCGCAGTCGTGGCTGTCCTCGACGCCGGTGGTGGCGTACGGGACGCCGAACTCGTTGAGGGTCACCGGCGGCGGGTCGACGTGCAGGTCGGTGAGGCAGCGCGCGAAGACGACCGTGCCGCGGAACAGGGCGATCTGCAGCAGCGTCTTCGTCTCGAGCTCGGTGATGCCGGTCTTCTGCTCCATGGGCGTCCGCGGGGCCCCGAGCATCTCCGGCGGGAACTTGAGCGTCGGGCGGGAGTCGACGAGGGCTGGCGGGCTGACGACGGCCCGGGCGGCGCGGTTGGCGAGGTGGTCGCTGTCGACGGTGACCTGGCCGTACAGGTTGGTGAGCCGGATCCGCTGGTGGTTGGCGATCGACAGCCGCTGCACGGTCTTGTCGACGCCCGCCCAGGTGCCGTGGCGCAGCGCGTACGCCTGGATCTCCGCGACCGTCGTGACCTCGTTGCGGGTCGAGGTCTCCTGCGACTGCGCGATCTCCAGGGCGGTCAGCCGGATGCTCAGCCACGCGGTGACCCCGATCGCGATCACCGCGACCAGCAGCACCAGCCCGAACACCCGGAAACGAAAGCTCATGCGGACTCGTTCAGCCGGTAGCCGCGGCCGTACACCGTCTGCACGTAGCGCGGCTCGGCCGGGTCGGACTCGATCTTGCGGCGCAGGTTGACGACGTGGGCGTCGACGGTGCGTTCGGAGACGTCGCGCTCGAAGCCGAAGACCCGGTTGATGATCTCGCCGCGGGTGAAGACACGGCCGGGCTCGCCGGCGAGCAGTTCCAGGATGCCGAACTCCTTCGCGGTCAGCACGACCACGGTGCCGTCGACACGGACCTCGAACCGGCCGGCGTCCACGACCAGGTCGCCGACCCGCAGCACCTGCTGGTGGCCGGGGCTGCCGATGCCGGAGCGGCGCAGCAGCGCCCGGACCCGGGCGGCGAGCTCCCGCGGGCTGACCGGCTTCGTCATGTAGTCGTCGGCGCCGAGGTCCAGGCCGAGCAGCAGGTCGTCCTCGGTCGAGCGGGCCGTGACCAGCAGGATCGCGACCGTCGACTCGGCCCGGATGATCCGGCACACGTCGAGGCCGTCGACCAGCGGCATCATGACGTCGAGGACCAACAGGTCGGGCCGCCGCGACCGGCACTGTTCCAGGGCGAGCCGCCCGTTGGGGACGGTCAGGACGCTGTGGCCGTCCCGCTCCAGGTACAGGCGGATCAGTTCGGCCTGCTTCGGGTCGTCTTCGGCGACCAGGATCCGTGCGCTCATCGCCGATCATTGTCGCGCGCAGGATGTGAAGAACCTGCGAAACCTCGTTCGGGTTTCGATCCGGCGCACACTTCTTCATCAGTTCCCAACGACCGGCTCCGCACCATCACCGGCATGTGTGGATTCCTGGTCTTCATCAGCGCCTCCGGTGAGGTCGAGACCGACCGGCTCGCCGAGGCCCTCGACCTGCTGCGCCACCGCGGGCCCGACGAGACGACGCTGCACGTGGAGGACGGTGCCGCGTTCGGCTTCCAGCGGCTCGCCATCGTCGACGTCGCGCACGGCCGGCAGCCGGCGGTGTGGGGCTCGTGGACGGTCGTGTTCAACGGCGAGATCTACAACTACCTGGAGCTGCGCGCGGAGCTGGCCCGCGACCACGCGGCGGTCTTCGCCACCGAGGGGGAGGCGGAGGTCCTCGCGGCGGCGCTGCACCACTGGGGGCCGTCGGCGGTGCGCCGGCTGCGCGGGATGTTCGCGATCGTGGCGCTGGACCGGGCGACCGGCACGGTGCACGCGTTCCGGGACCCGTTCGGCATCAAGCCGCTGTACCACCTGACGACGCCCGACGGTCTCTACCTGGCGAGCGAGAAGAAGGCGCTGCTGCCCTTCGCCGGCACCGGGACCCGCGTCGACACGGCGGCCCTGTCGCATTACCTGACCCTGCAGTACGTTCCGGAGCCGGAGACGCTGCACCCGTCGGTGCGCCGGCTGCCCGCTGGCCATGCTTTGACAGTACATGCGAAAAAAACGGAAATAAGCGCATACTTTCGGCACTCGCTGCGGCCGGTGCAGCGGCCGGACGCGATCACGGCCGTCCGCGACGCGCTCAGGGACAGTGTGCACGCCCACCTGCAGGCGGAGGTGCCGCTGGGCGCGTTCCTGTCCAGCGGCATCGACTCCACCGCCGTCGTCGCGCTCGCCCGCGAGAAGCACCCGGACATCCACACGTACACCGTGGGCTTCGACGACGAACGCTACAGCGAGATCGAGGCGGCGTCGGAGACCGCGGCCGCGCTCGGCGTCCAGCTGACCGCGACCGTGGTCCACGACGCCGACGTGATCGCCGAGCTGCCGCGCATCGTCTGGCACCTCGACGACCCCGTCGCCGACCCCGCGATCGTGCCGCTGTGGTTCCTGGCCCGCACCGCCGCCCGCGACGTCACCGTCGTGCTGTCCGGGGAGGGCGCCGACGAGCTCTTCGCCGGCTACGAGATCTACCGGGAGCCGGCCGCGCTCGCCGGCGTCGCCGGGCTGCCCGCCCCGCTGCGCCGCGGCCTGCGCGCCGTGTCGGCGGCGCTGCCGGAAGGGGTGCGCGGCAAGAGCTTCCTGGAGCGGGCCACCACCCCGATCGACGAGCGCTACTACGGCAACGCCCGCATCTTCGGCACCGCGGAGAAGGCCCGCCTCATGCGCGGGCCGGCCGACCCGCACACGACGGTCACGGCGCCGCTGTACGAGGCTGCCGCCCACCTCGACGACGTGGCCACCATGCAGTACGTCGACCTGCACACCTGGCTGCCCGGCGACATCCTCACCAAGGCCGACCGGATGTCGATGGCGCACTCGCTGGAGCTGCGGGTGCCGTTCCTGGACCGGGCCGTCTACGCCGCCGCCGCGCAGCTGCCGACGGCGTTGAAGCTGGCGAGGACGACGAAGTTCGCGCTGCGGGAGGCGATGCGCGGCATCGTGCCGGACGCGGTCGTCGACCGCCGCAAGCTCGGCTTCCCCACGCCGACCCGGGTCTGGCTGCGCGGCGAGATCGGCGTGTGGGCCGGCGACGTGTTCGCCGACGCCGCCGTCGACCACCTGCTCGACCTCAGCCACGTCCAGCGCCTCCTCGCGGCCCACCGCCGCGGCGACGCCGACCACTCCCGCAAGATCTGGACCGTGTTGATGTTCTGCCTCTGGTACGGCCAGCAGAACGCTCCGTCGCCCCGGCCCTGCTCCCGCTCTGAGCGCATCCGGCCCACGGTGTGAACCCGCGGCGTGCTGCGCGCTACAGCGTGTCGCCGACGGCGGCGGCGACGGCGCGCAGCCGCTCCTCGGTCAGCGGCACCGGCGGCGCGCCCGAAGAGCCGGTCAGTGTGAAGCCGAACAGGGTGCCGTTCGACTGCTTGGCCGCGGTCAGCACGCCGTCGGTGCCGTCCACGGAATACACGGTCTGCTTGGTCACGGACATGAGCAGGAGCGGATCGTCGGCCCGCGCCCTGCCGTGCTGGACGCTCAGGTCGAGCCGGAGCCGCAGCCCCGGGTCGGACTCCACCAGGCAGCTGTAGGTCACGACCCCGCCCGCCTCCGCGCGTGGCCGTTCCGTGACCGCCGGCAACGGCGTCTCGAACAGCGTGGCGAGGGCCTGCCCGTCGACATGGCCGCAGGCGTCGCGCACCTCGGCGGCCGGCTTCGACGGGCGGGCCGCGTTGTCGTCCACGCTCAGGTTGTAGCTGCACGCGAACCCGAGCACGACCGCCGCGACCGTGAAGAGGACCTTCTGCCACGTCGGCCGCGCCCTCCGGCGCTCGCGCGCCGCCGCGATCCGCTCGGTGAGCAGTTCCCTGTCGATCACCGGTTCCTCCGCCGCGCCGTACCCCACCCAGACCCGGGCCGCGACCACTATGCGGTCATGACCGCCGCCCGTCAACGCGGTCCGCGAGAACCATGATCCGCATTCCGCCCATCGGCCACGCTTGAAGACCCATCGTGCGGCTCGACGAGGTCGCATCAACCGTTCGGATCTGCCGCCCGCCAGATCGACGAAGAACGACACCACAAGGGGATGAAATTCGGAGGGTCGGGAGGTGTCATACTCGCCGACGTGGATGCCGTCTCACAACCGCAGCACTTTGACACTCCGCGGCTGTCCGCCGCCGGGCGCGACGAACTCGCGCGACGATGGGCACTCACGTATGCCGCTTCAACCATGCATTTCGTGCGATGGAAAACGGTTCAATTCGAACGCTTCGAGGGCTCGGGTGAGTGGCGCCAGAAGCAGTTCGTCACGTATCACGGCCACCCGGGTAAACCACCGCTGAACATCGACGCGGCGGCACAGGAGCGGTTCGTCGAGCTCGTCGCACGGCAGCCCCCGCCGGACGACGCGGACAACGGCCTGGGCGAGCTGCTGATTCTCGGCGAGGAGGCGACCGTCACCGGCTGGGATCCGGATCGACCGGGTCGCACCACCATACTGAGGGCCGATCCGATCGACGGCACCAGCAGCCTGGCCCATTGCGGTGACGGATTCGCCACCGTGGTGACCGTCGAATCACGTAGGCAGCCCGGCGCGGATTGGAAGCACCTGGGCGGCGCCATCGTCCGCAGCGACGGCTTGACGGTTTCATGGTCACGCACCCAGGTCCAGGCACATCACGTGGTCCTGGACCTGTCGCGGCTGGACGCAGACAAGCGGCCCAACATCATCGACCTGGGCCCGATCCCACCGTTTGCCGCCGTCGAGCTCGACGAGGACGTCCGGCAAGCCGTCGCGACGTCGGGCGCCAGCGTGGCCGCCCACAGCTCCAAACGCCGGGAGGCGCTGCGGGCCAAGTTCCCAGATCTCCAGGTGCTGTCGAACCACCTGGACTATCGGGCAGGAACGACGGCGGCCTGGCAACTCTGCAACGGAATGCTGGGATTCATTGTCGAGCTCAATGCGACGACGATCCATGACTCCGCCCACCTGCTTCCGTACACCCTCCTCGGTGGCAACATAGTGACGCACGAATACGAGCCGGTCCGGATCATAGAGCTCATTCAGGATCACGCGGACCCGACCAATTTGGAGAAGGTCGTCCCACCGTACATCGCGTTCACCGACCGTGAGTCGCTGGAGATCGTCAAGGCCGCGGCGAGAGCGGACGGCCGCTCGCGATGAACGCCCCGGGAACAGATGCGCCGAGCACAAGGATCTTCTGCAGCTACCGACGGGCGGATGACGCGGACCTGTTCAACGGTGTCGTGCGCAACCTCGTACGCGATCTACGGTCCTACTACAAGGCCGACACGGGCCAGACCTTGGAGATTTTCCTCGATCGCGACGAGCTGCGATGGGGTGACGATTTCGAGTCTGCGATATCGCAGGCGGTGCAGGACGCGGCGTTCTTCATGCCGATCATCACCGCGAACTACTTCGAGAGCGAGTGGTGCCGCAAAGAATTCTACGGGTTCTACAGCAAGGCCCAGTCGCTCGGCGTCGCCGAACTGATCCTCCCGGTGGTGCTCGCAGGCTCGCACCTGATCTCTTCGAGCGGATCCGACTCCATCGCCCGCATCATCGCGACCATCCAGCATTTCGACTGGTCGGACCCCTGGCAACAGGGAGCAGACTCGGCCGCTTGGCGGACGGCGATCACGCGAATGGTTCAACGCATCCGCGAACTTCAGGACAGCGCCGAAGCCCGCCTCACCGCGAACCTGCTCTCAGACAGCACAGCCGATTCCGCCGACCCGACGGACCATCAGGCCGGCGGCCGTCCCGCGGAGGGAGCGCGCGACCGCGAAACCGGTCAGGTGCTGAGCGAAGTCGTGGTCAGCTTCGCCGATGTCAGCAAGCTCGCCTCGGATGCGGTCGCACTGCTCGCCGCCATGGACGAGGGGCTGCGGCAGATTCCGAGCGACTCCGCGAACAGCCGCCTCGAGCGGGCACGGTTCAGCGCCGACTTCGGACCCAAGGCTGTCGCGTTGGACCGGCGAGCGGCAGACGCGGTGGGCCAGGCGCTCGACATCGATGTCCGCCTGCGGCGCATGTACTCGGAAGCGTCGGCCAACGGCCGGAGCTGGGGTTCCGAAGACCTGAAGCGAGAGATCCGTCAGGGCTCGCAGGCGGTCGGCTCGGCGATGGACGACCTCGTCCCGGTCAGTTCGGCCGCCAATCGCCTGCGAGGGCCCGGACTCAAGACGGTCAGCATCCCGGTCAGCCGCCTGATCCAGTCCTTGCGAGACCTTTCGCTGCTCATCGACCGATGGGAGACATGGCTGTGAGCAGCGGACGGCCTTGCCCGCCGATCGGGCGGGATCCGGTCCCGGCCTGGCTGCGCGGGTGGCACGACGGCAATGATGCCGCTGGAGCCGGACCGCGTGCCCACGGCACGCGATCCGACCACGGCAGGTAGGTGGATGCCGCGCAGGAGGTCTACCGGAGGCCGGACAGCACCCGCCGCACCGTCAATCGGTGACGGGGTCAGGGGGAGCAGGCGGACTCGACGCGGCGGACGGCGTCGGCGTAGTCGGGGACGGTGGACATCGCCGCGGCCAGGCGCAGGTAGGGCAGGGCCTCGCGGGGCTTGTTCTGCCGCTCCAGGGTGCGGCCCAGCAGGTGGTGGGCGTAGTGGTCGGTCGGGTCGCGGTCGACCAGGGCGCGCAGGTGCGTCTCGGCGCGGTGCAGCTGGGCCGAGGCGAAGTAGGCGCGGGCCAGCCACAGCCGGACCTCGGCGTTGCCCGGCTCCTGGTCCAGGACGGTGGCGAGGATCTTCGCGGCTTCGATCGGGTCGCCGGCGTCGAAGTAGAGGACTCCCCTGCGGTACTCGGTCATGACGTCGTCCATGGCAGGGATCAACTGCGCGAGGGCCCGGCGCATTCCTCAGTGGGTCTTCAGCCACCCGATCAGGTCGTCGAGGACGCGGTCCTGCTCGGGCTCGTTGAAGACCTCGTGGTGCAGGTCGTCGTAGATGTGCAGGGTGAGGTCCCGGGAGCCGGCCCGGTCCGCGATGAGGCGGCTGCCGGCCGGGTCGACGAGCTTGTCCGAGGCGCCGTGCATGACCAGGGTCGGCAGGGTGAGCGACGGCAGGCGGCGCTGGAACACGGCCATCTGGGTGAGCATGGCTCCGCCGATGCCCGCGGGGACCTTGCCGTGGTAGACGAGCGGGTCGGCGTCGTAGGCGGCCACGACCGCCGGGTCCTTCGAGATGTACGCGGAGTTCAGCGCCTGGACGGGGGTCGCCGGCGCGATCCGGCCGAGGACCTTCGCGACGGCGATCGCCGGCTTGCCGATCCCGGAGCCGGGGACGACGGGCGTGCCGGACAGAGCGAGCGCGCGCAGCGACGCCTGGTGGTCCAGGGCGTAGGCGAGCGCGATCATGGCGCCCATGCTGTGCCCGACGAGGAACGGCGCCTGGCCGGGGTGACGGGCGGCGACCTCGCCGAAGAGCAGGTGCAGGTCGGCGGTGTACTCGTCGATGCTGCGCAGGTACATCCGCTTCCCGCCGGAGCGGCCGTGGCCGCGGTGGTCGGGCGCGTAGACGGCCAGGCCGAGCTCGCCGAGGCGGGCCACGACGTGGTCATACCGCCGGGCGTGCTCCCCCATGCCGTGGGAGAGCACGACGACCCCCTCGACGTTCGATGGCGTCCATGCGTCGTAGACGATGCGGACCCCGCCGCCTCCGGTGAGGCTGTGCTCCTCGCGCTGCATTGCTGCATCGTCCGCCGAGCAAAGCCCTGAAGCAAGGGCGAACGCAACCCGCGAGTAACAAAGTCCCTGCGCCGCCCGCAAGAAACGGCGCAGGGACGATCAGGCGGCGGCGCGCTCGGCGGCGCTGCGCTCCACGCAGAACTCGTTGCCCTCGGGGTCGGCCAGGGTGACCCAGCCGGTGCCGTCGTCCTTGCGGAAGTCGGCGACCAGCGTGGCGCCCAGGCCGAGGATGCGCTGGACCTCCTCGTCCCTGGAGACGTCGGTGGGCTGCAGGTCGAGGTGGATGCGGTTCTTGCCGGTCTTGCCCTCCGGCACCTGGACGAACAGCATCCCCGTCGAGCCGTCCGGGGCGTTCAGCGCCGCCTCGGTGTGCTCCGGCAGGTTCGGGTCGTCGGGGTCCTCGCGGAACCCTGTGACGGCGGCCCAGAACAGGGACAGGTCGTAGCACTTGGCGCAGTCGACGGTGATGTGCCTGATTCGTACGGTCATGCACCCACCTCACCAGTTCCGTAAACGGAACGCACCCGTATTTCAGAACCCTCTCGCGAGGCGATGGTACGCCTGGTTCCAGCGGACCTCCTTGGCGAACTGCCGAACCGTCGTGTCCGCGTCGATGACGAGCAGCTCCGTGCCGGTCATGTCCGCCAGGTCCGCCAGCTCCTCGGTGCCGACGGCGAACGACAGCACCGTGTGGTGCGGGCCGCCGGCCGTCAGCCAGGACTCCGCCGACGTCGACAGGTCCGGCCGCGGCTTCCAGACCGCCCGCGCCACGGGCAGCTTGGGCAGCGGCGCGGTCGGCGTGACCACGTCGATCTCGTTGGCGACGAGCCGGAAGCGCTCGCCGAGGTCGGCCAGGCCGAGCACGACGGCGGGGCCGGGCGTGGCGTCGAAGACGAGCCGCACCGGGTCCTCGCGGCCGCCGATGCCGAGCGGGTGGATCTCGCACGACGGCGTGTCGAAGGCGATGCTGGGGCACACCTCGAGCATGTGCGCGCCGAGGATGACCTCGTTGCCGGGCGTGAGGTCGTACGTGTAGTCCTCCATGAACGAGGTGCCGCCACCGGGAGCCATCGCCTTCAGGGTGCGCACGAGGACCGAGGTCTTCCAGTCGCCCTCGCCGCCGAAGCCGTAGCCGTCGGCCATGAGCCGCTGCACCGCGAGGCCCGGCAGCTGGCGCAGCCCGCCGAGGTCCTCGAAGTTGGTGGTGAAGGCCTTGAACCCGCCGGCGGTGAGGAACGCGCGCAGGCCGAGCTCGATGCGGGCCGCGTAGCGCAGCGACTCGGCCCGGTCCTCCTTCAGGGCGGCGGACACCCGGTAGGTGTCGTGGTACTCCTTGACCAGGTTGTCCACGTCCGCGTCGGATGTCGCGTCCACCGAGGAAACGAGGTCGTTCACGCCGTACGTGTTGACGGAGACCCCGAAGCGCAGCTGCGCCTCGACCTTGTCGCCCTCGGTGACGGCGACGTCGCGCATGTTGTCGCCGAAGCGGGCCAGCTTCAGCGACCGCATCTCCGTGAAGCCGGCGGCCGCGCGGGCCCACGCGCCGATGCGGGCGGTGACCCGCGGGTCGGTGACGTGCCCGGCGACGGTCTTGCGGGCCACGCCGAGCCGGGACTGGATGTAGCCGAACTCGCGGTCGCCGTGGGCGGCCTGGTTCAGGTTCATGAAGTCCATGTCGATCTCGGCCCACGGCAGCGCCACGTTGGCCTGCGTGTGCAGGTGCAGCAGCGGGGTACGCAGCGCGTCGAGCCCGGAGATCCACATCTTGGCCGGCGAGAACGTGTGCATCCACGCGACCACGCCGACGACCGACGGGTCGGCGTTCGCCGCTGCGTTAGCTTCAAGGCAGACCCGCAGGATGTCGCCGGCGCTGGTGAGCACCGGCTTCCACACCACGCGCACCGCGATGTCCGGCGACTCGTCCAGCGTCGCGGCGATCTGCCTCGACTGGGCCGCGACCTGGTCGAGCGTCTCGGGGCCGTAGAGCCCCTGGCTGCCGGTCAGGAACCAGACCTCGTGCGTCATGTTGTGCTCCTCTGCCCGCCCTGCGGCTGGCCGTAGACGTTCTGGTAGCGGTCGTGCAGCGAGGCGACGGCCTGATCCGGCAGCCGCTCGACGGCGCCCAACTGCCGGGCGAAGTGCATGGTCCTGGCGACGTCCTCACACATGACCGCCGCCTTCACGGCGGCCTTCGCGGTGGCGCCGATGGTGAAGGGGCCGTGCTGCAGCATCAGCACCGCCGGTGACGGGTGCCCGGTGAGCGTCTCGACGATGCCGCGGCCGATCGCGTCGGAGCCGATCAGCGCGAACGGCCCGACCGGGATGTCGCCGCCGAACTCGTCGGCCATCGCGGTGATCGAGCACGGGATCGGCTCGCCGCGGGCGGCCCACGCCGTCGCGTACGGGCTGTGCGTGTGCACGACCCCGCCGACGTGCGGCATGTGCCGGTACACGTACGCGTGCGCCGCGGTGTCCGACGACGGGGCGCGGTCCCCCTCGACGAGCTTGCCGTCCAGGTCGCAGACCACCATGGCCTCGGGGGTCAGGTCGTCGTAGGAGACCCCCGACGGCTTGATCACCAGCAGGTCCGAGCCCGGGACGCGGGCGGACACGTTGCCCGACGTCCAGGTGACCAGGCCCCAGCGAATCAGCTCGGCGTGCAGGTCGCAGACTTCCCGCCGGAGCTTCGAGATCACTGGGCCACCTCCTCGCGCAGCGCGCGGAGGCGGTGCAGGACCTCGTTGCCGCCGGGGCGGCCGAAGTAGTCATGCAGCTGCCGGTATTCGGCGTAGAGTCGGTCGTAGACGTCGGCGGCGGCGTCGTCGGGCGTGTAGACGGCCCGCTTCACCTTGCCCATCGCCGCCGCGGCGGCCCGCACGTCCGGGTATTCGCCGGCGGCGACCGCGGCGTGGATCGCCGAGCCCAGCGCCGGCCCCTGCTCGGAGTCGATGACGCTGATCGGGCGGCGCAGCACGTCGCTGTAGAGCTGCATGAGGAACGTGTTCTTGAGCAGCCCGCCGGCGGCGATGAACTCGGTCACCGGCACCCCGGCGGTCTCGAGGGTCTCGACGATGGTGCGGGTGCCGTAGGCGGTCGCCTCGATCAGCGCCCGGTAGACGTCCTCGGGGCGGGTGGCGAGGGTCTGCCCGACGATGACGCCCGACAGGTGGTGGTCGACGAGCACGGAGCGGTTGCCGTTGTGCCAGTCCAGCGCGACCAGGCCGTGCTGCCCGGGGCGCTGCGCGGCGGCCGCGGCCGTGAGCTGGTCGTGGTCCGCGGACGCGAACCCGGCGAACCAGCCGAAGATGTCGCCGACGCCGGACTGTCCGGCCTCGTAGCCGTACAGGCCGGGGATGATGCCGTCGGCGACGACCCCGCACATGCCGGGCACGTCGGCCAGGGTCGCGCCACTCATCACGTGGCACGTGGAGGTGCCCATGATGGCGACGAGCTGCCCGGCGTCGACGGCCTGCGCGGCCGGGGCGGTCACGTGCGCGTCGACATTGCCGACCGCGACCGCGATCCCCTCCGGCAGCCCGGTCCACCCGGCGGCCTCGGCCGTCAGCCGGCCGGCGAGCCCGCCGAGCGGCGACAGCGGCCCGTCGGTCTTGTCGAGGAACGCGCCGAAGCCGGTGTGCAGCGCCTCGAAGTAGTCCCGGGGCGGGTAGCCGCCGTCCTGGTGGGCGCCCTTGTAGCCGGCGGTGCACGCGTTGCGGGTCTCGACCCCGGCCAGCTGCCACACGATCCAGTCGGCGGCCTCGATGAAGCGCTCGGCCCGGGCGAAGACGTCGGGGTCCTCCTCCAGGACCTGCAGCGCCTTCGCCAGCTGCCATTCGGAGGAGAGCTTCCCGCCGTACCGCGGCAGCCACGCCTCGCCACGCGATGCGGCGAGCGCGTTGATCTGGTCGGCCTGCCGTTGTGCGGCGTGGTGCTTCCACAGCTTCGGGTAGGCGTGCGGCCGGTCCGGCAGGACGTCGCTCAGCGGCGTGCCGTCGGCGAGCACCGGCAGGAACGTGCACGCCGTGAAGTCGGTCGCGATGCCGACCACCTGCGTGGCGTCGATCCCGGTGAGCGCGGCCGGGACGGCGTGCCGCAGCACGTCGACCCAGTCGGACGGCATCTGCAGCGCCCAGTGCGGGGGCAGCGCCTCGCCGGTCGCCGGGAGGGTCCGCTCGACCGCGCCGTGCCGGTACTCGTGGACGGCGGTGCCCACCTCCGCCCCGTCGGCCACGCGGACCACGACGGCGCGGCCGGACAGGGTCCCGAAGTCGACCCCGACTACATATCTCGTCATTGTGATCTCCGCGCCACGGCCCGCTGCAACACGATGAACGCGAACAGCAGCGCACCGATGACGATCTTGGTCCACCACGAGCTGAGGGTGCCCTCGAACGTGATGATGGTCTGGATGAGGCCGAGCACGAGGACCCCGAGCACGGTGCCGAACAGGAAGCCGGATCCGCCGGTGAGGACGGTCCCGCCGATGACCACGGCCGCGATGGCGTCGAGCTCCATGCCGAGGGCATGCAGGCCGTAACCGGAGGACGTGTAGAAGGTCAGCAGCACGCCGCCGAGGGCGGAGCAGACGCCGCTGATCGTGTAGACGGCGATCTTCGTGCGCCCGACGGGCAGGCCCATGAGGAGCGCCGACTGCTGGTTGCCGCCGATGGCGTAGATGTTGCGGCCGATTCTGGTGTACGCCAGGACGTACGCGCCGACGAGCACCACGACGAGCGAGATGACGACGCTCCACGAGATGTGGAACCCGCCGAAGCGGATCTTGTAGTCGGCCAGCTCGGTCCACAGCGCGTTGTCGATGCGGATCGCCTCGGTGCTGATGACGTAGCACAGGCCGCGGGCCAGGAACATGCCGGCGAGCGTGGCGATGAAGGGCTGGATGTCGAAGAAGTGGATGATGCAGCCCATCGCGAGGCCGATCAGGGCGCCGACGAGCAGCACCACGGGCAGCACCGCGATCGGTGACCAGCCGGCCCGCACCAGCGACGCGAAGATCATCGTGGTGAGCGCGACGACCGCGCCGACCGACAGGTCGATGCCGCCGGTCAGGATCACGAACGTCATGCCGACGCCGACGACGAGCAGGAAGCCGTTGTCGATGAAGACGTTCAGGACGATCTGGGTGTCGTCGAAGCCGGTGTACCGCACGACGCCCGCGCCGTACATGAGACACAGCAGCGCCAACGTGGCCAGGACCGGGATGTGCCGCTGCTGCGGCCTGCGGATGACCCGCTTCTGCAACGACTCGAACGTCGTCATGCCGTGACCTCCACCTTCTGCGGCGCCTTCGGGGCGGGCGCGGACGGCCGGCGGCGCTGGAACTTCTCGCGGAACTTCGGCGCCTGGGCGAGGCACAGGACGACCACGACGACCGCCTTGAACAGCAGCGTCACCTCGGGCGGGATGCCGACGGTGTAGATCGTGATGTCGAGGGTCTTAATGATGACCGCGCCGAGGATGGTGCCGGCGATCGAGAACCGGCCGCCGGCCAGCGAGGTGCCGCCGATGACCACGGCGAGGATCGCGTCGAGCTCGATGAGCAGGCCGGCGTTGTTGCCGTCGGCGCTGGACACGTTGGAGCTGATCATCAGCCCGGCGACGCCGGCGCAGAGCCCGGCGAACACGTAGACGATGAGGATCAGCCAGCGCGACTTGATGCCGGCCAGCCGGGACGCCTCGGCGTTGCCGCCGACGGACTCCAGCAGCAGCCCGAGCGCCGAGCGGCGCACGATCAGGCCGGCGATGACCGCGACGCCGACGGCGATGATGACGCTGAGCGGCAGGCCCAGCCAGTAGCCCGCGCCGATCATCTTGTACGGGCCGCTGTTGATCGTGATGATCTGCCCGTCGGTGATGAGCTGGGCGAGGCCGCGGCCGGCGACCATGAGGATCAGCGTGGCGATGATCGGCTGGATGCCGACCGTGGCGACGAGGAACCCGTTCCAGACGCCGAGCACCAGCGACAGCACCAGCGCGAGCCCGACGGCGGCCAGGACGCCGCCGACGCTGTTCTGGTCGTCCAGCTCGCTGATGCGCAGGCAGGCGAGCGCGCCGGCGATCGCGACGACGGCGCCGACCGACAGGTCGATGCCTCCCGTGGCGATGACCAGCGTCATGCCCAGCGCCACGAGCCCCAGCGGCGCGCTGGCCCGCAGGATGTCGATGATGCTGCCGTACAGGTGACCGTCGCGGAGCTCGATCTTGAAGAACCCGCCGGAGAAGAACACGTTCGTGACGAGCAGCAGCACGAGGATCGCCGCCGGCCAGAACAGCCTGTGCTTGGTGATCGCCGCCATCAGGTGCCGCTCGCAATCGTCTCGGTGAGGCGGTCGAGGTCGACCGCGTCGGTGTTCTCCAGCTGGGTGACCAGCCTCCGGTCGCGCAGGACGCCGATGCGGTGGCTGAGGCGCAGCACCTCCTCCAGCTCGGCGGAGATGAACAGCACGGCCATGCCTCCGTCGGAGAGCTCGACGACCAGCCGCTGGATCTCGGCCTTGGCGCCGATGTCGATGCCGCGGGTCGGCTCGTCGAGGATCAGCAGCCGCGGCTCGGTGATGAGCCACCGGGCCAGGAGGACCTTCTGCTGGTTGCCGCCGCTGAGGTTGCGGACCGGCAGCTCGGGGTCCTTCGGGTTGATGTTCAGCGCGTCGATGTACTTCTGGACCAGCTCGTCCTGCCGCCGGCGGGGCAGCGGGCGGGTCCAGCCGCGGGCCGCCTGCAGGGCGAGGATGATGTTCTCGCGGACCGACAGCTCCTCGACCAGGCCTTCGGTCTTGCGGTTCTCGGAGCAGTACGCGATGTCGTGGTCCATGGCGGTGCGCGGGCCGTGCAGGTTGACCGGCTTGCCGTCGATCTCGAGGCGGCCGCTGTCGGCCTTGTCGGCGCCGAAGAACAGCCGGGCGAGCTCGGTGCGGCCGGAGCCCAGCAGCCCGGCGAGGCCGACGACCTCGCCCTTGTGGATGGTGAGACTGAACGGCTCGACGGCGCCGGACCGGCCGAGCTCGTGCGCCCGGGCGACGGCCTCGACGCCCGAGAACGAGCGCTTGCCGGCGTCCTCGAGCCGCTCCAGCAGCGCCAGCTCCTTGCCGATCATGAGGCTGACGAGCTGGACCTGGCTGATGTCGGCGACGAGGTGCTCGCCGACCAGCCGGCCGTTGCGCAGGATCGTCATCCGGTCGCAGATCTCGTAGATCTGGTCGAGGAAGTGCGACACGAACACGATCGCGATGCCCTGCGCCTTGAGCTGCCGCATGATGCGGAACAGCTGAGCGACCTCGCCGGCGTCGAGGCTGGAGGTCGGCTCGTCGAGGACGAGGACCTTCGCGTCGACGTCGATGGCGCGGGCGATCGCGACCAGTTGCTGCACGGCGAGGGAGTAGGTCGACAGCTGTGCGGTGACGTCGAGGTCGAGCTCCATGCGCTGGAGCAGCTCGGTCGCGCGGCGCCGCATGACGCCCCACTGGATCCGGCCGAACTTCGTCGGCTCGCGCCCGATGAAGATGTTCTCCGCGACCGAGAGGTTCGCGCAGAGGTTGACCTCTTGGTACACGGTGCTGATGCCGGCCTCGGTGGCCTGGTGCGGGCCGGCGAACCGGACCGGGCGGCCCTCGAGGGTGATCTCACCCTCGTCGATGTCGTAGACGCCGGTCAGCACCTTGATGAGCGTCGACTTCCCGGCGCCGTTCTCGCCCATGAGGGCGTGGATCTCCCCTTGGTACAGGCGGAAATCCACACCCTCAAGAGCCTTGACGCCGGGGAACTGCTTGCTGATGCCGCTCATGCTCAGCAGTGCGGTCCCCATGGTTGCGCCTCTCAGTACTTGCGGTTCGGCAGCGCGGCCTTGGCCTGCTCGGGGGTGAACGCGGACTCCTCCGTCAGCACCCGCTGCGGGATGGTCTCGCCGGCGACGACCTTCTTGGCCAGGTCCATGAGCTGGGGGCCAAGCAACGGCGAGCACTCCACGATGTAGTTGATCTTGCCCTCGGACAGGGCCGTCATGCCGTCCTTGACCGCGTCGACGGTGATGATCTTGATGTCGACACCGGGCTTCTTGCCGGCCGCGACGATCGCCTCGATGGCGCCCAGGCCCATGTCGTCGTTGTGCGCGTACAGCACGTCGATCTTCGGGTTGGCCTTCAGGAAGGCCTCCATGACCTCCTTGCCCTTGGCGCGGGTGAAGTCACCGGTCTGCGAGGCGATGACCTTGAACTTCGGGTCGGCCTTGATGACGTCGGCGAAGCCGGACTTGCGGTCGTTGGCCGGCGCGGAGCCGGTCGTGCCCTGCAGCTCGACGATGTTCACCGTGTCGGTCTTGCCCTGGTACTCCTTGACCAGCCACTCGCCGGCCTTCTTGCCCTCCAGGACGAAGTCGGAGCCGATGAACGTCTTGTAGAGCGAGGTGTCCTTCGAGTCGACCGCGCGGTCGGTCAGGATCACCGGGATCTTGGCGTCCTTGGCCTCCTTGAGCACGGTGTCCCAGCCCGACTCGACGACCGGCGAGAAGGCGATGATGTCCACCTTCTGCGCGATGTAGCTGCGGATCGCCTTGATCTGGTTCTCCTGCTTCTGCTGCGCGTCGGAGAACTTCAGGTCGATACCGGCTGCGGTGGCGGCCTCCTGGATCGACTTGGTGTTCGCCGTCCGCCAGCCGGACTCGGCACCGACCTGGGCGAAGCCCATCGTGATCTTGCCGTCGTCCTTCTTCGTGCCGCTGCCGGCGTCGCCTTCCTTCTCGCCGCCGCACGCGCTGAGCGCGCCTACGACCAGCAGACCGCCGAGCACGGCCGCGGACCACTTCTTCAGCACTACGCCTCTCCTCACGGGGTGTCTTGCGCCAGAGCTAGTGAACGTTCACATTCAAGGGCGGGCCGCCCCACCGCCGGGGTGTGTGGCAGTGGGGGTACCTCGCTCCGGCCTGGATTACATTGGCCGTCGCGCTTGTATGTCGAGAGTGTTAGCGTTCTCATCCCCGACGTCAAGTCCGTGACGTCGATTCGTGACCGGAGGTGCTCGTTGGCCCATCCCGCGCGCTCCGGGCGGGACCGCGCAGCCTCCGCTCGCGCCGCCTCCACCGCCCCCGCTTCCACCGAACGTGCCCCCACTCCTACGGAACGTAGTGCTTCCGCCGCTCACGGCGGTCCAGGTTCGACGGACCGTGACGCACGGGCTGCTTCGCGTGATGTTCCGGCTCACGGCCAGGTGTCCCTGGGCAACCTGGCGCAGTCCTCGGACATCGAAGGCCGTGCGCTGGGACAAACCGGACCCATGCCCGCCGGTCGCCCGCCGCGCGGCGATGGGATTTTCACGGCGGTGCCGGTCCGGCGGCCCGGGTTCCCCTCCCCCACCGGGCCCGACCGCAGCCGGCGGGGGCCGGTCGCGCACGCCGGCGGCGCGGCGCCCGACGCGGTGCCGGCGCCGCCGCCGCGCAAGGTCGGGATGCGCGACGTGGCGCGGCTCGCGGGGGTGTCGCACCAGACCGTGTCGCGGGTGCTCAACGACCTGCCGAACGTCAGCGACGGCACCCGCAGCCGGGTCCTGGACGCCGTGCGCATCCTCAACTACCGGCGCAACCTCGCGGCGCGGACGCTCGTGACGAGCAGGTCGCGCACGATCGGGCTGATCGGCTTCGAGACCACCCTCGCCGGGCCCGCGTCGATGATCTACGGGATCGAGAAGGCCGCCCGGGAGGCCGGCTACTACGTCAGCATCGCCACCGTCCGGTCGCTGGACCGGCACGCCGTCCTCGACGCCGTCGAGCAGCTGTGCGCCCAGGCGGTCGAGGGGATCATCGCGATCGCCCCGAAGAACTCCGTCGCCGACGCCCTCGCGCAGGCGCCGCCGGGCACGCCGGCCGTCGGGGTGGGCGGCGCCGACGACGGCGCCGTGCCGATGCTGCGGGTCGACAACGTCCGCGGCGCGTGCCTGGCGACCCGGCACCTGCTCGATCTGGGCCACCGCACCGTCCACCACGTCCCGGGCCCCGCCGACTGGCCGGAGGGCAGGGACCGGATCGACGGCTGGCGGCAGACGCTGCACGCCGCCGGGGCGCCCGTGCCGCCGGTCGCGGCCGGCGACTGGTCGGCCCGGTCCGGCTACCTGCGCGGGCAGCTGCTCGCCGCCGACCCCGCCGTCACCGCCGTCTTCTGCGGCAACGACCACATCGCCCTGGGCGTGCTGCGCGCGTTTCACGAGGCGGGCCGCACGGTCCCCGACGACGTGAGCATCGTGGGCTTCGACGACATGCCCGAGTCGGGCTATTTCCTGCCCCCGCTCACCACCGTCCACCAGGACTTCGCCGAGCTCGGGCGGCGCAGCGTCGACCTGCTCGTCGCGCGCCTCGACGGCACGGCACTGCCCACGACCCCCGTGCACCTGACGCCGTCGCTGGTCGTGCGCGCCAGCGCCGCCCGCACCGCCGGCGCCTAGGAACCCCGCGTGCAGCGGACCGAGGGGGGCGGGAAGCCGTTGAACGACGAGGCGTAGACGCTGGTGTACGCGCCGGCATTGCCGATGTACACCTCGTCGCCGGCCCGCAACCCGGCGGAGAGCTCCACGTCGAACAGGATGGTGTCCTGGCTGTCGCAGGTCGGGCCGGTGAGATGGCAGCGCTCGCGGGCCCCGGCCCGGCGCGAGTCGGTGACCGGGAAGCGCAGCTCGTTGCCCGTCTCGAGGCTCTCCATCAGCCCGTTGAACGCGCCGACGTCGAGATGGACCCAGCGCCGGCCGTGGCGTAGCGCGGTGCCGATGACCGAGGCCCGCAACGTGCCCGCCGCGGCGACGACGGCCCGGCCCGGCTCGATCACGACCGGGACGTCGTAGGGCAGCCCGGCCAGGCCCGTGCTGATCGCCGCCGCGTAGTCCGGCAACGGCGGCACCGGGCCGGCGTAGCGGGCCGGGAAGCCGCCGCCGACGTCCACCATCTCCAGCATCACCTGCTCGGCGGCGAGCTTGTCCATGACCTGTGCGACGGCGCGCAGCGGCGCCCGCCACGCCTGCGGGAGCAGCATCTGCGAGCCGACGTGGAAGGCGACGCCGAAGGGGCGCAGGCCCCGGTCGCGGGCGCCGAGCAGCAGGGCGGTGGCGGTGGCGACGTCGACGCCGAACTTGCCCTCGCTGGGCACGCCGCTGCGGATCTGGTGCGCGGCGAGCCGGACGAACACGGCCGCGCCGGGTGCGGCGGCGGCGAGCTTGTCCAGCTCCTCCTCGGAGTCGAACGCGAAGCGCCACAGGCCTCCCGCGTGCGCGCGGGCGATGTGGGCGACGGGCTTGACCGGGTTGCTGTACAGCACGCCGGCCGGGTCGACGCCGACGGTGGTCAGCAGGTCGAGCTCCGGCGCGGACGCGACCTCGAAGCGGCAGCCGAGGCCGTGCAGCTCCGCGAGGACCTCCGGGTGCGGGTTGCACTTCATGGCGTAGTGCACCGTCATGCCCGGCAGTCCCGCGGTCACGGCACGGTACCCGGCCGCCACCTTGTCCAGGTCGATCAGCAGCTCGGGCGTGTTCACGCGCTCGGCGGGCGCCACATCGGCCAGACCGGCGGGCCGTCCGGCAGCAGGATCGGCGGGCGGCTCTCGTAGCCGTGGCGCAGGTACAGCGCCCGGTTGCGCGGGTCGTTGGCCTCCAGGTAGGCGGGGATGCCGGCCCGGTCGAGCCGGCGGTGGTGCCGGGCGAGCAGCGAGCTGCCGATGCCGAGGTTCTGCCGCTCCGGCCGCACGGCTAAGAACGCCAGGTAGTGGTGCGGGACGATCGGGTGCTCCTCCTCCAGCATCGCGTCGAGCTGGCAGGCCCGGTCGAACGCGGGGCCGGCCGCCTCCTTGAGCCGCCGGTCGTAGTCGACCGGGGGCGGGATCGCGTGCGTCAGCGGGAACCACAGCGCGACGCCGGAAGGCCTGCCGTCGAACGGGTCGACGGTCGCGTACACCTCGCCGTGCCGCACCGCGTGCTCGGCGAAGATCGAGAAGTACTCGGGGCTGTGCTCGCGCCGGTCGTCGGCGTCCGGCGCCATCCACTGGGCGACCAGGCCGTCGCTCATGGCGGCGACGAGGACCTCGGTGATGGCGTCGGTGTCGACCGGTTCGATGTCGCGGACGACGACATCCTGTATGGCATGCGTCATGACCGTCCTCTTTCGATGTCCACGGTGGAGCCGGTGGTGGGAGCTGCGAGCGGTGGGAGCTATGAGTGGCGGACGACGTCGGCGGTGCGCGGCAGCGCGTGCGAGACGGGCAGCCCGGCGCCCTCCGGGATGACCCGCTGCTCGGCGCCGCGGCCGATGCCGGCGTAGGCGTCCGGCCGGGCGGCGCGCATGACCAGCGCCCAGATGATGCCGACGATCGCGAAGACGACGTAGGCGGCGGAGAAGACCCAGTTGAAGACCGAGTCGTTGTTGACCTGCAGCAGGTCGCCCAGCCCGATGACGGTCGCCGCGAGCACCGCGCTGAGCAGCAGGAACGCCAGCAGCGGCGCGAGCTGCGCCCGCCAGAAGTTCTCCCGCCGGCGGTGCCTGAGGAAGAACGCGATGACCGCGGCGGACGCGCCCCACATGAGCATCAGCACGCCGAGACCGCCGACGACGGTGCCCCAGGCGAACAGGTGGATCAGCGGGTCGATGCCGGTCACCTGGAACACGATCAGCACCCCGAGCGCGAGCAGGCTCTGCGTGATCGACCCCAGCAGCGGCGCGCCGGTGCGCGGGTGCGCCACCCCCCACAGCCGGGGCAGCACCCGCTCCCGCCCCAGGGCGAACTGGTAGCGGGCGACCGCGGCGTGAAACGCCAGGGCCGCGGCGAAGACGCTGGTCAGGAACAGCACGTACCCGACGTTGATCAGCGCCTCGGGCACGTACGGCGAGACGAGCGCGAAGACCAGGTCGGTCTCCTGGTCCTTGGCCGCCTGCACGATGTTGCCGGAGCCGGTGTTCACCGACATCGCCCACGCCGAGACGCCGCACAGCAGGCCCGGCAGCAGGACCGCCCAGTGGGTGGCCCGGGCGATCGTGCGCTTGGGGTCCTTGGCCTCCTCGGACAGCACGACGGTCGCCTCGAAGCCGACGAAGCCGGCGATCGCGAGCACCAGCATCGCCGCGACCTCGGGGGTCAGCAGCTGCGCCGGGTCGAGCGCCTCGGTGCTCACCCTGCCGCCGGCCGGGTGGGCGACCATGATCGCGTCGTAGATGAGCACGATGGTGATCTCGGCGGTGAGCAGCACGGCGAGGACCTTGCCGCTGAGGTCGACCCACAGCACGCCGAGCACGGCGATGAGGAACCAGCCGACCAGCGAGCAGACGAACCAGCTGGTGTGGATCCCGCTGGCCTCCAGCACGCCCTTCGCCACGACGCCGAGCAGGCCGAACAGGCCGATCTGCATCGCCGCGTAGGCCGGCAGCGCGATGAACGCCGCCGCCACGCCGGTGACCCGGCCCAGCCCGTGGCTGATGTAGGAGTAGAACGCGCCGGAGTTGACGATGTGCCGGCTCATCGCCACGAACCCGACCGTGAACAGCGACAGGATCAGCGCCGCGACGAAGTACACCAGCGGCACGGCGATGTTGCCGACCACGGCGTAGATCGTCGAGATCGCGCCGAGGATCACGGTCAGCGGCGCCGCTCCCGCGACGCCGAAGAACACGATGGACGGCACGCCGAGACGGTTGCTGGCCAGACCCCGGGTCACGATGTCGGGCCCGCTCGGTGCGAAACGCGCCATGTTCGGTCTCCTCACGCGGTCGGCCGTGCTGGTGCGCAGCTTCCCGCGGTGATAGTGGTGTCGGCCCACCGTGCGCGTCACCGGCGGCCGACAGCGAGCGCGGAGCCCACCGCCGCCTCTGTGTACTGGACGAGCTGGACCAGGTCGTCCGGCAGTGACGCCATGATCGCGGGCAGCTGCCGCATGCACTCGCGCTGCTCCTGGACGCCGGCGAAGACGTGCCTGGTCAGCCCGGTCGCGACGACCAGCGCGATGAGCGACCGGTCGTGCAGCCCCATGGACCGCCGGTGCGCGAGTGCCTCGGACAGCCGGATCGACTCCCACGCGGCGGTGTTGCGCTGCTCGGCGGTCTGCGGCAGGTACAGCGTCTGCGACGCGCTGAGCAGCTTGCGCCGGGTGACCGGCTCGACCACGCCGGCGCGCAGCAGCCGCTCGCCGACCTGGTCGGTCGCGTCGGCCGCGAGGTACGCCAGCCAGGTGCGGATCTCGCGGTGCTGCGGCTGCGCGATCAGCAGGTCGAGCACGGTGTGGGCCAGGGAGTCCCCGGGCGGCTCCTGGCTGACGACATACAGGTCGCCGGTCATGGCGCGCAGCCGTCCGTACAGCATCAGCTCACCCAGCAGGGCGGAGGCCAGCCCGAGCCCGGCGGCACGTGGGTGCAGCCTGGACCGGCCGGTTCGATCGTCGTGGGCAATCAGGTAATAGCTGTTGGCAAGCATCGCGACCACGGCTCCCTCGAGATCTGCCCCGAGCACGTCAGCGAACAACCAGCAGCATGTGCTGGCTTCGATGTCCCCGAGCATCATGTACCAGACACGGCGCGTAGTGCAACGAGTACTAGACTCGGGGTATGCGCATCACGCAAATTGCATATGATCAATACCGTGGACATTGACGCCGCAAAGGACGAGGGCCCGACGCTTCGCCGCCGTCGACTGGCCGCGGAACTGAAGAAAAGTCGCGAAGAAGCCGGATTCACGCAGGAATCCGTGTCCCGGCACTTCGAGTGGCACTCGGCCAAGGTCACCAGAATTGAGAACGCACGCGTGCCGGTCAACGCCCGGGACGTCAACGACCTGCTGACCCTCTACGGGGTCAGCGACCCGGCCTACCGGGAGGCGCTGCTGGCCCTGGCCCGGCAGAGCAAGCAACGCACGTGGTGGACCGACTACCGCGACGTCATGCGGCCGGGGAACTTCGTCGGCATGGAGGCGGACGCGTCGATCACCCGCGTGTGGGAGCCCATCGTGCTGCCGGGCCTGCTGCAGTGCGAGGACTACATGCGGGCGCTGATCGGCATCGGCCGTCGCAACGACACCAGGGAGTCGATCGAGCGGCGGGTCTCCCTGCGCCGGCTGCGCCAGGAGCGCCTCACCGCGGCCAGCCCGCTGCAGCTCGTGGCCCTCTTCGACGAGTCGGTGATCCACCGGGTCGTCGGCGGCCCGGCGGTGATGCAGGAGCAGTACCGCAAGATCATCGACGTCGCGGCGCTGCCGAACGTGTCGGTGCGGATCGTGCCGTTCACCGCCGGCGAGCACCCGTTCATGGGCGGACCGATCACGTTCCTGGAGTTCCCGGACGTCGCCCACTTGGATGTCATCTACCTCGAGGGCCTTGCCGGGGACTACTACGAGGAGCAGCCTGCGGAGGTCAAGCGCTACCGCGACGAGTTCGAGCGGCTCGAGACGAAGGCCCTCAGCGAGGCGTCGACGGTGCGCCTGATCGAACGCCTGCTCGCCTGAGCCGGCGGCCGCTCCCGCGCGGCCGGCTCAGCTCACGAGAAAGGAGGTGAACGTTTTGCCCGCTCAATTCACCGGCGCCGGCTGGCGTAAAAGCAGTCACAGCAACGGCAACGGCGGCAACAACTGTGTGGAAGTCACAGTCGCTGCCTCCGCTGTCGGTGTGCGCGACAGCAAGAATCCGGACGGAGCCGTTCTACGGTTCAGTCCAGCCGCTTGGAAGTCGTTCCTGTCCGACGCCAAGCACGGCAATTTTGATGTGATCAGCTGACGCTTTTCCCGATTCCTCGATCCCGTGCATGAATGATCGCGCCTGGGCTGGTGTGTCATTTGCATCAGCCCATGCGTGAAGATACCGGCCGATGCTATTCCCGCCGGTTCGCCGGCGCTACCATCGACTTTCGCAGTATCTGTAACGGCACCGTCACCCGTTGATCTTCGGGAGGTGCTTGAATCGCCGGGTGCGCCTGTCGTTGACCACCCCCTCCGTGTCCGACGCCCACGCGGTGCAGACCCTGCACGGCTGGCTCCTGCGCGATCCCGGCCTGGCCGCCGACGCCGACATCAGCCAGCGCAGCTCCGCGGGCGGGCACATGGGCGCGCTCGACGTCATCGACCTCGTGCTGACGCACGCGGTGGCGGTCGGGGGGCTCGTCCTGGCGTTCGCGTCGTGGCGGCGGGCCCGGCCGGACGCGCCGCCGATCGTGTTCACCGTCGAGGGGATCTCGGTGACCGCTTCGGACTCCTCACCCGAGACGCTCGAACGGATCCGGGCGACCCTGCTCGCCGCGCTGCCACCCGCGCCGTCGCCTGCTCCCGGGCCTGCGCCCGCGCCCGCGCCTTCTCCGGGGCCGCCGGCGCCGCCTGTACCGTCGCCACCGCCGCCCACACAGGACGACGATGCGGCTGCCTGACCCGCTCGCCTCCAGGGCGGTCCTCGTGGGTGCCGGCGCGTTCGACGTCCTGGAGCCGCTGCCCGCGGTCCCCAACAACCTGCGGCACCTCGCCGCGCTGCTCACCGACCCCGACATCTGGGGGCTGCCCGCGGCGCACTGCACGGTCGTGCAGGACCCGGCATCCGCCGACGACATCCTCGACGCGCTGCACGACGCCGCCCGGGACGCGCGCGACGCGCTGGTGTTCTACTACGCGGGGCACGGGCTCATCGAGCCGGACACGTTCGAGCTGTACCTGACGCTCCCCCGCACCACGCCGTCGCCCATCCACGGTGCCGTGCGGTTCGAGGACGTGCGCCGCCTCATCGCCGGGGCGCGCCGCTGCCGCTCCAAGGTCGTGCTGCTGGACTGCTGCTACAGCGGCCTGGCCCTGGCCGGCGCGATGGGCGACCCGGCGACCGTCGCCGACCGGGTCGTGGTCGGCAACAGCTACGTGCTGACCGCCGCCGCCGAGACCGCGCTCGCCTACGCGCCGCCCGACGAGGAGTTCACCGCCTTCACCGGCGAGCTCGTCACCGTCCTGCGCGACGGGCTGCCCAACGGCGCCGACGTGCTGGAGATGGAGGCGGTGTACTGGCAGCTCGCCGCCGAGCTGTCCGCGAAGCGCCGGCCGATGCCGCAGGCCCGCGCCCGCAACGACGGCCACGCCATCGCGCTCGCCCGGAACCGGGCCGGCCGGGCGCCCCTGTCGGCACCGCCACCGCAGCCGGTCGCCCCGGCGTACACCACCGCCGGCCGCGGACTGAACCCCTCCCGGCTCATCGCGCTGCTCGCCGACCCGCCCGGCGGCGTGACCGCCACCGACCTGCTCGTCGCGGCCGGCTCCACGCGGCCGACGCAGGAGGTGGCCGCGCTCGCGTACGCCATGCGCACCGACCCCTCGGTGGGCGTCCTGCTCGACGCCGCCGCCCGCCGCTCCCCCGGGACCGTCGCGGGGCTCGTCGCGGACCTCGAGGAGCTCGGTCTCGGCCCGATCGCCGACGACGTCGTGCGGTCCGCCGCGGCCGGCGACGGGCGGCGGATCGTCGCGCTCGGCCCGCTGCTCGGCGACCGGCAGGCGCCCCTGCTCGACGCCGCCGTCCGCGACCGCATCGGCCGGCCCGCGGCGATGATCGCGCTCGTCGGCGCCCTGTGGACGTCGGGGCTGCGGGACGCGGCCGAGGCGGCGCTGCGCCGGGTCAGCGCGTCCATGCCCGCCGCCGACGCCGCCGCCCTCGCCGACGCCCTGCGCGACGGCGGGCACGAGGAGCCGGCGTTCCACCTGTACGAGGTGGCCGCCGACGTCATCGTCGAGCGGCCACCGGCAGCCGTCGTCGACCTGGCCGCGGCGATGGTCCGCGCCGGCCACGGGGCGCAGGGCACCGCGCTGGTCGACGGCGCCGCCCGGGCGTGCGCGAACCCCTCCGCCGCGGCGGAGCTGCTCGACGCGCTGCGGCACGCGGAGCTGCCGGCCGGCGACGCCATGGCGCGGCTCGCCGGGCGGTTGCCGGACCCCGACCTGCTCGCCCTCACCGACCTGCTCCGCGACGGTCGCAGCCCCGGCGACGCCCTGACCGTCCTGCAGCTGGCCGCGGCGGGGCGGCCGGTCGAGAGCACGATCGCGTACATCAGGCACCTGCACGACGCGGGCCGCCCGATCGACGCCAACCGGCTCCTGGAGCAGCGGGCCACCGCGACGGCCGGCTGGTCTCCCCCCACCGCGGACCCGCCGCCACCCGCCCCCGCCATCGCATCCGGTGCCTTGCTGCTGAAGGCCTTCTCCGGTGCGTCGGTCGAGGAGCTGCGCGCCGCCCTGGCGGACCCGCCGCCTGGCGCACCGTCCGGGTCCGCGGCGCAGACCGCTCCCGGGTCGGCGGGCGGCGCCGGGCCGGTGGTGTTCGCGTTGTCCGGCTGGGATCTGGCCGCGGTCGCGGTCGCGGCGGCTGCCGCCGGGCCGGACGTCGCGGTCCGGCGGGTCCTGACCACCGCCGCGGCCGGGTCGCCCGAGCGGGTCGCCGCGCTCGTCGCCGGCCTGCACCGCGCGACCGGCGGGGGCGACCTGGCCCGGCACACCGGCGCCGCCGTCGCGGCCCGCCCCGTCGCCGAGGTCGCCGAGATCGCGGTACACCTCATCGGGCACGGAGAGACGGTGGCCGCCGCCGACCTGCTGCGGGCGCGGCAGCCCAGGCTGTTCAGCGAGCCGCTCGCCGCGCTCGACGCGCTGCTGCACGGGCGGCGGGCGCTGTCGCGCTCCGACCCGCTCGTCGGCGGCGTCGCCGGGGTGGTCGTCGCGTACGTCTGCGCCGACCCGGACGCCGACGCCGACGGGTTCGTGTCGGCGTTCCTGGCCGACGACCGCGCGTTCCGGTGGGACCTCGCCGAGCGGCTCGCCCGCGCCCCGGTCGCCACCGCCGCGGCGTTCTTCGCCCGTCTCTCCCCGCACGTGCGCTCCGGCTGCCACCGCGACTACGCCCAGGTCGCGGCGCGGGGCCGGCCGCCGGACCTGCTGGCGGCGTTCACCGGGATCCGGGACCTGCTGCCGGGGCACGTGCTGTTCGACTTCCTCGCCGCGGCCGGCGCGCAGTGCCCGATCGACGACCTGACGTCGTTCGTCGACGACCTCGTCGCCTGCGGCACCGCGCCCGAGCACTTCCGCCCCCTGCTGCGCGGGCCGGCCACGCCCGCCTCCTACGTGCTCGCCGCCTGGGTCGCCGCCAACCATCCGCACCTCACGGAGGCGCTGCCGTTCCCGGTGTCCGGCACGCGGCCGACCGCCGCGCGGATCGCCGCGCTGCAGAGCATCCGGGCGACGCTGGGCTCGACGCTGCAGGCGGCGATGTCACACCCGGTGCCAGGGCTGGAGGACGACGAGACGCTCCTGCTCGTCTGGCCGCTGGCGCGCGACGGGGTGCTCGCCTTCACCGACCGCGCCGTGCACCACGTGTGGGGCGTGCACTCGCGGCTGCGCTACGACGACCTGCACGCCGCGCAGGTGCGCAGCGTCGAGCGCTACGAGATGCGGGTCGTCACGCAGTCCGACACCGGGCCGACCGTCCAGGACTGGCGGCTCGACCCGCCCGGGCGCATGTCCGGCGGGGCCGCCCTCACCGCGGAACGGCTGGCCGAGGCGCTGCGGCGGGCCCGGGTCGCGGTGAACGAGGCGCTCGCCGTGCGCACCGGCGAGGCACCCTGAAACTTGTCGCGCCGCGCAGTCAACCACCGGGGCACCGGGTCGCATCAATGGGGTGGAACGTCCAGGGAAGGGACCCATCACGGTGCGCGCGGACCGCGAACATGACTTCAGCCTGTATGTGCAGGCGCGGATACCGCGCCTGCACCGGCTCGCATTCCAGCTGCTCGGTGACCGCCACAAGGCCGACGACGCGGTGCAGAACGCCCTGACCGTCCTCTACCAGCGCTGGTCCCGGATGCGCGACGTGGAGAACCTCGACGCCTACGTGCACACCATGGTCGTGCGGTCCTGCCTCTCCGACCGGCGGCGCTGGTGGGCGAGGGTCCAGCTGCGCGCGACCACCCCGGACGTGCCCGTCGCGGCCGACGACCCGCTCGTCGAGCAGCGGATGGTGCTGCGGGCGGCGCTGCGGCGGCTGCCGGAAGGGCAGCGCACGGTCGTCGTCCTGCGCTACCTGTGCGACCTGCCGGTCGCCGAGGTGGCGCGGATCCTCGGCCGCTCCGAGGGCACGGTGAAACGGCAGACCTTCAGCGGCCTGGGCAACCTGCGCCGCATGCTCGACGAGCGCACGAGGAGCGCGGCATGAACGACAACCCGTTCGCGATCCTGACCGACGAGCCCGTGCCGGACAGCCGGGTCGGGGTCGGCGACGTCATCGCCGCCGGGCGTGCCCGGGTGCGGCGGCGCCGCGGCGTGGTCACCGGCGTGTGCGCGGCACTCGTCGTCCTCATCGTCTCCGTCGGCGTCGCGGCCGCGGTACGGGCACCGCAGGGCACTCCCTCGGATCCCGCGCCGACGCCGTCGCCGACGGTCAGCGCCGACCCGTCCGGTTGTGTGGCCACCCGCCTGCCCGTCGGGGAGGAGGACATCGGCTCCGCGCACACCGACCCGAGCGGGCACTACCTGGTGTTCAACCGGGCACCCGATCCCGGCCTGATCGTCGTGTACCGCGACGGCGTGGAGGTCCAGCGGTTCAGCGACGGCCAGCGGCTGCAGGTCACGGCGGTGAGCTCGGCCGGCACCGCCGTCGGCAGGCAGGGCGGGTCGCCCGACGGGGCCGCCTTCCGCACCACCGCACAGGGGACGCTCGCCTTGCTGCCGAAGCCGTCCGGTGCCCTGTCGGTCAGCGCGCAGGGCATCAACGCCGCCGGCGACATCGTCGGCGAGGCCACCATGCCGGGCAAGAAGTTCCGCGCCGTCCTGTGGCGGCACAGCGCACCCGACGTCGCGGTGCTGCTGCCCACCCCGTCCGGCAGTTCCTCGGCCGCCCACGACATCGCCGACGACGGGCGCATCGTCGGCGACTTCAACCAGGGCGAGCAGCCGGTGCTGTGGAACGCCGACCTCTCCACCACGGTCCTGCCGACCCCGCCCGGCCGGCCCGGCGGCGTCGCGCAGCGCATCGCCGGCGACTGGGTCATCGGCCCGGTGAACTTCCTGGCGATGAACGGCTTCGACGCCGCGACCGGGCGCCGTACGGGCGCCGGCGACATCCCACCGGCCCGCTGGCACCTGTCGGCCGGCACCGTCGAGCCGCTGGTCGCCCCGGACATCTTCGCCGGCGGCAACAGCGTCACCGCCGACGGGACCGTCCTCGTCAACCGCTTCGACGGCGTCGTGCGCTGGACCGGCGCCACGGTGACCCCGGTGCCGGCTCCTCGCGGGTACAACCACGCGCAGATCGAATCCGTCAGCGCCGACGGCAGGCTCCTGGCCGGCGCGGCCACGAAGAGCACGGGCGGCTCCATCGAACCGTTCGCCTGGACCTGCCGCTGAGCCGCCTCGCTGATCGCATAGCGGATCCGGTCGTCATGGCGACCGGATCCGCTACTTGATCATGTCGGCCGTGCCGGGCGGGGTGTTCACGGCCGCAGGCCGTGTCGCGGCCTTGGCCGGACGGGGCGCGGAGGCGCCCCGGCCGGCGCCGCGGTCTGCGCAACTACACGCGGACGTGCAGGGAGGGCCGCCAAGGCCCGACCGTTGGCTGCGGGAGCAACGGTCGCGGCCACGGCGGACCGGAGCCATGACCTTGTTCTTGTTCTTCAGCTTTTCGGGGCGGCTGTGCTGCGACGCAGGACGAGGGTGGGGGCGACGCGGGGGTCGGGCTCGGGGCGGTCGGGGCCTTCGGGGAGGTCGGCCTCGATGGCGCGGAGCAGGGCGGCGATGCAGCGGCGACCGACCTCGTCGAAGTCCTGCCGGATCGTGGTCAGCGGCGGGGACAGGAACTCGGCCTCCGGGATGTCGTCGAAGCCGACGATGCTGATGTCGTCGGGGACGCGGATGCCGTGCTCGTGGAACGCGCGCATCATGCCGAGGGCCATCTGGTCGTTGCCGGCGAAGACGGCGGTGACGTCGTCGCGGCGGGCCAGCTCGAGGCCGGCCTGGTAGCCGGAGCGGGCGGACCAGTCGCCGGTCATGAGCGGCGGGGCGGGCAGGCCGGCGTCCTCGAGCGTGCCGCGCCAGCCCTCGATGCGGCCGTGGGTCTCCAGCCAGTCGCGGGGGCCGGACAGGTGCCAGACCTTGCGGTGGCCGAGGCCCAGCAGGTGCTGCACGGCGAGACGGGCGCCGGTGACCTGGTCGACGGAGATCGCGGGGATCTCGCCGCCGACGACCGCCTCGACGGCCACGGCGGCGACGCCGAGCGGGAGGCTGTGCAGCGCCGCGGCGGCCGCGGTCTGCGGGGCGATGACGACGACGCCGGCGACGGACTGGTCGGCGAGGGCCTCCAGGGCGGACACCATGCCGCTGTGGTCGACCTGCTCCAGCGTGACGATGCTGACGCCATAGCCGGCGGCGCGGGCGGCACGCTCGATGCCCAGCAGCGTCGAGGCGGGGCCGTAGAGAATCGTGTCGAAGCTGACGACGCCGATCACCCGCGAACGCCGCCCCGCGAGGCCCCGGGCCATCGCGTTGGGGCGGTAGTTGAGCTGCCGGACCGCCTCGAGCACCCGCTCACGCGTGGCGGGGCTGACGCTCGGGTGCTGGTTGAGGACCCGGGACACGGTCTGGTGGGACACGCCGGCGAGTCGCGCGACGTCGTTCATGACCGCTGCCCGGCCCTGGCTCGTTGGACGCATCGCCCTCCCCCCATGTTGATGTTAGCGCTGCCACGGTACGCCGTGCCGGCCGGTATACCGCGTGCTGGGGGTCCTTGCGGGGACGGAAATGGCCGTTCGGATGACCCTGGGCTTTCTGCCTATTCGACGCAGAACTCGTTGCCCTCCGGCACGCGCGCGAACCAGATGTTCGGGCCGCCCCAGCCCGCCGCCTCGACGAACGCCTTGTCCGATGTGGACTCCTCGGCGACGTCGGCGCCGAGCGCCGCGGCCCAGAACCGGGCCAGTACCAGCGCGTCCACGCTGTCGAACGTGACCGACTTGATGTAGGCGGGCATGGGCGCAAGGTAGCACCGTTGTTGGTGCCCCGTTTGTCGTGCCGTTTTTTGTCGTACCCGGTGGCTAGGCTGCTGGCATCTGGAGAGGGGATGCCGTGGTGCAGGAAGCTGGTGCAGGGCTGGTCGTCGACGCCGCGCGGGCGGAGCCGTTCGCGAGCGCCGAGGAGTATCGGGCCGCCGTCGGTGAGGTCCGGGAGGCGGCCGCCGCCTACTACAGCGGGCCCGACCTCGCCATGGACGACGCGCTGTATGACGCGCTGCTGGCCCGGGTCGCGGCGACGGAGGCGGCCCATCCGGACTGGAAGGCCGACGAGTCCCCGACCGAGGTCGTCGGCGCCGGCGGCGGGGTCGTCGGCGACGTCGTGCACAGCACCCCGATGCTCAGCCTCGACAACGTGTTCGACGAGGACACGCTGCACAAGTGGGCGGCCCGCCTGGAGAAGCTCGTGGGGCGGCCGGTCGGTGGGTTCACCGTCGAGCCGAAGATCGACGGGCTGGCGATCGCCGCCCGCTATGTCGACGGCCGGCTCGTGCAGGTCGCGACCCGCGGCGACGGCCGCGCCGGCGAGGACGTCACCGGGCAGGCCCGGCGGGCGGCGGCGGGGCTGCCGGAGCGGCTCGCCGCGCCGTTGACGCTCGAGGTGCGCGGCGAGGTCTTCATGACCGACGCCGACTTCGAGGTGGCCAATGCGATGCGCACGGGCACGGGCGAGCAGGCGTTCGCGCACCCGCGCAGCGCCGCCGCCGGCACGCTGCGCGCGCAGGACCGCACCTATGACGCGCCGCTGTCGTTCTTCGCCTATTCCGTGCACCGCGACGAGCCGCCGGCCGGCCCGCACTCCGAGGCGATGGCGGAGCTGGAGCGGCTGGGGGTCGCCACGACCGGCGGCTCGGTCGCCGGGACGCCCGTGTGCCAGACCATCGACGAGATCCTCACCGCGGTGCACGCCCTGAGCGCGAGCCGGGGCACGCTCGGGTTCGGCATCGACGGCGCGGTCATCAAGGCCGACCTGCCCGCCGACCGCGACGCCGCCGGCTCGTCCAGCCGGGCGCCGCGGTGGGGCGTGGCGTTCAAGTTCCCCGCCGACACGCGCATGACCCGGCTGCTGGAGATCAAGGTGCAGATCGGCCGGACCGGCGTGATCACCCCGGTCGCGGTGCTGGAGCCGGTGCAGGTCGACGGCGTGACCGTCACGTTCGCCACGCTGCACAACTTCGACGACCTCGTCCGGCGCAACGTGCGCCCGGGCGACATGGTGTTCGTCCGCCGCGCCGGCGACGTCATCCCGGAGATCACCGGCGCCAAGCTCGACGAGCGCCCGGCGGACTCGGTGCCGTTCGAGCCACCGGCCACGTGCCCCCGCTGCGACGGCGAGATCGACCGCACCCAGAAGCGCTGGCGCTGCACCCGCGGCCGGGTCTGCGGCGCCCACGAGTCCCTGGCGTACTACGCCGCCCGCCACTCCATGGACATCGAAGGCCTCGGCGGCAAGATCATCGACATGGTCGTCGCCGCGGGCCTCGTCACCGACCCGGCGGACCTCTACGACCTCGACGTCCCGACGGTCGCCGGCCTGGACCGGATGGGCGAGGTCTCCGCGACGAAGCTCGTCGCCGCCATCGAGGCCTCCAAGAGCCAGCCGCTCGCCCGCGTGCTGACGGGCCTCGGCGTGCGCATGACGGGCCGCTCCATGTCCCGCCGCCTGGCCCGCCACTTCGGCACGATGCAGGCCCTGCTGGACGCGTCCGTCGAGGACCTGAAGCAGGTCGAGGGCGTCGGCCCGGAGCGCGCCGTGACCGTCGCCGCCGAGCTGGTCGACCTGGCCCCGGTCATCGAGAAGCTCGTCGCCCACGGCGTCAACATGACCGAGCCCGACCTGCCCGCACCGCCCGCCGCCACCACCGACGACTCCGACGCCGATTCTCCCGCGGCCGGCGCCACCATCGCCCTACCGCTGCGCCGCCCCGACGGCACCCCGATGACCGTCGTCGTCACGGGCTCCGTCCCCGGCCTCACCCGCGACGAGGGCAACGAGGCCGTCGAACGCCTCGGCGGCAAGTCCTCCGGCTCCGTCTCGAAGCGCACCGACCTGGTCGTCGTCGGCGACGGCGCCGGCTCCAAGGCCGACAAGGCCGAGCAGCTCGGCATCCGCATCCTGCCAGCGGACCAGTTCGCCGCACTGCTCACAGCGTTCACCTCAGGCGACGAGCCCACCATCACCACCATCCTGTCCTGACCCACCACCATCCCCACCGCCCACCGGCCGCCGGCCGCTGCGCCCGCGCCCCGCCAGACAACCTGGCCCGCCGAGCGCAGCGGTCCGTCGCGCGCATGTGGGCCGTCGGGCACACCGGGACGCCGCGCGCATCTGGCCCGTCGGGCGCACGGGGACACCGCGCGCTCCGGGGTGCCACTCGCCGCGTACGCCTGTCCACCGGGCGCATCCTTTCCCGTCGCACCCTGAGGAGGCACGCACACACGGAGGTAGCAGCTGGGCCGCGCTCGCCGCAGTGGCGTACGAGCTTCAAGTCCCCCGGCCCCGGCATCCCCAGAGCCCAGCGCGCCCGCGGTCCGGTGCGAACAGGGCCGGTGGCCCCCGATGTCCCGCATGCCCGATACCCGGCGCCCGAGGTGATCTGGGCCCAACACGCCCAGAACCCGACGCGACCAGAGCCCGGATGCCCGCGGCCCGGATGCCCTCACAGCTCGGCGTGACCGGAGCCCAACTCGACCCAGGGCCGACGCGAGCAAGCCCGGCACGACCAGAACCCGGGCCTGACCCAAGGCCGGCGTGGCCCGAGGCCGACACGAGACGAGGCGGGCGTGGCAGGGCGGTGGTCGTGCCGTATTGCCATACCCGGGATGCGTCAGGTGATCCGGGCACCGGCCTGGGTGCCACCATGCGGGGTGCGCGGCGACTCCGGTGCCACTGCAGACTTCGCCCGCAAGCCTCACCGGACACCGAGAGCCGGGCACCACGCTCGCAGGTCCGACACTGACGCACCGGCATGATCCAAGGACCGATCTGGCCACCAGCACGACCGGACCCGTCCTTCGATCATCATGCTGCACGGCACCGTCGCCGGACGCGGACACGACCGCGCCGACGCTGCGACGCTGGACAGGTCGGGACGCGTCAGGCCATCGGTGCACCGGCCTCGGTGGCCACGACGCGGGCTGCGCGCCGCGACTCCGGAGCCACCGCCGGCCTCGCCCGCGAGCATCGCCGGTCACCGAGAGCCGGGCACCACGCTCACGGGTCCGACACTGATGCACCGGCATGATCCAAGGACCGATCTGGCCACCAGCACGACCAGGTCCGTCCTTCGATCATCAGGCTGGTCAACGCTGCGGCATTGGACAGATCGGGACGCGGCAGATGGTTGAGGTCCCAGCCTGGGTGGCCATTGTGCGGCTGCGCGCTGCGACTGCGGTGCCACCGGAAGGCTTCGTCCGCGAGCGTCGCGGGCATCGAGGGGCGGGTGCCAGGATCGCAGGTTTGACGCTGATGGGCCGGCGTGATCCACGGAGCGGTCTGGCTGCCAGGACGGCCGGGGTTGGCCTTCGATCATCAGCGGTGGCGATGCGGTGGGGGCGGAGCGCGGGGCTCGTGGAGGTTGGCGGCGTGGGTGGTTCTCATGACCGGCGCGGCGGCTGCCGTGCTGCGGAGGGCGGTGGTCCCTGCGGGATGCACCTGCCGCCACGCCGACCATCAGACCCCCGTTAGGGCGAACCTAGCGCTCCGATGGGGATTCATTCATCGGACTTGTTGGATTCCGGACAGCTGTCTCGACAGGAGTGCGCTGTCGGTATGGAACTGATTTGCCGGAAAAAGGGGGATTGGGTTACTAGCGTGTGCATGGCTGGTCCTACTTGTGGGGGATTTCGTGCGCGGCGGGAATGTGATGGGGCTCAGGTTGCTGGTGGTCGGCGTGGTGCTCGGCGTCACCTCGGTGGTGGTCGTGGACGCCGCATCAGCCGCATCAGCCGCATCAGCCGCATCAGCCGCATCAGCGGCGTCGGGCCGGGCGGAGGTCGCGTCGGGCCGGTCGAAAGTCGCGTCGGCGCGGGCTGAGACCGCCGTGCCGCGAGGGCGCGTCGAGTCGACGGTGCTGCGGGCCATGGTGAGCAACTACGTCGACGACACGCTGTCGCTGGTGGACGTGGCGGCCGGGACGGTGACCGGCACGATCTCCGGGATCGACGGGCCGGCGTGGCTGGCGGCGTCCGGTGATGGCCAGACGATGTACGTCGCGGCGTACAACGGCGACCGGCTCTACAAGGTGAACGCCGCCACCCGGGCCAAGACGTACGTCGACGTCGGCACCACGCCGGGCATCATCGCGCTGACGCCCGACGAGTCGAAGGTGTACGTGGCCAACTTCGGCAGCGACAACGTGTCGGTGGTGGACACGGCCACGTTCACGGTGTCGACGACGATCACCGTCGGCACCGATCCGACCGGCGTCGCGGTCACGCCGGACGGCGCCAGCGCGTACGTGGCGAACAGCGGCAACAACACGGTCAGCGTCATCGACACCGCGACCAACGCCGTCACCATCGCGGTGGGCGTCAACCCGCTCGGCGTGGCCATCACCCCGGACGGGTCGAAGGTGCTGGTGAGCAACCGGGGCGCCGCGACGCTCTCCGTCATCGCCACCAGCACGAACACCGTGACGGCCACGGTACCGGTCGGCTCCACGCCGTACGGTGTGGCGATCTCGGCCAGCGGCACGACCGCGTACGTCGCGTGCGCCGGCGCCGGGTCGGTGAGCGTGGTGAACCTGACCACCAACACGGCGGGCGCGCCGATCACGGTCGGGGCCATGCCGGTCGGCCTGTCGTTCACGCCCGGCGGCGGCACGCTCGTCGTCACGAACGCCATGAGCGGCACGGTCAGCGTCGTGGACACCGGCACCGCCACGGTGACCTCGACGGTGCCCGTGGGCGCGCAGCCGCTGTACGTGACCGCCGCCTACATCGAGGAGCAGTCGCTCGCGGTGACGACCGGTTCGCTGCCGGCCCCCACGGTCGGCACGGCGTACTCCGGCACGCCCGCGGTGACGGGCGGGACGGGACCGTTCACGTGGGCGGTCAGCGCCGGCTCGCTGCCGGCCGGGCTGAGCCTCAACGCCAGCACCGGCGAGGTCAGCGGCACGCCGACGGCGGCGGGGCCCGCGTCGTTCACGCTGCAGGTGACCGACTCGGCCGGCACGACCGCGTCGAAGGCGTACACGTTCACGGTCAGCCAGGCCGCGCCGCCCACGCCACCGCCATCACCGGCGAACCTGGCCGTGACCGTGGCACCGCCGCCGGTCGGGGTCGTCGGCGCGCCGTACACCGCCATGATGACGGCGACCGGCGGCACCGGACCCTACACATGGGCGGTGACCGGGGGGACGCTGCCGGGCGGACTGACGCTGAACGCGGCCACCGGTGTCATCACCGGCACGCCGGCCGCGGCGGCCGAGCGGCAGGTGACACTGACGGTCACCGACGCGAACCAGGCGACCGCGTCCGCCACCCGCACGTTCACGGTCAAGGCGGCGCTGACGATCGCCGAGCCCACCGGCACGGAGGCAGTGGCCGGCGCACCGTACGAGACCACGCTCGCGGCCGAGGGAGGCGTCGCGCCCTACACGTGGTCGGTGGTCGAAGGCACGCTGCCGGCCGGGCTGACCCTGAACGCCGCCACCGGAAAGATCAGCGGCACCGCCACGACCGCCGGCACGACGACGGTCACCGTCAGGGTCACGGACGCCGGCGGCCGCACCGGGGAGCGCGAGCTCTCGTTCACCGTCCGCCACCCCGCCCCGGCCGGTGTCACGGCCAAGGGCCGGGTCTCCTCGGTGCTGGCGGAGTGGACCGCCGCGAGCGACCCCGGCGTCACCGGGTACACCGCGTCCGCCGTCCCGGGGCCGGCCACCTGCACCACCGATTCGCGCACCACCACCAGCTGCGTGCTCGGCGCGGTCGCCGGCCAGTCCTACACGGTGACGGTCGTCGCCCACTCCGCCGCCGGCGACTCGGTGGTCAGCACCGCCTCGGCGCCGGCAACGGCGATCGCCCCGGCCGCCCCGCCGGCCCCGCCGCGGACGCCGCTCAAGCTGACCACCGACCGGGGGGCGATCACCTCGATCGCGCCCGCGCAGACGCTGACGTTCATCGGCAGCGGCTTCGCCCCGTTCTCGACCGTGGTCGTCAGCATCTACAGCACCCCGGCGACCCTCGCCACCGTCACCACCGACGCGAGCGGCGGGTTCAGCGCCCCGGTGACCATCCCGGCGGACCTCGCCGAGGGCAGCCACACCATGCTCGCCCAGGGCAGCGCCCCGGACGGCACCGCCCGCGCCATGGCCGTCGCCGTCACCACCACGGGCTTGGCGTCGCTGCCCGTGACCGGCGTCGACACCATGACCCTGACGGCGCTCGGCCTGCTCCTGATCACGGCCGGCGCCTCGCTCGTGACCCCGGTCAGCAGGCCATCGAGTTCGGCAGAGCGGCGACGCCCTTGAGGGCGTGGGCGAGGTCCGCGACGAAGCGGTCGACCAGCTCGCGGGTCTTGCCCGGCATGCAGACCACGTGGGCGTTGCCGCCGTCGTCGGTGGCGAGCGGCCAGCGATCCAGGAGGGGCTGCGGCGGGCGGGGGAAGACGACGGTGAAGGCGTGCTCCTGGGCGCGCCACGCCGGCCAGCCGATCCCGCGCAGCTGCCGCTCGGTGTAGCCGGCGAGGTCCCGGGCGGCGGCGGCCCGCCCGCGCAGGCCCGGCAGGCCCCAGTGGCGCAGGAGGTACCAGAGCCACAACGGCGCGTGGCCGGACCTGGAGCCGGTGATGGTGCTGTCCGGGGCGGCGGTGTAGGTGATGCTGCCCCGTCCGGTGTGGCGGTCGGCGAGGGCGACCACGATCCCGCAGGGGAAGGGCGTGGCGAGGAACTTGTGGCCGCTGACGGCGAAGGAGTGCACGCCGTCGGCGAAGGTGAAACCGGGCCGGGTCAGCGGGTCGCAGAGCGCCAGGGGGATGCCGGCGAGGGCCGCGTCGGCGTGGATCCAGCGCTGCGCGGGGTCGATGCCCGCGAGGGCGAGGGTCTTGTCGATCAGGGCGGCGTCGTCGACGGCCTCGGTCATGGTGGTGCCGACGGTGGCGACGACGATGGCGCCGGCACCGGGGCGGCGGCGCCGGGCGACGGCGGCGCGCAGGTCGTCGTAGCGCATCTCGCCGCGGTCGTCGGCGGGGACGAGGTGCAGCCGCATGCCGAGCAGCTCGGCGTTCTTCGCGATGCTGTAGTGCGCGGCGGTCGAGGCGAACACGGCCGCGCCCGGGAGGTGCTGGCGGGCCTGCCACAGGGCCCAGAGGTTGCTCTCGGTGCTGCCGGTCGTCACGTACCCGTGGCGGTTGTCCAGCGGTGCGTCGACGAGGTCGGCGACGAACTGGACGACCTCGTGCTCGACGACCTTCGTGTGCAGCCGGTACGAGCCGCCGGCGGCGTACGGGTGCCCGACGTTGTTCAGCAGGACCCGCTCGAAGCGCGTCACGGCGGTCATGTCGGGCAGGTCGATGGCGCCGGGGAAGCCGAGGTCGTAGTCGGAGTGCCGGGTCAGGTCGGCGTACAGCTGGTCGAGTCGCCCGCCGATGGTCGGGTCCGGGAGGCCGCTCACCTCGGCTGCGACCCGACGTCGACGATCCGCCCGAGTTCGCTCATCCAGCGCCACACGTGGTACGTGGGATCGTGCGGATCGATCTCGGAGAGCGCCGGGTTCCAGCGCCACTGCATGCTCGGCACGCCGTAGTGCGTGTTGGTGTCGTCGACGGAGCTCTCGACGGTGAGCCCGTTGAACTGCTTGCGGCCGCCGCGGTCAAGCAGCAGCCGGGTGCCGTCGATGAGGCGGGCGAAGCACCGGCCGGGCAGGTCGAACTCGTTGGCGGCCTGCCGCTGGGCGTCGGCCCAGGTGCCGTACGGGGTGTCGAGGGTGCACACGCCGATGCCGGCGAACACCGCCGTGGCCGACATCGGGTCGCTCTTGTTGACCATCTGCGTCCGCGGGTCGAAGCCGGGGTCGGCCTGGTAGCCCTCGTGCGCGTGCCGGGCCAGGCCGTACAGCAGCATCGGCAGGTCGTTGGCCTCGTCGTCGGCGAGGAAGATGCGGGTCGCGGTCCGCAGCTGTTGCAGCACCGGCACGCCGCGCTCGAGGTAGAACAGGGCGACGCCGTGGGGGCTGAGCGGGTCGCGGCGGCGGCGTTCCCACACGTGGCGGGTGTGCAGGACGGAGAAGCGCCGCAGCCGGGAGACGACCTCGCCCCGGAACGCGGCGGTGACGTCGGCCTCGGGGTTGCCGTCGCCCCTGCCGCGCGGCCCCTCCGGCGGGACCGCGCGCAGGTGACGGCTGTCGGGGTCGGCGTCGTCGTGGGCGAACCGGCGGTGCGGCCGCGGAACCCGGTCGTACGTCGAGTCGCCGCCCGGCGTGAACGAGGAACCGTGCACGGACGAGGAGCCGTGCGCGGACGAGGAACCGTGCACGGACGAGGAGCCGTGCGCGGACGAGGAGCCGTGCGCGGACGAGGAGCCGGACGAAGGGCCGGAGGAGAACGAGGAGCCGGAGGGGCCGGACGAAGGGCCGGACGAGAACGAGGAGCCGGAGGGGCCGTATGAGGCGGCCGGCGGAGCCACCGCCGGGTCGGTCTCAAACATCGAGGTCCTTGAGCCGGCGGTCCAGGACCCGCAGCGGGTCCGGTCTGCCGCGCCCGACGTCGGCGAGCACCGGCGCCCGGCGCGACCGCAGCATGAGCGCCCAGACCGCCCCGACGAGGACGGTGATGAGCACGGCGGCGGGGATGACGGCCTGCAGGATCGAGTCGCCGGCGATCCCCAGCAGCGAGGAGAGGTTCGTGAGCGTGACGAGCAGGATGCCGGTGCCCGCGATCACGCCCAGGCTGGGCAGCACGGTGCTGACCAGGAGGCCTTCGCGGGAGCCGCCGCCGCGCCGGTAGTACCGGATGCTGCCGGCCGAGATGAGCACCAGCATCAGCATGATCCCGATGGCGCCGGCCGCGGACAGCCAGGTGAAGAGCACGGTGATCGGGTCGGCGCCGAGGACGACGAACACGCCGACGACCACGAGCGCGCTCGCGCTCTGCAGGACCGAGCCGCCGGTCGGGGCGCCCTCGGCCTGCCCGCTGGCGCCGGTGCGGGCCAGCCACGCCGGCAGGACGCCCTCGCGGGCCATCCCGAAGGCGTAGCGGGCGAGGACGTTGTGGAAGGACAGCATCGCCACGAAGACCGAGGTGATGAGCAGCATCGTGGCGAGAAGGCTGAGGCCGCTGCCGTACCACTCGTCGAGGACGTTGAAGGGCAGGCCCGCGTCGGGGTCGGCGGCGACGGCGGCGATCCGGTCGGCGCCGACGGTCGCGGCGAGCGCCCAGGCCGACAGCCCGTAGAACAGCGGCATGAAGATGAGGGCGCCGATGGTGGCGCGGGTGATGCTGCGGCTGGTGCGGACCTCCTCGCTGTAGGCGGGGGCCGTGTCGAAGCCGATGAACGCCGCGATGCCGAGCGCGAGGGCGCCACCGATGCCGGGCGCCCACAGGCCGGGGAAGCTGATCGGCTCGGTGCTGATGGACCCGCCGGCGGGGTGGGCGAACGCGGCCAGGTCGAACAGGGCGATGACGACCAGCTCGACGCAGAGCACCGACCCGACGACGAACGCGGACAGCGACACGTGCAGCAGCCCGCAGACGGCGACGGCGAGCCAGAGCACCGCGGCCCACACGACCCAGTTGCCGCCGAGCAGCTCGGCGAGGGTGGCGCCGACCAGGCCGTACAGGCTCATCTGGATGCATGAGTAGAAGACCAGCGCGAGGGCGCCGCCGATGATGCCCGCGGTCGGCCCGAAGCCGTGCGCGAGCAGGGCGTAGGCGGGGGCGGCGTGCGGCACGTTGCGGGCCATCGACACGTACCCGACGGCGAGCAGGGCGAGCGCGATGCCGAGCAGGGGGAAGGTCAGCGGGGTGGCGACCATCCCGGTCGAGGCGTAGGTGGCCACGATACCGCCGGCCAGGACCGCCATCGGGGAGCTGGCGCCGATCTGGAAGAGCCAGACGCCGCCGCCGGACATCTGCCGGCGGGTGAGCCCGTACCCGGTCATCGGCCACCGCCGAAAAGACGACGAGGTGTCGCGGACTGAGTGGAAGGACGCATCGCGGCGCGCACTCCGATTCTTCAGTTGGCTGTGCGTGATCAGGACCGCTGCGCAGTGTATAGGCGGAAGTTACTCGGTGGCGCCCTGGCGAATCTCATGCATTCCCATGGGTCGTTAGGTCCCGAACCCCCGGGAACAGGCATTGGAGCACTCTGTGACCGGTGTGAGCCGCCCCACGTGGCCGGAGAATTTACCGCCTGGTGCCGCGCCCGTAACGTTCGGCTCCGCATGACGACGCCCCGCCGGATCCTGGGGACCCAGGATCCGGCGGGGCCGGGCGCGACAGACCGGTCAGGTCAGCCGCAGGTAGTCGACGTTGAACCCGCCGGTCTCGCAGAACAGCGTCAGCTGCTGGTCGCCGGCGGTGGCGACGGTGACCGGGACGTGGACGGACTGGTAGGCGCCCCACCCGCCGGTGTCCGGCACGGACACCGTGGCCAGGACCGCGCCGGTCGCGTCGCGCAGCGAGATCGCGCCGGGCAGCGGGCCGCCGGTGCCGGTCGCGACGCGCAGCTCCACGTCGTAGGTGCCGGCGGCGACGTCGAGGCGGTAGGCGAGCCAGTTGCCGGCGGCGGTCCACCCGACGTTCTTCCCGCCGCTGGCGGCGGGGTTGGACTCGATGAAGTTCGGGCCGCCGTCGGTCCAGCCGTGCTGCGCCACGTACGCCTCGGCCTCGACCTTCTCCCCCACGGGCGCGCCGTGCGGCCGGACGGTGACGTGGACCGTGCGCGAGGCGGCGGCGCGGCCGTCGGTGGCGGTGACCGTGAGGTCGAAGGCGCCAGCGACGGTCGGGTGCAGCGAGACGGCGCCGGTGGCCGCGTCGACGGTCACGCCGTCGGGCAGGTCCGTGGCGTAGTAGGACAGGGCGTCGCGGTCGGCGTCGGTGGCCTGCAGCCGCAGCGTCGTGGTGGCGTACTGGTCGACCACGACCGGGCCCGGGTCGCGCAGGACGGGGGCGTGGTTGCGGCCGCGGGGCAGGTCCGCGTCCCAGCGGAACGTGGCGTAGGCGTGCGCCGGCACGGTGGCGACGAACGACTTCCCGGCGAGCACGACCCGCACGGTGCGGTCGGTGTCGAGCGCGTTGCCGACGACCGCGACGTAGCCGTCGTGCCGGTCACGGAAGACGACGTTGCCGATCCCGCCCGCGGTACCGCTGGAGGCGACCCGGACGTGCGAGGGCGTCAGGTACCGGCTGAACTGCCCGAGCTGGTAGAGCTCGTCGCGGACGGTGAACGTGCGGGAAGCGGTGTCCACCTTGACGAGCCGGTCCGGCCACTTGGTGGTGCGGGCGACCTCGTCCCAGTCGACGTTGTTGTCGCGGGCCGGGGTCCAGTGCAGGGTGCCGCCGTCCTGGTCGGTCGCCTGCGCCCACATGACGTAGGAGGACGCGTCGAGGCGGAAGTCGGCGAGGACCGTGGCCGGGGACAGGTCACTGGTCTCGGTGAGGTGCACGGGCTTGCCGGTCTGCTCGTAGGCGTCCCGCATGACGGTGGGGTCGCCCCAGTACGGGTGGAACGCGATCGCGTCGGCGGCCCGTGCGGCGGCCGGGTCGTCGAGCACCCGGTAGTAGTTCTTCGTGGCGGTGCTGTTCGGGTCGCGCCAGTCCCAGAAGTTGAAGTCGTGGATGTAGAGGTCGACGTCGAGGCGGGCCTTGCGCAGCTCGCGGTCGATCGCCACGGACAGCTTCTGCTGCTGCTCGACGCTGATGTCCATGGCCGGGTAGACGACGTCCATGCCGGGCTCGTTGAGCAGCGTCAGCGCGTCGACGCGGATGCCGAGCCGGGCGTACGCCTGGACGTACTTGACGTAGTAGCGGGCGAACACGTCGATGCGGTCGTCGCGGAGCTTGCCGACCTGGTAGTGCTCGCTGGTGCTGCCGGGCTTGAGGGCGACCTCGCCGAGGAACTTGTTGTTGGTCTTCATCCACGCCGGGGCGCTCCACGCGGAGGCGAGGAACGTCGCCTGCGGGTTGTACTTCTGGATCAGCTTGATCGTGTCGACGATGTGCAGGTCGATGTCGCGCTGGATGGAGAAGTACCGCAGGTCGGGGTCCTCGGTGACGCCGGCGGGCAGGTCGTCGTAGGACCAGAACGGCAGGTGCTCGATGAGGTCGGGGCTGCCGATGGTGAGCCGGAAGCGGTCCAGGCCGGCGCCGGTGCGCGGGTCGACGAGCAGCCGGACGGCGCGCTCGCGCTCGGCGGGGGTGAGCTTCCACAGGTTCGACACGGAGGTCTCGTCGATCGAGAAGCCGATGCCGGTGTACGACTGGCGCGTCCGGCTCGGGTCGACGACGACGGTCGCGTCGGCCTGGATGCCGGCCCCGGCGCCGACCCGGGCGTCCGGCAGCGGCTGCCAGTGCGCGGCGCCGGTCGAGTAGGTGCCCGTGACCAGGGCGCCGGGCCGGGCGTTCGCCGCCGCCGGGGCGGCTGCGGCGCCCAGGGCGCCGGCGGTGACCAGCGCGACGGCAGCCACGGAGATGGATCGCCTCACGGCGCCTCCTTCTGCGGATGGTGGAGGCGCGCGGAATCCATCGACGCCTGTAACACGAAGGAAACACGCTGCCGCAGCAGCGTGTCAACCTTTTTTCAGGATTCGATGGAAGTTTCTATGAAACACGCGTCAGGACGGCACCGGCCCGGTCGAGCCACGCACCACGAGGTCGGTTGCCAGCTCCACGTGCAGCGCGTCGAGCTCGTGCCCGGCGAGCATCCGGCCGAGCAGGCTGACCGCCATCCGCCCCATCTCGCCCAGCGGCTGGCGGACCGTGGTGAGCGCGGGGTGCGTGGCCCGGGCGAGCTCGATGTCGTCGAAGCCGGCCACCGACAGGTCGTGCGGCACGCGCAGGCCCCGGTCGGCGGCGGCGTGCAGCGCCCCGACGGCCATCTTGTCGTTGAACGCGACGATCGCCGTCGGCCGCTCCGGCAGGTCGAGCAGCTCACCGGCGGCGCGGTACCCCTCCTCCACCGTCGGGTCGGACACGGCGCGCACCAGGTCGGGCGAGGGCAGCACGCCGGCGCCGACGAGCGGCGCGAGCCAGCCGGCGAGCCGGTCGCTGCTGGCCATCCAGCCCGGGCGGCCGCCAAGGATGCCGACGTGGCGGTGCCCGAGCTCCGTCAGGTGCGTCACGAGCCGCCGGGCGCCGGCGAAGTTGGCCGCCGACACGGCCGCGATGTCGCGCGGCGGCGACGTGCGCGGATCCACGACCACGAACGGGAAGCCCTGGTCGCGCAGCCGCTCCAGGTCCTCCTCCGGCTCCGACGGCAGGATGAGCAGCGCGCCCGCGACCTGCGGCCAGCCGGTCAGCGTCTTGAGCACCTCGGTGCGCTTCCACGACGACTCGCCGGCGTCGACGATCGCGTGCATGCCGTGCACGTCGAGCGCCTCCGCGATGGCGGACACGATCAGCCCGAAGTAGTCCGTCAGCACGTACGGGCAGCGCACATAGACGCCGTTGTCCGCCTTCTCCGCGCCCGACCCGCGCCGCCGCGGCGCCTGCCGGCCGAGGCCGCCCATCGCCTCCAGGACCCGGTCCCGGGTGCCGGGCGCGACGTTGGCACGGCCGTTGAGCACCCGCGACACCGTCGCGATGGACAGGCCGGTCTGCTGAGCGACGTCGCGGATGGTGACGCGCTGCCGCTGCTCTGTTTCACCCGCTTGTTTCATCACCGGCCAGCATATCGGCTGGCCCGCCTGATCCGCCGGTGCGGCGACAGCCGCTCTGTGTCGTTGTGCGCACCTCTGGGGCCGGGCGGTCGCCCGCCCGGCCCCTTCGGGATCCGGCTACTCGGTGCGCAGTGCCGTGGCGGTCCGGGTCTTGGCGGCCCAGCCCGCCGGCAGGAGGGCGCCGGCGGCGGCGATGACGAGGCCGCCGAACACCAGGGGCAGGACCAGCAGCGGGGCGTACACCTCGATGTACGACGACGGGATGCCGGTGTTCGCGGCGCGGCCCATCGCCGGCAGGACCGCGTGGTGGAGCACGATGCCGAGCGGGACCCCGATCGCGCCGGCGAGCAGGCCGGTGCCGGTGACCGAGGTGAGGACCATCGTGACCGTCTGCCGCGGGGACATGCCGAGGGCCTTGAACACGCCGAGGTCGTGCACGCGTTCGCGGGTGTCGAGCACGACCGTGTTGAGTACGCCCATCCCGGCGACGACGACGAGCATCAGGGTGAGCGTCGCGGCGAGCGTGTCCATGGCGACGACGGTCTCGCTGATCTCCCCGACGTTGACGTCGGCGCCGCCGCCGAGCGGCTCCAGGACCTTGTTCAGCGCGTCCACATAGGACTTGGCGGTGGCGCCCGGGTCGAGGTCGATGTGGAACTCGACCGACTCCGGCTCGACGACGGTGCCGAGGGCGGTGAGGGTGGCCGCGTCGGTGACGACGCCCCGGCCGTCGTCGCTCAGGTCGAGCGACTCCCCCACGATCCGGACCTTGAGCGAGCGCCCGGCGTCGGTCAGCGTGGCCGTGTCGCCGACCTTGAGCCCGGTGGCGCGCAGGAACGCGGTCGGCACCACGATCTGGCCCGGCCCGTCGAACCACTTCCCGGAGATCATCTTGTACGCGCCCCAGGAGGAGTCCCCGGTGAAGGCGACGACGTCGGCGGGGGTGGTGAGGCCGGAGACCCCGATCTCGGCGTGCCCCGTGGTGAACCACCGGCGGGTGCCGGGCTGCGCGTCGATCGCGGCCCGCACCTTCCCGAGGGCCTCGGCGTCCGTCTGCGGGCCGCCCTTGCCGTTCTGCCCCTGACCGGCCGGCTGGCCCGCGCTCACCGGGGCGCTGGGGCCTCCCGAACCACCCGGCCCGCCCGGCTGGCCCGGTGCCGGCGGGCCGGCGGGGCCGCCGGGGCCGGGGCCGAACGTGAACGCGTGGGCGACGACGGCGCCGGCGGTGCGGCGGTTGAGACCCTCCTGGATGCCGGCGAGGGACGTGGCGAGGCCGACCCCGAACGTCACCCCGAGCGCGCCCAGGGCGACCGCCGCCACGATCGTCGCGGAGCGGGACGGGCTGGTGAACGGGTTCGCCAGCCCCAGGCTCACCGGCCGGGGCAGCGGCAGGCGGCCCAGCAGCCGCCGCGCCGTCCGCCCGCGCCCGCTGGCCGGGGTGCGGCCGACGGCCAGGGCGGTGACGGTGCGCAGCCGGCCGGCCCGCAGCGCCGGCACGAACGCGGTCAGCACGACCGCGGCGAGCGCGACGAGCGGCACGACCACGCTCACCCACGGCGCGACCGTCATCGAGGCGGTGCCGAACGCGTCGCTCTCGTCCGCCAGGACCGGCACCGCGGCGAGGTTGCCCAGCAGCACGCCGAGCGCGGCGCCGACGGTGGCCGGGATCAGCGCCTGGCCGATGTACGCGCGGGTGACCTGGGCGGGGGTGAAGCCGACGGCCTTCAGGATGCCGATGCGGCGGGTCGCGGCGCCGACCGAACCGCTCACGACGACGCCGATGATGAGCACCGACATGCACAGCCCGAGCACCCCGAACGCGACCACGAACGGCACGAACGTCGCCGCCCGGCGCTCCGCGTCGCGTTTCACGGTGAGGTACGACGCGGCGCCCGTCATCGCGTCGGCAGGCACCGCGCCGGCGACGGCGGCCCGGTGCGCGGTGAGCTGCGCGTCGGTGGTGGCGTCGGCGAAGCGGTACAACATCTGGAAACCGCCCTTGACGTCGCCGCTGAGCAGCGACGTCAGCTGGTCGGGGGTCGTCCACGCCTCGGCGCTGGTCCCGACCGACCTGGCGAGGCCCACGACGGTGAGCGTGGGGCTGCCGGGCGAATCGGTGAACGTGAGCCGGTCGCCGACCTCCAGCGGCGACCGGCCGGCCGCCCACACGATCTCCCCGGCGGCGGTGGCCCACCGGCCGGCGGTCAGGTCGAGCCGGTCGACGGGCCCGCCGGGGTCGGCACGGCCGGCGAGGATCGCGGGCGGCAGCTGGAGCCCCGGCGGGATGCGGCTGCCGCTGACCGTCGTCGGGCGCAGCGACACGGTCCTGAACGGGCCGGCGGACGCGGTCGCACCGGCCGCCTTCGCGGTGGCGGCGACGGTGTCCGCGGTGACGGCGCCCGCGTCGAACGTGGCCGTCAGGTGGGCGCCCTGCTGCTTGGCGAAGCCCCGGTCGAAGGGCGCGCGGGAAGCGTCGAGGAGGCCTGCTGCCAGTACCGACGCGGAAACGGCGAGCATGGTCGTCAACGCCATCACGACCGACTGGACCCTCCGCCGCCCGCCGGCACGCACCACACTGCCGACGCCGCTCACGCCGTCACCTTTGCTTGGATGCCGTGCTTGACGTCGCGGCTGAGGCGGCCGTCGACGAGCTCCACGGTTCTCGTGGCGCACTCGTGGGCGAGGGTCACGTCGTGGGTGACGAGGACGACGGTCTGCCCGTCGCGGTGCAGGGCGGTCAGCAGGTCGCGGACCTCGCGGCCGGACGCCGTGTCCAGGGCGCCGGTCGGCTCGTCGGCGAGGAGCAGCGACGGGCGGTTCATGAGGGCGCGCGCGACGGCGACGCGCTGCCGCTCACCGCCGGAGAGCCGGCCGGGGAACGCCTTCGCGTGCCGCCGCACCCCCAGCTTCTCCAGCAGCTCGCCGGCCCTGGCGGTGGCCTCGGCCCTCGGTACACCGGCCAGCTGCGCGGGCAGCAGGACGTTGTCGTGCACGGTCAGGTCGTCGACGAGGTTGAAGAACTGGAAGACCATGCCGATGCGGGCGCGGCGGTACTTCGCGGACGCGGCCTCGCCGAGCCCGTCGACCCGCACGCCGTCGACGGTGACGCTGCCCGACGTGGGCCGGTCCAGCCCGGCGATCAGGTTGAGCAGCGTGGACTTGCCGCTGCCGGACGCGCCCAGCACGGCGACGGCCTCACCGGCGTCGATCCGCAGCGTCAGCCCGGCGAGGGCGGGTGGGCCGTCGTCGTACCGTTTGCTCACGTCGCTGATCTGGATGAGTGGCGCGCTCACGGTGTACCTCCGCGGTCGTCTCGTGTGGATGCTCCGACCGTAGGAAGCGGGCGGTCTCCGGCACGTCGGCCACGGTGACGGTCTCCGGCGGGTGCGTCATCCTTTTGGACTACACAGCGCGGCGGCGTGTGGTCTTTGAAGCCGATGCCAGGCGGCGGGGCGCTTGGCAGACTTGGGCCGTGGGCATCGGGTTCGTGCGGCAGCAGTTGCGGGCGATCGGCGCCGAGCTGTGGCGCGTGAGCGGCCCGATGCCGAAGCTGAGCAGGTGGGCGTGGGCCGCCGACGCCGTCCTCGCGCTCGTGCTCACGCTGGTCACGGTCAGCAGCACGTCGCAGCCCGGCGACGCGCCCGCGCCGGACTTCGTCTTCGACGGCGACCGGCACATGCGGGTGCCCGACCTTCGCCTGCCGCCGGTCCCTGAGCCACCGGACCCCGACCCGGGCCCGCACTTCGTCCCCGACGACCCGTCCACCGGGCAGTATGTCCTGGCCGCGCTCCTGGCGCTGCCGCTGGTGACCCGCCGCAGGTTCCCGGTCGCTTCGCTGTGGGTCATCGTCGTGGCCGCGCTGCTGCTGCGCGCGGAGCCCGGGTTCGACCCGACGCCGGCGCTGGTGTGCTTCGTCATCGCCGCCTACAGTGCCGCGCTCTACAGCCGCCACCGGGCCCTCGCGATCGGCAGCGTCATCGTGGCCACCGTGGCCCTGCTCGCCAGCGGCCGGGGCGACGCGGAGACGGAGGCGGGGCCGGGGCTGGCGGTGTTCCTGCTGCTGTGCGCGGTCAGCCTCACCGCCAACGCGATCCACGTCTGGAAGCAGCGGGCCCTGGCCCTGCAGCGGGAGCAGGCGACCGCGACGAGCCTCGCCGTCCAGCATGAGCGCGCCCGGCTCGCCGGCGAGCTGCACGACGTGGTCAGCCACAGCGTCAGCATGATGGTCGTCCAGGCCGGCGCCGCCCGCACCGTCCTGGACACCGAGCCCGACCTGGCCCGCGAGGCCCTGCTGGCGGTCGAGTCGAGCGGCCGCGCCGCGATGGTCGAGCTGCGCCACGTCATGGGCCTGCTCACGATGGACGACGACGGCCCCGACCTCGCCCCGACGCCGGGCCTCGACCAGCTCGACGTCCTCGCCGACCGCGTCCGCCGCACCGGCGTCCCCGTCGAGGTCGTCCAGACCGGCACGCGGGTGCCACTGCCCGCGGGGGTGGAGCTGGCGGCATACCGGGTGGTGCAGGAGGCCTTGACCAACGCGGTCAAGCACGCCGTGGGCGCCTCGGTGACCGTCACCGTCGACCACACCACCGACACCCTGCACGTCGACGTCACCGACACCGGCGGCGCCGCCGACACCTCCGCCGACCCTGGCAGCGGCCGCGGCCTGGCCGGCCTCCGCGACCGCCTGACCGTCCACGACGGCGCCCTGTCCGCCGGCCCGACCCCCACCGGCGGCTTCCGCGTCCACGCCACCATCCCGATCCCCGCCCCATGACCCGCCCAACTCAACACCCGGCGCCCACATCCCCGGCCCCGCCACCCTTCCCCGCCGGCACGGTGCTACTGACCAGCCATGCAGTCACGGGCGACGCCTTCCTCCCCGGCCACCCACCGGGAGACCGCGATGGTGCGCTACCTGAAGCGGCTCTCCGACATGGACTGACCGCCGCCCACACGTCCCCCGCACCTGCAGACCGCCCGACGCCGCCCCATCCTCAACCGCCCGGAAACTGCGCCATCCCCTGCCGACTCGCAGTCCCCCCGACTACCCGGGCTGCACGCCATCCCCAATCACCCCGGACGCTGCGTCAACCCCTGCCAATACACCGTCCCCCAACCACCCGGGCTGCACGCCGTCTCCGACACCACACCGCCCCTGGCAGCGCGGACACCGCACCGTCCTCCACAACGCAGACAGCCGACAGTCCCCAACCCAGTCCCTGCGCCATCCCCTGCCAACGCACCGTCCCCATTTCCCGGACGCTGCGCCGCCCCTGCAAACGCGCCGTTCCCGAGCAGCGCAATCCGCGCGACGTCCCGCAACAACCCAGGCAGAGCGCCGTCTCCAGCAACACGGACATCGCACCATCCCCTGCGCCGTTCCCCGGCAACGCAGACAGTGCACCGTCCCCAACAGCACACCATCCCGCACCGGTGCGCCGTTCGTGCCGACACCGCGTCGATCCCCAGTGCAGAGAGCACCCGTCCCCTCAGCGCCGTCCTCAGCAGCGCGGCACCTGCCCCGTCTCTGCGAACGTGCCATCCCGCAACGCAACCACCGCGCCGTTGCCCAGCAGCACCGACAGGACGGCGACCAGCAACAGCATGCCGTCCGCCGCCACCACCCCAGCAGTGCGGTACAAACCCCGTTCGCCTACATGGCGGGCGCGGCGGCGGGGTCGGTGCGACCTTGTCCGTGGTGGTTGTGGTGAGTTGGCGATGTCGCAGTCCCCGAGGTGCACCGGCGACCTGCGCGGCTGCTGCCGGGCCTCGCCCATCGTTGAACGCTGCCACCCAGCATGATCGAAGGATGGATCCGGTCACGCCCGCGGCCAGGGCCGTCCTTCGATCTTGGCTGCGGCGCGAAGTGCAGTGTCCGGGCGGCGTCGCCTGGAGGAGAGGCGTCCGGGGGTGGTGGTCGGGTGCGGTGCATCCTGGTCGGAGTGTGGTGGAGGGAGGTTTCGTGAGCGAGCCGTTGCGGGTGGTCGTCGCCGACGATCAGGCGTTGGTGCGGACCGGGTTCCGGATGATTCTCACGGCGAGTGGGATCGAGGTGGTCGCGGACGCGGCCGACGGGGCCGAGGCGGTCGACGCGGTCCGGCGCACCCGGCCCGACGTGGTGCTCATGGACGTGCGGATGCCGCGCATGGACGGTCTCGAGGCGACCCGCAGGATTCTCGGCGGGCCTGTCACGGGGGCCGCGCCGCGGGTCATCATCCTGACGACGTTCGACCTCGACCAGTACGTCTACGCGGCGCTGTCGGCGGGGGCCAGCGGGTTCCTGCTCAAGGATGTCAGCCCCGAGCACCTCGTCGGCGCGGTGCGGCTGGTCCGGGCCGGTGACGCGCTGCTGGCGCCGTCGATCACGCGGCGGCTCATCGAGCGGTACGCGACCCGGGACGCCCGCACCGCCACGCTCCATCGTGACCTGTCGGGGCTGACGCCGCGCGAGGTGGAGGTGCTGCGGCTGCTCGCCAGGGGGCTCAGCAACGCGGAGCTGGCGGCGCAACTGCAGCTCAGCGACGCCACGGTCAAGACGCACATCGCGAGGATCCTGTCGAAGCTGCAGCTGCGCGACCGCGCCCAGGCGATCGTCGCCGCGTACGAGACCGGGCTGGTCACCCCCGGCTCGGGCGCCCCGTGAGCACGGCCGGCGGAGCGGCTCAGCGGGTCGTCGGGACCTCGGCGCGGAAGGAGGTGGCGTCCAGGTCGTAACGCTCCAGGAAGTCGGCCACGGCTTCGACCACGACGCGTTCGACGATCTTCACGTACTTCGTCGCCTCCAGGGCGGGCAGGGCGGCGGTGGGGTCGCCGACGAGGTCGCGGATGCCGAGGCGGGCGCTGTGGTCGTGCCAGCCGCCGGGGTCGGGCCGGCGCGCCAGGGTTCGCAGCCGGTGGGCCGCCGTGCGGGTCAGCCGCCACGGCGCGGCCGTCAGCTGTGTCAGCAGCTCCAGGTGTACGACCGGCGCCGGCACGAAGCACGCGGTGCGTACCGGTGGCAGGACGTGGGCGGAGAGCTCGACGTACACCACCGAGGCCTCGATCGACGTGTGCACGAACACGGACACGTGCCCGTCGCCGTCGTCCGGCGGCACGACCGGCCGGCCCTCGGCGGTGGTGACGGCCCTGGCGCGCGGCACGATCACGACCCGGTCGTAGTGGCGCAGGCCCTCCTGCGGGGCCCGGACGACCGCGTCGACGGCCTCCCGGGACGCGAGCGGCAGCGGGACGCCGTCTTCGAGCAGCGGGTCGCCGCCGCCGCGGACCCCGTCCGCGGCCAGGTACGACGTCACCGTCAGCCCAGGCACCCCGTGATGCCCGGTGCCGTCGCCGAGGCCCTGCAGCGCCTGACCGACGTGCCGGCGCAGCAGGACGGGGTCGAGGGTCGCGGGGCTGCGGGGGCGGTAGCCGCCGGAGTCGATCGCGCGCAGCGCCACCGCGACCGACCACGCCCGCACCGGCGGCCCGGCACCGACGAACGGGTCGCCCCGGCTGAACGCGACGTTGCCCCGCTGCGCGGCCGCGACGACCGCGACCCGGCGGGCGGTCGAGGCCCGCACCGGGGCCGGGTGGGTCCCGGCGGTGAGGGTCGTGGCGGTCCACCACAGGTGTGCGAGGTGCCCGGCGACGGCGCACCCGGCCAGGACCGCGAGCGCCGCCCACACCCGTCCCCCGGGCGCCGCGCCGACGGCGGCGACGACCCGGTCGAGCTCACCGCCCGGCGCCGCGGCGGTCGAGCCGGCCACCGTCAGCACCGCGCCGACGGCCGTGACGAGACCGAAGACCAGCGCGGCGGCCAGCAGCGCCCGCCCGGCGGGCGGCGCCCCTCGCACCGCCTTCGACCGGCACAGCCCCGCGACGGCGCCGAGGAGCAGGACCGCGGCGGTGGTGCGCGGCGCGAGGATCAGCGCGACGACCACCGCCACGGTGAGGAACGCGTCCCTGACCGTGCCCAGCAGCCTGGCCCGCAGCGCGTGGCACAGCACCGGCTCCAGGTCCAGGCCGACCGACGGCGCCACGGCCCGCCGCGGGTCGTCCGTGAGCTCGGCGACGACCCGCTCTGCGAGGCCTGAGTCGAGGTGTACCGCCGCGCACAGTCGCCGGGTCGTCGTCGACGGCGAGCGCCGCGCCGGACTCGCGTCGGGCATGGCGAACAGCGGCGGTGGCCAGGCGGCCTCGCGCTTCGCCTGCCGCGGCGGCCACGCGGTCGCGACGTCCGCGTCGGGCGGCTCCGCGGGCGATCCACCCCGTGCCGGCCACCGCGACCCCGTAGAAGCCGCGTCACCGGGCGTGACGTCCGGCACCGCCCCCTGCCCGGGCCACCGCGAGCCCGCGGACGCGACGTCCGGCGACGCACCCTGCCCCGGCCACCGCGATCCGGCCGGCGCGACGTCGGAGGACGCACCCCGGCCCCGCCGCAGCAACCGCCCACGACGCGCCGGCTCACCGCCCGGTGTGCCCGGTTGATCCGCCACCGACCCGCCGGGCAACGCGCCTCGGCCCCGCCACAGCAACCGCCCACGACGCGCCGGCTCACCATCCGGGATACCCGGCTGATCCGCCACCGACCCGTCTGTGCCCCGCCCCGCCGAGTCGCCGGGCTGACCGGGCGAGTCGGCCCGGCCACGCCACAGCGACCGCCGGCGCCGGGCCGACGCGCGGTCCGAGGCGGCTGATGCGCCCGATTCGTCTGTAGGCACGGCGGTCCGGGCCGGCCGGTCGTTGTCCGAGGAGCCCGGCTGATCTGATGGGACGACATCGGGGTGCGTCGGGTCGGCGGTCCGGGCGCGCCACAGTGGCGTGCCGCGGCGGACCGGGGCGGCGGGCTGGTCCGGTGGGGCGGTCCGATGGCGCGGCGTGGGCCATCGCCGCTGGCCGGCGGCCTGGACCGTGCCGCCGAAGGCGGGCGTGTCCCGGCTCAGCGCGGCAAGCACCAGCCCACGGGCCGGCGCCGATCGGTCGTGACGCCCCAGCGCGGTGAGCAGCCGCGCGAGGAAGGCCTCAACTCGCATGGTGGTCGTCGCCGGTCTTCTTGCGGGCCGCGGGCAGCTTGACGCGCAGGCGTGACACCCGTCCGGCGCCGTTCAGCATCGGCGTGGCGGTCTCGGGAGGGGCGGCGGCGGTCGTACCGGCGACGGCGGCGAAACTCAGGAACGGCGCGGCAACCCGGGCGATCTGTGTCAGCAGCAACGGTGCCGCGATCCCTGACGCCAGCGCCCCGGCCGGGCCGGACGCCTGTCCTGACGCCCCGAGCCACGCGGCCAGCCCCGCGCCGGCGAGGCACCGGACGGCGGCGGACACCGCGTACGCCGTCGGCCCCGGCTCGCCCGACCCGCGCCACGGCGGCCGCGCGGTCCGGCGGCGGGCCGCCAGCAGGTCGAGCGCTTCGAGCATGAGCGCGGCGAACAGACCCAACATGGCCGCTCCGGCTGCGCTCATCGGACCACCATAGGAACGGGCCGCCCCGGGCTTCCACGGTATCGACCGTCGATCACCCGGTCGGGTTGACGCTCCCCTTGCGTGTCTGGCACTGTCTAGGTTGTCTAGAGGACCTGGAGGACTGGTGAGCAAGGCGCCACTATACGTGCGGATCGAGCGGGAGCTGCGGGCGCGGCTCGCCGGCGCGCGGCCCGGCGACACGGTGCCGGCCGAGTCGGTGCTCGCCACGGAGTTCGGGGTCGCCCGGATGACGGTGCGGGCCGCGCTCAACGCCCTGGAGTCCGACGGGCTCATCGAGCGGATCCAGGGGCGGGGCACGTTCGTGCGGCAGCGGCCCGAGCCGCGGGCCGCCGGGACCCTGATGAGCTTCCATGACCAGGTGCGCGGCTGGGGGCGCACCCCGCGCTCGCGCCTGCTGGAGGGCGAGGTCCGGGCGGCCTCCGCGGCCGAGGCGGCGGCGCTCGGACTGACGGCCGCCGCACCCCGGGTGGTGTCGATCGCCCGGGTAAGGCTCGCCGACGACGTCCCGCTCGCGGTCGAGTACGCCTGCTTCCCCGCACACCTGAGCGCCCTGCTCGACCTCGATCTGGAGGCCGGTTCGCTGCACCACGCGCTGCACGGGCTGGGCCTGCGCCCGACGCTCGGCTCGTCGACGCTGACGGCGCAGCGGGCCGGCACCGACGGCGAGCGGCTGCACGTGCCTGCGGACGAGCCGCTGCTGGTCGAGACCCGGCTGATCGTCGACCAGCACTCGGCGCCGCTGGAGCACACGGTCAGCCGGTATGTCGGCGCCCGCTACGACCTGCGCGTCACGTTCGACGTGCGGCCACCCGGAACAGGAGAGTCCCGATGAACGTCGCCAAGATGATCGACCACTCGCTGCTGCGGCCCGAGCTGACCACCGCTGACGTCCGGCATGGGTGTGAGGTCGCAGCACGCCGGGCGGTCGCCTCGGTGTGCGTCCGGCCGTCCGACGTCGGCCTCGCCAGGGCGGCGCTGGACGGGACGGGCGTGCTCGTCGGGACCGTGGCGGGGTTCCCGCACGGCGACACCCTCACCACGGTCAAGGCCGCGGAGACGCGGGCGCTGGTCGAGGCGGGCGCCGACGAGATCGACATGGTGCTGCACATCGGGCGCCTGCGCAGCGGCGACGACGCGTACGTGCACGACGACATCGCGGCCGTGGTCGCCGCGGCGCAGGGGCGGGTCGTCAAGGTGATCCTGGAGAACGTGTACCTCACCGACGAGCAGAAGGTCGCCGGCTGCCGCATCGCGGAGCGGGCCGGTGCGGGGTTCGTGAAGACCAGCACCGGGTTCGCGGGCGGCGGCGCCACCCTGGCGGACATCCAGCTGATGCGCGCCACCGTCTCCCCGCACGTCGAGGTCAAGGCGGCCGGCGGGGTCCGCAGCCTCGACACCCTGCTCACCCTGCACCGCGCCGGCGCCACCCGCTTCGGCGCGACCGTCACCGAGGCGATCCTCGACGACTTCGCCGCCCGCGAGCGCGGGGAGCCGCCGGCTGACGCGCCGTCCACCGGCAGCGGCTACTGAGCCGTAGGACCGCGGCACAGAGGGCGGACGTCGGCGGCCAGCACCGTAGGGCGGGCGGCCGGCGAGCGCTATCGGGGTGTCGTGACGGCGGTCAGGATCTTCGTGTACGCGGCGCGGCGGTCGGGGCGGGCGCGGGCGGCGGCCTTGGTGAGGGCCGGCGCGGCGGCGGGGCCGAAGCGGGTCAGGCCGGCCTCGGCGGTGCGGCGGACGGTCGGGTCGGGGTGCAGCAGCAGGCCGACGACCGCGCCGATCGCCGGTGCCCAGGCGGCGCCGCTGACCGCGCGGACCGCGGCGCGCACGATGTCCGGCTGCGGGTCGGCGAGCAGGACCTCGCTGTGCCGCAGGTACGTGGGCCGGTCCAGCAGCTGGCGCGACACGCGGTGGGCGTGCAGGCGGACCTTCGCCTCGGGGTGCCGCAGCAGGTCCCCGAGCAGCTCGGCCAGGCCGGTCCCGTCGCCGGTCTCGGCCAGACCGGCCAGGGCGACGCGGATCCGCGTGGCGTCGCCGTCGCGGGCGAGGTGCAGCAGCTCGTCGCGGGTCGGTGGGCGCACCGTCGCCGACGGCCGGTCCAGCAGCCCGGCCGGCAAGCGGGGCTCGGCCGGCTCCGGCAGCAACGGCGCGGGCGGATCGCCGAGCAGGGCGGCGGCCGTGGAGCGCGGCAGCCGGTGCAGCGCGGTGCCGGCGGCGGCCACGACGGACGGGTCCGGGTGGTCGCGCAGCCGGAGCAGGGCCGGGACGAACGGCGGCAGGTCCGCAGGCACGAGCCAGTGTGTGAGCCGCATCGCCTGGTGCAGCCGCGGGACAGGGGCGTCGGCGGCCAGGTCCTCGGGGGTCAGCGCGCGGGCCAGTGCCGGGGTGGGCGGCAGGTCGGCGTCGCGATGCAGGTACACCTGCAGCAGACGACGCTGGATGGCCGGTTCGGGCCACGAGCGCAGCGCCTCGGCCGCCCGCAAGCGCTGCGTGGTGCCGGGTTGCGGGTGGTCGAGCATGGTGAGGAGGCGGTCGCGCAGGGCGGCCGAGCGGGGCTGGTCGAGGTCGCCGTCGTGCGGGGTCCGCGGCGCCGGGCCTGTGCGGCCGGCCTCCTCACCGAGAGTCCACAGTGGAGCGCCAATGGGTTGCAGGGCCACCATCCGGTCGAGCAGCGCGGGCCGTTCGCCGGCGGCGGTGCCGGGCCACGCCTCGATCAGGATCGCGAGGCGCTCCCGCGACTCCACTGTGGACGGCGGAACGCCGGACGCCATGCCCGGCGTCGGCGCCTCGCCCTGACCTGGGACCCCGGACGCCTCGCACAGCGCCTCGCCCTGCTGCGGGACGCCGAACGCCTCGCGCAGGACACGTGTCTCGGCCTGCCACGGGTCGGCGCCGAGCACGGCGTCGGCGAGGGCGTGCTCCACGTCGCGGCGGGTGAGGACGGCGCCGCAGCGGCGCAGCGTGGCGAGGGTCGAGCGGAGGCCGGCGGGCGCGGGCGGCGCGGCCCGCAACCTGGACGCCACGTCCAGCGCCGCGGCGGGGGTGAGGTGTGGGGCCAGGTCCTCGAGGACGGCGAGGAGGGCGTCGCGGGCGGCGTGCGACAGTTCGCCCACCCCGGTGACCACAGTGGACCGCGCGCGGCCGAACGCGATCCGCTCCTCGGGCGTCCACGGCGCCGGGCAGCAGCGCACGACGAGCCGCAGCACGGACGGGCGCAGGTCCGGCTCGGCGGCCGCGAGCCTGAGCCAGTCGGGCAGCAGCCGCCGCAGGCCGGGCAGCAGCGTCTCCGGCAGCTCCCCCTCGGCGGCGGCGACCCGGCGGGCGGTCCCGGCGTGCCACCCGTCGCGGGTCAGGGCGACGAGGTCCGGATGCGGCTCACGTACGGCGGCCGCGGCCGACTGGGTGATGCCGTGCGCCGCCATCCGGCCGGCGAGCGAGGCGACGGCGCCGTCCCGCAGCCGCAGCCGGCCGCCGGCGATGAGGTGCAGCAGCGCCGGGCCGGCCGGCGAGCCCTGGTCGGTGAGCGCCGCGACCGACCGCGCGGTCAGGGCGCCGTCGAGGGATTCGAGCAGCGGGAGTTCGCCGGAGCGTTCGAAGGCGGCGATGACGGTCGCGTCGGCCGCGTCGGCGAGGATCGCCCGCAGCGCGGCGGTCAGCGCGGCCCGCAGGCCGGGGTTGTCGTGCCGGCCGAGCCAGCCGAGCAGGTGCGGCACCGTGGCGGGGGTTCCGGTGGTGCGCAACGCCTCCGCCGCGGCCTTCTTGATGTTCATGTTCGGGTGTTCGAGGCAGGCGGCGACGGCGTGACCGGCCCAGCGGGCGCCGGCCCGGCCGAGCGCGATGAGGGCCTGGCGGACCGTCTGCACGTCCCCGGCGGCGGTGAGCGGCGTCAGCGTCGCGGCGAGTGCCTCGATCCCGTCGCGGGCGAGGACCGCGACGGCGTGTTTGCGCACATGCGGGTCGCGGTGGCGCAGGAACCGGTGCGTGCGGGCGCGGGTTCGCTCGCACGGTGCCCGCTCCAGCAGCTCGAGCAGCACCGCCAGCTCGGTCGGCGGCGTCCCCGGCCGGTCGAGCAGGTCCAGCGCGACGCTCGCGGCGAACGCGTCACCGGCTACCCGCTCGCCGGCGTCCAACTGAGCGGCGTCAGGCCGCCCGGCGAAGCGTCCGGCCGCATCGTGCGGGCCGGAGAGACCTCCAGCGGCGCCGTGCGGGTAGGTGGCGTGGTCGGTGGCGTGGTCGGTGGCGTGGTCGGCGGCGTCGAGGAGGCAGACGGGGCGGATGCGGCCGTCGCGGTACAGGCGGCGGCCCAGCCCCTGTAGCGCGGCGAGCGCCTCCTGCGGCACGACCGGCATCCGTTTCGTGGCCGCCGGCCGGTCCCGGTCCGCGTCGACGGCGGCGAGGTCGGCGGGGAGCCGGTGCTGCTCGTCCGGCGGGTTCCCGCGGGTGTCGTACGCGAGAGCCAGCTCGGCGACGATCCGGCCCAGCAGCTCGGTCACGTCGTCCACGGCGGCGGCGTGGCCGGCCAGCCAAATCAGCGCCTGGAACGGCCGGTCGGGGGTGGCGCGGGCGCGCAGGACGGCGAGCTCGCGCTCGTCGGGGCGGCCGAGGTCGGCGGCGATCCGGTCGGGCAGGGCCGCCGGGTCGAGCCGCAGTAGCAGCGCGGGCCGGCGGGTCGGGTCGGGCTGGAGCAGCCAGCACAGCTCGAGCGCCTGGTGCCGCCACGGCCGCAGGAACGGCAGGTCCTGGGCGAGACCGTCGGCGAGCACGGCGACGGTACGGTCACCGCCGACCGCTTCGAGAGCGTGCAGCGCCGCGGCCGGCGCGCGGGGCAGGGCGGCGAGCACGGCGTCCTCGGCGGGAGCGTGGCGCAGCGCCCGGATCGCGGCCAGGAACGGCTCCGGCTCGGCGGCACGAGGCAGCAACGCGGCGACGTCCCCGCCGATGTCGAGGTCCGGCGCCCCCTGCCGCGCGAGGGCCACCAGCAGGTCGAGCCGCCGCGCCCAGTCCGCCCCACTCCCGTCATCAGCCCCGGCAGACGAACCGGGAACGGAACAGGAAGCGGGACCGGCGAGGAGTGCGGCGCGGGTGGCGTGCCGGGCCGTGTACAGCAGCGCCGCGACGTCGCCGGCGGGAATCGCGTGGTCGGCGAGCGCGAGGCCCACGACCCCCGCGGCGTCGGGGGCGGCGACGATCAGGCCGCGGTGGTGCATGGTGGTGAGGCAGGCGACCGCAGCCGGGCCCAGCAGCAACGGATCGGTGGCACCGAGACCGACGACGGCGGGAATGCGCTCGCGGTCGAGCAGCTCGCCGAGCGCTTCGAGCGCGCGCTGCCGGACCCGGGGCGGCACCCGGACGTCGGCGGCGGCGTCGAGCAGCGGCTCCCGGAGGCCGTGCCGCGCCGCGGCCGCCACCGCCGCCGATGCGACATCCGCCGTGCCGGCGACGCCCGCCGGCGAAACGCCGGGACCGGTGGGCGCGGGGGCGAGGAGCGCGCGCAGGCGGTGCGGGGCGACAGGGTCGACGGCGGCCCAGGGCTCGGCCAGCTCGGTGAGCGCGCCTGCCACGACCGCCGGTGTGCCGCTGTCGAGCAGCCGCCCCAGGATCCGGCGGGCGGCGGCGGGGGCGAGCACCGCGGCGCGCAGCCCCTCCCGGCACAGGCGGAGCGCGGCGCCGTGCAGGACCGGGTCGTCGCGGCCGGTGAGCTCGTCGAGCAGCCGCGGCGGGTCGGACGCGTCGGCGCAGGCCAGGCCGGCCACCGCCTGGAGCAGCGGCTCGCCGGGCGGCTCGGCGGGAAGGCGGCCCGGCAGGTGCAGCAGCTCGGCCCGCAGCCACGCCACCCGCACCACCGCCACCGGACCGTGCTCACGCCAGCGGGGCCAGGCGGACGACGGCAGCCGGCCGTGCCGCTGGAAGAGCGTCGCCGTGGCGAGCGCGACCTCCGGCGTCTCGTCCGTCCCGAGCAGCCGCAGGAGGTCCTCGTCGACGTCTCCGCCGATGAGCCGCGCGCCGAGCCACTGCACGGCGAGCAGGCGCAGGGACGGGTCGCCGTGGCGGGCGAGCCGGGCCAGCAGCGCGGGCGGGCAGGCGGTGCCGTCGACGTGTGCGGCGAGCCAGTCCACGTCGCCCCGGTCCACAGCGGCCGTGACGTGCGGATCCGTCGGCTCGGTCACACGCCCGATCCTATGCGGACCCGCAACCGGAATCAGGCGGCGGTGAGGGCGCCGATCTCGTCGAGGATCGGCGTCCACAGCGGGCGCGGCAGGTCGTGGCCCATGCCGGGGTGGACGACGAGGCGGGCGCCGGGCACGGCGGCGGCGGTGGCGTGCCCGCCGGCCACGCGGATGAGCGGGTCGGCGTCGCCGTGCACGACCAGCGTCGGGACGCGGACCGTGGCCAGGCCCGGGCGGCGGTCGCCGGACGCGCGGATGGCGGCGAGCTGGCGGCGGGCGCCGGCCGGGTCGTGGCCGCGGTCGTACGCGCGGCGGCCGACGTCGCGCAGCCACGCCTCGTCGCGCGGGTAGGCGGGCGAGCCGATGGCGGTGAAGACCTGGAGCATGCGCTCGCCGGCCTCGTCGCGGGTGGTGGCCGGCGGGATGCCGAGGGCGCGCAGCGCCCCGAGCCGCGCGCGGCCGATCTGGGGCGCCGGCGTGGACATGATGGAGGTCAGCGTCCGCACGCGGTCCGGGTGCCCGATCGCGAGGGTCTGCGCGATCATGCCGCCGAGGGAGGCGCCGGCGATGTGGGCGGAGGGCCAGCCGACGGCGTCGAGGACGGCGACGGCGTCGAGCGCCATGTCGGCCAGGCGGTACGGCGCCACGGCCCGCGGGCGGGTCAGCAGGTCGAACAGGCCCGGGCTGCCGGCCTGCGACCAGTGCGTCGACTCGCCCGCGTCGCGGTTGTCGAAGCGGACGACGCTGTAGCCGCGGCCGGTGAGCTCGGCACACAGCTCGTCGGGCCACGACAGCAGCTGCATGCCGAGCCCCATGATGAGCAGCAGGGGCTCGCCGCCGGGCGGGCCGAGCCGCTCGTAGGCGATGGTGACGTCGTCGCGGCGGGCCAGGGCGATGACCATCGGCTCAGCATCGGTGATGAGACGCGATCTCGGGAAGGCCCGCCGCGACGCCGGTTTTCAGCAGCCGACGCAGGTCGCGGCGTCGAACTCGTGGTCCCGCAGCCCCGGGGGCATCTCGGCGACGCCGGGGCCGCCGGCGGTGAGCCACGCGCCCACCGCGTCGACGGTGTCGTGGCCGAGGATGTCGCCCAGGTAGACGGGTCTGGCCCCGCCGCGGCGGGCGGCCCGGGAGGGCTGGACCACCACGACGTTGGAGCGTTCGCAGACCGAGAGGCACTCACTGACGCGGACGCGGTGCCGGCCGGCGCCGGAGCGCAGCGCGGCGAGCTGCGCGTCGTGGTCGACGTCGGGGTGCTTGTCGGTGCTGCCGCAGCAGCAGTCGCGGCACACCGTCAGCGTGCAGGCGTCGTCCCCCCACGGCGGGGCCATGACGTCAGCGGCTCGCGGCGAGGGCCGGCGCGGCAGTGTTCAGACCGGCGTCCCGGCCGGAGCGCTGGTCTGGGTCGCCGGGGACGGGCGCGGCCGGGTCGGTGCCGAGCTCGACGATGCGGTTCGCCCTGTCGACGTGGACGACGCGGGACCGGTGCGAGGCGACCTCGGCGGCGTCGACCAGCTCGAACGACATGATGATCACCAGGTCGCCGGGCGAGACGAGGCGGGCGGCGGCGCCGTTGATGCCGATGACCCCGCTGTCGCGGGCGCCCTCGATCACGTACGTGGTGAGGCGGGCGCCGGTGTCGATGTCGACGACCTGCACCTGCTCCCCTTCGACCAGGCCGGCGGCCTCCAGCAACGCGCTGTCGATGGTGATCGATCCTACGTAGTGCAGGTCGGCCTGGGTCACCGTGGCGCGGTGGATCTTTCCGCCGAGCAGGGTGCGCTGCATTGAGTCGTCCTCTCCGAGGGGCAGACATGGAGGTCCCGAAAGGACGGACATGGAAGCCCATCCTAAGTTAGGCAATGCTAACCTACATTCCTGCCTCGGCGCGCCACCCTCCGGCGCGGCGGCCGCGACCCCGAACTCTCCAAGGAGCATTGATGACCCGCACCCCCCGACCCAGGACGTGGTCGCGCCGCACGGCGCTCGCCGCGGCCGCCCTGCTCGCCGTGACCGGCCTCGCCGCCTGCGGCGACGACGCGAAGGACTCCGCCGCCGCGACGCCCAGCGGCTCCGCCGCGCCGGCCGCGTTCCCCGTCACGATCGAGCACAAGTTCGGCTCCACGAAGATCGAGTCCGAGCCGAAGCGGGTCCTCACGGTCGGCTGGAACGACCAGGACTTCGTGCTCGCCCTGGGCGTCACGCCGGTCAGCACCCGCGAGTGGTTCACCGAGTACCCGAACTACCCGTGGGTCAAGTCGACACTGGGCGACAAGACGCTGCCGACGTTCTCCGCCGAGATCAACTTCGAGGCCATCCTCAAGGAGAAGCCCGACCTGATCATCGCCATCTACGAGACGGTCAACCAGGAGACGTACGACCGGCTCACGCAGATCGCGCCGACGGTCGTGCAGTCGAAGGACTACGCCGACGAGCAGACCCCGTGGGACGTACAGACGCTGACCACCGGCAAGGCGCTCGGCAAGTCGGCCGAGGCGAAGGCCCTCGTCGACAAGGTGAACGCGAAGCTCGCCGAGGTCAAGAAGGCGCACCCCGAGTTCGCCGGCAAGGTGCTCGTCGAGGACTTCGGCCCGGAGAACGGCCAGCACTGGCTCATCGCCGCCAAGGACCCGCGCCGCGCCCTGTTCGACGCGCTCGGCTTCGCCGCGCAGGCCGAGAAGGACGAGATCAGCGAGGAGCGGCTCGACCTGCTCGACAAGGACATCCTCTTCGTCAACGGCGCCACCAAGGCCACGATGACCGCCTCGCCGGTGTTCGCCAAGCTGAAGGTCGTCACCACCGACCGCGCCCTGTACACGACGTTCGAGACCCCGCTGTCCGGCGCGCTGGCCTACAGCGGCCCCAACGCGCTGCTCTTCGCCCTCGACATCCTGGTGCCGGCGCTCGCCGCCGCCGCCGACAACGACCCGGCCACGAAGGTCCCGGACCTCGCCGCCGCGTAACCCGCGACCATGCAAGAGGGGCGGCGCCGTCGTGGCGCCGCCCCTCTTTGTCTGCGGTCAGAGCGCCTCGGCCACCAGCGGCCCCAGCTGCTCCAGCACCGCCGGGTCGAGCAGCTCCGAGTGCCCGCAGGCGAGCCCGACCGCCGTCAGCCGGCCGTCCACAAGGGACCGCCACCCGTCCGACGCCGTCCCCGTGAAGCCGGGCTCCGGCACGGTCGCGTCGACGAAGAGCACGTCCGCGGCGAGGACGCCGGGACGCGCGCCGGCCATCATCCGGTCGCTGTCGAGGTAGTTCTCCACGACCCGGGCGATCTGCTCGTCGGTGAGGGCGGCCACGCCACCGCCGGCGGCCCGCACGAACCACACCGCGTCCCGCACCGTCGGCACCGAGGTGGCCGGCACGTCGTAGCCCAGCTCCTGCAGCAGCGCGGCGATCGCGGCCGGCCCGTCCCACTCCCCCTCGACGGCCGGCAGCGTGACGCGCGAGTCGAGCATGCCGACGAACGTCACCGACCGGCCGGCCGCGACGAGCAGCCGGGCGACGGCGTGCGCGACGGCGCCGCCGAACGACCAGCCGAGCAGCCGCACCGGGCCGTCCGGCGCGTGCTCGAGCACCCGGCCGGCGAGCTCCGCGGCGAGCTCGTCCAGTGTGGACGGCAGGCCGGTGGTCCGGCTCAGGCGCGGCGACTGCAGCCCGATGAGCGGCACGTCCGCCGGCAGGTGCCGCTTCAGCCCCGCGAACTGCCAGACGAGACCGCTCGCCGGAGGCAGGCAGAACAGCGGCGGCCGCCCGGCGCCGGGGTGCAGCGTGACGACCGGCGCGAGGGCGTCACCGGGTGGCAGGTCGCCGGCCAACCGGCGGGCGAGGCCCTCCACGGTCGGCGCCGTGAACAGGTCGGCGACCGGCACGTCGGCACCGAGCTCGCGGCGGACGGCCGCGGCGAGCCTGACGAGCAGCAGCGAGTGCGCGCCGAGGGCGAAGAAGTCGTCGGTGACGCCGACCCGCGCCACCCCGAGCACCTCGCCGACGAGCGCGCACAGCCGCGCCTCGGTCCTGCTGCGCGGGCGGTCCGCCGTGGTGGTGGCGGTGAAGTCGGGCGCGGGCAGCGCCACCCGGTCGACCTTGCCGTTGGGTGTCTGCGGTACCGCGTCCAGCACCACGAACGCGGCCGGCACCATGTACGCGGGCAGCCGCTCGGCCAGGTGCCGCCCCAGGTCGCCGGGGTCGGTGCCGTCGGTGGTCACGTACCCGACGAGCCGGTCGTCGCGGGCGACGACGACCGCACGGGTCACCGCCGGTTGCGCGGCGAGGGCGGCCTCGATCTCGCCGAGCTCGATGCGGTGCCCGCGGACCTTCACCTGGAAGTCGGTGCGGCCGAGGAACTCGAGGTCGCCGCCGGGCAGCCACCGGACGAGGTCGCCGGTGCGGTACAGGCGGGCCCCGCCGGCGGCGGCGACGAACCGGGAGGCGGTCAGCGCCGCGCGGCCTAGGTAGCCGCGGGTCACCTGCGCGCCGCCGAGGTACAGCTCACCGGCGACGCCCGGCGGCACCGGCCGAAGGGCGGCGTCCAGGACGTGCGCGGTCGTGCCTGGCAGCGGCCCGCCGATGGTGGGCCGGCCCTCCCCGACGGCGGACACGGTCGCCCACACGGTGACCTCGGTCGGCCCGTACAGGTTCGTGACCGAACGGGTCCGCCGGCGCAGCTGGTCCGCCAGGGACGGCGGCAGCGCCTCGCCGCCGACGAGGGCCCGCACGCCGGTGAGGTCCACATCGGACGCCTCCAGCAGCGCCGCCCACAGCGACGGCGTCGCCTGCATGACGGTCGCCGCCGCCGCGAGCGGCGCGAGCAGGGCAGGGTCGCGGACCTCCTCGCCCGACGCCAGCACGATGCAGCCGCCGGTGCGCAGCGGCTGCATCAGCTCCAGGACGGAGATGTCGAACGACAGGGTGGTGACGGCGAGCAGCCGGTCCTCGGCCGTCATCGGCACCGCCGAGTCCATCGCGGCGAGGAACGCGTCGAGGTCGCGGTGGGTGACCACGACACCCTTCGGCCGGCCGGTCGACCCCGAGGTGTAGATGACGTACGCCGCGTTCCCGGGCTCCGCGTGCGGCAGGCCCGCGGGCTCCGCCGGGGGCAGCGCGGTGTCCGGGGTCAGCACCACGACGGGTTCCGCGTCCTGCACCATGTACGCGAGGCGCTCGGCCGGGAACGCCGGGTCCAGCGGCAGGTACGCCGCGCCGGCCTTGTGCACGGCGAGCAGCGCGACGACCAGGTCCGCGGTGCGCGGCAGCGAGATCCCGACCAGCCGCTCAGGCCCGGCACCCCGCGCGGCCAGCGCCGCGGCGAGCCGGTCGGAGGCCGCGTCGAGCTCGGCGTAGCTCCACGTACGGCCGCCGCTGACGAGCGCGTCGGTGTGGGGGGCACGGGCGGCGTGGCCGCGGAACGCCGCGACCCACGAGCCCGTCGGCGGCAGCGGCCCGCCGTCCCGCCACGCGGCCAGGTCGGTCTCGTCGTCCGCCGCGAGGAGCGCCGCGTCTCGGACGGGCGCGTCGGGATGCGCGGCAAGGTCGGTGAGGAGCCCGACGAGGCGCGAGGTCAGCCGCGACGCGGTGGCTGCGGTGAAGCGGGCCGTGTCGTATTCGACGGTGACGGCGACGGTCTCCCCCGCGTCGACGAAGGTGACGTTGACGTCGACCTTCGGATCGGCGGCGAACTCCGGCTCCGGGCCGAGCGGCAGCCCGAGGACGGTGCCGCCGGCGACGGAGTCGGCGGGCCGGTGGTGGTAGCCGATCATCACCTGGAACAGCGGGTTGCGGCCGGCCGCCCGCGGCGGGTTGACGGCCTCGACGACCTGCTGGAACGGCAGCTCCGCGTGCTCGAACGCGGCGAGGTCGGCGGCGCGGACCCGCCGCAGCAGCTGCGTGAACGTCGGCGCGCCGGTCAGGTCGGTGCGCAGCACGACGGTGTTGACGAAGAACCCGACGAGGTCGGCGAGCGCCGGGTCGCCACGGCCGGACGTGGGCGTGCCGATCGGCACGTCCTCCCCGGCGCCGAGCCGGGACAGCAGGACCGCGAGGCCGGCGTGCAGGGCCATGAACAGGCTGGACTGCTGTTCCCCGGCGATGACGCGCAGCCGGGCGACGAGGGCGGCGGGCAGCGTCGCGCCGACCTGCCCGGCGGGGCCGGGTGCGGTCCGCGGTAGCGCGCCGGGCAGCGGGATCTCCTCCGGCAGGCCGCGCAGCTGCCGCAGCCAGAACCGGCGGGCGGTGGCGTGGCCGCTGGCCTGGTCCAGGGGGTCGCCGAGCAGGTCGGCCTGCCAGGCGGCGTAGTCGGCGTACTGCACCGGCAGCGGCGTCCACTGTGGAGCCCGGCCGGCCAGGCGGGCCGTGTAGGCGGTGGTCAGGTCGCGCAGCAGCGGCTGGTCGGACCACTCGTCCATCGCGATGTGGTGCAGGACCAGGGCGAGGAGCGTGTCGCCGCCGGGCTCGGCGACGACCGCGGCCCGGATCGGCGCCTCGGCCGCCAGGTCGAACGGGGCTGACAGGGCCGCGTCGAGCCGGTCGTGCACCGGGACGTCGACGGCCTCGAGCACGTGCTGCCCGTCGAGGGTCACCAGGGTCCGCAGCACCTCGTGCCGGGCGGTGACGTCCGCGAGGGCGGCCCGCAGCACCGCGACGTCGACGCCGCCCCGCAGCCGCATGACCAGGGGGTAGTTGTACGCGGTCGAGGCGGGGTCGAGGTGGTGCAGCAGGAGGAGCCGCTCCTGGGCCGGCGACAGCGGGATCCGTTCGGGGCGCGGGCGCCGGGTCAGCGCCGGACGGGCGGTGGCGCCGGCCGACGTGAGCCGCAGCGCGAGCCGTTCGGGGGTGGGCGCGTCGAAGAGCGCCCGCAGCGGCAGGTCCGCGGCGAGCTCGGCGCGCAGCCGGCCGAGGAGGCGCATCGCGATGAGCGAGTGGCCGCCGCGGTCGAAGAAGTCGTCCTCGACGCTGTAGCCGTCGATGCCGAGCACCTCGCCGAAGACGGTGCACAGCAGGCGTTCGGTGTCGGTGGCGGCGGCGCGCCCGGCGGTGGCGACGGGCCGCGGCTCGGGCAGCGCGGCCGCGTCGAGCTTGCCGTTGACGGTCAGCGGCAGCGCGGGAACGACGGCGTACGCGGCGGGGACCATGTAGGCGGGCATCGTCGCCTTCAGCGCCGCGTGCAGCGCCGCCACGTCCAGACCGTCCGGAGTGGACACGACGTACGCGACGAGGCGCTTGCCCCCCGATCCGTCGGCGACCGCGAGGACGGCGGCCTGCCGCACGCCGGGCTGCGCGGCGATCGCCGCCTGCACCTCGCCCAGCTCGATCCGGTAGCCGCGGATCTTCACCTGGTCGTCGGTGCGGCCGAGGAAGTCCAGCAGCCCGTCGGTGCGGAGCCGGACGAGGTCGCCGGTGCGGTACATGCGGCCGCCGGCCACGAACGGGTCGGCGACGAACCGGTCGGCGGTGAGCGCGGGCCGGTTGAGGTAGCCGCGGGCGAGGCCGGCGCCGGTGATGTACAGCTCGCCGGGGACGCCGGGCGGCACGGGGCGCAGCCAGCCGTCCAGCACGTAACCGCGGGTGTTCCAGATGGGGGTGCCCACGGTGGACGTCGCGCTGTCGGTGGTGCCGCCGCCGAGGGTGTTGATGGTGTACTCGGTGGGCCCGTACAGGTTGTAGCCGAGCACCCCGTCGGTGTCGCGGAGCGTCGCCCACAGCCCTTCGGGGACGTGCTCGCCGCCGAGCAGGACCAGCGCCGGCCGGTGCGGCCCGTCGAGGAGGCCCGCGTCGAGCAGGTGCTGGGCGTAGGTCGGGGTGACGTTGACGACGTCGACGCGGTGCCGGGCGCAGTACCCGGCGAGGGCGACGGCGTCGCGGCGCAGGTGCTCGTCGCACACGTGCACGTGGTGGCCCTCGACGAGCCACAGCAGCTCCTCCCACGACATGTCGAAGGAGAACGACACGGTGTGGGCGATGGTGAGGGTGCGGCCGCCGTGCGCGGCGATCGTCGGGGCGAAGATGGCCTGCCGGTGGTTCTGCTGCATGTTCGTCAGCCCCAGGTACGGGGTGACGACGCCCTTCGGCCGCCCGGTCGAGCCGGACGTGTAGATGACGTACGCGGGGTGGTGCAGGCGGCCGGGGGTGCCGGGCGCGAACGCGCCGAGCTCCGCGCCGGTGAGCGGGGCGCCGGACTCGCCGGACAGGTCCAGCTCGTCGAGGCGGACACCGTCGAGGCGGCCGGCGGTCAGGACCAGCGACGGGCGGGCGTCGTCGAGCATCACCCGCAGCCGCTCGTCGGGGTGGTCGAGCTCCAGCGGCAGGTAGGCGGAGCCGGTGCGCAGCACGGCGAACAGCGCGACGACCATGTCGATCGACCGGGGCAGCGCGAGCGCGACCACGCGTTCCGGGCCGGCGCCGAGGCGCAGCAGGTGCCGGGCGAGCCGGTTGACGCGGGCGTCGAGGTCGGCGTACGTGACGGTGGTCGCGCCGGACGTGAGCGCGGGCGCGTCCGGGGTGCGCGCCGCCTGCGCCGCCATCAGCTCGGCGATCGTCTCCGGCAGGATCTCCCCCTGGACGCCTTCCAGCACGGCCGGGTCCGCGACGGGCAGCGCGGCGACCGGCCCGGTGACGTCGCCGGCGAGCGCCAGCAGGACCCGCTGCAGCCGGTCGAGCAGCGCGTCGGCGTCCCCGGGCGGGACGACGTCGGCGCGGAACTCGAGGCGGATCCGCAGCCGCCTCCCGGGCGTGGCGACCCAGGTGAGCGGGTAGTGGGTGGCGTCGACCGCGGTGACGCCGACGATCCCGTGCTCGGTCTCCAGGTCGGTGAACGTGTCGTCGTCGAGGAAGTTCTGCAGCACGTACAGGCTGTCGAAGAGCGTCGAGCGGCCGGCGGCCCGCTGGATCTCGCCGAGGCCGAGGTACTCGTGCGGCATCAGGTCGATCCGGTCGGCCTGCACGCGGCGCAGCACGTCGCGGGCCGCCTCGCCGGGGGTCAGGGTGACCCGGGCGGGGACGGTGTTGAGGAAGACGCCGACGACCTCGTCGATGCCGTCGAGCTCGGTCGGGCGGCCGGCGACCGTGGTACCGAAGACGGCCTCGTTGCGGCCGGCGGCGTGGGCGAGGACGACGCCGAGCGCGGTGCTGAGCACGGCGTTGAGCGTGACGCCCTCCGCGCGGGCCTGCGCGGTGAGGCGGGCCGTCTGCTCCTCGGTGAGCTGCCGGGCGATGCTGGTCGCGAGGACCGGCCGGGTGCCGGCGGCGGCCGGGTAGAGCACGGTCGGCTCGTCGAGGCCCCGCAGCGCATCCGCCCACGCCTTCGCGGAGGCATCGGCGTCCTGGGCGGCGACCCAGTCGAGGTAGTCGGTGAACCGGCCGGCCGGCGGCGCCGGGGTCTGCCCGGCGTAGTGGGCGAACAGGTCCCGCAGCACGAGCTCGCGGGACCAGCCGTCCCACAGCAGCAGGTGGTAGGTGAACAGCAGCCGGTCGGTGCCGTCGGGCCGGCGCACGATCGTGAGCCTCACCAGGGGCGGCGCGGTCAGGTCGAACGGCCGGGTCCGGTCCTCGGCCATGACGGCCTCGAGGTCGCCGGTGGCCTCCACGACCCCGACCTCGCCGCGCAGGGCGGCGCCGAGGACGCCGACGGGCCGGGTGCCCGACACGGTGAAGCCGAGCCGGATCGCCGGGTGCCGCTCCAGGACGCGGGTCCAGGCGGCGGCGAGGCGGTCGCGGTCGAGGCGGCCGGTGAAGTCGAACGCGTTCTGCGCGATGTAGACGTCGGCGTCGCCGGCGAGGCCCGCCTGCACGTACAGGCCCTCCTGCAGCGGCGACAGCGGCCACACCTCCTCCGTGGGCGCGCCCAGCTCCCGCAGCACGCCGGCCCAGTGCGCGGCGAGGCCGGGGATGTCCAGGCCCTCGTCGGCGTAGGTGAGCACGGCCCGCAGCTCCGGGCCGTCCGGCGTGGTGCGGACGGCGACGTTGACCTCCAGCAGGTACGGCGTGCCGAGGTCCGGGTCGGACGCGGTCCGCAGCGCGTCCGCCTCCGGGGCGGTGTCCCAGTCCGCGTCGGACGGCGCGGCGAACCGGCCGAGGTAGTTGAACAGCACCTGCGGCGTGCCGAGCCGCGCGAGCGCCGGGGCGGTGCGGGCGTTGGCGTAGCGCAGCAGCCCGAACCCGAGCCCGTTGTCCGGCGCGGCCGTCACCAGCCGGCGCGCCTCCGCCACTGCCTGGTGCGCGTCCGGTACGGCCGGCAGGCGCACGGGTGCGATCGCCGTGAACCAGCCGACGGTCCGCGACAGGTCGGTGCCGTCGAGCTCCTCCCGGCCGTGCCGCTCCAGGTCGACGGTGAGCGGCGCGGACGGGTCGCCGCCGCGCGCGGACCGCCAGCGGGCGACCGCCGCCGCCAGCGTCGCGACCAGCGCGGTGGTGACGTCGGCGCCGGCCGCGCCGAGCAGCGGCCCGGTGACGTCCGGCGGGAGGACGAGGTCGTGGTCGCGGGTCTGGCCGGCCGTGAGCCCGATGGTGTGCTTCGCGGGGTCGAGCTCGCCGCCGGGGGCGAGGGTCGCGGCCCAGTGCTCGAACTCGCCGAGCCGCGCCGCCTGGCCGGCCTGCTCCTGCAGCAGCCGGGCGTACGCGCGCAGCGAGGTGCCCGTCACCGGGCCGGCGGCGAGGCCGTCGCGGAGGTCCTCGGTGAGGATCCGCCAGGACACGCCGTCGACGACGAGGTGGTGGGCGACGAGCAGCAGCCGGCCGCGCTCCCCCGGCCCGCGGTCGAACCAGACGGCCTGCAGGACCTCGCCGGCGTCGGGGTCGAGCCGGCCGGTGGCCGCGTCGGACTCGACCCCGACCAGCTCGCGGAGCGCGGCGTCGGCGAGCCCGGCCGCACCGACCCGCCGGACGTCCACGGTGGACACCGCGGCGGACGGGCGGGCCTCCAGGGACCACAGCATCGGCGAGGGGCGGTGCAGCTGGAGGCGCAGCGCGTCGTGCCGGCGCACCAGGCCGTCGACGAGCGCGGTGACGTCCTCGTGGGTGAGCCCGGCGGGCGTGACGAGCAGGTCGGCCTGGTTGTGCCGGTGGATGCGGCCGCCCAGCTCGGCGAGGCGCTGCACGATCGGCAGCAGCGGCACCTCGCCGACCCCGTCGCCCGCGGCGGCCGCCGTCACCGGCGCCGCCTGCTCAGTGGTGGCGGCCGGCGCCAGCTGCGCGGCGAGGGCGGCGGCGGTGCGGTGGACGAACACGTCGCGCGGGCTGATGGACAGGCCGGCGCGGCGGGCCCGGTTCGCCAGCTGGATGGCGATGATGCTGTCGCCGCCGACGGTGAAGAAGTCCTCGTCGGCGCCGACCTCGGTCAGCCCGACAACCTCCGCGACGAGCGTGCGCAGCAGCCGCTGGGTGTCGGACTCGCCGGCGGCGACCTCGACCGGTGCAGCCCGCTCGCCGGTCGGCGCGGGCAGCGCGGCCCGGTCGAGCTTGCCGTTGACGGTGAGCGGCAGTGCGGGCAGCCGCACATACGCCGCCGGCACCATGTAGGACGGCAGCCGCTGCGCCAGCGAGGCCCGCACGAGCTCGGTGTCCACGGTGGAGGAGCCGACGAGGTAGGCGACGAGCCGCCCGTCGTGCAGGTTGACGGCGGTGTTCGTGACGCCGTCGACGTCGAGGATCGCCGCCTCGATCTCGCCGAGCTCGACGCGGTGGCCGCGGACCTTCACCTGCTGGTCGGAGCGCCCGGCGTAGACCAGGTCGCCGGAGGCGGTCCGGATCGCGAGGTCGCCGCTGCGGTACAGCCGTCCGGGGCCGAACGGGTTGGCGACGAACCGGGACGCGGTCAGGCCGGGCCGGTCGAGGTAGCCGCGGGCGAGCTGGTCGCCGGCGACGTACAGCTCGCCGGTCACGCCGGGCGGGACGGGCCGCAGCCGGGCGTCCAGGACGTGGGCGCGCAGGCTCGGCAGCGGATCCCCGATGACGCTGCCGGCGGCCGCGTCGGCCCGGCTCAGCGCGCGGAACGTCACGTGCACCGTGGTCTCGGTGATGCCGTACATGTTGATCAGCCGCGGGGCGTCGTCGGCGTGCCGCTCGTACCACGGCCGCAACCGCGACGGGTCGAGCGCCTCGCCGCCGAAGACGACGTAGCGCAGCGCCAGGCCGGTCGTGTCCTCCGAGATGAGCGGGTAGAACGCCGACGGCGTCTGGTTGAGCACGGTGACGCGCTCGTCGCGCAGCAACGCGGCGAAGCGGCGCGGGTCGCGGGCGACGTCGCCGTCGACGACGACGAGCCGGCCGCCGTAGAGCAGGGCGCCCCACAGCTCCCAGACGGAGAAGTCGAACGCGTAGGAGTGGAACATCGTCCACACGTCGCCCGCGCCGAACGTGAACAGCTCCTCGGCGGCGGCGAACAGTGTGAGCACGTTGCGGTGGGTGACCGCGACGCCCTTCGGCCGCCCGGTCGAGCCGGACGTGTAGATGATGTACGCCGTGTTGTCCGGCGCGAGGCTCGTGCCGGTGACAGGGCCGGTGTCGTGGGCCGGCAGCGGCCCGTCGACGAGGACCGCCGGGACGTCGCCGCGCAGCTCGGCGGCGGTGGCCGCGTCGGTGAGCAGGCACACCGGTGCGGCGTCGGCGAGGATGTACGCGATGCGGCTCGCCGGCGCGCCCGTGTCGACGGGGACGTAGCAGCCGCCGGCGCGGACGACGGCCACCAGCGCGACGACCAGGTCGAGGCCGCGGGGCAGCGCGACCGCGACCCGCGACTCGGGCCGCACCCCGCGGGCGGTCAGCTCGCGGGCGAGGCGGTTGGCGCGGGCGTCGAGCTCGGCGTAGGTGAGGTGGTCGCCGCCGTGGCTGACCGCCACCGCCGCCGGGTCCACGGTGGAGCGCGGCTCGGCCAGCGTGCCGTCCACGCCTGCCCGCGGCCCGGCGAGCGTGCCGTCCACGGTGGAGCGCGGGACGGCCGACGTGCCGTCCACGCCTGCCCGCGCGGGTGGTGCGGCGATCGGCTGGTCGAGGCCGGTGACGAAGCCGCGCAGGATCTCCTCGACCAGGGCTAGGAGCTCCGCGGCCCGGGCGGCGCCGACGAGCGCGACGTCGTACTTGACCTCCAGGGTCAGCTCGTCGCCGGGGAACGCGACCAGGGCGAGGGGGTAGTGCGGCGAGTCGGTGCCGGTGAATCCGTCGACCCGCAGCGGCGAGTCCACGCCCGCCCGGACCGCCGGGAAGTTCTCCACGACGACCATCGAGTCGAACAGCTCCCGGACGCCGGCGAGCCGGGCCAGCTCGGCGAGGCCGACGTGCTGCGCGTCGAGCACCTCGGTCTGCAGGTCCTGCAGCCGGGTCAGGACCGCGCCCAGGGTCTCGCCGGGCCGCCACGACAGCGGCAGCGGCAGCGTGTTGATGAGCAGCCCGACGACCGTCTCCACGCCGGGCAGCTCGCCGCCGCGGCCGGAGACGGTCGAGCCGAACACGACCCGGTCCCGGCCGAGGAGCCGGCCGAGGAGCAGCCCCCACGCGGCGTGCACGGCGGTGCTGAGCGTGACGCCGTGCGCGCGGACCGCGGCGGACAGGGCCGCGGTGTCTTCGGTGGACAGTGCGCTGTGGACGCTGTCGTGCGCGGCGACGGGGCTGCCCGACGGGTACAGCAGCGACGGCGCGACCCCGTCGAGGGCGCGGGCCCAGACGGCGCGGGCCGCGTCCCGGTCCCGGGCGGCGACGGCCTCCACGTGGTCGCGGAACGTGGTCGCGGGCGCCGGGAGGTCCGCGCCGGTCTCGTAGGCGGCGACGATGTCGCTGAACACCAGCGGGTAGGACCAGCCGTCGGCGAGGACGTGGTGCATCGTCTCGACGAGCCGGTGGTCGGTGTCGCCGAGCGAGACCAGGGCGTAGCGCAGCGCGGGCGGCCGGGCCAGGTCGAACGGCCGGGCCAGCTCTTCCGCGCAGACCAACGCGAGGTCGCCGCCGGCGACGACCCGCCACGGCACCTCGACCGACGGCGCGACCGCCTGGACGATCCGGCCGTCGCGCAGCTCGCGGAAGCCCGCGCGCAGGGCGGCGTGCCGGCGGACGGTCGCCTCGACCGCGGCCCGCAGCCGCGCCGGGTCGACCGGGCCCGTCAGCCGGGCGACCTGCTGCACCACGTAGGTGTCGGCGCCGGGCTCGGCCATGGCCTGGTGCACGTACATGCCCTCCTGCAGCGGCAGCAGCGGCAGGACGTCCTCGAAGCCGGCGAGGTCGTCGACGTCCTCCTGCGTGAGCCGCACCAGGGGGAAGTCCGACGGGGTGTGGCCGAAGGCCTCGCAGCGGCCGAGGGCGGCGAGCGCGGCGAGCCAGCGGTCCGCGAGCCCGGCCACGTCGGCCTCGGTGAAGAGCCCCGACGGGTAGGACAGCGCCGCGGTGAACGTGGTGCCGCCGGGGCCGTCGGCGGCGAACGCGTTGACCTCCAGGGTCATCGCCGGGTTCGCCGGGTCGACGCCTTCGCGCAGCGGCCCGGTCGGCGCCCAGTCGCCGGCGGACCCGGCCGGGAACCGGCCGAGGTAGTTGAACAGGATCTGCGGCACGGGGCCGGTCAGCTCCTGCCGCAGGTGGCGCAGGACGCCGTGGCCGAGCCCCTTGCCGGGCACGGCCCGCAGCTGCTCCTTGACCGCGCGGGCGGCGCCGGCGAGGGCGGGCCCGGCGGCGAGGACCCCGTCCCACGTGACGGCGCCGGGGTCGAGCCGCACCGGGTGGATGGCGGTGAACCAGCCGACGGTGCGGGACAGGTCGACGTCGGCGTCGTAGACGTCGCCCTCCCGGCCGTGGCCTTCGAGGCTGACCAGGACCGCCGAGCCGGCACGCGTCGGCCGCCAGGCGCCGACGGCGAGGGCGAACGCGGTGAGCAGGGCGTCGTTGACCGTGCCGTACATGGCGGCCGGCACCCGGGACAGGAAGCTGTCGGCGGCCGGCAGGGTCACGGTGACCGTCCGCACCGTCGCGCCGGTGTCGGCGGCGGGGTCGAGCGGGCGGGAGCCCAGCAGCGGGTCGGGGGTCGCGAGGACGTCCCGCCAGTGGCCGAGCTCGGCCTGGAACCGGTCGCCGCGCGCGGCGGTGAGCCGGGACCAGCCGCGGAACGACGCCGGCACCGGGTCGAGGGCCACTGGCCGGCCGGCGGCCACGTCCTGCCAGGCGCGGGCCAGGTCGGCGCCGACGATCCGCCACGACACGCCGTCGATGACGAGGTGGTGCGCGACCAGCAGCAGCTCCCGGGCCGCCGGTGACCAGACGGCCTGCAGCATGACGCCGCGGTGCGGGTCGAGGCGTGCGGCGGCGGCCTCGGCGTCGAGGTCGGCGCTCTCGGTCACCGGCACGGGCGGGCCGGCCGGCGGGACGGTGATCGTCCAGTCGCGGTCGACCACGGCGCGCAGCAGGTGGTGGGTGTCGGCGAGCGCGCGCAGGACGGCGTCGAGCGCCGGCCGGGTCAGCGCGGCCGGGGTCCGGAACGTCATCGCCTGGTAGAACCCGGTCAGCGGGGTCGCCGCCGCGCGGGTCTCGGCGAGCATCGGCGTCAGCGCGACGACACCGACCGCGTCGTCGGCGGCGGCAGCGGCGACCTCCGTGGTGGCGGGCAGGCCGGCGACGACCGCCTGGACGGTGCGGCGGCGGAAGATGTCGCGCGGGGTGACGGGCAGGCCCTCGCGGCGGGCCCGGCCGGCGACCGCGATCGAGGAGATGCTGTCCCCGCCGGCGACGAAGAAGTCCTCGTCGACGCCGACGGCGGGCAGGCCGAGCACGTCGGCGTAGATCGCGCACAGCACGCGTTCGCGGTCGTTGCGCGGGCCCCGCACGGCACCGGCGGCGGCGCCGGGCGCGGTCGGTTCGGGCAGGGCGGCGACGTCGAGCTTGCCGTTGACGGTCAGCGGCAGGGACGGCACGACGCCGTACAGGGACGGCACCATGTAGGACGGCAGGCGCTCCGCCAGGGCCGCCCGCACGGCGCTCGCGAGGTCGGTGTCGTCGCCCGCCGGCACCAGGTAGGCGGCGAGCTTCTTGAGGCCCGGCACCGACGCGTCGGCGCGGGCCACGACGGCCGCCTGGCGGACCCGCGGCAGCGCCGCGACGGCGGCCTCGACCTCGCCGAGCTCCACCCGGTAGCCGCGGATCTTCACCTGGTCGTCGCTGCGGCCGAGGAAGTCGAGGTTCCCGTCGGGGCGCTCGCGGACGAGGTCGCCGGTGCGGTACATGCGGCCACCGGCGGCGAACGGGTCGGCGACGAACCGGGCGGCGCTCAGCCCGCCGGCGTTGAGGTAGCCGCGGGCGAGGCCGGCGCCGGCGATGTACAGCTCGCCGATGGTGCCCGGCACGACGGGCCGCAGGAACGCGTCGAGGACGTAGCCGCGGGTGTTCCAGATGGGACGGCCGACCGTCGGCGTCGCGCTGTCCTCGGTGCCCGCGCCGAGGGTGTTGATCGTGTACTCGGTGGGCCCGTACAGGTTGTAGCCGGTCGGGCCGTCCGTGGTGCGCAGCCGCGACCAGACGGCGTCGGAGACGGCCTCGCCGCCGAGCAGGACCAGGCACGGCGGGTGCCCGGCCGGGTCGAGCAGCCCCTCGTCGAAGAGGTGGTGGGCGTAGGTGGGGGTCACGTTGATGACGTCGACCCGCTGCGCCTGGCAGTAGGCGACGAGCGCGACCGCGTCGCGGCGCAGCTCCTCGTCGCAGACGTGCACCTCGTGGCCCTCGACGAGCCACAGCAGCTCCTCCCACGACATGTCGAAGGAGAACGACACGGTGTGGGCGATCCGCAGCCGGTCGCGGCCGGCGGCCCGGGCCCGGGCGACCGCCGGGGCGAAGATCTCGGCGCGGTGGTTGAGCTGCATGTTGGTGAGGCCGCGGTACGGGGTGACGACCCCCTTCGGCTTGCCCGTCGAGCCGGACGTGTAGATGACGTAGGCGGGCCGGTCGAGGCGGTGCGGGTCGCCGGTCGCCGGCGGCGGGTCCGACGGGAACGCGGCCGCGTCGGCGGGGCTGACGACGGCGCCGTCGTGCCGGGCCGCGACGGGCGTGCCGGGCAGCGCGACGAGCAGCGCCGGGCGGGCGTCGAGGAGGATCTCGGCGAGCCGGTCGACGGGGTGGTCGAGCTCCAGCGGCAGGTATGCCGCGCCCGCCCGCAGCACGGCGAACAGCGCGACGACCATGTCGATGCCGCGGGGCAGGGCGAGTGCGACGATCCGCTCCGGCCCGGCACCCCGGTCGAGCAGCAGCCGCGCGGTCTGGTTCACGCGGGCGTCGAGCTGCGCGTAGGTGAGGGTCTCGCCGGCGGCGACGAGCGCGGTGTCGGCGGGGCAGGCCGCGGCCCGCTCGGCGAGCATGTCGGCGATGGTGGCGTCGACGATCGGGTGCTCGGTGGACCGCCACGCCGCCCGCAGCCCGTCCGCCTCGCCGGGCGACATCAGGTCGAGGGCGCCGACGCGGACGTCGAGCCCGCCGGCCAGGGTCGTGAGGAGCCGGACGAGCCGGTCGGCGAGGGCGGCGGCCCGCGCCCCGGTGAACACGTCGGGGCGGTACTCGAGCTTCAGCCGCAGGGTCGCGCCCGGGGTCAGCACCCAGGTGAGCGGGTAGTGGGTGGTGTCGGTGTACCCGACGCCGGCGATGCCCTGCTCGCGTTCCAGGTCGGCGAACGTGTCGTCGGCGAGGAAGTTCTGCAGCACGTACAGGGAGTCGAAGAGCTGCTCGTGGCCGGCGGCCCGCTGGATCTCGCCGAGGCCCAGGTATTCGTGCGGCCCGAGGTCGAGCCGGTCGGCCTGGGCGCGGCGGGCGAGGTCGAGCACGGTCGCGCCGGCGGCCGCGGTGACCCGCGCCGGCACGGTGTTGAGGAACAGGCCGACGACCTGGTCGATGCCGGGCAGCTCGGTCGGGCGGCCGGCGACGGTGGTGCCGAGCACGACGTCGGCGCGGCCGGTCTCGTAGCCGATGACGAGGCCGAGCGCGGCGGTGAGCAGCGAGTTGAGGGTGACGCCGCCGCGCCGGGCCTGCTCGGTGAGGCGGGCGGTGACGTCGGCGGGCAGCACGGCGTGGACCCGCTCCGACAGCATCGGCGCGCGCCCGGCGGCCTCCGGCGCGACCAGGGTCGCCTCGGTGACCCCGGCGAGGGCGTTGCGCCACGCGGCGCCGGACCCGGCCGTGTCGCGGGTGGTGAGCCAGCGCAGGTAGTCGGTGAACGACGCCGTGGGCGCCGCGGGGGTGCGGCCCGCGTAGAGGGCGAACAGGTCCCGCAGGACCAGCTCCCGGGACCAGCCGTCCCACAGCAGGAAGTGGCTGGTCAGCAGCAGCGCGTCGCGGCCGCCGGGGCGGCGGGCGACGGTGAGGCGCACCAGCGGCGGGGCCGCGAGGTCGAACGGCTCGGTCTGGTCCCGGTCGACCAGCGCGGCGAACGCGGCGTCGTCTGGGGTGTCCACAACGGACACCACGGCCGGCACCGTCTCCGCGGGCGCGATGACCTGGACGGGGGTGGGGACGCCCTCGCCGACGAACGCGGCCCGCAGCGTGGGGTGCCGGCGCAGCAGCGCGCCGAACGCGGCCGTCATCGCGTCGACCTCGACGCGCCGGTCGAGCTCGAACACGTTCTGCGCGATGTAGGTGTTGGCGGTCTGGTCGAACGTCGCCTGGTAGTACACGCCGAGCTGCAGCGGCGACAGGTCCCACACCTCGGTGGCGGGCTGCGTCTGCTGCGACATCGCCTCCAGTGCGCGCCACCACCGCTCGGCCAGGCCCGCACCGTCCACCTCGGACACGTGCTGGAGCGTCGCCTCGACCCGGCCGTCGCCGGTGAGCGTGAGGTCGCACTGGATGGCGTACCGGGTGCCGAGCAGCGGGTCGGCGGACGCGGCGACCGGCAGCCTGGGCCAGCCGCCCGGGGCGCCGAACCCGGAGCTGCGGCTGAGGATCCGCGGCTCGGCGGCGCGTTCCAGGCCTTCGAGGGCGCGGCCGACCCTGGGGTTGCCGTGGCGCAGCAGGCCGAAGCCGACGCCGCCGTCGGGTGCGGCGCCGAGCGCGACGGCGGCGTGCACCAGCGCGGCCTCGGCGTCGGCGGCCGCCGCCACGCGGACGGGCACGACCGCGGCGCACAGGCCGGCGGTGCGGGTGAGGTCCTCGCCGGCGCCGACCCGCACCAGGTGGCGGGCGGCGCGCTCGACCTCGACGACGAGGTCGGCGGGTTCCTGGACGGCGACGCGGAGGGCGGCGACCGCGGCGAGCTCCGGCGCGGCGGCCAGCTTCGCGGCGAGGGTCCCTTCGAAGACCCGGGTGTGCCGGCTCGTGGTTCCCGGCGCGGCGCCGTGGAAACCGGGCGCGACATCAGCGGCGGGGCGGAGCACGTCCTGCCAGTGCGCGAACTCGGCGACCCGGGCCGGGCGGCCCGCGTCCTCCTGCGCGGCGCGGGCGTGGGCGCGCAGCGGCGTGCCGACCGGCGCCGGCTGCGGGGTGCGCCCGTCGGCGATGGCGGCGCACGCGGCGGCGAGGTCGTCCGCGACCAGGGTCAGGGTCACGTCGTCGGCGGCGAGGGGGTGCCCGGCGAGCAGCACCCGCCCGGCCGCGCCGGCACCGGCGTCGAGCCACACGACCGTGAGCGGGGCCGCCGGGTCGAGGGCGGCGAGCGCCCGGTCCACGGCGCCCGCCTCGAGGTGCGCGCGGCGCAGCACGGTGCGGGCCTCGACGGTGCCGGGGGCGGTCAGCTCCAGGGTGAGGAACAGGCCGGACTCCCGGGTGATCCGCAGGCGCAGCCCGTCGTGGTGGTCGAGGACGGCCTGCAGGGCGCGCTCGAGCACGGGCCCGGTGAGTCCAGGCGGCGCCTCGAACAGCGCGACCCGGGCGGGCGCGCCGTCGGGGACGTCGGTGAGCCGCTCCACGGCGGGCAGCAACGGCAGCGGGCCGACCGCCTCCGGGTCCGCCTGCGCCACCGCGGTGCCGGGGGTCGCGGCGGACAGGTGCGCGTCGAGGGCGCCCGGGGTCCTGTGGTCGAAGATGTCGCGGGTGGTGAGCACGATCCCGTCCTGCGCGAGGCGGTTGATGACGCGGATGGCGGCGATGCTGTCGCCGCCGAGGGCGAAGAAGTCGTCGCCGGGCCCGGCCTCGGTGCCGAGCACGGCGGTGTAGCAGGCGCTGATCCGCGCCGCCCGCGGCGAGCCGCCGCCCTGCGCGCCCCGCTGGCGCGGCACCACCGGCGACGGCAGCGCGGCGCGGTCGCGCTTGCCGTTGGGCAGCAGCGGGATCGCGTCCAGGACGGTGACGGTCGCGGGGACCAGGTGCGCGGGCAGCTCGGCGCGCAGCGCGTCGCGGACGGCGGCCGGGTCGACGCCGGCGCCGGCGACGTATGCGGCGAGGGCGCTGCCGCGGACGGCGGCCGCCGCGCCGGTGACGCCGGGGTGGCGGGTGAGGGCCGCCTCGACCTCGGCGAGCTCCACTCGGAACCCGTTGATCTTCACCTGGTCGTCGGCGCGGCCGAGGAACTCGATCCGTCCGGCGGCGTCGCGGCGGCCGAGGTCGCCGGTGCGGTACAGCCGGTCCCCCGGCGCGCCGAACGGGTCGGCGACGAACCGGCCGGCGGTGATGCCGGGCCGGCCGAGGTAGCCGCGGGCGTTCTGCACGCCACCGACGTAGATCTCGCCGGCGGCGCCGTCGGGCACCAGGGTCAGCGCCGCGTCGAGCAGGTGCACCCGCACGCCGGGGACGTCGGTGCCGAGCGGGACGGGCCGGTCCGCGGCGGTGACGACGGCGGTGAGGACGTCACCGGCGACCTCGGACGAGCCGTACGAGTTGACGATCTCGGCGCCGGGCGACGCGGCCGTGAGTGCCCGGACGACGGACGGGGTGAGCGCCTCGCCGCTGGTGATCCAGCGGCGCAGCCCGCGGACGCGGGACGGGGCGCTGTCGGCGAGGGCCGCGGCGAGGCTCGGCACGGCCAGCAGTTGCGTCGCGCCGCTGCGCTCGACGAGGCGGCCGAGGGCGGCGCCGTCGGCGGCGGTGGCGTCGTCGGCGAGGACGACGGTCGCGCCGGCGACGAGCCCGCCGAGCAGCTCGGTGGTGCCGTCGACGAAGCTCAGCGAGCTCTTCGCGATCCGCACCCGCCCGGACCGCAGGCCCCAGGCGTCCCGGGCCCAGGCGAGCCGGTTGGCCAGCGCCGCGTGGGTGCCGACGACCGCCTTCGGCACGCCGGTCGAGCCCGACGTGAACAGCACGGTGGCGGCGTCGGCGCCGGTGAGCCCGCGCACCTGCAGGTGGCCGGTGGCCCCGTCGACCGCCGCGCCGATCCGCAGCACCGGCAGCCCGTGCCCGCCGGATGCCGCGTCGTCGGTGAGGACGCAGACGGGTGCCGCCTCGCGGAGCATCAGCTCGATGCGGGCCGCCGGGTACGCCGGATCCACGGGCAGCACGGCCGCGCCGGCCCGCAGGACGCCCAGCACCGCGACGGGCAGGTCCACGGAGCGGGCGGCGGCGACCGCGACCAGGTCGCCGCGGCGCACCCCGGCGGCGGCGAGGGCGTGCGCGAGCCGGCCGGAGCGCCGGTCGAGCTCCGCGTAGGTCAGCTCCCGGTCCCCGCAGACGACAGCCGTGCCGCCGGGGTAGGTCAGGAGGTCCAGCACGGTCCCGTCATGCACCGTGGGCAGCGCGGGAGCGGCGGCGCGGGTCGCGAGCGGCGCGGCGCAGGTGCCGTCCAGGGCGGCCAGCAGCGTCTCGTACATGCCGAGCAGCCGCCGTGCCGTGGCGGTGTCGACGTGCCGCCGGTCGTGGGTGACGGTGACGGTGAACGGGTCGCCGGGGCGCACCATGAGGGTGACCGGGTAGTGCGGCGCCTCGACGACGTCGATGCCGGTGACCCGCAGGTCCCCACCCGCGACCTCGATGTCCGGGTAGTTCTCGACGACGACGAGGGTGTCGAAGAGCTCCCCGGTGCCGAGCCGGCGCTGCAGCTCGGTCAGCGGCGCGTGCTCGTGCTCCATGGTCTCGCGCTGGTCGGCGGCGAACCGGCCGACGGCGGCGGCGAGCGGCTCGCCGGGCGCCCACCGCACCCGCGCCGGGACGGTGTTGATGAGCAGGCCGGCGATGCGTTCGATGCCGGGCACGGCCAGGCTCCGGCCGGCGACCGTCGAGCCGAACGTGACGTCGGCCCGCCCGGTGAGCCGGCCGAGCAGCACGCCCCAGACGCCGCCGACCACGTTGCCGACGGTGAGGCCGTGCGCGGTCGCGAACCCGCGCACCGACGCGGCGAGCGCGGCCGGCAGCTCGCGGGTGACGCGGCCGTGCCCGTCGGCGCCGTCGCCGGTGGGTGGCAGCGCGGCGAGGAGCCGGGTCGGCTCGGTCACCCCGTCAAGGAGCCGGTCCCAGACCGCCAGGTCGGGCGCCTGTCCATCCAGCGCCGCCAGGAAGTCGCGGAACGGCACCGGCGGTGGGAGCGGCGCGCCGGCGTACAGGGCGAGCAGGTCGTTGAACATCACCGGCACCGACCAGCCGTCGGCGACGATGTGGTGGATCGTGTGGATGAGCACGTGCCGGTCGGCGGCGAGGCGGGCCAGGGTGAACCGCATCGCGGGCGGCTCGGCGAGGTCGAACGGCCGGGACCGGTCCACGGCCGCGATCCCGTCGAGTTCACGGCCGTCCCGCGGGTCGGTGACCTCGACGGTCCGCCACGGCGCGGCGGTGCCGCCGGCGTGCACGGCGACGACGTCACCGGCGGCGGTGGGGCGGAACGCGGCGGCGAGGTTCGGGTGCCGGTCCAGGAGCCGGTCCGCGGCGGCACGCAGCCGGTCGGCGTCGAGGGGGCCGGTGAGCTCGACCCGCTGCTGCACCACGTACGGGTCGGCGCCGGTGGTGTACGTGGCGTGGAAGTACAGCCCGGCCTGCAGCGGCGACAGCGGCAGCACGTCCCGCAGCGCGCCGGTGTCGAAGCGGTCCACATCGGACTGGTCCAGCGTGAGCAGGAGGAAGTCCGACGGCGTGTGCCCGGCGACGCGGGGGTCGGCGGCGATCGCGTCGAGCAGCCCGGCCCAGTGGCCGGCGAGCGCCTCCACGTCGGTCCGGTCGAGGACCCCGGCGGGCCAGCTGAACGTCGCGGACAGCACCGGCCCGTCGGCCGTGTCGAGGGTGACCGCGTTGAGCTCCAGGACGCGGGGCAGCGGCATCCGCGGGTCGCGGTCCTCGTCCACGGTGGACACCTGCGTCCAGGGGCGGCCGTCGCCGGCGCCGAACCGGCCGAGGTAGTGCACGAGCACTTGCGGCGCCGCGGCGAGGTCCGCCCGGCCGGCGAGGTGGTGCAGCACGCCGTGGCTGAGGCCCTGCGACGGCACCGCCCGCAGCTGGTCCTTGACGGCCTTCACCGCCGCGCCGAGGTCGGTGCCGTCGCCGGGGTCGACCACGGCCGGGTAGAGGGTGGTGAACCAGCCGAAGGTCCGGGACAGGTCGAGGTCGCCGGCTGGGCCCTCAAGCAGGTACTCCTGCCGGCCGTGCCCCTCCAGCTCCAGCAGCACCGGCCCGGCCGCGCCGCGGCGGCGGTGCACGGCGAGGGCGGCGGCGGTGACGAGCGCGTCGTCGACACCGCCGTGGATCGCGGCGGGGACGGCGCCGAGCAGCCGCGCGGTGGTGGCGGTGGACAGGCTGACGGTCAGCCGTTCCTCGGTGGCGACGAGGTCGCGGGCCGGGTCGAGCGGGCGGCGGCCCAGCGGCGGGTCGGCGACGGCGGCGGCGCGCTGCCAGTACGCGACGTCGGCGGCGAACCTCCCGTCGCGGGCGGCGCCGTGCAGGGCGGTGGCCCACTGCCGCAGCGACGTGGCGGCGGGCTCCAGCGCGAAGGTGCCGCCGTCCCACATGGCGCCGAGGTCCTCGGCGAGGACCCGCAGGGAGACGCCGTCGACGACGATGTGGTGCACGGCCACGAGCAGGTGCCCGGCCTGCTCGTCCCAGGTGAAGGCGGCCATGACACCGCGGCGGGGGTCGAGCCGGGCGACGGTCTCCGCCAGGGTGCCGGCCGGCGCCACCGCGGGCACGGCGGCGGGGTCGAACGGCGCGACGGTGAGGCCGCCGGCGTCGTCGACGCGGGCCCGCAGCGCGTCGTGGGCGGCGAGCAGCGCCGCCACCATCTGCTGGAGGTTATCGAAGGTGAGGCCGGGCGGGGTGTGCAGCCTGACCGCCTGGTAGAAGCCGTCGAGGGCGGGCCCGTGCTCGCGCAGCCACGCGACGATCGGGGTGTCAGGGACGGCGCCGGCGCGCTCCACCGTGGACGGCGCCGCGGCGGCGGCGACCGACGTGACGGCGGCGACGCCCGCCGGGGTGCGGTGGGTGAGCAGGTCGCGGGGGCGCAGCGCGATCCCGGCGCGGCGGGCCTCGCGGACCACGCCGATGGCGACGATGCTGTCCCCGCCGAGGGCGAAGAAGTCGTCGTCCGCGGCGACGGGCACGCCGAGCACGGCGGCGAAGACGTCGCACAGCGCCCGCTCCATGGCGGTCTCCGGCGCCCGTCCGCCGCCGCTGCCCGGCAGGGCCGGCGCGGGCAGCGCGGCCCGGTCGACCTTGCCGTTGGCGTTGACCGGCAGCGCGTCCAGCGGCACGATCACGCTCGGCACCGCGTGCTCGGGCAGCCGCTCGGAGCACCAGGCGAGCAGGTCCGCGCCCGCCGTGGAGGCCGGGGCGATGACGTAGCCGACGAGGTGCGCGGCGCCGGCCGCGTTGCGCCGCACGGTGACGGCCGCGTGCCGGACCGACGGGTGCGCGGCGAGGACCGCCTCGACCTCCTCCAGCTCCAGCCGCATGCCGCGGATCTTCACCTGGTTGTCGGCGCGGCCGACGAACTCCAGGGTGCCGTCCGGGGTCCAGCGGGCCAGGTCGCCGGTCCGGTAGAGGCGGCTGCCCACGCCGAAGGGGTTGGCGACGAACCGTGCCGCGGTCATGGCCGGCGCGTTGACGTACCCGCGGCCGAGCAGGAACCCGGCCGCGTACAGCTCGCCGGTCTCGCCGGGCGGCAGCGGCGTGAGCGTGTCGTCCAGGACGTAGAGCTGGGTGTGCGGGTTGGGCCGGCCGATGGAGGTGGCGATGCGTTCGGCGGCGTCGCGGTAGATGACGTGGGAGACGCCGATCGTCGCCTCGGCGGGGCCGTAGCCGTGGTACAGGGTGGTGCCGAGCTGGTTGCGGAACCGGTCGAACAGCTCCGGGGTGAGCACCTCCCCGCCGCACCAGACGTGCTTGAGGCCCGACAGGCGGCCGTGCCCCCGATCCATCTCCAGCAGCACGTCCAGCATGGACGAGACGAGGTACACGAACGTGACCTTCTCCGCCGCGATGAGGTCGAGCAGGTACTGCGGGTCGCGTTCGCCGCCGGGCTCGGCGACGACGACGGTGCCGCCGGACACCAGCGGCAGCAGGATCTCGTTGACGGAGATGTCGAAGGCGAGCGGCGCCTTGAACAGGCTCGCGTCGCCGGGCCCGAACAGCAGGATCTCCTCGATCTGCCAGCGCAGCCGTTCGCAGATCGCCTCGTGCCGGATCATCGCACCCTTCGGCCGGCCCGTCGAGCCGGAGGTGAAGATGACGTACGCGAGGCGGGCCGGCGCCAGGTCCAGGTCGAGCGGCTCCGGGGACTCGTCCGCGAACCCGGCCTCGAACGCGGCCGTGTCCAGGACGATGCGGGCGCCCGCGTCGGCGAGCACCTGCCGGCGCCGCTCCGCCGGCCAGGACGGGTCGACGGGCACGAACGCCCCGCCGGCGACCATGGCGGCGAGGACCCCGACGACCATCTCCGCGGAGCGTGGCACGGCGATGCCGACGACCTCCTCGTCGGCGAGCCCCCGCCGGCGCAGCGACCGGGCCAGCTGGAAGACCCGGGCGCCGAGCTCGGCGTAGCTGAGCCGGGTGCCGCCCGCGACGAGGGCGAGCGCCTCCGGGGTCCGCCGGACCTGGGCGGTGAACGCCGCGGCGACGGTGCTGCGGTGGCCGGGCTCCGTCGGGTCGTTCCAGTCGTCCAGCTGCCGCAGCACGTCCACTGTGGACACGGTTGTTCCTGCCTCTATGTGATTTCGTACGGTTACGGGAAGGTGGGCGTGCGGGACTCCCACGCCGCCCACAGCTGCGCGTACCGGCCGCCGGCCAGGAGCAGCTCGTCGTGGCCGCCCTCCTCGGCGACCCGGCCGTCCTCGAGGACGACGACCCGGTCGGCGGACCTGGCCTGGGTGAGCCGGTGCGCGACCACGAGCGTGGTGCGGCCGGCGGTCGCGGCGAGCGCGGAGTCCTCCAGGTCGCGGGCGCCGTAGCTGCCGGCCTCCGCGGTGGCCTCGTCAAGGATCGCGACGGCCGGGTCGGCCAGGACCAGCCGGGCGAGCGCGATCTGCTGCGCGCGGGCGGCGGTCAGCTCGTGGCCGCCCTCACCGACGACGGTCCGCACCCCTTCGGGCAGCGCGCGGACCCAGTCGGCGGCGCCGACCGTCGCGAGGGCCGCGTCGATCTCGGCGTCGGTCGCGCCGGGCCGGGCGAGGCGCAGGTCCTCGATCAGCTCACCGGCGAAGACGTGCGTCTCCTGGGTGATGATGACGACCTGGGAGCGCAGCAGCTCCGGGCCCATGTGCGCGACCGGCATCCCGCCGACGCCCGCCGACCCGGCGGCCGGCTGGAGGATGCCGGCGGCGACGGCGGCGAGGGTCGACTTGCCGGCGCCGGTGGAACCGACGAGCGCGACCCGCTGCCCAGCCTCGATGCGCAGGCTGACGCCGTGCAGGACCTCGGGGCCGCCGGGGTAGCCGAACCGGACGCCGGCCAGCTCCAGCGAACTGTCCGAGGGGGACTGTCCCTCGACGGTCGCCGGGCGCTCGTCGGGGATGGTGACGACCCCGACGAGCCGGGCCAGGCCGGCGCCGCCCGCCTGCAGCTCGTCGAACGTGTACAGCAGCATCGACACCGGGTTGAACAGCCGGTGGAACAGCACGGCCGCGGCCGCGGTCCCGCCGACGGTGACCGAGCCGTCCCGCACCAGCAGGAAGCCCGTGACGACGATGACGGTGAGCCCGGCGAACTCGGCCCGGTTGATCCGGCCGACGAAGCGGGTGAAGAGGCTGAACACGTTCACCGACACGTCGCGGGCGCGGGCGGAGGCGGCGTCGATCCCCCGCAGGTGCGGGGTTTCCAGGCGGTACGCGTGCACGGTCCGCAGCCCCTGCACGCTCTCCAGCAGCAGCTGGGACCGTTCGCCGACGGCGGCGCGTTCGACGGCGTAGCCGGGGCCGGAGCGCGGCAGATACCAGCGCAGCGCCAGGACGTACAGGGGCGCGGTGACGAGCCCGGCGAGGCCGAGCCGCCAGTCGATGCCGGCCATCGCGGCGACGCTGAGCGCCGCGAGGAGCACCGAGGACGTCATCGTCGGCAGCACGTCCGTGACGGCCTTGTTGACCGCGGCGACGTCCGGGCCGACCCGCGACATGAGCTCGCCCTTGCCGATCCGTTCGAGGCGGGTCGCGGGCAGCGTGACGGCGCGGGCCACGACGTCCTCCCGCAGCGCGGCGAGGATCCGGCCGCCGAGCCGCGCGATGAGGTAGCTCGACAGGGCGGTGGTGACGCCGGCGACGATCGCGGCGACGACGATGACGATCGTGATGCCGACGATGTCGGAGGCGGGCGCGCCGGCGCGGACCCGGTCGACGAGCACGCCGAGGGCGTAGACGGGGGTGACGCCGGCCGCGGCGGCGAGCAGGCCGACGGCGAACGCGCCGGCCGCTTCCCCCCACCGGGCCCGAAGCTCACCGCGCAGCCAGCGCAGCGTCTCGCGCCGGTCGGCGATCGGAAGTTGGTTCACCGTAGTACCACCTTCCGGTAGTCGTCGTGGGTCGCGCCGAGTTCGGCGTGGCCGCCCTCGACCGACACCCTGCCGTCGTCGACGACGACGACCCGGTCGGTGACGGCGAGCATGGCGGGGCTGCTGGTGATGACGACGGTGGTGCTGCCCTGCCGGAGCGCGCGGACGGACCGCGCGATCGAGTGCTCGGTGACGGTGTCGACGGCGGTGGTCGGGTCGTGCAGCACGAGGATCGGCGGGCGGGCGAGGAGCGCGCGAGCGAGGGCGAGCCGCTGCCGCTGCCCGCCGGACAGGGTGGCGCCGCGTTCGGCGACGTGCCGCAGCATCCCGTCGGGGTGGCCGTCGACGACCTCGGCGGCGGCCGACGCCTCGAGCGCGGCCGCCAGCGCTGCCTGATCTCCTGCCTGGTCCGCTGCCCCGCCGTCCTCCAGCAGGGCGACGTTGGCCGCCACGGTGCCGGTGAACAGGTCCGTGTGGTGCGGCTCGACGAGCATGAGCGCCCGTGCGCCGGCCGGCTCCAGGTCGTGGAGGGCCACCCCGCCGAGCGTGACCGACCCTTCGAACTCGTCCGGGGGGACACCGCCGGCGAGCAGCCGCACGAGGGCCTCGCCGTCGGCGGAGCGGGGGGTCACCACGCCGACGAACTCGCCGGGGCGCACCGTCAGGTCGAGGCCTTCGAGGGTGCCGTGGCGCACCGCCGCCAGTACAAGATGCGGCTCTGCGACGGTCTTCTGCTCTGCCCCCGCCGGCAGGAGCAGGTCGGCACCCAGGACCAGGGCGCACCGGTCCGCGGAGGCGCGCGCCTCCGCGACCCAGCTCGGCACGATCGCGAGGAGCCCGATCGGCTCCAGGAGGAACTGGGCCAGGCCGATCACCATGATGAACTCGCCGACGCTGATCCGGCCGTCCAGGGCGAACCAGCCGGCGAGCACGGCGACCCCGCAGGCGAGCAGCGCGCTGCCCGCGGTGGAGAACGCCAGGTAGCGGCTCTGGGTGCCGGCGGCCCGCAGCGCGGCGCGCAGCGAGGCCTGGCTGACGTCGCGGTAGCGGCGGGCTGCGGCCCGCTCGGCGCCGAGCCCGCGCAGCGGACGGACCCCGCTGACCAGGTCGGTGGCGAGCGCCGTGGCCTTGCCGGCAAGCTCCTGCTGCTCGGTGACCCGCCGGGTGATGAGCGGGCCGGCGAACTGCATGCCGACGAGCACAACCGGCGTGCCGACCAGCACGACGAGGCCGAGCCGCCAGTCGACGGCGAGCAGCACGGCGGCGCTGACGGCGGTCGCGGTGATCGCGCCGGCGATGCGCGGCACGTAGTCCAGCAGGTAGGAGACGTTGTCGGCGTCGGTGCTGGACACCGTGAGCAGCTCACCGGCGCGCAGGTCGGTGCGCAGCCGGCGCGGGTGCACGATCCTCGCGGCCAGCTCGCCGCGCAGCAGGTACGCCTCGTTGGCGATGGCGAGCATCAGCTGGCGGGCGCCGAAGCGGTAGCACAGGTGCAGGCCGACGAAGAGCGCGGCGAGCGCCGCCACCCACAGCAGCAGCGCCGTGCCGTCGCCGGGTGCGACGGCACGGTCGATGCCGACGCCGATGAGGACCGGCACGGTCGCCTCGGCGAGCTGGTGCAGGCTGATGAGGCCGGTGCCGGCGGTGAGGCGGGCCCGGTTACGGGTGAGGGAGCGCCGCAGGATGCGGGATCCGGTCATCGGCGGCATCGTCAGACGGCCGCTGCGACGTCCTGCGCCATACTGTCCCGCAGGCTCTTCGGCCGCAGGTCGGTCCAGTGGCGGTCGACGTAGTCCACGCATTCCTGGCGGGAGGTCTGGCCGCTCTCGCCGAAGACGATCCGCCAGCCGGCCGGCACCGCGGCGAACGTCGGCCACAGCGAGTGCTGTTCCTCGTCGTTGACGAGCACGAAGAACGTGCCGTTCTCGTCGTCGAACGGGTTGCTGGACATGCTTGATGGTTCCCTTCTCACAAGGTCGGTTCAGAGCGTTGCGGTGGCCGCGTGCAGCGCGCCGGCGCGCGGGATGACCAGCGGCGTGCCGGTCTCCGGGTCGGGGATGATGCGGCACGGCAGGCCGAAGACGTCCTCGACGAGGTCGCCGGTCACGACCTCCCGCGGGTCGCCCTCAGCGACGACGACGCCCGCCTTCATCACCACGATGTGATCGGCGTAGCGGCAGGCGTGGTTGAGGTCGTGCAGGACCGCGACCATCGTGGTGCCCTGCTCCCGGTTGAGGCGCAGGCACAGCTCGAGCAGCTCGACCTGGTGCGCGATGTCCAGGAACGTCGTCGGCTCGTCGAGCAGCACGATCGGGGTCTGCTGGGCGAGGACCATCGCGACCCACACCCGCTGCCGCTGGCCGCCCGACAGCGTGTCGACCAGCTCGCCGGACAGTTCGGCGACGCCGGTCGCGGCCATCGCCGCGGCGACCGCGGCCTCGTCGTCGACCGACCACTGGCGCAGCAGCCGCTGGTGCGGGAACCGGCCGCGGGCGACGAGCTCGGCGACGGTGATGCCGTCGGGCGCCACGGACGACTGCGGCAGCAGCCCGAGCCGGCGGGCGACCTCCTTCGCCGGGTAGGCGTGGATCGCCCTGCCGTCCAGCAGGACCTGCCCCTTGGCCGGGGTGAGCAGCCGCGACAGCGCGCGCAGCAGCGTGGACTTGCCGCAGGCGTTGGGGCCGACGATCACGGTGAACCGGCCGTCGGGGACGGCGAGGTCCAGGTCCGTGCTGATCGTCCTGCGGTCGTAGCCGACGGTGATGCGGTCGGCGCGCAACCGGGTCATGCCGCCACCTCCGCTGCGCTCCGGCGACGCCCCGACTCAACCTGCCACATGATTCGCGGCCCTCCACTCATGCTCATCTCCTCGCCTGGCGGGCCAGCAGCCACACGAAATACAGGCCGCCGATGGACACGGTGACCACGCCGACCGGCAGCTGGGTCGGCGCGAACACCCGCTGCGCCGCGAAGTCGCTCGCCATGAGCAGCAGCGCGCCCATGGCGGCGGACGGCACGAGGGCGATCCCGGCGGTGCGGGCGAGCCGGTGCGCCAGCTGCGGCGCGGCGAGCGCCACGAACGAGATCGGCCCGGCGACGGCGGTCGCGGCGGCGATGAGCGCGACGCCGAGCGCGAGGTAGGCGAGGCGGGTCCGCTCGACCCCGACGCCGACCGCGGCGGCCGCGTCGTCGCCGAGCTCCATCACCTGCAGCCGCCGGCCGAGCGCCGCCACCCCCAGGCACAGCGCGCCGATCGCGGCGGCGGCCGGCGTGACCTGGTCCCAGCCGAGGCCGTTGAGCGTGCCCTTGCCCCAGATCGTGGCGGCGACGGCGGTCTGCAGGTCCATCTTGATGATGAACCACTGGTTGACGGAGCTCAGCACGGCGCTGACCGCGATGCCGACGATGATGAGCCGGAAGCCCTGGACCCCGCGCCGCAGCGAGAGCACGTAGACCAGTACGGCGGTCGCGATCCCGCCGGCCAGCGCGGCGGTGGCGGTCGCGGGGTAGCTCTTGCCGATGAAGACGACGCAGACCAGGACGCCGGTGTACGCGCCGGTGCTGAACCCGAGGATGTCGGGGCTGCCGAGCGGGTTGCGGGTCAGCGCCTGGAAGATGGCGCCGGAGACGCCCATCGCGGCGCCGACGAGCAGCGCGAGCAGCACCCGGGGCAGCCGCCACTCGACGACGACGAGCCGCACCGCGCGGGACCCGTCGCCGGACAGGGCCTGCAGCACCTCGGCGGGCGTCGCGGTGAACTCGCCGGTGCCCAGCGCGAGGACCGCGAACGCCGCGGCGGCGAGCAGCAGCACGACGCAGGTGACGGCGACGCGCACCCCGGCGCGCACCGAGACGCCCCGCCCGGCCCGCAGCGTGAGCACCGTCCGTCCGAAGTCGACGGTCCGCCGCCGCGCCGCCGGATCCACTGTGGACTTCGCCACGGGCGGCGACACGAGCGGCTTCACAGGGCGCTCGCCGAGCGGCGGCGGACGAGCCAGATGAGCACGGGCGCGCCGATGAACGCGGTCACGATGCCCGCCTGCAGCTCGCCGGGGCGCAGCACGACCCGGCCGACGATGTCGGCGGACAGCAGCAGGACCGGCCCGCCGACGAGCGTGAACGCGAAGATCCAGCGCTGGTCGGGGCCGGTGATCCAGCGAGCCACGTGCGGCACCATGAGGCCGACGAAGCCGATCGGCCCGACCGCCGCGGTCGCCGCGCCCGCGAGGAGCGTCACCGACAGCACGGCGCCGGCGCGGGTCCGGCCGAGGCCGGCGCCCAGGGAGCGGGCGAGGTCGTCGCCGAGCGCGACGGTGTTGAGGGACCGGGCGACGAGCAGCGCGAGGACGAGCCCCGCGACGACGAACGGCGCGACGGCGCCGATGACGTCCCAGCCGCGGCCGGTGAGCGCGCCGACGTCCCAGAACCGCAGGTAGTAGAAGGCGCGCGGGCGCACGAGCCGGACGCCCGAGGCGATGCCGTCGAGCACGGCGCCGAGCGCGACGCCGGCGAGCAGCAGCCGCACCGGGGTGGCCGGTCCCCGGCCGACGGCGGCGAGGGCGTAGACGAGCAGCATCGCGACGACGACACCCGCGAACGCGAACCACACGTACGCGGTGATGCTCGACAGGCCGAGCAGCCCGATCGCGACGACGACGAACAGCCCGGCGCCCGCGTTGATCCCCAGGACCTGCGTGTCGGCGAGCGGGTTGCGGGTGACGGCCTGGATGACGGCGCCGGAGATGCCGAGCGAGGCGCCGACGAGGATCGCCAGCACGGTCCGGGGCACCCGCAGGTCCCGCACGATCGACTGGTCGCCGGTGCCGGTGTAGTGCGCGAACGCGTCCCAGATCGTCGCCGGGGACAGGTTCTTGGTGCCGACGGCGATGCTCAGCAGGCAGACCACGGCGAGCACGCCGACGGACCCGGCGAGCCACCCCGCCCGGCGGGCGTTCGTGGCGGCCAGCCCGGCCGGCCTGCTCTTCCCGGCGGCGGCCGGCTGAAGGTCCGGCACCACGGCACGCCCGGGTGCCGGCAGCGGGCGTGCCGTGGTGGGCCCTCCAGTGGGCCCCGCGGTGAGGACCGCCGCGCCCGGCGGCTCCGGTGTGGTCGACCGGCTCACGCGTAGGAGCCCGACCCGGACAGTGCGGGCACGGAGGCGCGGCGCCGATCGCAGACCGACTCCAGGATCTCCGCGGAGCGGATCGCGGTGTTGGACAGCAGCGACGAGCTGATGCCGTGCGTGTGCTCGGTGCCGCCCTGCAGGTAGATGCCGGCCAGCACGCTCGCGTCGGTGCGGATGCGGTAGTCGCGCTCGACGACCGCGCGCCCCTCATCGTCGTAGTGGCACCGGCCGGCGAGCTCGCCGAGCAGCGGGAACGGGTCGGCGGGCGTGTAGCCGGTGGCGCAGACGAGGACGTCGGCGTCCAGCACGGTGCGGGTGCCGGTGAGCATCGACTCGACGGTGACCGCGACCCGGTCGCCGAGCTCCTCGGCGGCGGTGAGGCGGGAGACGTTGAGCAGGCGCAGCCGCTGCGAGCCGAGGACCTTCTCCCGGTACACCCGGCGGTAGAGCGCCTCGATGAGGTCGGTGTCCACGACGGAGTAGTTGGTGTTGGCGTGGTACCCGAGCAGCATCGACTTCACCTGGGCGGAGGCGTCGAAGTAGTCGTCGACGGCCAGGGGGTCGAAGATGCGGTTGGCGAAGGGGCTGTCGTCGGCGGGGCTGTAGCCGTAGCGGGACAGCACGCCGCAGACCTCGGCCGAGGGGAAGCGCTCGTGCAGGAACGCGGTGACCTCGGCGGCGCTCTGCCCGGCGCCGACGACCACGAACCGGGACGGGTCGGCGCCGGCCAGATCGTCCACATTGGTCAGCAGGTCGCGGCTGTGCCAGACGCGCTTCGACGCCTCGATGCCCGGCGGCAGGGCGGGGCGCAGCCCGCTGGCGAGCACGACGTTGCGGGCGCGGACGGTCCGGCGGGCACCCGTCCGGTCGCGGGTCTCCACGTCGTACGCGCTGATGGTGTCGTCGTCGAAGACGGGGCGGACCGCGGCGACGTCCTGGCCGTAGCGGACCATGTCGTCCACGCGGGCGGCGGCCCATTCGAGGTAGTCGTGGAACTCGACCCGCAGCGGGAACAGGCTCTTGTGGTTGACGAAGTCGATGAGCCGGCCGCGCTCCTGCAGGTAGCACAGGAAGCTGAAGGAGCTGGTCGGGTTGCGCATCGTGACGAGGTCCTTGAGGAACGAGACCTGCATCGTCGCGTCCTCGATGAGCATGCCCCGGTGCCAGCCGAACGAGGCCTGCCGCTCCAGGAACACGGCGCTCACGGGCGTGCCGCCGGCGGCGGCGCGCTCCTGCACGGCGATCGCGAGCGCCAGGTTCGATGGCCCGAAGCCCACCCCGACCAGATCGAAGACCGGTCCTTGATCCCCGCGCGGCTCTGGCATCGCAGTCCCATCGTCCATGTCGAGCCCGGCTCGACCGCTCCGCCTCCACCACCGACCGGCGAGGAGTTAGGGAAGCCTAACCTTAGTTTTCGCGCTTGTCACGACCACCCTGCGGCTACCACGTGAATGAAGGGTAGACTAACCTAACTCCCGATCGAAGGCTATGGCATCGAATGCCGTCACTCATCTGGGAGGCCCCATGCGCGTCGTCATGTTCGGATATCAGACCTGGGGGCATCGCACGCTCCAGGCGCTGCTGGCCTCCGAGCACGAGGTCGCGCTGGTCGTGACCCATCCGGTGAGCGACCACCCGTACGAGCGGATCTGGAACGACTCCGTCGCCGACCTCGCGACCGGACACGGCGTCGAGGTGATCATCCGGGACCGGCCCGGCGACGCCGAACTGCTCGACCGGCTCAAGCAGGCGGACCCGGACGTGATCGTCGCCACCAACTGGCGCACCTGGATCCCGCCGGAGATCTTCGAGCTGCCCCGCCTCGGCACCCTCAACGTGCACGACTCGCTGCTGCCCGCCTACGCCGGCTTCTCCCCGCTGATCTGGGCCCTCATCAACGGCGAGCGTGAGGTCGGCGTCACCGCGCACATGATGGACGCGGAGCTCGACGCGGGCGACATCGTCCTGCAGCGGGCGGTCCCCGTCGGCGACCGCGACACCACGACCGACCTGTTCCACAAGACCCTCGCCCTGTTCGGCCCGATCACCGTCGACGGCCTGGACCTGATCGCGTCCGGGCGCACCGACTGGACCCCGCAGGACCGCTCCAAGGCCAGCTTCTTCCACAAGCGCGCCGAGGAGGACAGCCGCATCGACTGGACCTGGCCGGCGGAGGACCTCGACCGGCTCGTGCGGGCCCAGTCCGACCCGTACCCGAACGCCTTCACGTACCACCGCGGCCACCGCATCCGGATCGTCGCCGCGTCGGTGTCCAAGGGCGTCTACGGCGGCACCCCGGGCCGCATCTTCATCCGCGAGGGCGACGCCGTCGTCGTCGTTGCCGGCGCCGAGGCCCGCCGAGGCCGCAGCCACGGCCTTGCCGTCGAGCGGATCCGCACGGAGGACGGCACCGAGCTCGCCGCCAAGGACTACTTCACGACCATGGGCGGATACCTCACCGCCCGGCGGTGACCGCTCAGCCGCACCGCGCCGGCGGCTGCGCCGCAGTGGCCTCAGTGGCCTCAGGGGTCGCCGGCACACCGGCGGTCTCCTCCGGGGCGGACGCGGCGACGGCCTCCGGCGACACCGGCGCGGGCGACGCCGCGGACCTGCTGACCGGAGGGGTCTTCGACGGCGCCGGCGCGGCCGCGGTGGCGCCCGGTCGCTGCACGGTGCCGACCGTCAGCGTCACGCCGCTCAGCGTCGTGCGCCGGCCGGCGGTGTCGGTCACGCGGACCGTGAACGGCCCGTTCCCGGCGCCGTTCTGCGCGATCCAGTAGTTGTAGTCGGTGTGGCTCAGCGCCTTCCAGCCGCCGCCGGACTGCAGCTCCACCGCCGACAGCGGGTTGCCGGTGTTGTCCAGGCGCAGCGCCAGCCAGTACCGCGACGAACCCTCCTTGACCCGGACGGTCATCGGACCGGGCACCGGCGGGCTGGTCACCCGGCTGTAGGTCACCTTGATGACCCCCGCGACCGGGTCGCCGATCTTCGCGAACGCCTGCCGGCTCAGGTCCAGGTGCCCGGCGGCGCACTCCGGGCAGCGGTCGGTGACCTTGACCCGGACCGTGCCCTTGGGCCCCTTCACGTCCAGGTAGCCGCCGCACGCCGCGCCGGCCGCGTACTCGGCGTTGCCGAGCGCCACCACGAGCGGGTTCGGCACCTGGTCGAACGAGCAGTTGCCGCCACCGTCGGCGGCGTAGAACGTCGCCTGCCCCGAGGACGCCGCGGGCGCGGCACACGCCGCGCCGGACGCCTGGGCGACGAGCGCGACGGTCGCGGTGCCGGCGACGACGGCACCGGCGGCCGCGACCACCCACGCGCTGCGGCGCGTCCACCACGGCTGCTGCGGTTCGGGGTTGTCCAGCACGATCGGCATCGTAGCCGGACTCCGGACCGCCGGGCCGCCGCCAAAGGAACGCTTAAGAGCGACCGGCAATAGGTCCATGACTCGGCGGGTAGGCACCCGGGGTAGCAAACAGGCACGGGTCCATTGATCATCGGAGTTCTCTACGCTTCGTGATCGATGGAGTCCCGTGCCTGCGTTGCCATCTTCGTTGTTCGAACCTGTCTGGGTCCAGTTCGCCGCGCTGTGGCCTGAGCAACCCGAGTTCGACCCTTCGCATCCGCTGGGCTGTCACCGCCGCAGGATCCCGGACCGGGTCGTGTTCGAGCACGTCATCGCCGCTCTGGTGCACGGGTCCGGGTATGAACGCGTCGCGTCGGTTGCCTGCTCGGACCGGACGATCCGCCGACGTCTGCGGTTGTGGGCCGACGCCGGTCTCGGCGAGCAGGTCCACGAACTGGCCCTGGACGCCTACGACCGGATGATCGGCCTGGACCTGACCGATGTCAGCGCCGACGGCGCCATCACGAAAGCGCCGTGCGGCGGCGACCGGGCCGGCCGGTCCCCGGTCGACCGCGGCAAAGGCGGCATGAAACGCTCGACCGGCGTGGACGGCTACGGCATCCCACTCGGCATGACCGGCGCCACCGCCAACCGGCACGACTCGCCGCTGCTGCGTGACACCTTCGAAGCGTGCAGCACCCAACTACGCCACCGCTGGCCTGAGCAGGTCACCGCCCATCTCGACCGCGGCTACGACAACAACCGCAGCCGCGACCTGCTCGCCGAACTCGGCTTCGACGCGCAGATCGCCCGCAAGGGCGTACCCGCCCCGATCCAGATCGGCAAACGCTGGGTCGTGGAACGGACGAACTCCTGGATGAACAGCTTCGGCAAGATCCGCCGCTGCACCGACCGCGACGCCAGGATCGTCGATTTCTACCTGTACCTGGCCGCCGCCATCGTCACCATCCGTCAACTCATCCAACGCGCACGCACGCACTACCGCTGGGACACCCGACCGACAACCCGCCGACTCAAGTGACACCTATTGCCGGTCGCTCTAAGCCGCCGCAAAACTCAGCGGAGGCCGGCGAACAGGTCGTCCTCCGGCAGCGGCGCGCCGGTCGTGTCACGCACCCGCAGGAACGTCTCCACGCCCATCAGCGCGGTGAAGCGCTCCCGGCCCATCTTCAGGAAGAAGATGTTCTCGCCCTGGCTGGCGTGGGCGGCGAGCGCGTCGTACTTCTGCGACCCATACGCCCTGGTGTCGACCCACGTCGTGATCTCCTCGTCCGGCAGGCCGATCGGCGGCCCCTGCGGAGCGGTGTCCGACGCGGGGTCGGGCTCCGGGTCCGGCACGTCGAACTCGACGCCGAGCTCGCGCAGCGTCCGGCCGAACTCCTCCATGCCGGAGCGGGGCACGGTCGTCCAGTACACCTTGGCGGGGCTGCCGGTCAGCTCGACCGCGGCCATCGTGATCCGGTGCGCCTGGATGTGGTCGGGGTGGCCGTAGAACCCGTTCTCGTCGTAGGTGACGATCACGTCCGGCTCGTACTGCCGGATCAGCCCGGCGAGCCGCTCGGCGGCCTCCGGCACGGGCGTGGTCCAGAACGAGCCGGCCACGTCGTTCGTCGACCAGCCCATCATCCCCGAGTCGGGGTAGCCGAGCAGCTCCAGGTGCGACACCTTCAACGCCGCGCAGGCGGCCTCGAGCTCCTCGGCGCGCATCGCGGCCACCGCATCGGGGTCGTGCCCGGGCTCCCCCGGCTTCACCCCGCCGGGCCCGTCGCCGCAGCGCCCGTCGGTGCAGGTCACGAGCACGGTCGTGATGCCCTCCGCGGCGTACTTCGCCAGCACGCCACCGGTGCCGGTCGCCTCGTCGTCGGGGTGTGCGTGCACTGCCATCAGCGTCAAGGGTCGCTCTGCCATGCGACCCACCCTATCCACTCGCGCGCGCGGCTCAGGTCCACGCCGGGCCTGCCGATAATGTGGCGTGCGGGGGCGTGGGTCACGACCGGCGGGCGCGGCAGCCGCGGGCCGCGCCGGCGATCCGGCGCGCCTGGAGACGCTGCACGCCACCGGTCTCCTGCACGCCGGCGGGGTGCCGTCGCTGGACCGGCTGACCCGGCTCGCGCGGCGCGCGGTCGGGGTGCCGGCCGCGCTGGTGTCGCTGGTCGACGCCGACCGCCAGGTGTTCGTGAGCGCCGCCGGCCCCACCGGCGCGCGGGACTCCCCGCTCGCCCAGGCCTCCTGCCGGACCGTGGTCGACGACGGCGCGCCGCTGGTGATCCGGGCCGCCGAACGGCCGGACCTGGTCGCCGCCTTCGTGGGGTACCCGCTGCGCACCCCCGACGGGCAGGTGCTCGGCTGCTTCTGCGTGGCCGACGACGCGCCGCGGCAGTGGAGCGCCGAGGACCTCGACACGGTCGCCGACCTCGCCGGCGCCGCCGAGGTCGAGCTGGCGCTGCGGCTGGCCAACAGCGAGCTGCTGCTCGCCTCGACGCGGACGCAGGCGGTGCTGGACAGCGCCGCCGACGCGTTCGTGTCGCTCGACGCCGCCGGCACGGTCCTCGCGTGGAACCTCGCCGCGGAGCGCATGTTCGGCCGGTCAGCGGCGGAGACCCTGGGCGGGCCGGTCGGTGTGGTCGTCGCCGGCACGTCACGGGACGCGTTCGCCGCGTGGCTGACGGAGACCTCCAGGGCCGCCGGGAGCGGATCGGCCGGCACCCTCGAGGTGACCGCGGTCGACCGGGCCGGTCGCAGGTTCCCGATCGAGGTCATCGGGCAGCCGTACGTGGAGCGCGACCGACCCGTCATCCACGCGTTCGTGCACGATCTGAGCCCGCGGCAGGCCGCGCGGCGGCAGCTGGACGCCGAGCGCACCTTCCAGCGGGCACTGCTGGACAGCCTCGACACCGCCGTCGTCGCCTGCGACGGCGAGGGCCGGATCGCCACCGTCAACCGGGCGTTCCGCGACGCGCACCCGGGCGTGGCGGTCGAGCCGACGAGCGCGCCGATCTGGGCCGGCACCTACCAGCTCTACGCCGCCGACGGCCGGCGCCGGCTGCGGCCCGACCAGGTGCCGCTCGCCCGCGCGTTCGCCGGCGAGCACGTGCACGGCGAGGAGATGGTCGTCGGCGACCCCGGCGGCCCGCAGCGCCGGTTCCTGTGCAACGGCCAGCCGATCGACGCCCCGGACGGCGGCCGGCTCGGCGCGGTCGTCGCGATGCACGACATCACCGACGCGCACGGGGCCGAGCGGCTGCGCGGCGCGCAGCTCGCGGTCGCGGAGGCGCTGACGACCGCGGCCGGGGCGGCGCAGGCGGCGGGCGCCGTCGTCGAGGCGGTCACCGTCGCGCTCGACTGGGCGCTCGGCGAGTACTGGCACGTCGACCCGGACGCCGGCGTCGCCGACCGGCTCGGGGTGTGGGTCTCCCCCGGCCGGGCCCGGCCCGCGTTCGTCGACGACGCGCCGCCCGCCGGCCCCGGCGACGGCATGATCGGCCGCGTCTGGAGCACGGGCCGGCCGCAGTGGCTCGGGGACATCGGGCAGCTGCCGTACCCGTCGCCGCGTCGGGACGACGCCCTGGCGGCGGGCCTGCACGCCGCGATCGGGCTGCCGGTCCTCAGCGGCGGCACCGTCCTCGGCGTGCTGGTCTTCGCCACCGAACGGCTCGTCCCGCCCGACCCGGACGTCCTGGCGATGCTCGACGGCGTCTGCGCCCACATCGCCCGGCACATCGAGCGGCTGCGCGCCGACGACCTCAGCACCGCCCTCGCCGCCGCGCGCCGCGACTTCGACCGGGTCGTCGCGAACGTGAACGACTTCGTGTGGACGGTCGAGGTGCTCCCCGACCGGTCCGTCCGCTCCGTCTACGCGAGCCCCGACGGCGGTGGCGTCTTCGGCTCGCCGGTGCCCGCCGGCACCGACCTCGCGATGGCGCTCACCGACCGGGTCCACCCGGAGGACCACGTGCTGTACGGCGGGTTCCACGCCGCGCTCGCCGCCGACCAGCCGGCGGAGATGGAGGTGCGGGTCACCGGCTTCGACGGCGTCACCCGCTGGGTCTGGACCCGCGCGGTCCCGCGGCGGGAGGGCGGGCGGCTGTTCCTGGACGGGATGAGCACCAACGTCACCGAGCGCCGGATCCTCGCCGAGCACCGGGAGGAGCTGCTCGCCGAGCAGCGGCAGCAGGTGCGGCGGCTGCGCGAGGTCGACCGGATGAAGGACGACCTCGTCGCGCTCGTGTCCCACGAGCTGCGCAACCCGATCGGCACGATCCTCGGGTACGCGGAGATCATCGGCGACGAGCCCGGCGTCAGCGACGACGTGCGCCACTACGGCGAGGTCATCCGCCGGCACAGCAGCCACATGCAGCAACTCGTCGACGACCTGCTGGACCTGGCCCGGCTCGGCAGCGCGAGCCTCGCCGTCGACCCGCGGCCGGTGCCGCTGACCCGCTTCCTGCGCGAGGCGGTCGAGGACCACCGGCCGGCCGCGGACGCGAAGGGCGTCGCGCTGCGCCTGGACGCCGCCGCGAACCTCACCGTGCGGGCCGACCCGGCGCGGCTGCGGCAGGTGCTGGACAACCTGCTGTCCAACGCCGTCAAGTACACCCCGGGCGGCGGCACCGTCACGGTCGCCGCCACCGCCGCCGGCACTGAGGGCCCCGCGTCGGTCAGCGTCACCGACACCGGCATCGGGATCCCCGCCGAGCAGTACCAGCAGCTCTTCACCCGCTTCTTCCGCGCCTCGACGGCCCTCGCCCACGGCATCAAGGGCACCGGTTTGGGCCTCGCCGTCACCAAGGCGATCATCGACGCCCACCACGGCACGATCGCCGCCAGCCCGGCCGACCCCACCGGCACGACCTTCACGTTCACCCTGCCCTGAGCCCCGCCTGAAGGTGTACGGCCAACCAGCAACAGGTGTACGCAAGGGGAACGATATTTACCCCGCAGGTGTCGTCCCAACCATAGGATCATGAACGAATCCACTGGTGACGGGGCCGGAATCGGAGGTGGGCGACATGGCGAAGAAGTCGAAGAAGTCGAAGAAGGACAAGAAGAACAAGAAGAAGAAGTAGACCGGTCGGGCCGCCGTCTCCCAGCGGTACGGCGGCCACCACCCCGACGTCGAGGGTCAGGAACCATGCACTACGACATGCTCGCGCTCCTGGACGCCCACCTGGCCCAGCTGAGTGCCGCCCGCAACCAGCTCGCGGCCACCCGCAGGGTCGCCCCCGGCGAGCGCCGCACCGCCGCCCTGTACACCATCGACATCAGCGAGCAGTACGCCCTGCAGGCCCGCGGCCTGCTGGCCGACCTCGACACCGACGTGTGCCGGACCCTGGTCACACAGTGATGACGACCTTCGCCCGGGCGTGGTCCATCTCCAGGTAGCGGACGGCCTCGGCCGCCTCCCCGAGTGTGAAGGTGCGGTCGATGACCGGGGTGACCGCGCCCGACTCGATCAGCTCGCGCAGCGTCGCGAGGTTCTCCCGGCCCGGCACCGCGGTGAGCACGCGCACCCGGTGCCGGACGAACCGCGACACCACCCGCCCCCTGGTGATCAGGCCGACCGGCCCGAACAGGCTGCCGCCCTCGGACACCCCGCCGCCGGACAGCACCAGCGTCCCCGTGGGCGTGAGGACCCGCCGGAACTCCGCCAGGGAACGGTTGCCCACGAGGTCGAAGACGACGTCGTACGGGCCGCCCTCCCGGACGAAGTCGGCGACGGTGTAGTCGATGACACGGTCGGCGCCGAGCGACCGGACGAGGTCCACGTTCCTGGTGCTGCACACGCCGGTGACGTGCGCGCCAAACGCCTTGGCCAGCTGCACCGCGAACGTGCCGACCCCGCCTGACGCGCCGTTGACGAGCACCCGCTGCCCGGGCCGCACGCCCGCCTCGTCGCGCAGCCCCATGAGGGCGGTGTTGCCGGCGAGGGGCACCGCGGCGGCCTGCTCGAACGTCACGTTCGCCGGCTTGCGGTCCACCGCGCCGGCGGCCGGGACCCGCACGTACTCCGCGAACGCCGCGTCGACCTCGCCGTAGACCTCGTCGCCGGGCCGGAAGCGGGTCACCCCCGCGCCGACCGCCTCGACCCGGCCGGCGAAGTCGGTGCCACGCACCCGCACCTTCGGCGCGCCGAGCCCGAACGCCATGCGGGCCACATACGGGTCGCCGCGCATCACGTGCCAGTCGCGGGCGTTGACCGACGCGGCCTGGACGCGCACGAGCACCTCGCCGTCGCCGGCCGCCGGCGGCTCGACCTCGCCGACCCGCAGCACGTCGGACGGCCCGTAGCGGTCCTGGACGATCGCCTTCATCGCAAGCTCCTCCATGTCGCCGTGTTCAGGTGTACGGCGTACACCTGCTGCATCGAAGGTAGGGTGTACGGCGTACACCAGTCAAGAGGCGATATCGTCGACGGCTGCGGAAGGGACGGGTGGTCGGGTTGACGCGACAGGTCTCAGCGACGGCTCGTGCGCCGCTGACCAGGGACCGCGTGCTGCGCGCCGCGGTCGCCCTCGCCGACGGGACCGGCATCGACGCGCTCAGCATGCGCAAGCTCGCCCAGGTGCTCGGCGTCGTGCCGATGGCGCTCTACAAGCACGTCGCCAACAAGGAGGAGCTCCTCGACGGCATGCTCGACGTGGTCGTCGGCGAGATCGACCCGCCGGCCGCGGCCGCCGAGGACTGGCGCGACGCCGTCCGGCAGCGGATCCTGTCCGCCCGCCGGGCCCTGCTGCGCCACCCGTGGGCGTCGCGCGTGCTGGAGTCCCGCACCGCCCCCACCCCGGTGGTCATGCAGTACATGGACTCGATGATCGGCATGTTCCGCACCGGCGGGCTGTCCGTGGACCTCACCCACCACGTGATGCACGCGATGGGCAGCCGCATCCTGGGCTTCTCGCAGGAGCTGTTCGCCACGCCCCCGTCCGAGGTGGCGCCGCCCGACCCCGAGACCGCCCGGCAGATGGCGGCCCGGTTCCCGTACATCAGCGAAATCACGACCAGGATCGCCCATGACGACGCGTCGGTGGTCGGCAGCGGCTGCGACGACCAGTTCGAGTTCGAGTTCTCGCTCGACCTGCTCCTGGACGGCTTCGAACAGCTCCGCCGGCGCGGCTGGACCTCCCGCCCTTGACCCCTGCACCGACAATCGGACTCATGCCTGAGTTCGGCAGCGATGTCGTGCAGTCCCTGATCGCGGCGGGCCGTCCCTGGCCCATGTCCGGCGGACCGATCGACGCGGGCGCGCTCCTGTGGGCCGCCGAGGGGGGCACCGGGGAGTCGGCAGCCATGCATCAGGCGCTGCGGCGGCTACGGAAGACACCCGGCTGGGGCGGGCAGCCACCCGAATCCGTGGACGACCCGTTGGTGCGGGACTTCGACGCCGCCGACCCCGTGGCGCTGCTGCTGCGGGAGGCGGACCACCTCGCCGGCGCACAGCGCGTGACAAAGAGCGAACGGCCGCCGGCGCAATGGCGGGAGTCGGCGGTGTCGGGACTGCGCGCGGCCCTCGACGAGGCGCGGGAGGCCGGTGTCGCGCACGTCGGCCGGGTGCACGTGCTGGCGGGCGTGTTGCGGTCCCCCGGCGCGGCGACGCACGGCCTGCCCGCGGACCCGGCCGACCGCGCCGAGCTCGCCGCCGTGATCCGGGCCGACCCGTGCTGGCGCGAGCCCGGCCGCCCGAACCGGCCGGCCGTGGCCATGCTCGAAGGACACCGTGAGCTGGCCGACCGCGCCGGCTTCGCGGGCTGGCGGGACCGCCGGTTCCGGCTTGAGCACCGGCAGCGCGACCGCTACGGCACGGGGACGGCCAGCATTCTGCTGTGGGAGGCGATGCGCCAGGCGGCCCGCCTCGGCGACGGCCCCGTCACCTCCGCGCATCTGCTGCTCGGCGCCGCCGGCATGGCCGCACAGCTCCGGGCCGCGGACCTGCACCTCAGGCCGGCCGTCCAGCCGTTCAACGCCGCCCTCGACGTCCTCACCACCCACGGCGTGACCCTCGACCGCGCCGTGTCGGCGATGCCGGACGCGCGGGTGGCGGACCTGGCCGTCGTGCCGCGCGGGCGGGCGCAGCTCGTCATCTGGTTCCCCGGGCCGGGCTGGACCGCGGAGGCCGTCGACGCCGTCGACCGGGCCGTCGCCCTGGCCCACGACGCCGGGCACGGCGAGACCGGGTCGTCGCACCTGACGGTCGCGGCCCTCGACGCGGACGGCACCGCGGCGCGGCTGGTGCGGGCGCTCGGCGCCGACCCCGGCGACGTCCGCGACGACGTGGCGCGGACGTTGCCGTAGCCGCATGGGTGGAACCGCGCCTTCGCCGGGGAGACGCGCCGAACGTTTCCCGGCGAAGGCGCGGCGACTCTAGCCCTTGACCGATCCCGTGAGTCCTCCGACGATGTGCCGTTCGGCGAACACGAAGAAGCCGATCGCGGGGATCATCGACGCCGCGGTGTAGGCGAGGATGCGGGCGGTGTCCTGGGAGTACTGCGACTGGAACGCGGCGACGCCGAGCGGCAGGGTGAAGTTGCCCGGGTCGCTGAGCACCAGCAGCGGCAGCAGGTAGGCGTTCCAGCTGGTGACGAACGCGAGGATCGCCACCGTCGTCAGCGCGGGCCGGCTCAGCGGGATCAGGATCCGCCAGAAGAAGCCGAGCCGCCCCGCGCCGTCCATCGCCGCCGCGTCCTCCAGCTCGCCGGGGATCGCGGCCATGAACGGGCGCAGGATGACGATGGTGATCGGCAGCGCGAACGCGGCCTGCGGCAGCGCCACCCCGAGCGGGTTCTCCAGCAGGTCCAGCTCCCGCAGCAGCAGGTACAGCGGCAGCGCCGCCGCCGTGAGCGGGAACAGCAGCCCGAGCGTGAACAGCGTGTACAGCGACTCGCGCCCGCTGAACGTGTACCGGGACAGCGCGAACGCCGCCATCGCCCCGACCGCCACCGCGAGCAGCGTGGTGATCACGGAGATCAGCGCGCTGTTGTACATCGCCTGCCAGAACACGTCGGAGGTCAGCACCTCGCCGTAGTTGCTGAAGTTCCAGGGGTCGGGCCAGCCGGACGGGTTGTTGTTGATCTGCGCGTTGGTGCGGAAGCCGCCGATGATGGTGAACAGCAGCGGCACGACGGTCACGCCGACGACCAGCACCACGATCAGGTAGGTGAGGGATGTCCCCACGGGCGACCGTTTGTTCATCACCGCACCCCCCGCGTCAGGGCGCCCTGGATGTCGCGGCGCAGTGCGAACCGCTGGTACAGCAGCGCGAAGATGAAGCACACCACGAAGAGCACGACGGCGACGGCGCTGCCGAACCCGAACTCGTAGCGGGTGAAGCCGTGGTCGAGCAGGTATGTGGCCATGGTCGCCGACGCGCTCGCGGGCCCGCCCAGCGTCATGATCCAGACCAGGTCGAACAGCTGCAGGGAGCCGATGACGGACAGGAAGATCCAGATCCGGATGGTGGGCCCGAGCAGCGGCAGGACGATGTGGCGGGTGGTCTCCCAGGCCGACGCGCCGTCGGTCGAGGCGGCCTCGCGCAGCTCGGCGGGGATGCTCTGCAACCCGGCGAGCAGCAGGATGACGCCGAAGCCGATGTACTTCCAGGTGATGACCACGAAGAGCGTGTAGAGCACCAGGTCGCCGTCGGCGAGCCACTCCTGGACCAGGCCGCCCAGGCCCGCCGACTTCAGCAGCTGGTCGACGAAGCCGCCGGGCTGCAGCATCAGCAGCCACACGACCGCCGTGATGGCCTCGGACAGCACGTACGGCGCGAACACCACCAGCCGCAGCACCGTCCGCCCGCGGATCTTGCGGTTGAGCAGCAGCGCCAGCCCGATCGACAGCGGCAGCTGGATGACCACCGACAGCACGGCGATGATCAGGTTGTGCCAGAGGGCGGTGCGGAAGACCTCGTCCTCCAGGACCCGCTTGTAGTTCTCCAGCCCGTACGGGGTGCGGGGGCTGAACCCGGTCCATTTGTAGAAGCTGTAGTAGACGGCGACCGCGATCGGCAGCAGCACGAACCCGACGAACAGCACCAGCGCCGGGGTCAGCAGCAGCGCAAGCTCGAGGCGGGTCCCGAGACGCCCCGGCCGGCGGGCCGGCCGCGCGTCAGCGCGACCGGCCTTCCGTTGCGGTGTCGTGACTGCGGAGACGGTCACTTGTTCGCGACCGCCTTGTTGAAGGCGTCGACGATGCCCTGCGGGCTGCCCTTGCCGGCGAAGAAGTCGGCGATGGCGTCGTTGAGGGCCTGCCCGACGCTGGTGGGCAGTGCCTGGTCGAAGTACGTCTGGATGTACGGGGCCTTGTTCAGGTACTCCTGCACCGTCTTGAGCGAGGGGTCCTGGATGGCGGAGATCGCCCCCGGGTTGGCCGGCAGGCTGATGGTGTTGGACTGCACCAGCTTCGTCTGGACGGGCACGCTGGCGAGGTACTTGAGGAAGTCGGCGCAGGCCGGTCCGGCCTTGACGGCGCACGAGTAGCCGTCGCCGCCGCCGAGCGCGGTGCCCGGGGTGCCCTTGCCGCCCGCGACGGTCGGGAAGGCGAACCAGCCGAGCTTCTTGGCGTACTCCTTGTCCTCCGTCAGCGGGATCATCGTGGGCAGCTCCCAGTCGCCCTGCAGCTCCATCGCGGCCTTGCCGTTGGCGACCAGGCCGGCCGAGCTGCCGGCGCCCTGCTGGGCGGGGGTGCCGAGGAACGCGTCCTGGAAGGGCTTGGTGTCCAGGAACGCCTTGAGGTCCTCACCGGCCTTGACCCAGCACGGGTCGTCCATCTTCAGGTTCTTCACGGTGTTCTTCACCGTGTCCAGGGAGCACTCCCGGATCGCGAAGTAGGACCACCAGAACGCGTCGGGCCACTTGTCCTTGCCGCCGAGGGCGATCGGGGCGATGCCCTTCGCCTTCAGCTTGGTGACGGCCGCGTTGAGCTCGTCCATCGTGGTCGGCGGGGCGGTGATGCCGGCCTGCTGGAAGAGGTCCGTGCGGTACCAGAAGCCGACGACGTGCAGGCCGAAGGGCACGCCGTACTGCTTGCCCTCGACCGCCCAGCCGGTCGCGCCGGCGCCGAGCTCCTTGATCCAGCTCGACGTCGCGTCGGTGATGTCCATGATCTTGCCGGACTGCACCTGGGTGGCCAGGGCGCCGCCGCCCCACTGCTGGAAGATGCTCGGCGGGTTCGGCGACTGCAACGCCACCGAGATCTTGGTCTTCAGGGCCTCGTTCTGTGCCGGTTCGACCTTGAACGACACGTTCGGGTGTTCGGCGTGGTACTGGTCCGCGATCGACTGCCACACTCCCTTGCCGGGGTCCTGGGCACCGTTGTGCCACCAGGTCAAGGTCGTGGCAGCATTCGGGTCACTGCTCGATCCGGGTTCATCGTCGCCGCATGCGGTCAGGGAGGGCACGGCCACCGCGAGTGCGATGGCGATCGTGGCCAGCCTCCGTGGGGTGCTCAGGCGGACGTTCAAAGTGATCATCTCCTGACGGGGGCGAGCCGAGCCAAAGGGCTCGGCCCTCGATGACCGCAGAGTCTCCGCCTTGAAAACCAGACTTGTCAATCGTTGTTGATATCGTTATCGGAAGCTACGCTGCCGTCGTGAAGCCCAGTTCTCGAATCACGATCCGGGACGTCGCCGCCACGGCCGGCGTCTCGGTGGCGACGGTGTCCAAGGTGCTCAACGCCCGCTACGGGGTGTCGGCCGCGACCAGCGCACACGTCCAATCCGTCATCCGCGAGCTGGGCTACGAGGCGAGCCTCGTCGCGCAGAGCCTGCGCAACCACAAGACCAACGTGATCGGCATCCTCGTCGCCGACCTGGAGCCGTTCAGCACCGAGCTGCTCAAGGGCGCCGCGAAGGCGATCAAGGGCACCGGCTACGAGCTGGTCGTCTACTCCGCCGGCGGCCGCACCGGCGACCAGGCGGGCTGGGAGCAGCGCTACCTGTCACGGCTGTCCGGCACCCTCATCGACGGCGCGGTCCTGGTCACCCCGACCGTGGTCGACGTCGACTACGGCACCGCGGTCGTGGCGGTCGACCCGCACGCGGGCCCGACCGGGCTGCCGACCGTCGACTCCGACAACCTCACCGGCGCCCGGCTCGGCGCGGAGCACCTGCTCCAGCTCGGCCACCGCCGCATCGCGATGATCACCGGCCGCCCTGACCTGGAGTCCTCCAGGCAGCGCGAGCAGGGCTTCCGCGAGGCGATGCGCGACGCAGGGGTGCCCGTGGACCCGGACCTGATCGAGGTCGGCGACTACGACCCGGACTCCTCCGCCGCCGCGGCCCGGCTGCTGCTCGGCCGCCCCGACCGGCCGACCGCGATCTTCGGCGCCAACGACGTCTCCGCGATCGCCGCGGTGGAGGTCGCCGCGTCGATGGGGTTGCGGGTCCCCGACGACCTGTCGGTGGTCGGCTTCGACAACGTCCCCGAGGCGGCCCTGGCCAGCCCCGCCCTCACCACCGTCGAGCAGCCGATCCACGCCATGGGCCACCGCGCGATCGAGCTGCTGATCGGGCTCATCCACGGCGAGGAGATCGACGCGACCCACGTCCGGCTCCCGACCCGCCTCGTCGTGCGGCAGTCGACCCGAGCCCTCTGAAAATTTCAGCGCCGCGCAACGCTGCGCGTCACCCCGTCCCGAACGACCTTTGGAGTCACGAGCGTGACACTCGACAGCGGCGTCTCCGCCGGAACCTGGCGGGACACCACGGCGCCCGCGTCCGCACGCGTGGCCGACCTGATGACCCGGATGACCCTGCGCGAGAAGGTGGCGCAGATGTACGGCGCCTGGCTCGACGTCGACGACACCGCCGGGGAGGTCGCCCCGCACCAGCACGAGCAGACCCCCGACCCGATCGAGTGGGCCGAGCTCATCCCCAACGGGCTGGGCCAGATCACCCGCGCCTACGGCACCACCCCGATCGCGCCCGCCGACGGCGCCCGGCGGGTCGCGAAGCTGCAGCGCGAGATCGTCGCGGCCGGCCGGTTCGGCATCCCCGCGATCGTGCACGAGGAGTGCCTGACCGGCCTCGCCGCCTGGCAGGCGACCATCTACCCGGCGCCGCTGTCGTGGGGCGCGAGCTTCGACCCCGCGCTCGTCGAGGCGATGGCCGCCCGGATCGGCCGCACCATGCACCGCCTCGGCATCCAGCAGGGCCTCGCCCCCGTCCTGGACGTCGTGCGCGACCTGCGCTGGGGCCGGGTCGAGGAGACCATCGGCGAGGACCCGCACCTCGTCGGGCTGATCGGCGCCGCCTACGTGCGCGGCCTGGAGTCCGCCGGGGTCGTCGCGACCCTCAAGCACTTCGCCGGCTACTCCGCGTCCCGCGCCGGACGCAACCTCGCCCCGGTGTCCGTCGGGCCGCGGGAGCTCGCCGACGTGCTGCTGCCACCGTTCGAGATGGCGCTGCGCGCCGGCGCCCGCTCGGTCATGAACAGCTACACCGACGTCGACGGCGTCCCCGTCGCCGCCGACGGGACCCTGCTCACCGACCTGCTCCGCGGCCGGCTCCGCTTCGACGGCACCGTCGTGTCCGACTACTTCTCCGTCGCGTTCCTGCAGACGCTGCACGGCGTCGCCGGGTCCCGCGCCGACGCCGCCGCGCTCGCGCTGCGCGCCGGGATCGACGTCGAGCTGCCCGGCGCCAACTGCTTCGGCGGGCCGCTGCTGGACGCCGTCGAGGCCGGCGACGTCGACGAGGCCCTCATCGACCGCGCCGTCACCCGCATCCTGCTGCAGAAGTGCGCGCTCGGCCTGCTCGACCCCTCGTGGGACCCGTCGCCGCCGGCCCTGTCAGACTCCACGGTGGACATCGACGGCCCAGAGGACCGGGACCTGGCCAGGCGCCTCGCCGAGCGCTCGATCGTCCTGCTGCGCAACGAGCCCGTCGGCGGCACGCCGGCGCTGCCGCTGCGCCCCGGCGCCCGGCTCGCCGTCGTCGGGCCCGGCGCCGCCTCGCCCGGCGCGATGCTCGGCTGCTACTCGTTCCCCCGCCACGTCCTCGTCCACCACCCCGACGTGCCCACCGGGGTGCCGATCCCGTCGGTCCTCGACGCGCTGCGCGCGGAGCACGACGTCACCTACGCGATCGGCTGCCCGGTGACCGGCGGCGACGACGAGCAGATCGCCGCCGCCGCCACGGCCGCCGCGGCCGCCGACGTCTGCGTCGCGGTCCTCGGCGACCTGTCCGGGTTGTTCGGCGGCGGCACCTCCGGCGAGGGCTGCGACGCGAGCGACCTGCGGCTGCCCGGCCGGCAGGAGGAGCTGCTCGAGGCGCTCCTCGCCACCGGCACGCCGGTCGTGCTCGTGCTGCTGGTCGGCCGGCCCTACGAACTGTCCCGGCAGGTCGACCGGCTCGCGGCCGCGGTGTGCGGGTTCTTCCCCGGCGAGGAGGGCGCCGCCGCGATCGCGGGTGTCCTCAGTGGACGGATCGACCCGTCGGGGCGGCTGCCGGTCAGCTTCCCGGGCGCCGGCGCCAGCCAGCCGTCGACGTACCTCGCCGCGCCGCTCGCCCGGCGCAGCGGCGTCAGCAGCGTCGACCCGACGGCGCTGTTCCCGTTCGGCCACGGCCTTTCGTACACGGCGGCCTCCTGGGGCGAGGTCACCTCGGCGCCGGCCGGGGGCTGGCCGACCGACGGCACCGTCGAGCTGTCGGTGCCGGTGGGCAACGACGGCGACCGCGGCACGAGCACCGTCGTCCAGGTGTACCTGCACGACCCGGTCGCCGAGGTGGCCCGCCCGGAGCGGCAGCTGATCGCGACGGCCCGGGTCGACCTGGCCCCCGGCGAGCGCCGCACGGTCGTCTTCGGCCTGCACGCCGACCTGCTGTCCTACACGGGCCGCGACGGGCGGCGCCTGGTCGAGCCGGGCGACGTCGAGCTGCGGGTCGCCCGCTCCAGCGAGGACGTGCACGCCACGGTCCGGATCCCGGTCGTCGGGCCGCGCCGGGTGGTGGGCCACGACCGGCACCTGCACCCGCGCGTCACGGTGTGACCCCGACGTGAAGGGCGGGACCCCGGAGCTCCGGGGTCCCGCCCTTCGTCATGCGGCTATACGGACGTGCAGGCGGTGCCGTTCAACGTGAACGCGGACGGCTTGCCGGTGTTGCCGGTGTGGTTGGCCTGGAAGCCGAACGACGCCGACCCGCCCGGCGGGATCGCCGCGTTGTAGCTGACGTTCCGCGCCGTCACCGCGCCGGAGGCCGGTGTGACGGTCGCGTTCCAGGCCGACGTGACGGCCTGCCCGGACGGCAGCGTGAACCCGAGGGTCCAGCCGTTGACGGCGGTGCTGCCGCCGTTGGTGACGGTGACGGCCGCGGTGAGCCCCGTGTTCCAGGAGTTCACGGTGTACGAGACGCGGCAGCCTCCGGCCGGCGGGTTCGACGGCTGACCCGACGGCGACGACGGGCTCGACGGCGAGGGGCTCGACGGCGGGGTGCTCGACGGCGGCGGGTTGGTGCCGTTGAGCCCGAAGAACGCGATCACCATCGCGGCCTGCCCGGCCAGCGGCACGTTGTGCCCGACGCCGGCGAGGCTGATCGCCTCGACCGGGGCCATGGTGCCGGCGTTGCCGTAGCGGGTGCGGGTCCAGCCGGACTGCGGCTGGTCGGTGAGCACCGGTGTCTGGCTCACCCCGAGCACGTTGGTCCACTGCTCGATCTCCTCCCCGAAGTTCGGGTAGGAGAGCGTCGTGTCGTTCGTGCCGTGGAAGACCTGCATCCGCGGCCGCGGCCCGGTGTACCCGGGGTAGGCGGCCCGGACCAGGTCACCCCACTGCTGCGGGGTCTTGTTCAGCTGGCCGCTGGAGCAGGTGCTGTTCCACGACGAGCCGTCCGTGGTGGCGAAGCACCCGAACGGCACGCCGGCGAACGCGGCGCCCGCCTTGAACACGTCGGGGTAGTCGCCGAGCAGCACGTTGGTCATCATCGCGCCGGACGACGCGCCGGTGACGAAGACCCGGTCCGGGTCGCCGTTGTTGTGCTGCAGCACGTACGTGACCATCGACATGATGGCGACCGGGTCGCTGCCGCCGCCCCGCCGCAGCGCCTGCGGCGACGACACGTCGAAGCAGTTGCCGCTGCGGGTCGCCGACGGGTACACGACGATGAACCCGTACCGGTCGGCCAGCGACGCGAACTCGGTGCCGGAGTAGAACGCCGGACCCGACCCCGTGCAGTAGTGCACCGCCACGAGGACCGCGGGACGGGCCGCGACGGTGTTCGGCACGTACAGGTGCATCCGCAGGTTCGTGGGGTTGGTGCCGAAGTTCGTCACCTCGGTCAGGGTGGCGGCCGACGCCGGCGCCGCGAACCACGCGATGCCGGCGACGGCGAGGACCACGGCGGCCGCGGCCGCTCTGATCAGACGCATTGCCGGGCCTCCTCAGCTCGCGGCGCAGGTGGGGCTGAGCGTGCCGGCGGTGCCGGTGGCCTGCAGCCCGAACTCGGTGTACTGCCCGGCGGCGATGCGGCCGTTGTAGGACACGTTGCTCCAGGTGTTGCCGGACCTGGTGGTGCTCCAGGAGTTGGTGACGGTCGCCCCGCTCGGCAGCGGCATCGTGACGGCCCACGCGTTGGTGCCGTTCGCGCCGGCGGTGACCCGGACGGTCGCGACGAACCCGCCCTGCCACTGGTTGACCGACACCGTCGCCGTGCAGCCACCGGAAGGGATCGGCGGCTGGCTGCTGCTACTGCTCACCGGCGGCGTGCTGGGCGGCGTGCTCGTCGGGTTGCCGCCGCCGAGCGCGGTGAGCGTCGCGGTGTAGGCGGCCTTCTTGTTGCCGTTGCCGTCGAAGAGCAGCGGCGTGCCCGACGCCCGCCACGAGTCGCTGTCCCGGATGCCCCACACGGTGATGCCCGTGCAGCGGCTCACGTTGAGGCACGCCTGCGTGACCTTGCGGTAGTTCTCGGCCTGGGTGCTGCCGGACCCCTCGATGTCCAGCTCGGTGATCTGCACGTCGACGCCGAGCGCCGCGAAGCGCTCCAGGTTGGCCTGGTAGTCCGACGGCACCGGGCTCGCGCTGTTGATGTGCGACTGGAAGCCGACGCAGTCGATCGGCACACCGCGGGACTTGAAGTCCTGCACCATCGCGTAGACGGCGTTGGACTTCGCGTTCTGCCCGTCGGTGTTGTAGTCGTTGTAGCAGAGCTTCGCGCCCGGGTCGGCGGCCCGCGCGGTGCGGAACGCGACCTCGATCCAGTCGTTGCCGGTGCGCTGCAGGTTCGAGTCGCGCCGCCCGCCGCCGCCCCCGTCGGCGAACGCCTCGTTCACCACGTCCCACGCGTAGATCTTGCCCTTGTAGTGCGTGGCGACCTGCGTGACGTGGTTGACCATCGCGTTGCGCAGCGCGGTCCCCGACAGGTTCTGCACCCAGCCCGGCTGCTGCGAGTGCCACGCCAGGGCGTGCCCGCGGACGCGCTGGTTGTGCGACTGGGCGTGCGACACGATCTGGTCCGCGGAGCCGTAGGAGAACGAGCCCTGCGACGGCTCGGTCGCGTCCCACTTCATCTCGTTCTCCGGCGTGACCATGTTGAACTCGCGGTCCAGGATGCCGGAGTACACGGAGTCGCTGAGCTTGTACGCGGCGACGGCGGTGCCGAAGTAGCGGCCCTGCTCGGCGGCGGCGGCACCGAGCGTGGACGCGGCGGCGTCGGCGGTCGCCGCGATGCCCAGCGTCACGACGACGGCCAGGGCGCCCGCCCCGGCGACGCCCAGCTTGCGTTTCTTGTCCATTCCAGAGGCCCTTCGTTTCGAAACATTGTCTGGCGGTGACCCGATCAGCATCACCGAATCCCGCCGGCCGTCGGCCGTCTTCTTCGCGGAGTTCCCGCAGTGCCTGGGCGTGCCCTGCGTACGCGCTCCGACCTGCCAAGTTTCGAAAAACTCGGACTGAAACTTTCATTGATCGGCACCGAAGTTCCGTGATTCGCTTTACGGATGCGTGCGATGGAAAGGACACCGGGAATGGTGCGGTTACGGTTCGAGGGCCACCGCGACGCGGCCGGGCCGCTGACCCTCGGGCAGCGCAACATCGCGAAGTGGCTCCTCGACGCGCCGCACGCGCCGGCCGCGGTCCTCGCGCAGTCCTTCGACGTCCCGCCGGGCTCCACTGTGGACGACGTCGCCGAGTGCTTCCAGGTCCTGCTCTGCCGGCACGAGGGCCTGCGCAGCACCTACCGCCTGGGCGATCCGGGCTCGCAGCACGTCCTCGCCGCCGGGTCGCTGCCGCTCCTCTGTTCGGACGCACTCGATCTCGCCGGCCTGCTTCGGGCCGCGCCCTTCAACCTCGCAGTGGCGCCGCCGGTCCGTTTCGGGGTGACCATCCACAATGGATCTGTTGTGGCGGCGGCCGTCGTCGTGTCGCACATCGTCGCCGACTTCCAGGCCCTCGCGATCCTCGCGGCCGAGTTCGCCTCACTGATCCGCGACCCCGCCGCCCGGGTCCTCGGCGCGCCCACTTTGCAGCCGCTCGACCGGGCCGCGCTGGAGCAGCGGCCCGCCCGTGCGCGGCGTATGGAGCAGGCGCTGCGGCACTGGGAGCGGGCGCTACGGGTCGCGCCCGCCCACCCGTACACCGGACCCCGGAGCACACCGTCGACCGGCTCCGGCGCGTATGGCATCTCCTCCCCCACCGCGGCCGCCGCCCTCGCGCACATCGCCGCCCGCACCGGCGCCAGCCGCCCGTCGATCGTGCTCGCCGCGTTCTGCGCGCTGCTGTCCCTGCGTACCGGCGACACCACCTGCCGCTTCGTCACGCTCTCGGCGAACCGCTTCGAGTCCGACCTGCTCCGCTACATCGGCACCCTCGCCCAGGCCACATTCCTCAGCATCGACGCGGCCGCCCCGACCTTCGACGCCCTGGTCAGCCGCTGCTTCGGCGCCACCCTCCAGGCCGGCCTGCACGGCACCTACGACGTGTACCGCCAGCACGAGCGCTCCGCCCGCCTGGCCGCCGAACGCGGCATCGCCCCCGCCTTCGAGCCCGTCTTCAACAGCGTCGTCATGGACGCCGCGCCCGCTGCCGGAGCCCTGCCCGACATCGCCTCGGCCCCCGCCACCGAGACCCAGTGGGTCGACCTGCCACCCACCGACGTCCTGCTGCGCTTCGACCTCGGCAGCGTCGAGGACAGCATGGTCGCCCGCCTCTGGACCGGCGACACCGGCCGCGTCACCCCCACCGAGGCACGCGCGCTCCTGCTCGCGCTCGAACGCCTCATCGTCGCCGCCGCCCCCGCCGACCTGCCGCACCCCGCCGTCGTGGCCGCCCTGGCCCTCCAGCCACTCGACCGCCCGCCGGGCTGGCTCCTCGTCGACCACTGCTGGGTCGACCTCGCGGAGATCCAGGCCCTCCTCGACACCGCCCTGTCTCCCGCCCCGTCCCGCGTCTTCGCCTCGGCGGACGGCGAGTCGCTGGTGGCGTATGTCGCGGTCGTCCCCGGCGGCCCCACCACCCCGGAGGACGCCCACCGCCGCTGCCTGTCAGCACTCCCCGGCCGCCACGCCGCCATGACCCCCCGCCACTACGTCCTGTGCGCCCATCCCCCGTCCGACCCAACCACCCTGCCCGCCTGGCAGTCCGCCCCGCTTCTCTCCTCAGGCCCCGGCCGCCCCTGCTCCCCCGCTCCGACACGGGCCTTGACTCAGGCCGCAACGGGCTAGACCACGTGGGCCGGCCGATGGAACGGCACACCCGGGTCGTCCGCGATCGTCATGCCGGCCATTGTGCGTCAGACGTCGACGTCGATCTGGATGGTGCCGGTGTCGACGTCGCAGACCTCGGCGGTGTCTCCGGTCAGGTGGAAGTCGACGTTGTACGGGTGGCCGGCGCCGCCGCCGTCGGTGAGGGTCAGGTTGGCGAAGCCGGTGCCGTCGTCGGTGTGCTGGGAGGAGACGAGCTTCGTCTTCCACGGGCGGGCGAGGTCGGTGAAGTCGGCGCGGAGCTCGTCGGCGGTGGGCGGGGCGGCGCCGGCGGCGTCGCACCAGTGGGACGCGGCGGCGGTGTAGTCGGCGCGCTCCAGCTCGCCGAAGAGCTGCTCGACGGCGAGCCTGATGCGCTTGCCATCGCCGTAGTCGAACGGGTCGGTGGAGAAGCCGCACGCCGTGAGGGTGAGGGTAAGGCAGGCGGTGGCCGTGAGCCTGCGCGTCAGCGTCATGCGCGTCACGGTAGGCGCCGGCGGGCCGCCGGACCGTCGCGCCGCCGACACCCGCCGTGCGTCGCGCGTCACGACCACGGGCAGTCGCGGGCAGGGCATGATCGTGGGGTGCGGGCCGATGACGTGGTGGAGCTGGGCCGGACCGGGTTGCGGGTGAGCCGCCTCGGGTTGGGGCTCGCGTCGCTCGGTGGGCTGTTCGCGCCGGTGCGCGACGAGGAGGCGGCGGCGACCGTCGACCGGGCCTGGGAGCTGGGGATCCGGCTGTTCGACACGGCGCCGGTGTACGGGTACGGCCGCTCGGAGACACGGTCGGGGGCGGCGCTGCGGGGGCGCCCGCGCGACGAGTTCGTGCTGTGCACCAAGGTCGGCCGGCTGATCGAGCCCGGCGGTCCGGACACGCAGGACATCTGGGCGGACCCGCCGCCCGGGGTCGGGCCGCGGCTGGACTTCGGTTACCGGGCGGTGCGGCGATCCGTCGAGGACAGCCTGGAGCGGCTCGGGCTCGACCGGGTCGACGTGCTGCACATCCACGACCCCGACCTCGACTATCCGGTGGCGCTCGGCGAGGCGTACCGGGCGCTCGCGGACCTGCGCGACGCCGGCGTGATCCGGGCGGTGTCGCTCGGCGTCAACCACGCGGACGTCGCGGCGCGGTTCCTGCGGGAGGCGCCGGCGCCGGGGCCGGACTGCGTGCTGCTCGCCGGGCGGTACACCCTGCTGGACCAGTCCGGTCTGGCCGACCTGCTGCCGTTGTGCACGCGGCAGGGGGTGGCGGTGCTCGCGGCGGGCGTGTTCCAGGCCGGGCTGTTCGCCGAGCCGAGGACCGGGGCGGCGTACGGCTACCCGGACGTCCCCGCGCCGCTGCTCGACCGGGTCAAGGCGGTCCGCGAGGTGTGCGCCGCGCACGGCGTGCCACCGCTGGCGGCGGCGATCCAGTTCGCGTTCGGGCATCCGGCGGTCGCGGCGGTGGTCGTCGGCGCGAGGACGCCGGAGGAGATCGCCGGCAGCGCCGGGCTCCTGGCGCATCCGGTGCCGCCGCGGCTGTGGGGGTCGCTCAAGGCGGCGGGGCTGCTGCCGGACGACGCGCCTACGCCTGCGGGGCGGTGACGCAGACGCCGTCGAGCATGAGGTCGATGGAACGCGTCGCGGCGTCGGGGTCGGCGGCCTCCACCACACCCTCGACCATCGTGCAGAGCAGCGCCAGGTCCGCCGGGGTGAGGTCGGGCCGGACCAGGCCGGCCTGCTGGGCGCTGCGCAGCGGCGCCGTGAGCGTGGTGATCATGCGTTGCTGGTACCGGTCGCGCGTCTGCCGATCGAGCCGCCGCACGTGCAGGACCAGGGGACGCATCGCGATCTGCGTGCGCAGCAGCTCGGCCAGCACGTCCCGGAACGCGGCCGGGCGGTCGGCCCTCGCCGCCACGAACGCCTCGAGGCGGGCCAGCTCGTGCGCGACGACCGCGGCGGTCAGCGCCTGCCGGTCGGGGAAGTGCCGGTAGAGGGTCGCCTGGCCGACGCCGGCCCGCCGGGCGATCTCCGGCATCAGCACCGTCGTGTGCCGGCCCAGCATCAGCTCGGTGGCGGCCTCGACGATCGCTGAGCGGTTGCGCTGCGCGTCCCGGCGGCGCGGCGTCTGTACGCCGTACAACACGGCCCCCACCCCCTCAAAACCGGCACAGCGACCCCTCATGTTACCGACTAGTAACGATAATGTCATGAACTTCAAATTCTCGGTACCCGCTTCTACGCTCCCGCCACCGAGGCAGCCGCCCCTGCCTGTCCCCCGCCCGATGAAGGAGGGCGCATGGCGAAGCGCCGAACATCCCTGCCCGTCTGCCTGCTGTCCGTGCTCGCCGCCGCCGTCCTGACCGCGGCGACCCCCGCCCCCGCGACCGCCGCACCGGCCGCCGCCACTGCACAGACCGCGGCCGTCGCCACCACCGGGTTCCGGTTCGTCGACATCACCGGCGCCGGCGGCGTGGTCCTCAAGGCCAATGTGATCGCCCCGTCCGCCGCCGGCCGCTACCCGGCGATCGTGTTCCCCGCCAGCTGGGGGCTCAACGACCTCGAGTACATCGCCCAGGCGAAGGCCTTCGCGGGCCGTGGATACGTCGTCGTCTCCTACACCCCGCGCGGCTGGTGGGCCTCCGGCGGCGAGATCGACACCGCCGGGCCGAAGGACATGGCCGACCTGTCGGCCGTCATCGACTGGACGATCGCCAACACCGCCGCCGACCCGGCCCGGATCGGTGCCGGCGGCATCTCGTACGGCGCCGGCATCAGCCTGCTCGGCTCGGCCTTCGACCGCCGGATCCGCGCCGTCGTGGCGATGAGCGGATGGACGGACCTGGTCTACTCGCTGTACGGCGACCAGACCCGCCACCGGCAGTCGGCCGGGCTGCTGCAGCTCGCCGCCGCCCTGCTCGGCAACGCCGGCCCCGACCTCACCGGCAAGCTCGACGACTTCAACGCCAACCGCAACGTCGCCCAGATCATGGAGTGGGCCGGCGTACGGTCCGCGGCGACCTACCTCGACGCGATCAACGCCAGCCGTCCGGCGGTCCTCATCGCCAACTCGTGGGGCGACTCGATCTTCCCGCCCAACCAGCTCGCCGACTTCTACGGCCGGCTCGCCGGGCCGAAGCGGCTCGAGCTGCGCCCCGGCGACCACGCGATCGCCGAGCTCACCGGCGTCGCCGGCCTGCCCAACGACGTGTGGACCAGCGCGTCCCGCTGGTTCGACCAGTACCTGGCGGGCGTCGCCACCGGCATCGACCAGGAGCCGGGCGTGCTCGTGAAGCCGCACAACGCCGCCACCGAGTCCTATTCCGCCTGGTCCTCCTTCAGCGGGAGTCCTCGCCGGTACGGCCTGGGCCAGATCCGCTGGTGGGACGGCACCGGACTGCTCGGGGGCAACCCGTCCCCGGGCTGGAGCAAGACCCTGCCGGGCGACCTGAACACGACCGCCGACGGCGGGGTCGTCCTGCTCACCAACGGCGCCGCCGCGCTCACCGGGATCCTGCCGCAGATCTGGCTGCCGTCCGTCGACCGGCTCCGCGCCGGCGTCTGGGCGTCGGACCGCCCGTCGACCGCGGCCCGGATCCGCGGCATCCCCCGCGTCCACCTGAACCTGACCGGCACCGCGGCGCAGGGCACGGTCGTCGCGTACCTGTACGACCTGGACAGCCTCGGCAACGCGAAGCTCATCACGCACGCCCCGGCGACCTGGCTCGGCACCGCGACCGGCAGCCGCAGCCTGGACTTCTCGCTGTCGGCGACGGCGTACGACGTGCCGGCGGGCCACTCGCTGACCCTCGTCGTCGACACGACCGACCCGCTGTACTACGACGCCAACACCCTCGGCTCCACGGCCACCGTCGCCGGCGGCTCCTATGTGGACGTCCCGCTGCGCTGACGACGCTGGTTGGTCAGGTGCCGGTGGCGCGACGCGTGCGTCGCCCGCCGGCACCGGCCGTTTCGACGGCGAGCCCTAGCCTCCGGCCCGCGCGAGCCGGACGGCGTCGGCCAACTCGATCAGCACTTCCCACACGTTCAAGGGCGCGAGCCGCAGGAACTGCCTGCGCCCGCGACGGTCGTCCACATTGGCGAAGTCCCGCTCGTTGAACCCCACGGCCGGCGACACGAAGAAGCCGATCGACGACGTCACGTGATATGTGATCCGGTCCGGGCGGAAGTGCCGCTGCAACAAGCTCGGCACGAGGGCGTCGTTGGGCTCGGCGCTCGCGTCGCACAACGCCGTGACGAACCGCGATGCCTTGGCCCCGGACTCGACCGTCGGTTGCCCGACGGCCTGCCGGTCCACCACACCGAGCCATTGTCCGAACTCGTACACGCTCGGCTCGTCGAACTTGGAGACGCACACGGCGAGGTGCTGCCCGAGCCGGGCCGGCCCGCCGAGGTCGAGCTGCCTGCGCAGCAGCTTCGGCAGCAGCCTGTGCAGGTAGTCGTAGGTCGACAACTGACCGATGTCGGAGCGGAAGGCGGGCAGGAGCCTCGTCGGGTCGACCATCAGGATGATCGCGTCGGCGCGCGACAGGAGATCGACGAAGTCGTCGTCGGCTTCGAGCGAGCGAGCACCCGGCGAATCGACCAGACGGAGATCGAACTGCATCTCACGTGTCGCCGGCCTGGTCCGCGCCCCCAGGAACCTCCGTCTGGGCGGAACCGGCCTGGTGCCGGCGACGATCCAGGACTCATTCTGGTCCGTCACGGTCGGGTCCGGAAACGTATGGAGTCGCGCCATTCGATACAGGTCATCGGCCACGGACGAGTGCTCCGGAGGAATCGCGGTCCAGCTGCCGTACACCGCCGGGTTCGGCTGTCCGCCCAGGATCCCGAGCAGGAAGGTCGTCTTGCCGCTACCGGCCGGCCCGACGAAGACGACGCGGACCTCGTCGGTCGGAGCGGGTGCCGGCGGCGAGCCGACCGAGGCCGGCGGCGCCTCGGCGGCCGGAGGTTCGCTCCTGGCAACCGATCCGGGCGCCGCGTAGCGCTGCAACTGCCCGTGGACGACGGCGACGAAGTCGTCACGGACCTCGGCGACGGTGTGCCCGCCGAAGAACACCTGCACCGACCACCGGCCGCCGGCATCGCCGGGGAGCACGGACGAGATGCCGCAGACGGCGCCGGCCGGACCGCTGAACACCGCGGCGTCACGATAGAGGTGCCGCAGCTGAAAGCGGGCCATGCGCTCGATGTGGGCCGCGACCGCGGCGAAGACGCCGGGTGTCTCGCTGCCGAAGGTGAACGTCGCCGCATGGCTGCGCTCGCCGGGGTAGGAGGCGTCTGAAGGGCGGTACATCGCCGGAAAGACGAGCATCGTGTCGCCGTCGCCGCCGACCCTCGTCGCGACTCCCCCGCGCAGCACCGCGTCGACGGCGCAGGACCACAGCAGCTGCTCGTGCCGCCAACCGGCCGACCAGGCGGGGCGGCGGGGCACGTCACCCGCCAGGGCGCGCTCCTCGGCGACCGCGCCGAGGACGGTGACGGCGGCGGCTGACCCGATCGCCGCGACGTACTCGTCCAGCAGCGGCGGATCGAGAATCCAGACGTCCTCCGCCGGTGTGCCGCTCACCTGGCCGAACGCCTGCAACTGCCGCAGCGCGGCGACGAACATCGCACGGTCGGGGGTCTGACCGGTCCGCCGCCGGTGATCGCCGAGCATGATCGCCAGATCGGTGATCGGGGTCTCGGACCTTCCGCGTTCGACCGTCTCCTTCGCACCCATGAACGCCGCTGTCGCCGCGAACGGTGGCACCTCGCCCGACCACCGGCCGCCCACGATCGCGTCGAGCAGCGAGGGGATGCCCGTACCGTCCTGGGCGCTGGTCCGGAAGACACCGTCGAAGCCGCACTCGTTCAAGCGGCTCATCACCGAGGCGTCCGGACTCACCTCGTCCGCACGCGACGCGACCAGGAACTTCGTCACGGGTCGGCCGGACCGGGACGAGTCGATCAGCGCCGCCCATCGGACTGCCTGGTTGACGGCCGTGTGCGCGTTCCGGAGGTCGACCACGACGAGGACGACGGCCCCGCCCTCGCGCGCGAACCGCAACGGCAGCCCGCTCGAGGGCTCGTGCAGCCACACCTCCCGCCGTTCCATGCCGTCCGGCGTGGCGAGGTCCTGCCGGTGCAGGCGCCGCAGCGCCCGGCGGGTGCCCGGCGGGTGCTCGAAGGTGCCGCCGAGGAGTGCCTGGACGAGCGCCGTCTTGCCGGCCCGCGCATCGCCGACCACGGTCACCGTGCTGGTTCGGTACGCCATCGCTGTCGCTGCGGGTCCCGGGGTCGCGGTGGGCACCTGTTCGATGGTGGCCGCCGTCGACAGGTCGATACCGAGGCGGAGCGCGGTCGCCCGGCCCATCGCGGCGAACGGTTTCAGCGCCGGGTCGACCACCGCGCTGCCGGCGGGCTCCGCCAGCAGCGCGTGGACGGACGTGCCCGAGCCGGCATGGCGCTCCAGGAAGTCGGTCAGGATCTCGAAGGTGTCCCAGTCCTCGCTCGCGGTGGCACCGCGCCTGAGCAGCGATGCGACGTCCGGGCGGAAGGTCAGCACGGCGTGCTCGTCGTCGGGATCACCGCTGAGGCGCTCCAGGAGGCCACTGATCATGATCTCGGCGATGGGCGACGGATCGGCGGACGACAACAACCGGCGCTGCAGGACCCGGATCAGCGGCAGCGACAGGGTCGGTGCGCCGGCGAGGAATCGCGCGAGCTCCCGCGCGTCCGGAGTCGCCTGTGCCCGGAAGGCGCGGACCCGCTCCGCGGGTGTGAGCAGCCTGTTCGCCGTGGCGCCGGGCGGTCCCGGGGGCGGCGCCGACCAGATCGCCTTGACCCAGCCATCGCCGGAGGCGACCGCGTCGGCCCAGCTCGTCAGCCCCGCCGGAGTCAGCGGCACCACCGGCAAGGACAGGGCGCCGGCCGGCGCCGCGTCCCCCCACCACGGCACCCGCACCTCGGCGGTCGCGTTCGTGCCGGCCCGGCGCCGCCCGCGGACCGCCACATCGGGACGGCCGAGGGCGACCGACCCCAGGTAGCGTTCGGGCAGCAGGTGGACGATCGCCGTCGGGGCCAGGGCGGCCCAGCGGCGCAGTGCCGTCCAGACCGGCGGGGCGTACCAGTGGTCGGCGACCCCGTCGGTGATCACCAGGATGAGCCGCCGGCCGGTCGGGTCGACGATGCGGTCGGCGGGGTGGTGCACCTTGGCCGCGTCGCGCAGCCGCACCGGATGATCGGGTGTGTCGCCCGGCACCAGGTCCCATCGGTGCACCATCCGGAAGGCGCCCGACCGCCGCAGCAGCAGCTCGAACTCGGTGAGCAGACCCGCCCACACCGCCGCGGTGGACAGCCGGTCGACGACCACGGCGACGTCCAGCCCGCGCTCGTCGACGGGGCGCGTGACCAGCGTCAGCCGGCGGGCGTCCGCCGTCGCCTCGACCGTGGCGTCCACGTCGACGACCGGCCGCCCGGGCCGGCGGATCCGGCGGAAGGCGGCGAACGACCGGGCGGTGGCGTCGGGCCGGTCCGTGGCATCGGGTGCCCGCAGGCCGACCGCGACGGCGGGCGCCGGAGCGGCGGGCGTCGTGCCTGCCACACTGTGCTCGACGAGCCCGTGCCGGTGCGCCGGCGCGGGGGTCTCGGCCTCCCGGGGCGGCGCAGGCCCGGCATCGAGCACCGGAGGCGGCTGCCCGTCCGCCGCCGCTGCCACGTCCGCCGGCGATCCGTCGACGGGGACCGTCGCGGCGACGGCCGTGGGGGCGGCCGTGGGGATGGTCCTGGCGGTGAGCCAGAGCAGGTCGGCGATCTCCTCCGGGGTGGCGTCCGGCATCTGTTCGGCCAGCGCCAGAACGATGCGATCGATCACTTGCCGTTCAACTCCTGCAGCAACACCGCCTGCATCCGGGACCTGACATCAGGGTCCGTCCCGCCCGGGCCGGAGAACAGGTAGAGGAAGTTCAGCAACTGGTCCAGGGCGAGGTTCTCACCCTTGACGAGGCGTGCGGCGAACGCACGGATCTCGTCCTGTTCACGGACCGCGGCGTGTCCGATGTGCCGGGCGACGACGGCCTGGATGAACGACTCCCTCGCGGTCGGCATCTCGAAGCGGACGCACCTGCGCAGGAACGGCGCCGGGAACGCCCGCTCGCCATTGCTCGTCAGCACGATCACCGGCCAGTGCGTCCGCCGGACGACGCCGTTGGTCACCGCGTGCCTGGCACGGTCCGCTCCACGGACGCGATGGGTGACCGCCGTGGCCGATTCCGGCTGCGAGTCGCGGGCCAGCGCGGGGATCTCGAACTCGCCCTCGTCCAGCACGTTGAGCAGGTCGCCGGGCAGATCGAAGTCACTCTTGTCGATCTCGTCGATGAGCACCGCACGGGGACGGTCGGCCGCCGCGAGCGCCGTGCCGAGCGGGCCGAGCGTCACGAACCGGTCGACGCCGACGGCTTCCCCCTCGGGAGCGGTCTGCGTGGCGTGCAGGCGGCCGAGCGCGTCGTAGTGGTACAGCGCGTCGGTGAGCGTGCTCCGCGACGTCACGTGCCAGTTCAGCACTTCACCGAGGTGGAGCTCCGCGGCGATGAGACTGGCCAGCGTCGACTTCCCCGAGCCCGGCGGTCCGGTGAGCAGCAGCGGCCGGCGCAGGTGCAGCGCCGCGTTCACCGCGTCCAGCAGCGGTTCCTCGATGACGAAGCTGTGGATCGCCTTCGCGCGGTCGCGCCATGGTGGCGGTGGCGGCAACGTCTTCCATGCGTCGTCCGCGCCCGCCACCCCGGACCCGGTGAAGATCCGCCACGGCGTCTCCGTCAGCTTCTTCGTCATTCGCCGCTCCGATGCTCGCCGGTCCCGCGCCGGTCCTGGATTGGTTCCCCGATGAGCTGCCCAGGCAGCTTGAAGTGGCCGCGGCCCGCCGGGTCGTCCCAGATCACGGCAGGACGGAATCCGGTGAACCGCGGCAGCTGGTCCGGTATCAGGTTGCGCCGGGCCGGCACGGCGACGCCGGCCACCGCGGCGCCGATCTCCCGCCGCCGGTCGGGATCAAGCCGGTCCGGGTACCAGACGACGAACCCGTAACCCTCCTGGAGCAGCACCCGCAACGGATCGGTGCGTGCCGGGTCCCGCGGGTCGCATCCTCCGAGCAGCCAGGCGTGGTGCTGGTCGGTGCGTGCCCAGTCTCTGAGGCGGTGGTGGTCGGCGAGCATGTCGTCGACGAACGTCGGCGGCTCGCTGTGCCACTGACCCTGTGCGGCGCGGTTCACCAGCTGGTTGCGGTGCTGCTCGCTGTACAGCCGCCTGGACCACCGCAGGCGCGGGCGGCAGTCGTCGCTCAGCGCGCGCAGCTCCCGGTCGACCTCGCGTACCGGCCAGTGCTCGATGCCCGCGCGGAGCTTGGCGTGGGGCAGTGCGAGGTCGACGACCAGCGGATACGCGGGCGGCACGGCTCGCAGGACCTGGGCCAGCGCCCGGCGCAGCCCGTCCTCCGTCCCGTCGCTGTCGACCGTTTCCGGGGGACGGTCCTCACCGGCTCCGAAGTAGGACCAGGTGATGCCCGTCGGCCACCCCGGGACCTCGGCCGGGTCCTCATCGCCGAAGTCGAGCAGCAGCCATCCGCCGCTCGTACGCCGGTGCAGGTACAGCTGCCCGGCATCGGCGGGTTGATGGCCGAGCGACTCGAGCCAGGAGCGCAGCGTCCGATGCTCGGCCGGGTTCGCGCCGAGCACGGCGGCGGCTCCGATGACGAACCGGGCGAGGCAGCTGAGCGCACCCATCGCGTTCTCGCTGAGCAGCTGCTGGTCGGCGTCTGCCGCGCGGACCAGCATCGCGTCGGCCGAGTGGCAACCGACGCAGTCGCCGACCTCCATGTGGTAGATCGTCGCCAGTTGACCGAGCGGCAGCCGGGGTCCGCCGATCGCGGTCAGCACCGCCTTCGCCCGGACCGCCGCATGCAGCGCCGCGACCGTGTTGCGGGCCCGCGACGGCCCGCCGCTGTCGGCGTCGACCTCCTGCCGCAGCTTGTCCAGGTGTTCGACGTCCCAGTGGGCGGGTCGCTGGAAGCCGCCGGCCCGCAGCGCCGGCCAGTACGCCTGCACCACGTCGTCGGAGAGCTCAACCGACCCGACGGCCGCCATGTGGGCCGCGGCGACGTTGCGGCGGATCGCGTCGTCGACCGGCGCGAAGACCTGCCGCACGTCAGCCATCCGGCAGCACAGGACCTCGCCGCCGAGCGCGGCACCGTCCCGCCCGCGGGGGAACGACCGGACCAGACCGACGACGAGCTCCCGACGGTCCGGGCCGGTCCGCAGCAGCGGTCCGCCGGACATGCCGTGTGGCGTCTCGGGCTGGTTCGCCGCCATGGGCGGCATGTGCACCCGGATCGTCTGGACCGTGCCGAACGGCGCGTGCACCGAGTCGACCTTGCCGCCGAGAATCACACAGTGGCGCGCGGTGTTCCACGCCGGGAATCCACCGACCCGCACCTCGTCGTGCGCGTCGACCTCGACGCCGAGCGGCAGCGCGACCTCGTCGAGCCGGTCCCGGAGCTTCTGGTCGCCCCGGGCCTCGTCGAACTGCAGCAGCGTCACGTCGAGCTGCGGATCGGGATCGGTGGCGCTGTGCCGCACTGGAATGTCGACGTACCCGTCCGACCCGGCGCCGGCCCGCAGCCGGAGCCAGAGTTCCGCCGATCGGCCGCCGATGTCACGCACGCAGTGCCACGCCGTCAGCACGTAACCGTCGCCGATGGCGAACGCACTGCGGACAGCGCCGCCCGGCCACTCCCTCCGTTCCGGCGACGTCAGCAGCCGGCCCACCCCTGCCTCCATCGCGGTCAGGGCGTTCCTGCCGTCCCGCCGGGCTGGCGGAGGGTCAATGTGACCTCGACCGTCGCCTCGTTGCTGGCGGTGAGGAACGCCTCGACGGCCTTGCCCGCCCCGAGCGTCGCCTTGACCCCGAACTTCAGCTGCAGGTCGCTGACCGCGAACGATCCGGTCCGCAGCTGGTCGCGCTGCTCAAGCCCGGTCACGACGCCGCCGACGACCAGTGCGACCTCGCGCCCGACGGCCTCCGCGGCGGCGCGCAGGATGTCCTGCCCGATCGCGGCGATGCGGTGCTCCCGCGGTGCGGCGTGCCGCCCGCGAGTGCCCCAGGCCTCCGCGTAGCCGGAGCCTTCCGGATCATCCGGGTCGAAGCCCGGGACGAGATCGTCACGGGCGCCGGACCCACCCAGCAGCACCCCGACGCGGATGTCCGACGGTTGAACTTCGTCCATGCAGCCGACTCCCTGGTCGCGGGTCGTTCACGCTGCGCAACAGTATCGCCACCGACGGCGGCCCGATTCCACCGTGAGGACGCCTCCGCCTGGCCGCTTCGCCATCGACGACTACGACACGCCGCCGATGCGGAGCCGACCGATCAGCCATCGACCGGATCGGTCCGCGGCGGCGAGGAGGACGGACAACGGCCATCGCTGGTTCACCGGGATGATCACCGGGAGAACATAGGCTGCTGTCGAAGTCTCTCCGGGAAGGGTTGCCCATGCGTGTCGGCGCACCTACTACCGGCTGTACTTCAGCGCGCAGTTCGACAAGCCGGTCACGGGCACGGGCACGTGGGTCAACGGGACGCTGCAGCCCGGCATGTGGGCGCAGCGGCTCGGCAGGTCCACGGAGCAAGGCGGCGATGCTGGAGCGGGCCAACTGGTGGCGCAACACGTTCAACGCCCTGGCCACCCCGGCCGAGGGGTACCAGCAGGCCCGCAACAAGGACGGCTCCTGGGTCGGCGGGTTCAGCCCGTCGACCGACGTGGGCTTCGCGCAGGGGTCCAGCGCCACGTACACGTGGATGGTGCCGCAGAACGTCGCCGGGCTCGCCGAGGCGATGGGCGGCACCGCCGTCGCCGCCAGGCGGCTCGACGGGTTCTTCCACGACACCGCCGGCAACTGGGCCGTCAAGGGCGGCAGCGCTCTGCGGTACGACCCCGCCAACGAACCCGGCCTGCACACGCCGTGGCTGTACAACGGGCTCGGGCAGCCGTGGAAGACGCAGGCGACGACCCGGGAGATCGTCGACACCGTCTACACCACCGGCCCGGGCGGCCTGCCCGGCAACGACGACCTCGGCACGATGTCCGCGTGGTACGTGTTCGCGGCGATGGGCGTCTTCCCGCAGGTGCCGGGCCGGGCGGAGCTGCTCGTCGGCAGCCCGCTCTTCCCCACCGTGCACGTGGCCCGCGACAACGGCGTCGGCATCGTCATCGACGCGCCCGCCACGACCGACGCCGCGCAGTACGTGCAGTCCGCGACGCTGGACGGCGTCGCGTACGGCAAGAGCTGGCTGCCGGAGTCGTTCGTCCGTACCGGCGGAACCCTGAACCTCACGATGGGCACGGCCGCGTCGACCTGGGGCTCGCCGCCGCCGGACCAGGTCGGTGTCGCCTCGTTCTGCGGGCCGGTCAGCCGCCCGCAGGGCACAGCCGTGTCGACGTGGCCGTTCGACGGCACCGCCGGCGGCGCGACCCTCGTCGGCGCTCCACAGTGGACCGCCGGGCACGCCGGGCAGGCGTTGCTGCTCAACGGCTCCGGCCAGTACGCGGACACGGGCCGGGCGGTGCTGCCGACGACCGGCAACTACACGGTCGCCGCCTGGGTGCGCCTGGACGCGGCCGGGGCGTTCCGGACCGTCGTCAGTCAGGACGGCGCCACGAGCAGCGCGTTCTTCCTCCAGTACAGCGGCGCCGACAAGACCTTCGCGATGAGCTTCGCCGACCGGCGCGCGCTCGCCCCGCTCACCCCGGTCACGGGCCGCTGGTATCACCTCGCCGGGGTGCGGGACGCCGACGCCGGGCACCTGAGCCTCTACGTCGACGGCGTCCTCGCCCGGCAGATCGACGCGTGCACCGCCGACGCCGCGACCGGCCCGCTCGTCACCGGCCGGGCCCGGTGGGGCGGCGCCCCGGTCGACTACTGGGCGGGCGCGATCGACGACGTCCGTGCCTACGACCGCGCCCTCACCGCCGCCCAGGTCAAAGCCCTGGTGTAGCGCTGGTGTAGCGCTGCGCAGGACTTCGTGTCGAGACCGGTGACGGCCTGGGTGGCCGTCACCGGTCCGGTGGTCAGGCGAGCCGTGGGCGACGGCGGCGGCCGCCCAGGACCATGAGCGTCGCGCCCGTCGGGATCATCGTCGAGCCGACCAGGATCAGGTCGAGCAGGCCGAGGCCCGTCACCGCGAGCGCCGTGCCGAAGACGTACGCGGAGTAGTACGACTCGGCGGTCTGGCCGTAGGCGTCGGTGACCCGGTAGCGGACCTTGGTCGCCTGGCCGGCGAAGCCGGCGATCGCGACGAAGCTGATGTGCCCGTTCGCCGGTTGCAGCACGTACGTCCCCTGGCCGGCGATCCGGACCACGACGGCGGGGCGGCCCCGGGCGTCGAGCAGGGTGATCGAGCCGCCGGCCGGCACGGGCAGCGTGGCCGTCTGCGTCTTGTCCGGCGGGCCCTGCGTGGTCTGGCTCGGCGGCGCCGGCGGGGCCGGGATCGTCACCAGCGGCGTGTACGTCGCGTTCGCCGTCTGCCCGTACGCGTCGGTGACCCGGTAGTCGACCGGCGGCAGCTGGCCGTGGAAACCCAGCACCGGCGTGAAGACGACGGTGGCGGAGCCTTCCTGCTGCGACGGGTTCGGCACGGTGCCGGCGGCCGCGATCGAAGCGCCGCCCGCGGCGGCGAGCTCCAGCGTGTAGGTGCCCTTGCCCGGGAAGAACAGGGACGTGACCGCGTTGCCGTCGGCGTCGATCAGCGCGATGGTGCCCTTCGCCGGCACCGGCAGCGTCGCCGTCTGCGGTGTGACGCCCACGCCGCTGGTGGTGCGGTCCGGCGCGGCCGGCGGCGGCGGGATCGTCACCGTCGCGGTGTAGGTCGCGTCGTCGTGCTGATCGTAGGCGTCGGTCACCCGGTACGTGGCGGCCGTCGCGACCCCGATGTAGCCGGCGAACGGCGTGAAGGTGAGCGTCTTGTCGGTGCCGTTCCAGCCGTACGTGCCCTGCCCGGGCACCGTCAGCGACGCGACCGTGGTGCCGCCGGACACGAACTCGACCGTCCCGCCCTCGGGCAGGTCGACGTCGGCCGTCTGCGTCGCGGTGCCGAGGCCCGTGGTGGTCTTCGCCACCGGGTTCGGCCTGGTGGGCTTCGTGACGGTCGGCGTGTACGTGGAGTCGCCCGACAGGCCGGCGGTGTTGGTCAGCCGGTACTTGACGGGGGTGGCGGTGCCGACGAACCCGGCGACGGGCGTGAACGTGATGACGCCGGTGGCCGGGGTCAGCACGTACGTGCCCTGCTTCGCGACCGTCACCTTGGTGACCTGCTGGCCGGTGGCGCCGAGCAGCGTGACGGTGCCGCCCGACGGCGCGGTCGCCGTCGCGCTCTGCGGCGTGGTGCCGGCACCCGTGCTGGTCAGCGCGGCGGGCGTCGGCGCGGTCGGCGTCGGCGGGCCGGCGACCGTCGGCGTGTAGGTCGAGTTCGCGTTGTTCTCGCCGACCTTCACCCGGTAGCCGACCGGGGTCGCGGTGCCGGAGAAGCCGTCGGCGGGGGTGAACGTGATGTCGGCCTGGTTCACGGTGTACGTGCCCTGGCCCGGGACCGTGAGGGTGGTGACCTGCACGTTGGAGGCGTCGAGCAGGAAGACCATCCCGGTGAGCGGCACCGGCACCGGCACCGTCTGCGCCGTCCCGTACGGGCCGGACGACGTCAGCGGGGACGCGCTCGGCGGCGTGACCCACTGAATGACGACCTGGCCGTTCTCCTCGGCGCCACCGGTCCCCGACTGGTGCAGCGCCGCGGTGTCGCCCGCGGACTTGTCGTCGGTCGCCTGGTAGGTGTAGGCGCCGAAGACGCCGCTGTTGTGCTTGTACCCGGCGCCGCCACCGCCGGCCCCGGTGAACTGGATGCTTCCGGGGCTGGACTTGCAGTCGCCGCCGCCTCCGCCGTAGAAGCCGCCGCCACCGCCACCGCCGGGCTTGTAGCCGTCGCCGCCGGCACCGCCCTGGAACGCGCCGCCGTCGCCGCCCGTCTCGCAGGTGTTGTTGTCGCCGCCGGTCCCGCCGGCGATCTGGTTGCCGCCCGCGCCGGCCGTGGCCCCGCCCGACCCGCCGGCGCCGGTCGAGCCGCCGCCTCCGCCGCCGTCGTTGGCCGTGTCGAGCGAGGCCGCGCCGCCGCCGCCGGCGATGAGCAGCGGGCCGGCACCGTACGAGGTGGACCAGATCGCGGACATGCCGCCGCCGCTGCCGCCCTTCTGGAGGAAGGCCTCCACCAGCGCGGCGGCGGTGTGGCCGCCGCGGCCGCCGCCGCCGTACGTGACGACGTCGGAGTCGGGTTTGCCGCCCTCGCCGACGGTGATCGTGAGGACCTGGCCGGGGGTGACGGCCATCGAGCCGGTGGTGAATCCCCCGCCGCCGCCCTTGCCCTCCAGCGAGCTCGCGCCGCCGGCACCGAACAGGGCGGCTTCGATCAGCGTGATCCCGGGTGGCACGGTGAAGGTCTGGTCGGCCCCGGTGTACGTGAACCGGACGCAGTCGGTGCCGTTGACCGGCGTGCACGTGACGGCGGCCGCCTGCGCCGGCGCGGCGTGGATGAACGGCACGATCACGCTCGTCGTGGCGACGGCCAACGCCACGCCCGCCGTTCGCCGCCGCCTGCGGGTGCTCGCCGCGCGATCGCGCCAGGCACCGAACTTCTGCTCCAACCTGCTCTCCCCCGTTGACCTGATACCAAAAATCACCTTAAGCAGTGAAAACATTCACCTAGGGGGTATTTCGGATATCAGGCGTACGGATGGGGCTCGCGGGGCCGGATGCACGGCGTGGCCACCACAGCTGCTGACGGGGCCTCGCGGGGCATTTCCCGAACGGCGCACCGCCGCGCGGATCGCCAGCCGGCGGGCCCGGGATGCCCTAGGCTCGCCGCATGGTGGAGACGCAGACACACACCCTCGCGCTGCCCGGTGCGGACCTGGTCTACGACGTCCGCGGGCCGCTCCCGCCCGCCGGCGGGCGCCCGGTGCTGTTCATGATCGGCCAGCCCATGACGGCCGACGGGTTCACCGAGCTCGCCGGCCACTTCGACGACCGCACCGTCATCACGTACGACCCCCGGGGCCTCGGGCGGAGCGTGCGCAGCGACGGCCGTAACGACAACACGCCGCAGCAACAGGCGGCGGACCTGCACGCGCTGATCGGCGAGCTCGGCGCCGGCGCGGTCGACATGTTCGCCACCAGCGGCGGCGCCGTGACCGCCCTCGAGCTGGTCACGGCCCACCCCGGCGACGTCGCCACGCTGGTCGCGCACGAGCCGCCGATCAACGCGGTGCTGCCCGACGCGGCCGCCGCCGAACGGGCGCGGGCCATGTTCAACGACGCCTACGAGGCGAAGGGGGCCGGCGCCGGCATGGCCGCGTTCATCCTCATGACGTCATGGCAGGGCGAGTTCACCGACGAGTTCTTCGACCAGCCGACCCCCGACCCGGCGATGTTCGGCATGCCGGCCGACGACGACGGCAGCCGCGACGACCCGCTGCTGTCGAAGCGGTCGTGGCCGATCACCGACTACCGGCCCGACGCGGCGGCGCTCACCGGCGCACCGGCCCGCGTCGTGGTCGCCGTCGGCGAGGAGTCCGTGGGCACCTACACCGCCCGCACCTCCGACGGGACCGCGGCGCTGCTCGGCCAGGAGACGACCGTCTTCCCCAGCCACCACGGCGGCTTCATCGGCGGCGACCACCCCTACGCAGGCAAGCCCGCGGAGTTCGCCGCCAAGCTCCGCGAGGTGCTGGCGTAACCAACAAGCCCGCCTCAGCTGGAGCCGCGGAGGGTGAGCGTGGTCGGCAGGCGGGCGGCCGGTGGGAGGGCGGGGTCGAGCAGGCGGCTGATCGCCGAGGCGGCCTCCTCCTCCACCGGCATGTAGACCGACGACAGGTCCGCGGCCTCGGCGAGGGCGCTGCCGTCGAAGCTGACCACGGCGACGTCGTCGGGCACCTTCCGGCCCGCCTCGCGCAGCGCCTGCAGGACGCCCATCGCGGAGACGTCGCACGCCGCGAAGACCGCGTCGAGGTCCGGCTCCAGGGTGAGCAGCTCCCGCATCGCCGCGTAGGCCCGCGCGCGGGTGAAGTCGCCGTCGACCGACAGGACGGTCTGGCCGGCGGCGGCCATCGTGCGCAGGAAGCCGGCCTTGCGCTCCTGCGCGCACGGGGTCGCCGGGCCGAAGACGGCGCCGACGCGGCGGCGGCCGGTCGCGACGAGGTGGGTGGCGGCCTGGTGGCCGCCACCGTAGTTGTCGGGGGCGACGAACGGGATGCCGGGCGCGGTCTCGCCCAGCGCGACCGTGCGGGTGCGGCGCAGGGCGGCCGCGGCGGCCGCCGGCATGTTGATGAGGACCTGGCCGAACGGCGGGTCACCGGCCCGCGACGGCGGCGCCGGGACCTGCCTGACCTGCAGCGCGACGTCGTGGCCAGCGAGGGCGCGCGTCGCGCCGGTGAGGACCCGGCCGTAGAACGGCTTGACGCTGAGCGCGGCCGGGTCGGGGTCGACGATGAGGACCTCGATGTGCTCCGGGCGGCTCGACCCGGCCCGGCCGGTCGCCAGGGCCCGCGCGGCCGCGTGCGGCTCGAAGCCGAGCTGCGCGGCGACCTCACGGACCCGGCGGCGCATCGCGTCCGTGGTGCCGGGCAGGCCGTTGATGGCCCGGGACGCGGTCGCCCGGGACACGCCGGCCACCCGCGCCACGTCGGCGAGCTTCGGACGCTGCTGTTCCATGCCGCAACGGTAGTCGATCAACCGCCGTTGAGCGCCGTCTCCAGCTGGCTCTTGTTCATCGACGAGCGGCCCTTGATGTCGCGGCGCTTCGCCTCCGCGTACAGCTCGTCGCGCGACTGGTTCCCGTGGGCGGCGCCGGCGCGCGACTGGTTCCCGCGGGAAGCGCCGGCGCGCGACTGGTTCCCGCGGGCGGCGCCGGCGCGGGGTTTGTCGGAGGACCTCATGGTGGCGGACGGCTTGCCGAGCTCCTGCCAGCGTGTCTCGGTCATGTCGACGCCGTGCCGCTTCGCGGCGCGCTTGATGCGCTTGAACGCCTCCGCCCGCTCCGCGTCGGTCGCGTCACGGACCTGGTCGAACCGCGCGATCGCGTTGCGCACGTGCGACGCGTCGTTGAGCGGTTCCTTGCGCTGCCGGGGGAACGCGAAGGCGCTGTCGGGCATCACGTTCCGGTCGCCGGCATCCAGCTCGTTCTTACTCTGTCTGCGTGCAGCCATACTGCTGCTGTACCCCAGGATCCGCTGCTGTACCCCGGGATCCACCGGTCCATGCCGGGCGCGGGCGCGGCCTGGGTGGGTCTACAGGTGCGGGCCCAGGAGGGTGAGGTCCGCCGCCGAGAGCCGGTCGCGCGCGGTCTTCGCCTGGTGCCAGTACGGGTAGAGCAGCTTCAGCGCGCTCACCTCGTCCAGCCGGCGGCGCTCCTCGTCGGTGAGGACCAGGTCGGCGGCGGCGAGGTTGTCGGCGAGCTGCTCGCCGGTGCGGGCACCGATCACCAGCGACGTGACCGCCGGGCGGCCGAGGATGTACGCGAGAGCGACCTGCGCGGCCGAAACCCCGTGCCCCGCGCCGATCTCCACGAGGGCCTCCACCGTGTCGTGGAGCTTCTCCTGGTCGTATACCGGCGGCTCGTCCCACTCGCTGAGGTGGCGGGCACCGGCCGGGGGCTCGACCCCGCGCCGGTACTTGCCCGACAGCAGCCCGCCCGCCAGGGGACTCCAGACCAGGACCCCGAGGTGCTGGTCGACGGCGGCGGGGATCAGCTCATACTCCGCGTCGCGGGCCTGCAACGAGTAGTAGATCTGCTGGCTGACGGGGCGCGGCAGGCCGTGCATGATCGCGGTGCCGACCGCCTTCATCAGCTGCCAGCCGGCGAAGTTGGACAGCCCGACGGAGCGGACCTTCCCGGCGCGGACCAGCAGGTCCAGCGCCTCGAACGTCTCCTGCAGCGGCGTCACGCCGTCCCACTCGTGCAGCTGGTAGAGGTCGATGTGGTCAGTGCCGAGCCGGCGCAGGCTCGCCTCGCAGCCGGCGATGACGTGCTGCCGGGACAGGCCGGCGTCGTTGGGGCCGGGCCCCATCGGCATGCGCACCTTCGTGGCGACCAGGACATCGTCGCGGCGGCCCTTCAGGACCTCGCCGACAATCTTCTCCGACTCACCCGAGGAGTAGACGTCGGCGGTGTCGATGAGGTTCACCCCGGCGTCGAGGCACATGTCGACCTGTCGGCGCGCCTCCTGAACGTCGGTGGCGCCGACCGCGGCGAAGCCGCCCTTGCCGCCGAACGTCATCGTCCCCATCGTGAGGACGGAGACCATCAGACCGGACCTGCCGAGCGCGCGATACTCCACGCCGCCACCATACCCACGGACCACTAGGGTGTGCCGGTGCGCAATGAGGAATCGCCCGTGCTTCCGTCGTCGTGGCTCGCCGGGATGTACCCGCGGCGGGGTGGCACGGCCGTGCCCCCGCCGGTCGGGGTGAAGGACGCGGTGAAGAAGTTCGAGCGCCTCGTCGCGACGAAGGCCGGCGACCTCGCCGAGTCCCTGGCCCGCCCCGAGACCGACGCCGAGGTGCGGGAGGCGGCGGAGGGGTTCCCCGCCGGCGGGACCGCCGCCGTGGCACCGCTCGGCGCGGCCGCGGTCACCGCGAAGGTCCTGCGCAAGCTCGCCGGCTCCCGGGTGGACACGGCCGTGGTCGCGGACGCCTGGATCGCGGCCCGCGGGCCGGTGTTCGCCGCCGTCGCCGCGGCCGAGCTGGTCGAGCTGCGGGTCGGCGAGCCCGGCGCGAGGTTCCACCAGCGCCACGAGCCGGTCGTCCGCCGGCTGCCCGCCGAGTCCGGCAACCTGGACTGGATGCCGATCCTCGGCCGGGTCCGGGCGCACCTCGTCCACGAGGCGGACCCGTCGCCCGTGCGCGCCGCCCTGGCGCCGGTGCGCGCCGCGCGGGGGCCACTGTCGCAGGCCGCGGCGGCGTTCCTGCTGCCGGGGTGCACGGACTGGGTCGACGAGGACGTACTGATCGCGAACACCGCCGGGAAGGGGGACGTGGTCAGGCTCGTCCTGTGGTCGCTCGGCGACGGGCGGCAGCTGGACCGCTTCGACCCGGCCTTCTGGCGCGAGCACCTCATCGAGTCCGACGCCTCGCTGGCGACGGTCCTGGACGGGGTCGGCGCCGCGATCGTCCCCGTCCTCGGCGAGCGGATGGGCATGCTGCCCTCGTGGCGGGGCGACGTGCTCGGCCGGATCGCGACCGCACTCGCCGCGCTGCCGGACGACGACGCGTTCCGGGCGCTCGCCGCGCACGCCGCTCAGCCGCACGCGCTGCTCGCGCTGTTCGACGCGGCGCAGCGCTCCCCCGCCCGCGCCATCCGCCTCCTCGAAGGGGCCGAGGGCCCGGCCGGTGCGCTGTCCGAGGCGTACGCCGCCGGGTACGCCGGCGAGCCCCTGGACGAGGGGAAGGCGCCGGCGCCGCTGGACGGCGGGCCGGTGCCCGAGCTGCCCGGGTGGGCCGACGCCGCGATCCTTCCGCGCGTCCGGCTGCTCGGCGGCGGCGTCCTGCCGGTCGACGCCGCCCGGCGGCTGGTCGCGCTGCTGAGCCGGTCCCGGGCCGGTGCGGCGCCGGCCGGGCTCGCCGAGGTCGTGGCGGCGTGCGACCGGGCGTCCCTCGCCGCGTTCGGCTGGGCGCTCTTCCAGCGGTGGCAGTCGATCGGGATGCCGTCTGGCGCCACGTGGGCGATGCACGGCCTCGCCTGGATCGGCGACGACGACGTGGTGCGGCGGCTGACCCCGCTCATCAAGGTGTGGCCCGGCACCGGCGGGCACCAGCGGTCCGTCGCCGGGCTGTCGGTGCTGACCGGGCTCGGCACCGACGTGGCGCTCATCCACCTCAACGACGTCGCGGAGAAGGTCAAGTTCGCCGGGCTCCGCTCCAGCGCGCGCGGCATGCTGCACACCGTCGCCTCGCGGCTCGGCCTGACCGGCGAGCAGCTCGCCGACCGGCTCGTGCCGGACCTCGGCCTGGACACCGGCGGCGGCCTGGTGCTCGACTACGGACCGCGCCGGTTCGTCGTCGGCTTCGACGACCAGCTGCGCCCGACCGTCGCCGACGAGGCCGGCAAGCGGCTCAAGTCGCTGCCGAAGCCCGGCGCGCGGGACGACGCCACCCTCGGCCCGGCCGCATACCAGCGGTTCACGGCGCTCAAGAAGGACGTGCGGACCCTCGCCGGCGACCAGATCGGCCGGTTCGAACGGGCGATGGTGACCGGTCGGCGCTGGACGGCGGACGAGTTCGCCTCCTTCATCGTCGGTCATCCGCTGGTACGGCACATCGCCCGCCGGCTGGTCTGGACGTCCACAGTGGACTTCCGGGTGGCGGAGGACGGCTCGTACGCCGGCGTCGACGACGACACGGTCAAGCTCGCCAGCGACGCGCCCGTCTCGGTCGCCCACCCGCTACGCCTCGGTGACGTGGCCCGCTGGGCCGAGGTGTTCGCCGACTACGAGCTGCTGCAGCCCTTCCCGCAGCTGGCCCGGGAGATCTACGCGCTCACGCCCGAGGAGGCGAAGGCCACCGGGCTCACCACGTTCGACGGCCGGGCGGTGCCGTCGGGGCGGGTGCTGGGCCTCGAACGGCTCGGCTGGAGCCGCGCCGCGCCCCAGGACAACGGGCACCAGCCATGGATCGAGCGGACGCTGCCCGACGGAGCGCGCGCCTACGTCCGGGTGGAGCCGGGCTTCTCGATCGGCCGCCCCGGCGAACACCCCGAGCAGACGCTGCACGCGCTCATCGTGTCGCGGACCCGCATGGGGTACTGGCGCAACGCCACCGGCGACGTCGAGCTGGGCGCGGTGGACGCGGTGGCGATGTCGGAGCTGCTGCGCGACCTGCACGGCCTGTCACGCCCGTAGCCGCTCCAGGCCGTCCAGCAGCAGGTCCAGGGTGAACTCGAACTCGACCTGGCTGTCGCACCAGCCGAGCGTGGGGTCGGCCGCGGCGTGGACCTCGGCGGCGACCATGGCGGTCAGGTGCGGCACGGTGGCGGCCATCGCGGCGAGCTCCGCCTCGGTGGCCTCGACGTCCATGCTGCCGCCGGCCGCGGCGGGGCTGAACACCTCCTGCGCGAAGCCGAGCGGCATGCTGCCGAACGCGTGCAGCGCCCGGTGCGCCAGGCGGTAGGTGAACCCGGCCGCGACCAGCGTGCCGAGGATCCCGTCGTAGTAGCCGATGACGCTCATGGGGATCGTCCGGCGGGTGCCGAGCAGCGCCGGCGCCCACGGGTGCCGCAGCATCACCCGGCGCGCGGCGAGGAACCGCCGGCGCAGCACGTCCCGCCAGTCCTCTCCCCCGGTCCCCCCGCCCGTGCCCGCCACGACCTCGGCGACCACGGTGTCGGCGACGCCGTCGAGCAGCGTCTCCTTGTCGGGCACGTGGTGGTAGAGCGACATCGCCTCGACGCCGAGGTCCGCGGCGAGCCGCCGCATCGTCAGCGCCCGGATGCCGTCCGTGTCCGCCAGGGCCACCGCCGCGGCCAGGACCTTCTCACGGCTGAGCGCACTCCGCATTGCGCCACCTTACAACGTATGGTTCCCTTACCTTGTAAGGTTGACCCGTCCCAGTCGTCTCAGGAGGAGACATGGACCCGCTGGTCCGCACCGCCCGCGTCACCGGCCTGCTCTACCTCGGCCTCGCCGTCGCGGGCGGGCTCGGGTTCCTGCTCGTGCGCTCGCGGCTGTTCGTCGACGGCGACCCGGCCGCCACCCTGGCCAACGTCACCGCGCACGGGTCGCTGGCCCGCGCCGGGGTCGCCCTGGAGCTGCTGACCGTCCTCACGCAGGCACTGGCCGCGCTGTGGTTCTACCGGCTGTTCCGCACCGCGGACAGCTTCGCCGCCGGCGCGATCGCCGTCTTCGGCACCGTGAACGCGGTCGTCATCCTGGTCAGCGCGGCGCTGCTCGGCACCACGCTGTCGGTGCGGGACGGCGCGCAGGTCCAGCTGCTGTACCTGGTGAGCGGCGCGCTCTGGAGCGCCGGCGGGCTCTTCTTCGGCCTGTGGCTGATCCCGATGGGCTGGTGCGTGCTGCGCTCCGGCTGGATGCCCCGCGCCCTCGGCTGGATCCTCGTCGCCGGCGGCGTCGGCTACGTGCTCGCCGCGTTCAGCGAGCACGTAGTGCCGGCGGCCGCGGACCTGCTGGTCCTGCCCGCGACCGTCGGCGAACTGTGGATGGTCGGCTACCTGATCGTCCGTGGCGTGCGCCGGACCGCCCCGCAGCCTGAGCCCCAGCTCCAGCCGCAGCTGTAGGTCTCAGCCGTGGGCCCCGGCCGCAGCCGCAGCCCCAGCCTCAGCTGTAGTCGAGGGAGAAGCTGTTGTCGACGAAGGCGGCCCGCCCCGCGGTGCCGGTGATCTCGAAGCCGAACTGGGCCTGGCCGATGGTCACGTCGCCCCACCAGTTCTGGGTCCGCAGCCACTGCAGGACCGCCAGGACGTCGACGGTACCGGCGTTCGTGGTGCTGGTCCGCACGAAGGAGAAGACGGCGTTGGCGCCGTTCGAGCCGCGGTAGACGTTCCAGGTGTGGCCGCCGACGCTGACGTTGCGGGCGTTGGGGACCGCGCCGTTCGCGTCGTACGACTCGGCGATCGGGCCGACCGCGCCGTGCTGGTTCGCCCAGATCATGACCTCGTAGGCGTTGTTGTTGGCCCAGATGTCGTACGCGGTGGCGTAGTCGCCGTCGGCGGGCACGCTGACGTTGAACGAGCTGCGCACCGAGCTCAGCGAGCTCAGCGTGCGGTTGAGCGTCTTGCCGGTGTGCGGGTAGGACTTCACGCCGCTGGTCCGCGGGTGCTCGGCGACGACGCCCCAGTTGGTGCCGCTGCGGGCCCAGATGGTCTGCGGCCCGGCGCCGGAGCCCCAGACGTCGTTGATGACGGTGTACCCGTTGTTCGTCCACTGGTCCCAGGCGCCGGTGGCGACCCAGGCGGCGTCGGACGGCACGCCGGTGCCCGGGTTGGACGGCGTCGAGCTGGGCGTCCTCGACGGCGTCCGGGACGGCGTCGGGCTCGCCGTGGAGACGCCGCCGGTGCAGGCGGTGCCGTTGAGGGTGAAGCTCGCCGGCACCGGGTTGCTGCCGGTCCAGGACCCGTTGAACCCGAACGAGGTGCTCGCCCCCGTGGCCAGGGACCCGTTGTAGCCGGCGTTCTTCGCGGTGACCTGCGACCCGCTCTGGGTCACGGTCGCGCTCCACGCCTGGGTCACCGTCTGCCCGGCCGAGTAGGACCAGACGACGGTCCAGGCGCTGACCGGGTCGCCGAGGTTGGTGACGGTGACGTTCGCGCCGAACCCGCCCGGCCACTGGTTGGCGATGGTGTACGTGATGCGGCAGCCGGTGGCGGCCGACGCGTTCGGCGCCGTGACGACGACGCCGGCCGCGGCCGCGCCGAGCGCCGCGGTGGACAGGAGTACAGCGGTGCGCCTTCGCATGGCGGCCCTTCCTTCGCTGACACGCGTGCCTGACACGCGTCGAAGCGCTTCGACTGGCTTCGCGTGGGGAAGGTAGGCGCACGCATCGACAACGGTCAACCGGTAGCGGTCCGGGCAGCGGGCGGGGTGTGAAAGTTACGGTCCCGGTTGGCCAGGGACGCGTCGCCGCCGTAGTGGGCGAGCACGCGCGGGTCCATGATCCGGCGCCACAGCGGTGGGACCAGCGCGACGACCACCATCGTCGCGTAGCCGGCCGGCAGCCGCGGCGACACGTCGAACGTGCGCAGCGTCTGGTACCGGCGCAGCGGGTTCGCGTGGTGGTCGCTGTGCCGCTGCAGCTGGAACAGGAAGACGTTCGTGACGAGGCGGTCGCTGTTCCAGCTGTGCCGCGGGTCGACCTTCTCCGCCCGGCCGGTCCCGGTCGGCTGCCGCAGCAGCCCGTAGTGCTCCAGGTAGTTGACGGCCTCCAGCAGCGAGAAGCCGGCCACCGCCTGCAGCGCGAGGAACGGCAGCACTGTCCACCCGTGCACGGCCGTCAGCGCCGCGAACAGCAGCACGGTCATCGCCCACGCGGTCAGCACGTCGTTGCGCCACGTCCACGGGCTGCGGCCGCGCAGCCTCAGCCGGGCGGTCTCCAGGCGCCACGCGGAGCGCAGGCCGCCGGCGACGGTGCGCGGCCAGAACCGCCAGAACGACTCGCCGAGCCGGGCGCTGGCGGGGTCCTCCGGGGTCGCGACCCGCACGTGGTGGCCGCGGTTGTGCTCGACGAAGAAGTGCCCGTAGCCGGTCGGGGCGAGCGCGATCCGGGACAGCCACCGCTCCACCCGCTCGCGCTTGTGGCCCAGCTCGTGGGCGGTGTTGATGGCGATGCCGTTGACGATGCCGGCGGTCAGCACCAGCCCCGCGCCGGCGGCGGGCCCGACCCCGGCCGCCCACTCCCGGCAGGTCACGGCCAGCGCCGCGTACTGCGCCGGCAGGTACAGGTACGTGATCCACCGGTAGTACGGGGAGCGCTGCAGCGCCGGCACCGCCTCCTCCGGTGGGTTCTGCCGGTCGTCGCCGAAGGCGAGGTCGACGAGCGGGATCAGCCCGAAGACGACGACGGGCGCCAGCCACCAGCCCCACGGCCCGGCGGGGCCTCCGGACAGGGCGAGCCCGGCGAAGGGCAGGGCGGGCACGACGAGCGCGAGGGGCCAGAGCGGCAGGCGGCGGTCCCGCCAGGCATCGACGGTCATGCCGCAATGGTTTACACGACCCGCCTCCGTGTCAAGAATCTGGACGCATCGACGTCCGGCGTCTAGCATGCTGCCGGTGACGTACCGGGAGACGAACCGGGCGCGGCTGCGCGAGACGCTCGTGACCGCCGCCCGGGACCTCACCATCGGCAGCGGCTGGGAGGGCGTGCGGATGGCGGACGTCGCCGTCGCCGCCGGGGTGAGCCGCCAGACGGTCTACAACGAGTTCGGCGACAAGGCCGGCCTCGCCGAGGCCCTGGCGGCGCGGGAGATCGGGCTGTTCGTCGGCGACGTGCGGGCCGTGCTGCTGCGCCACGGCGCCGACGTCCGCGCCGCCGGACACGCCGCGATCCGGCACACGCTCGTCGAGGCGGACGCCAACCCACTCATCAAGGCCATCCTGACCGGGGCCGACGGGCTGCTCCCCTACCTCACCACCCGCCTCGACCTGCTGCTGTCTGCGGCCACCGCCGTCGTCGTCGAGTGGGCGGGCACCCACCTGCCGGGCCATGACCCGAAGGTCGTCGCCGTGGCGGCGGAGTCGATCGTGCGGCTCGTCGTCAGCCACATCGTGCAGCCGTCACAGCCTCCTGAGCAGGCCGCGGAGGAGCTGACAGACGTGCTGGTGCGCCTGCTCGTGCCGTAAGCCGGCCGCCGACCAGGTCGTACACCTCGTCGACGTGCTCCAGGCCGTCGTGGCGGTGGGTCAGCAGCAGCACCGTGCGGCCCGCGGCGGCGTCCAGCAGGTCGGCCATGAGCGCGGCCGCCTCCTGCTCGTCGAGGCCCTCGGTCGGCTCGTCGAGCACCAGCACCCGCGGCCCGGCGAGCAGTGCCCGGGCCATCGCGAGCCGGCGCCGCTGCCCGCCGGAGATGGTCGCGCCGCCTTCGCCGAGCCACGAGTCGAGGCCCTCCGGCAGGCTGCCGAGCCACGGCCCGAGCCGCGCCCCGGCCAGCGCCGCGCGGAGCTCGTCGTCCGTCGCCGCGGGCCGGGCGAGGAGCAGGTTCTGCCGCACCGTGGTCGCGAACACATGGTCCGCGGCGTCCCCGACGAGCCCGATGGTGGAGCGCAGCACGGCGTCGGGCAGGTCCCGCAGGTCGACGCCGCCGAGCGTGACGCGGCCCTCCCGGGGGTCGAGCATCCGCACCAGCACCGCCGCGAGCGTCGACTTCCCGCTGCCCGACGCGCCGAGCACCGCGACCCGCCGCCCCGGCGGCAGCCGCAGGTCCAGCCCGCGCAGCGCGGGCGCCCGCCGCGGATCCCAGCCCGCCGCGAGGTGCTCCACGGTCAGGGTCAGGTCGTCCCCCACCGCCGCGGCGTCCCCTGTGGACGGTGCAGCGGGACGGGGCAGCGCGGCGACGGCGGCGAGGCGGCCGGTCGCGCCGGCCGCGGCACGGCGGGCGATGGCGGCGCCGGTCAAGGTCGGGTCGTCCCCCACCGCTGCGCCGTCCCCTGTGGACGGTGCGACGGCCGACACGGCGGCCGGTGCAGCCGGACGGGGCAGCGCGGCGACGGCGGCGAGGCGGCCGGTCGCGCCGGCGGCGGCACGGCGGGCGATGGCGGCGTCGGGGAGGGTGAGGACGGGCTCGGCGAGGGCGACCGCGCCGAGGAGCAGCATCGCGGCGACCTCGCCGGAGTGGCCGCCGGCCGCGGCGGCGAGGGCCACGCCGAGCACCGCGAGGCCGCAGCCGACCTGGGCGAGGGCCGACGCGGTGCCGGCGGTCGAGGCGGCGCGGGCCTCCAGGCGCGACAGGGTGCGGCTGCGGCGGCCGGGGACGGCGAGGGCGGCGGCGGGGTCGCGGGTCGCGAGGTCCTCGACGCCTTCGACGGTCTCGACGACGGCGTCGCGCAGCTCCGCGCGGGCCTTGCCGGTGGCGGCGTCGGCCCGGGCCGCGTGCCGGGCGGCGAGCCACGGTGCGAGCAGCGCCGCGACCGCGAGCCCGGCGGCGAGGGCGGTCGCGGCGGCCGGGTCCACCGTGGCGGCGGCGAGGACGGCGGCGGCGAGGGCGACGCCCACGGCGTACGCGGGCAGGCGACCCCTCAGCACCCCGTCCACCCGCGCGTCGACGTCGTCGACGACTCTGCTGAGCAGGTCGCCGCGGCGGTGCAGGGCCGGCCCGGGCACCCTGGGGACGAGGGCGGCGTACACCTCGGCCCGCCACGCGCCGAGCCGCGCGAACGCGACCTCGTGCGAGACCAGGCGTTCGAGGTACCGCAGCAACGGCCGCGCGACGGCGCTGCCCCGCACCAGGACGACGGCCCCGGACAGGGTGAGCACCGGCGGCAGCTGCGCGGCCCGCACGAGCAGCCACACCGCCGCCGCGATGAGCGTGAGCCCGGCGATCCACGACCCGGCCCCCAGCCCGACCGCCACCGCCGGGCTCCGCAGCCATCCGCGTCCGCGCGGCGCGTCGTCGGTCCGCGCGGGGTGTGGGTCGGCGGCCGACGCCCCGGCACCGTCCGGCACCGGCGCGATGGCCGGCGGCACAGCCGACAGCGCGGCGGCCCGCGGCACGGCTGACAGCACGGCGGCCGGCGGCACAGCCGACAGCACGGCGGCCGGCGGCACAGCCGACAGCACGGCGGCCGGCGGCGCGGGTGACAGCACGGTGGCCGGCGCGGCTGACGGGGGCGCGTGCCGCGTGGGTGGGGTGACGGCCACGGTCCGGTCGGCGGCGGCGAGGACGGCGGGCCGGTGCGCGACGACGAGCACGGCGCAGCCACGGGCGGCGAGGGCGTGCAGCTCGGCGACGGCCCGGCGTTCGGCGGCGGCGTCGAGGTGGGCGGTCGGCTCGTCCAGCAGCACGACGGCGGGGGCGGCGGCGGCCTGGCGCAGCAGCCGGGCCAGGGCGAGCCGCTGCCGCTGCCCGGAGGAGAGGCCCTGGCCACGTTCGCCGAGGGGGGTGTCGAGGCCGCCGGGCATGGCCAGGATCTCGGTGTCGAGGCCGACGGTCCGCAGCGCGCCGAGCACGACCGCGTCGGCCGGGCGGGTCTCGCCGTCGAGGGCGACCGCCTCGGCGACCGTGCGGGCGTGCGGCAGCGTCGGGTCCTGCGGCAGGTACAGCGGCTGTCCCCCACCCACGTCGACCGACCCGGCCGACACGGGTTGCAGCCCGGCCAGCACCCGCAGCGTCGTGGTCTTCCCGGCGCCGGACGGCCCGCGCAGCGCCACGAGCTCTCCGCTGTGGACGGCCAGGGTGGGCAGCCGCAGCGCGTCGACGGCGGCGCCGGGGTGCCGGACGCGGACACCGGCCGCCACCAGGCCGGGCCCTTCACCGACCGCAGTGGAGCGCGGCCCGGCGTCGGCGTCCGTCAGGATCCGGTCGACGTCGGCGATGACGGCGGCCGCGTCGGCGCTGGCGTGGAAGCGGGCGGCGACCTCGCGCAGCGGCCGGTACGCCTCGGGGGCGAGCAGGATCACCAGGAGCGCGGGGCCGAGGTCGAGGTGGCCGGCGGCGACGCGGAGCCCGGCCTCGACCGCGACGAGCCCGACGGACAGCGTGCCGACCAGGTCCAGGGCGGTCGAGGAGAGGAATGCGACCCGCAGCACCCGCACGGTCGCGGCGCGGTGGGCGTCGGTCATGCGGGCGACGGCGGCGGTCTGGCGTTCGGCGCGGCCGTACAGGCGCAGCGTCGCGATGCCGCGGACGGCGTCGAGGAAGTGTCCGGCGAGCCGGGCGCTCGCCTGCCAGCGTTCCTGGGCGCGCCGCTGGGTGGCCCAGCCGATGAGCGCGCCGAGCAGCGGCACGAGCGGGAGGGTGACGAGGACGACGACGGCGGAGGCGGGGTCGGCGAAGAGCATCGCGGCGACGACGAGCGGCGGCAGGGCCACGCCGAGGACGAGCGACGGCAGGTATCCGCTGAACCACGGCCGCAGCGCGTCGATGCCGCCGCCGAGGACCGCGACGAGCCGCCCGCTGCCGTGCCCGGCGACCCAGGCAGGGCCGCGCCGCAGCGCCGCGGCCAGCACGGACCGGCGCAGCTCGTCGGTGACGCGGGCGGCGGTGCGGCGGCCGGCGACCTGCTCCGCCCACGTCAGGGCGGCCCGGGCGGCGTACACCCCGGCGAGCGCGGCGAGGGCTCCGGCGCCGACGGGCTCCGCCGCGGCGAGGCCCACCACGATGCCGGTGACCACCACGGCGAGCCCGACGGTCGCGGCGGCCTGCGCGGCCCCGATGACGGCGAGCAGCGCGATCCCCGCCCGGCTGCTGCGCGCGTGCCGCAGCAGCCTCGGGTCGACGGGCCCCCGGCTGCGACGCCCGCCCTCCGCGACGGCCGTCCCCGCGACGCTGGTCACGAGGCGACCCGCTCGCTGGCGACGCGCTGCCGGAAGACGCGGTACGACCACGCCTGGTAGACGAGGACGCCGGGGAGCACGACGACGGCGGCGGCGCTGATCAGGCGCAGCGCGGGGCCGGTCGCGGCGGCCTCGGACATCGTCAGCGACCACGCGCCCGACAGGGTGCTCGGCAGCACCACGTCGCCGTTGGCGGTCAGCGTGGCCACGACGGCGCCGGCGACCGCGATCGCGACCAGGGCGAACGAGCCGGCCTCCCACCGCGTCCCGGCCCGGCGGGTCAGGACGGCGACCCCGGCGAGGGGCACGGCCGCGGCCGACGCGACCAGTACCGTGGCGGCGGCCCCTGCCAGCGCGGCACCGGCGGCGACGACGAGCGCCGCGACGGCGGCGGTGAGGGCGACCCGGCGGGCCAGCAGCCCGGCCCGCCGGCGGACGGGGCCGGTGGTGCGCAGGGCCAGGAAGGTGGCGCCGAGCAGGACGGCGGCGGTGAGGGCGAGCAGCGCGCCGAGGCCGGCCGCCGGGGTGAGGACCGGCGTGAGGGTGCGGGCCAGGCCGCCGCCGGTGACCTCGCCACCGGCGTCGAGGGCGAGCCCGCGGACGAAGACGGTGAGCACGGCGCCCCACAGCAGCACGACGCCGGCCGAGCAGGCGGCGAGGACCAGGTCGCACCGGCGGCGCCAGCGCGGCGAGTCGTGCTTGCCGCGGAACTCCAGGGCCACGCCGCGGCCGGCGAGCAGCAGCAGGATCGCGACCATCGGCAGGTACAGGCCGGACAGCAGCGCCGCGTACCAGGACGGGAACGCGGCGAACGTGACGCCGATCGCGGCGACCAGCCACACCTCGTTGCCGTCCCAGAACGGGCCGATGGTGCGCACGGCGGCGGCGCGTTCGTGCTCGTCGCGGCCGAGCAGCGGGCTGAGCAGCCCGACGCCGAAGTCGAACCCCTCAAGGACGAAGAACAGGACCCAGCAGAGGACGATCAGCGCGTACCAGATGACGACGAGGCTCATCGGGGTCTCCTCAGTAGCTCAGGGCGGGTTCGGGGTCGGCGGCCACCGGTACAGGCGCTGACAACGGCTTGCGGGCGAGGTGCCGGACGAGGCGCAGCCAGACGACCGCTAGGACGCCGTAGACGGCGGTGAACGCGAGCAGCGACGCGAGGACCTCGCCGGCGGTGAGCCCCGGGGAGATGCCGTCGGCGACCTTCGACAGGCCGAACGCGATCCACGGCTGCCGGGCGGTCTCGGTGAAGATCCAGCCGAGGCTGTTGGCGGCGGCGGGCAGCAGCGGCAGCAGGATCGCCGCCCGGACCGTCCACGCCGCGGGCCGGCGGCCGCGCCGGGTGCGCCACAGGTACAGCAGCGCGAACCCCATCGCGAGCATGCCGGCGCCGATCATGAGGCGGAAGGTCCAGAACGCCACCGGGATCATCGGCACGTAGCTGCCAGGGCCGTACGCGGCGCTGTACTGCGCCTGGAGGTCGTCCATGCCGGCGACGGTCGCGTCGGGGCTGCCGTACGCGAGGATCGACAGCAGCCGGGGCACCTCGATGCTGAAGCCGGGGACCGCGAAGATGGAGAACGGCGCGCCGGTCGTGGTGGCGTAGAGCGCTTCCGCGGCGGCCATCTTCATCGGCTGCACCTGCGTGATGACCTTGCCGAGGTGGTCGCCGGTGAGGGCGGTGAGCGCGCCGCCGGCGGCGGTCATCCAGGCGCCGACCCGGGCGAGGGTGGCGAACGCGTCGCCGTCGGCGGCATCCCTCAGGCGCCAGGCGCCGACGGCGAGCAGGAGCGCGCCGCCGACCATGACCGCGCCGGCCATCGTGTGCGGGAACGCGGCGAGGTTGACCTTGTTGAGCAGCAGCTCGCTGAAGCTGGTGAGGCGGGCCCGGCCGGTGGCGGGGTCGAGCTCGTAGGCGACCGGGTGCTGCATGAACGAGTTCGCGGCCAGGATGATGAACGCCGACAGCAGGGTGCCGACCGCGACGACGACGATGGTCGCCAGGTGGACCCGGCGCGACAACCGGTCCCAGCCGAAGTACCACAGCGCCAGGAACGTGGCCTCGAGGAAGAACGCGAGCATGCCCTCGATGGCGAGGGTGGGCCCGAAGACGTCGCCGTAGAAGCGGGCGAACTCGCTCCAGGCGAGCCCGAACTGGAACTCCTGCACCAGGCCGGTGACGACGCCGACGGCGAAGGTGACGATGAGCAGCTTGCCGACGAGCATCGTGAGCTGCCGGTACTTGTCGTCGCCGGTGCGCATCCAGGCGATCTGCAGGCCGGCGGTCGCCGCGGACAGGCTGATCGACAGCGGCACGAACAGGTAGTGGTAGAGCGTGACGACCGCGAACTGCAGCCGGGTCAGGTCGAGCACGTCCATGAGTCCCCCTCTACGACATCTCGTAGTAGATACTACGGGTTGTAGTACGACGCGCACCGTAATCCCGGTTACACTGGCGGCATGGCCGGACTTGGGGACCTCGAACGCGAGGTCATGGCGCAGCTGTGGGACGCCGGGGAGCCGCTGACCGTCCGGCAGGTGCACGAGCGGCTCGACCCGTCGCGCGGCCTCGCGTATACGACCGTGATGACGGTGCTGGACCGGCTGGCCAAGAAGGGCGTGGTCACGCAGCAGAAGGCGGACCGCGCCTACCGGTATGCCGCCACCCAGACGCGCGAGGAGATGACCGCGGCCCTCATGCTCGACGCCCTCAGCGGCGCACCGGACGGCGCCGCCCGCGACGCGGCCCTCGCGCACTTCGTCGGGCGGATCGGCCCGGACGCGCTCGCCGCGGCGATCAAGGCCGCCAGAGCCCGGTGACCGCGCTCCTGCTGGGCGCGCTCGGCCTGACCCTGTCGCTCGTCGTCCCCGGCCCCCTCGCCAGGGCGCGCTGGACGGCCCGGGCTCCCGGCGCCGCCGTCGCGCTGTGGCAGGCGATCACCCTCGCCGCCGTCCTGTGCGCGCTGGGCGTGGTGCTCGCCGGCCCCGAGGAGCTGGTCCGGGCGCGCGGCACCACGCTCGCCGTCGCCGCCCTCGTCGCGGCCCTGGCCGTCGCCGGCGTCATCGTCGTGCGGCTGCTCGTGTCGCTGTTCCTGGTGGCGTACCGGTCGCGGGTGCGCCGTGCCCGCCACCGCCTGCTCGCCGACCTGCTGTCCCGGGCCGCGATCGACGGCGACGTGCCGCTGCGGGTCCTGGAGGGCGGGCTGCCGTTCGCGTACTGCGTGCCGGGCCGCTCCCCCAGGATCGTGCTCAGCGAGGGCACCCTGCGCCTGCTCAGCGAGCCGCAGGTGGCCGCGGTCCTCACCCACGAGCGGGCCCACCTGCGCGCCCGCCACGACGTGGTGATGGAGTCGTTCACCGCCTTCTACCGCGCGGTCCCGGCCCCGCTGCGCAGCCGCGCCCCCCTGGACGCCGTCCACCTGCTCCTGGAGGCCCTGGCGGACGACGCCGCCCGCCGCGCCCACGGCGACGAGCCGGTGCACGCGGCCCTCCGGTCACTCAGCGGCCCCGCCGGCGACCTCGAGCTGGAGCCGCACGACACCGACCGCGAGCGCCGGTGGCGCCTCGACCGCCTGGCCCCGGGCGCCGCCCCCACCGACCGCCGCCTCGCCGCCGCCGTCTACACCCTGGCCGCCGCGATCCTCGTCCTGCCGACGGTCCTGCTGGTCGTCCCCTGGCTGGACACCGCCATGCGGCACTGGCCGCTCTAGGTCTCAGCCCAGCCCGAGCGCCCTGCCGAGCCACCGCAGTGTGGGGGGCCGGTTGGGCGGCTACGCGGACAGCCGATGCGGCGCCGGTCGCCGCCCATCCGAGCGGCGGGGGTGGACCGGGTCACCCGGCGGTGCGGGTAGGAGCGGACGACCCGGGGTATCCGCAGGGGCCGTGACAACCGACGCCCAGGTGTCGCTCGGGCCGGCCAGGCGCGACGACGTTCTGCCTGCGCGCACAAAGCGCCTGGCTCGACCGCGTACTGCCGGCCCGACCTGGGCGGTGCTGACGGTGCTGACGGTCGCCACGCTCCTGGCCGCGCTCTTGACTCCGGGCCGGGCGCACGCCGCCGAGCCGCACATCGGCATCCAGGTTCGCGACGGCCGGCTCGTCGAGGCGAACGGCAGCGACCTCGTGCTGCGCGGCGTCAACCACGACTTCATGTGGTACCCGGACCACAACAGCTCCTTCGCGGCCATCAAAGCGGCGGGCGCCAACGCGGTGCGGGTCACCCTCGGCATCGGCCACCAGTTTCGGCGGGCCCCGGCGCGGGAGGTGGCAACCGTCGTCGAGCTGTGCCAGCGGAACCGGTTGATCTGTATCTTCGACGCCCACGACACCGCCGGCTTCGGCCAGGACAAGAAGGCGGCACCGATGTCGGAAGCGGTGCAGTTCTGGCTCAGCCTGCGCGACACGCTGGCCGGCCACGAGGACAACGTCCTCGTCAACATCGCCGACGAACCGTTCGCAAACGGCACCACGTGGCCCTGGGTGCAGCAGACCTCCGACGCGATCCGCCGGCTGCGCGCCGCCGGCTTCAAGCACACGCTGCTGGTCGACGGCCCCGGCTGGGGCCAGGACGAGTCGTTCATCATGCGCGACAACGCCGAGCGGGTGCTCGCCGCCGACCCCACCGGCAACACCGCGTTCGACATCCACATGTACGGCATGTTCGACACCGCGCCGAAGGTCAGCGGCTACCTCACCTCGTTCACCGAGCGCCACCTGCCGATCCTCATCGGCGAGTTCTCCAGCCAGCACCAGTGGGGCAAGCCGGACGAGGACGCCATCATGGCCACCGCGCAGGCACAGCACCTCGGCTACCTCGGCTGGTCCTGGAGCGGCAACGACAAGCAGTTCAGCTACCTGGACCTGGTGAACAACTTCGACGGCAACAGCCGCACGGCGTGGGGACGGCGGTTCATCAACGGCCCCAACGGCCTTGATTCGGACACGCGCGAGGCGACGGTGTTCCGCAACACCGTGGCCGCGGCCGGCGTCGACCCCAAGAGCCGCGCCCCGCGGGGGTTGACCGTGACGGACGTGACCCCGAGCAGCGTCCGACTTACCTGGCAGCGCCGCCCGGACAGGATCGGCGGCACGACGTACCTGGTGGTCGCCGTCAACGGCGCGGCCGAGACACGGGTCGTGACGACCAACCGCGCCGAGGTGACGCTCAAGGGCCTGAAGGGCTCGACGGAGTACACCTACGCCGTGTATGCCCGGAGCCTGCTCGGCAAGCGCTCACCGCGCTCGGCCATGGTCGCCGCGGTCACGCCCCCGGCCCGCTAGGCGGCGACGGTGAGGCGGAGGGTGACGGTGTCGCCGAGGTCGATGCCCTCGGCCTTGCGGACGCGGTCCTTCAGCGGGACCACGTAGCCGCCGTCCTTCGGGAAGAGCGACGTCGTCCACGTGGTCCCGCCGAGACGCACGGCGACCGGGATCATGCCCCAGCCGTAGGTGACGAGGGCGGCCGCGGAGCGCAGGGCCGCGCACTCGTCCTCCGGCACCGTCACGAAGTGGAACGGGGACGGGCCGCGCCAGTGCCACACCTCGCCGCTGAACTCCAGGTCCACGCGGACCAGCCTAAGAGACGCCGGTCAGCGGCGGCGGCCCCGCTGGGCGCGGCGAACGAGCGGGGCGTTGTCGAGGATGACGACGCACTTGTGCTCCAGGCGGACCCAGCCGCGGGCGGCGTACTCGGCGAGGACCTTGTTCACCGACTCCCGCGAGGCGCCGACGAACTGGGCGAGCTCCGTCTGTGTGAGGTCGTGCACGACGCGGGTGGCGCCGTCCTCGGCGACGCCGAAGCGCTGGGCGAGCTGGATGAGCCGGCCGGCGACCCGGCCCGGCACGTCGCTGAAGAGGCGGTCGTCGACGGCGGCGCGGTGGCCGCGGATGCCCCGGGCGATGACCCGCAGCAGCTGCTCCGCCACGTGCGGGTGGTGGGCGATCCACCGGTCCAGGACCGTCTTGGGCAGCACGGCGAGGCGGGCGTCGGAGACGACGGTGGCGGCGGCGACGCGGGGACCACCGTCGAGCAGCTCGAAGTCGCCGAAGTGGTCGGTCGGGCCGAGCAGCGCCATGAGGCCCTCGCGGCCGTCGCGGGAGCGGCGGCTCAGCTTCACCTTGCCCGACAGCAGGATGTAGAGCCGGTCGCCGGGGTCACCCTCGGTGAACAGGACCGTGCCCCGGTCCGCGTCGACCCGCTCGAACTCCTGGGCCAGCGCGGCGGCGGAGTCAGGGTCGACGCTGCGGAACAGGTCGGTGGAACGCAGTACCGGGTCGTAGGCCAGCGCGCGGGCCGTAGCGGCGCTGGAACCGAACGTCAGGACCATGTGTCCTCCCCAGATCGATGCGGTACTGCGTACCATTAGGACGGTACTGGATACCGGGACCGGAAAGCAACAGGTCAGAGCGATGCGGGAGGATGGGGAACTGTGACCGCGATTCCCGTACGTGACCGGCTCGTCGACGCCGCACTCGCGCTGTTCGACGAACGCGGCTACGAGCAGACCACCGCCGACGACATCGCCGACCGGGCGGGCGTCGGCCGCACCACCCTGTTCCGCCACTACCGGTCGAAGGAGGACGTGATCTTCCCCGATCACGACCGCCTGCTCGCGACCGTGAAGGAGCGCCTCGCGACGTCGACGGCGGACACGGCGATCGTGGCGGTCACCGAAGCGGTGCGCCTCGTCCTGCTGCGATACGTGGAGGAGGGGGACCGGGCCCGCCTGCGGTATGCGCTCACCAGCCGGATCTCGACCCTGCGGGACCGGGAGATCGCCAGCGTCGCGCGGTACCAGCGGCTCTTCCGCGAGTTCATCGCCGAGTCGTGGGGTCCCGCCCCCGGCGCGGCGCTGCGGGCCGAGCTGATGGCGGCCGCCGTCGTCTCCGCCCACAACCACGTGCTCCGGCGGTGGCTGCGGCGCGACACCGCCGAGCCCGCCGCGGAGCTCGACGCCGCCATGGCGCAGGTCGTGTCGCTGTTCGCAACCACTGAAGCGGGCCATGGAGCGGGGTCTGGAGCGGGGTCTGGAGCGGGGTCTGGAGCGGGCCCTGAGACGGGCGCGGGAGCCGCCGGCGCCACGAGCAAGGGCGACAGCAGGGGCAACGGGACCGCCGTCATCGTGGTGCATGACCAGCGCGACCCCGAGCACGTCGCCGCCGCCATCCGCCGGGCGCTCCAGCAGGTCTGAGCGCCCGGCGGCGGAGGACCTCAGGCGGCGGCGCAGCCGGTGGCGGCGAGACCCGACACCGGCCCGGTGCCCTGGAAGCCGAACTCGGTCGACGCCCCCGCGCCGAGCGATCCGTTCCAGGTCGCGTTGGCCACCGATGTACCGGTGAGCCTGCCGTTCCACACGTTGGTGATCGCGCTGCCGGCGGGCAGGGCGAGCCGGACCGTCCACCCCGAGAGCGGCGCGCCACCGGCGGTCACGCGCCCGGAGGCGACGAACCCGCCGTCCCAGACGTTCTGCACCGTCACCACCGCCGTGCACCCCTGCCCCGCGGACTGCGAGGACGGCGACGGGGACCGCGACACAGACGGCGACACAGACGGCGACACAGACGGCGACACAGACGGCGACACGGAGACCGACGCGGACGGCGACGGCGACGGCGACTGCGGGGGCCCGTCGCTCAGCACCGGGGTCTGCCAGTCGGTCCAGTCGGACAGCCGCCCCGCCGCCCGGCTGGAGATGCGGAACGTGCCCGCGCTGCTGCCGGTGCGCAGCAGGAACCGCTGGATGTGCTGCTGCAGCGGGGTCCGCCACTCGGGCCGGTTCGCGCAGTGCGTGCCGTCCTGCACGTCCGACCAGTACGTGATCGCGTCGCCCGCGCCGAGCGCCTTGTACACCTCGGCGCCGCCCAGCGCCGCGACGCTCGCCGAGCGCGGCCCGAGGTTCGCGATGTGCGGGTTGTCCATGATGAACAGCCCGCGCGGCGCGACCATCGCGACCATCTCGTGCGTGTCCACGGGCAGCCGCGCGGGGTTGCCCGTGAAGGTGCCGAAGGCGTCGCCGAGCCACGGCTGCTCGCCGTAGGCGCTGCTCAGGCTCTGCGCGCCCTCGCCGGGGATGCCGCGGAAGATGGGCACGCCGGCGCTGCCGGACTCGATCGGCATCGTCAGCGCGATCCGCTGGTCGAACGCGCCGACCACGAACGCGCCCTTGCCGAAGCGGGAGCATCCGGTGACGCCCATCGCGTCGGCCCGGAGGATCCGGCCGTCGGACTGGGCGACGACGTCGATGATCCGGCTGACGCCCCACGCCCACGCCATCAGCAGCCCGGTGCTGCTCTGCGCGCCGTAGACGCTGTAGAACGCGCCCTGCTTGTTGGTGCGGGGCGTGCCCTCCTTGCCGACGGCGTACGGGTCGTAGCTGATCACGGCGGCGCCGGCGGCCTTGATGGCGGCGGTGTCGGCGCCGAACCCGCCGAGCACCACCACGGCCGGGAACGGGCCGGTGCCGCCCGGCAGCTCCACCCGGGCGGAGAACGACGCGCTCCTGCCGTTGTGGGTGACGTTGACGGTGACGCCGGTGCTGGACACGGTGCCGGTGACGCTCTGCGGCCGCGCGGGCTTCTCGCCGTAGACGAACTTCTCCGCCAGCTTCTTCACCTCCTCGCGCCGGCACCGCCAGTCGGACTTCGCGGTGATCCTGGTGCCGTCGAGGCGCTTGAACGGGTCGGGCAGCTTCGCGTTGGTGGGCAGCGCGCCGGCGTCGGGCAGCGCCGGCACCGGGCAGTCGGCGCCCTCGTCCTCCACTGTGGATGCTGCCGCGGACACGGTGACGGCCGCGTCGGCGGACGCGATGGTGACGCCGGCAGCGACCGCCATCGCCACGGCCAGCGCGACGGCGATCAGGCGGGGTCTGGTCATCGGTGCTCCCTTCGGATCAGGGGATCCGGCGTCCGTGGGCGTCACGGACGCCGGACTTGCGGAAGAAGTACGCGTTGATCTGGTCGCGCCACTCGGCGGCGCTGCGCACCTGCTCGTCGAGCAGCGCCGACACCCGCGCGGCGAACGCCGGGCCGACCGATGACACGGGCAGCCGCGCCCAGCGGTCCCGCATCGCCACGACCGCGTCGGCGCCGGCGAAGTGGGTGTCGTAGATGTGCTGGATGACGGTGCCGCCGTCGTGCAGGATGTGCCCGTACGGCACGTGGTGGAAGAACAGCAGCAGCTCGTCGGGGCAGTCGTAGACCGACTCGTACACGCGGGCCAGCGCCGGCGGGTACTGCCCGGCGAAGCCGGTCCCGGTCGCGCACGTGCGGTCCACGCCGACGCCGTCGCGGTCGGCGAAGTGGTAGGTCCCCCACGGGGTGTACTCGTAGCCGTCGACGTCCGGGCCGTAATGGTGCCCGGGGCGGACCATGAACCCGACGCCGAGCGGCGCGGTGTAGGCCTCGTAGGTGCGCCACGAGTCGTCCATGACCGCGTGCAGCGTCTCCCGCAGCTCGTCGGGGGCGGCCGGGAACGTCAGGCCGATCCACTCGTCGAGGATCGCGACGGGGTCGAGGTCCGGCGCCCACGCGAGCCGGCCGAACGCGTACAGGTTGGCCTGCGCGAGCGGGTGCCCGGTCCAGAACGGGTCGTCGCCGGCGTTGGAGACGCCGACGAGGCCGTCCAGGACCGCCATCCCGCGGGCGCACCGGAGCACGTCGCTCCACATCGGAGCGAGGTAGCACACGTGGCGCTGCTGGCCGGTGTACTCCTGGGTCACCTGGAGCTCGACGGCGACGTCGGTGGCGGGCACGGCGGCGATCAGCGGCGACACCGGCTCGCGCGGCTGGAAGTCGACCGGGCCGTGCTTCACCTGGAGGACCACGTTGTCCAGGAACCGGCCGTCGAGCGCCACGAAGTGGTCGTGCGCGGCGCGGGCCCGGTCGGTGCGCCGGTCGCGCCAGTCCTGCCGGTGGTCGTAGACGAACGCCCGCCAGTGCACGACGCCGCCGTGCGGGGCGAGCGCCGCGGCGAGGACGTTCGCGCCGTCGGCGTGGGTCCGTCCGTACGCGAACGGTCCCGGCTGCCCCTCGGAGTCGGCCTTCACGACGTACCCGCCGAAGTCGGGGATCGCCGCGTAGACGGCGTCGGTCGCCAGGGCCCACCAGGCCCGCACCCGCGGGTCGAGGGGGTCGGCGGTGCCGAGGTCGTCGCGCGGCGCGGCGAAGTTCACCGACAGGTGGACGCGGATGCCGTACGGGCGGAAGACGTCGGCGAGGGTGGCGACGTCGCCGAGCCGGTCGGTGAGCAGCCGCGCCTCCGTCGCGTGGACGTTGACGTTGTTGACGGTCACGGCGTTGATGCCGCACGCCGCGAGCAGCCGCGCGTAGCCGGTGACCCGGCCGAGGTCCTCGCGCAGGGCGCCGTCGTGCCAGAGCAGCGAGCCGCCCGAGTAGCCGCGCTCGACCTGGCCCATGACGGGATGCACGGCGACGTTGTCCCAGTGGTCCAGCATGCGGCGGGCGTGCCCGGGCCGGTGCACCCGCGGCGGGTGCGGCGCGCCGAACGCGGCCTCGCCGAGCCGCGCGAGGTGGAACAGCCCGTACAGCAGCCCGGCGGGGTCGGCGGCGGCGACGGTGGTGACCCCTCCGTCGCGGGACACCGCGAACCCCTCAGGGCCGCAATCCACTGTGGATACCGCGAGCACCAGGTCGGCGCCGCCGGACACGACCGCGCCGCCGTAACGCCCGCATGCCTGCGCGACCTCGGCGATCACGGTGCGCACGAGCAGGCCGTCGCCGCGCACGGACACGCGGCGGGAGCCGATCGCCCGCAGCGCCGCCGGGGGCAGCCAGGCCGGGTGGACGTCCGTCATGGGACCTCGATGACGGCCACGCCGAGCGGCTCCAGGGTCACCGCGCCCTCCAGGATCCGGCCGGTGAGCAGGTCGGTGCCGTCCGCCGGCACCGTGACCGCCTCGGCCGGCGAGTGGTTGAGCAGGAACAGAAACCGGCCCCGCCGGGTCGCCTCCACATGCGACGGTGCGCCCGCGACGACCGGCTGGACGCCCGCGGCGGCGACCGCGCCGAGGATCACGTCCCGCAGCGCCTCGGGTTCGAGCCGCGTGCCGATGTAGGTGACCCGGCCGTCGGCGATGACGGCGGGCCACCCGGCGAGGTCACCGTCCACGTAGGAGGCGACGACGGACGCGGTCGTGGGGTGGATGCGCTCCTGCCACCAGTCGGCCCGGACGGTGCGCCCGCCGGCGAACCGCACGCCGAACGACGACCCGGCCGGGAGGTACTCGTCGATCCAGGCGCCGATGAGCCGCCCGAACGCGCCCGGATAGGCGGGCTGCCGCACCTGGTTGGCCTCGTCGACGACACCGGAGAAGAACGAGCACAGCACGGTCCCGCCGGCGGCGGCGAAGTCCTCGAGGGCCGCCGCGCAGCGGTCGTCGACAAGGTACGCGTTCGGCACGACCACCACCCGGTACCGGCCCAGTTCGGAGCCGAACGACACCAGGTCGACCGCATGGTGCGCCTCCAGCAGCGGCCGGTAGTGCGCGGTCACGGTCGCCGGGTAGTCGAAGTCGTTGCGCGGCAGCCCGTGCGTGACCTCCAGCCCCCACCAGGCGTTCCAGTCGAACAGGACGGCAACCTCGGCGCGCGGGCCGGTGCCGGCGACGGCCGCGATCCGCGGCAGCTCGGCGCCGAGCGCCGCGACCTCCCGCCAGGTGCGGGCCCGGGTGCCGGAGTGCGGCAGCATCGCGGAGTGGAAGCGTTCGTGGCCGCCGCGGCCCGCCCGCCACTGGAAGAACAGGACGCTGTCGGCGCCGTGCGCGACCGCCTGGTAGGAGCCGAGCCGCATCAGCCCGGGGCGCTTCGCGTGGTTGACCCGCCACTGCGAGACGGCGCCGGCGGCCTGCTCCATGAGCAGCCACGGCTCGCCGCGCAGCGACCGCATGAGGTCGAAGTTGAGCGCGGCGGCGACGTGCGCGTCGGGCTGCCCCGGGTCCGGGTAGATGTCGAGGGCCGCGGCGTCGACGTGCGGCGCCCACCGCCACAGGTCGGCGCCGCGGTGGAAGCGCATGAAGTTGGTGACGACCGGCAGGTCGTCGCGGTGCGCGCGGACGATGTCGCGCTCCATGACGAAGCACTCCAGCAGCGCGTCGGAGGCGAACCGGTGGAAGTCGAGGCGGCGGGCCGGGTTGGACCACGACCGCGGCTCCTCCGGCGGGTTCACCTGCTCCCAGGCGGTGTAGCGCTGGCTCCAGAACGTCGTGTACCAGGCGGCGTTGAGCGCGTCGAGGTCGCCGTACCGGCGGCGCAGCCATGCCCGGAACGCGGCCGCCGCGGACGGCGTGTACGCGACCGGGCCGTACTCGTTGCCGATGTGCCACATCGCGAGGGCCGGGTGGTGGGAGTACCGCTCGGCGAGCGCGGTCGTGATCCGGGCCGCGTGCTCGCGGTACCGCGGCGAGGTCGGGTCGTAGTGCATCCGGTTGCCGAACCCGAACACCTCGCCGTCCTCCATGACGGGCAGCACCTCGGGGTGCCCGTGGGACAGCCACACCGGCGGCGCCGCGGTCGGGGTGGCGAGGTCGACGCTGATCCCGTTGGCGTGCAGCAGGTCCATGACCTCGTCGAGCCACTCGAAGGTGAAGCGGCCCGGCGACGGCTCCAGCGACGCCCACGCGAACACGCCGACGGTGACGAGGTTGACGCCGGCCTCGCGCATGAGGGCGACGTCCTCGTCCCACACGGCGCGGTCCCACTGCTCGGGGTTGTAGTCGCCGCCGAACGCGATCCCGCCGAGCCGCTCCCGCAGCGCGTCCAGTCTCGAGCTCATGCCCGTGTTCATGTCACGAACCGTTCGGTGATGCCGGCGATCACCGGCCGGCAGACGACCAGCAGCGCGGCGGCGAACCCGGCGGCGAGGAGCAGCAGCACCGCCTCCGACAGCAGCACCGTGACGCCGAGCGCCGCCAGCAGCAGGCCCGCGGTGCCGAGGGTCACGGCCGGCCGGGCGGCGAGGAAGTGGGCGGCGAGCCGCAGGACGTCGGCGGGCCGGAAGACGAACAGCGACGCGATGACGAGCGCGGTGACGGCGACGAGCGTGGCCGCCGCGGCGAGGAGCACGAGCAGGCCCGACCACCACACCGGTACACCCGCCGCATCCCGGTGCAGGAGACTGACGGCCACCACGGTCAGCACCGCCACCAGCGGCGCCCAGATCCGCAGCGCGGCGGCGGCGTTGAGCCGGTAGCCGCGCCAGAACGCGGCGGCGGGGTGCAGGTCGGCGAGGTCGGCCGGCTGCCGGTGCAGCGCGTAGAGCGCGGCGGACAGCGCCGGCCCGACCGGCAGGACACCCACGGCCACGAGCACGCTCCGGTCGAGCAGGACCAGCAGCGCCAGGCCGGGCGCGACGGTGGCGACCAGCAGCAGCTCCACCACCAGCAGCGTGTAGACCCGCGCCGCGAGCCGCCCGAGCTTCATGCCGGGCCGCCCAGCAGCCGCGTGTCGTCCCACCAGGGCGGCGTCTCGTCACGCACCGCGGTCACCTCGACCAGGGTCACCTCGTGCACGGCGAGGGACAGGTCGAGCTCTGCTCGGCCGTCGACGACCGGCGCGCTCCAGTGGCGGCGGGCCGGCTCGGACGCCTCCCGCAGCGCGTCGAGCTGCCGGGCGCCGGGCGATCGCGGGCTGCCCATCTCCCGCCACGCCGCCCAGGCGTTGCCCGCCTCCTCCGACACCGACGAGCGGGCCACGTACGCGGTGACGGCCGGGGATCCGACGGGCACCGACAGTCGGACGCGGTGCCCGTCGGATCCCTGCCCGGCGGCCCACGCCAGGACGGTGACCCGGCCGGTGCCGTCGCGGGTGACGAGGTGGTCGTCGGCGCGCGCGAGGACCTCGCCGCCCATCCGGGCGAGGAACGCGTACAGGTGGAAGGTGGGCTTGCGGATCTGCCGGTGGGTGAGCAGCCCGAACCCGCCGTGGAACAGCGCCGCCGGGACCCCGGCCTCCTCGAACACGTCGCAGAACGTCCAGTAGGAGAACGAGTCCACGAGGTCGCCCGCCGCCGCGACGACCGGCGCCAGGTATGCGGCGTGGAACGCGGTGTCGTGGACGGGGTTGTCGGGGCGGTAGGAGGAGTTGAACTCGGTGATGTGCACCGGCAGCCCTTCCAGGGCCGTGCCGGCGAGCTGCCGGCCCGGCGCGGCGAACTGCTCCAGGAGCGTCGCCGCCGGCGCGAGCGTCTGGTGCACGCCGAAGGGCACGTGCTGGGCGGGGCCGGAGGTGTACGCGTGGCGGCTCACGAAGTCGATCGGGACGCCGCGCGCGGCCACGAACTCGGCGAACCGCGGCAGCCAGCCGTCGTCCGCGCCCGGCGACAGGGCCGGCCCGCCCACCTGGAGCCCGGCGTCGACGTCCTTCACGGCGTGCGCGGTGACCTCGTACAGGTCGTGGTAGGCGTCCTGGTCGGCGTGCTGCCAGAAGTCCTTCAGGTCCGGCTCGTTCCACACCTCGATCGGCCAGCCGCGCACCTCGTCGAGGCCGTACCGGTCGACGAGGTGCGCGACGGTGCCGCGGACCAGCGCCGCCCACTCGGCCCGGTCGCTCGGCGGCGTCACGTTGCCCCGCCACCAGAACACCGTCTGGTCCCCGGACGCGAGGCCCGGCGGCATGAAGCCCAGCTCGACGAACGGCCGGATCCCGAGCTCCAGGTACATGTCGACGACCTGGTCGACGTAGGTGAAGGAGTGCAGGACCCGCCGCTCGCCGCCGTACTCGTACGGCCGGTGCACGCCCGCGCCGGCGCTGAACAGCCCGTGCTGGCGGATGTGCCGGAACCCGATCTCCCGCTGGAGCAGCGCCAGGGAGTCCTGGTAGTCGCGACGCAACGCGAGCTCGAACCGCCCGGCCCCGATGCAGTGCCGCCACGCGTCGCCGAGCTGCCCTGTCATCCGTGCGCTTTCTTGTACCGGTTGTAGGCGGCGTTGACGACCTCGATGTAGCGGGTCATGTTCTTGCCCTTGAGCTCGCCCACGTAGGCGTCCCACTCGCTGAGCGGGCGCTGCCCGAGGATGAACTTCAGCGTCTGCTGGTTGACGTGGTCCTTGAGCGTCGTCTCCCACAACGTCGCCTGCTCACGCTCGTCGGCGTTGAGCGGGTGCGGCGGCGCGAGGGGCTGGTTCTTGCGGCCGTTCATCACGTCCTGGAACGCCTGCTCCTCCTTGGGGAACTGGGAGTTGAGCAGCTTCGTGGTGCCGCCGTAGACGAAGACGCCGTTGAGGAAGCCGTACTCGACCTGGAGGTTCTTCGTGCCGGCGGGGTTGAGCCCGCCCCAGTTGACGTCGGGCGCGAGCTTCATCGTGCCGTCGTCGACGCTGCCGGTGTACGTCGTGCCTTCAACGCCCCACTTGGCGAAGACCTTGCCCTGCGGCGAGTAGTACAGCCAGTCCATGAACTGCATGAGCGCGACGAAGTTCTTGCTGTCGCGGGCCTTCGCCGAGATCATGACGCCGCCCTCGAGGCGGCTGCCGGCCTTCGTGTCGCCCATCGGGCCGGTCGGCGTGGGGATCTTCAGGACGGTCGCGCCGGGGATCTTCGCGATGCTGGGGCGCAGCTCGTTGACGAGGGTCTGCGCGTTGCAGCTCATCACGAACGACCTGCCGTTGGCGAACTTCTGCTTGGCGATGTCGTCGGACTGGGTGAAGCTCTCCGGGTCGACGAGCTTCTCGGCGACGAGCGAGTTGAGGTACTCGACCACCTGCTTGTACTGCGGGGTCGTGCCGGTGTAGACGAACGCCTTCGCCGCGTCGTCCCAGCTGGCGTGCTGGTAGCTCCAGCCGGCCAGGGTGCCGTACGCGGTGCCGGCGATCGACAGCAGGTTGTTGCCGCCGGGGTTCGGCGGGCTGCTCCAGCGGTCCGACAGCGGGTACACGTCGGGGTGCGCGGCCTTCATCGCCCGCAGCACCGTGCGCAGGTCCTCCCAGGTCTTCGGGATCTGCAGGCCGAGCTGCTGCAGCACGTCGGTGCGCACCGCGAGGGAGTAGTCGGCCCAGACGTCCTCGTGCAGGCCGGGCAGCAGGTAGAACTTGCCGTCCTCCTGCCGGAACTGGTCGAGGTCGGCCTGCAGGTTCCACTTGGCGACCTGGTCGCGGAAGTTCGGCATGAGGTCGAGGTGGTCGCTGACCGGCAGGATCGCCCCGCTGGCGATGTACGCCTCCTCGTCGGGGTGGTACGTCTTCGGGATGATCATCGGTGCGTCGCCGGCCGCGACGACGACGCTGCGCTTCTGGTTGTAGTCGCTGCCGGGCACGACCGTGGCCTGCAGCGTCACGTTGGTGCGCTTCGCGAGCTCCTTGAAGAACAGCCAGTCGGCCTTGTACGGGTAGGCCGCGTTGCTGAGCATCATGATGGAGAACGTCAGCGGCTGGGCGGCGGTGAACTGCTGGCCCATGCCGTAGCCGTCCATGGCGCCGTCGCGGTGACCGGTGTAGTCCTGACCTTTCGCCTGGTCGTCGTCACCGCAGCCGGCGAGCGAGACGAGCGCGGCGGCGCCGGCCGCGCCGAGCAGGGTGCGCCGTTTCAAGTGCGACATGGGGGAGCTCCTTGAAGGGTGCTGCGACTGATAAAAGGGCGGCGCGTCATCCCTTGACCGCGCCGAGGGTGATCCCGGAGACGAAGTACCGCTGGACGAAGGGGTAGACGAGCATGATCGGCAGCGCGGTGAGCACGATCGTCACCGCCTGGATGTTGGCGGCGATCTGCAGCGCCGTGTCCGACGGCGTGGAGATGTCGGACCCGCCGGTCGAGCCGGCGATGAGGTTGCGCAGGTAGATGGTGACGGGGAACAGGTCGGCGTCGTCGAGGTACAGGAACGCCGGGAACCACGAGTTCCAGAAGGCCACCGCGTAGAAGAGGACCATCGTGGCGATGACGGCCTTCGACAGCGGCAGCACGATCCGCCAGAGGATGCCGTAGGTGCCGAGGCCGTCGACGGCGGCGGCCTCCTCCAGCTCGACCGGCAGCCCTTCGAAGAACGACTTCATGACGAGGAGGTTGAAGACGCTGATGGCGTTGGGCAGCACGACCGCCCACATGGTGTTGCGCAGCCCGAGCCCGCTGACGAGCACGTAGTTGGGGATCAGGCCGCCGTTGAAGAACATGGTGAACACGGCGACGCCGACGAGCAGCGCCCGGCCCTTCAGGTGCCGCTTCGACAGCACGTACGCGTAGCAGGTGGTCAGCAGCATCGAGATGGCGGTCGCGACGACCGTGTAGACGACGGTGTTGCGGTAGTTGGTCCAGAACACGGGGTCGGACATGACGACCTCGTAGGTGGTCGTGTTGAAGCCGCGCGGCAGCAGGTTGACCTCGCCGGCCTGGATCGCCTGCTCCTCGCTGAACGAGCGGGCGATGACGTTGCAGAACGGGTACAGCGTCAGCACCACGACGGCGGTGAGGACCAGCCCGATGACGGCGCGCCTCACCACAGCCCCGCTCCGACCGTCCGCTTCGACACGAAGTTCGCCGTGAGGACGAGGGTCAGGCCGATCACCGACTCGAAGAGGCCGATCGCGGCGGCGTAGCTGAAGCTGCCGGAGACCACGCCGACCCGGTACAGGTAGGTGGAGATGACGTCGGCGGTCGGGAACGTGAGCGGGTTGTACAGCAGCAGGACCTTCTCGAACCCGACCGACAGGAACGTGCCGACGTTGAGGATCAGCAGGGTCACCATCGTCGGGCGGATGCCGGGCAGCGTCACGTGCCACGTCTGCCGCCACCGGCTGGCGCCGTCGATCCGGGCCGCCTCGTAGAGCTCGTGGTCGATGGTGGTGAGCGCGGCGAGGTACAGGATCGTGCCCCAGCCGACGGTCTGCCACACCTCGGAGGAGATGTAGATGGTGCGGAACCAGCCGGGCCGCTGCAGGAACGGCACGGCGTCGGCGCCGACGGCCCGCAGGCCCGCGTTGACCACGCCGTCCAGGGCGAGCAGCTGGAAGACGATGCCGGCCACGACGACGATCGACAGGAAGTGCGGCAGGTAGGAGACCGTCTGCACGAAGCGTTTGAGCCAGCGGGTGCGCACCTCGTTGAGCAGCAGCGCGAGCACGATGGGCAGCGGGAAGACGAACAGCAGGGTCAGGCCGCCGAGGACCAGCGTGTTGGTGAAGACGTGCCAGAACGTCGGGTCCTGCCAGAACATCCTGAAGTAGCGCAGGCCGACCCAGGTGTCGCCGAAGAGGTCACCGCCGGGGCGGAACCGCCGGAACGCGATGACGTTGCCGGCCATCGGCAGGTACCGGAAGACGACGAAGAACAGCAGCGGCAGCACGGCGAGGGAGTACAGCTGCCAGTCGCGGCGCAGCGCGGAGCGCCAGGTGCGACGTCTCATGCCCCTCCCTCCACGGTCGAAAGTTTCGGCAAACATTCGGAAGGCATCGGGTAATGTAGATTCATCACTACGCCCTGTCAAGGACTCGATCTAGGCGGCATGACCTGCGCACACTGTTCCTGGTCAATGTGTGGACCGTCCTGGAAACTTTCGGTCGAGGAGACCCATGCCGCAGTTCGACCTTCCACTGCCCGAGTTGCTGCGGTACGCCCCCGCGGTGGCCGAACCCGCGGACTTCGACGCGTTCTGGGCCGCGACGCTCGGCGACGCACGGGCCGTGCCGCCGGTCCTCGCCGCCGACCGGGTGACCACCGGGCTGCGGCTCGTCGACACCTGGGACGTCACCTTCGCCGGCTTCGGCGGCGACCCGGTCCGCGCCTGGTTCAGCCGGCCGGCAGTGTTGCCCGCAGTGTTGCCCGCAGGGCTGCCCGCCGTGGTGGAGTTCGCCGGCTACGGGCGCGGCCGCGGCCTGCCGCACGAGCGCCTCACCTGGGTCACGGCCGGCTACGCGCACCTGCTGATGGACAACCGCGGGCAGGGCGACCTGTACGGCAACGGCGGCGCCACCCCCGACCCGCACGCCGGTGGGTACCGGCTGGTCACCGAGGGGATCCTGGCGCCGCACGACTACTACTACCGGCGGCTGGTCACCGACGCCGTCCGGGCCGTCGACACGGTCCGGGCGCTGCCGGGCGTCGACCCGGCGCGGGTCGCGGTCGCCGGCAACAGCCAGGGCGGCGGGCTCGCCCTCGCCGTCGCGGGACTCGTGCCCGACGTCGCGGCGCTGCTGGCGACCGCGCCGTTCCTGTGCCACTTCCAGCGGGCGGTCGCGCTGACCGACGCCTCGCCCTACGGGGAGATCGCCCAGCACCTGGCGGTGCACCGCGGCATCGAGGACCGGATCTGGCGCACGCTGTCCTACGTGGACGGTGTCAGCTTCGCCCGGCGCGCGAAGGCGCCCGGCCACTTCGGCGCCGGCCTGCGCGACACCGTGTGCCCGCCGAGCACCGTGTTCGCCGCGTACAACGCGTACGGGTGCGCCGACCGCGTGATGCACGCCTACCCGTACAACGGCCACGAGGGCGGCGACGCGGTCCACGTGCGGCGCCAGCTGGACTGGCTGCCCTCGAAACTTTCGGCGTAGACTCGCGGGCTATGCCGACCCCCAGGCCGCCGCACAGCAGGGCCACCATGTCGGAGATCGCGGCCGAGGCCGGGGTGTCCGTCCCCACCGTGTCGAAGGTGCTCAACGGCCGGCGCGACGTCGCCCCGGCGACCCGGGAGCGGGTCGAGGCGCTGCTGCGTGCCCGCAGCTACCTGCCCCGCCGCACGCCGCCGGCCCGCACCGCCGGCCTCATCGACGTCGTCTTCGTCGACCTCGGCAGCCCGTGGGCGATGCAGATCCTCGCCGGCGTCGAGGAGGTCGCGCACCGCGCCGGCACCGGCGTCGTGGTCTCCGCCGTGCACGGGCGCACCCGCACCGCGCCCGACCGCCGCTGGCTGGAGCACCTCGCCGCGCGCCGCTCCGACGGCGTCCTGCTCGTGCTGTCCGAGCTCGCCGCCGACCAGCGCGAGCGCCTCGCCGACCTCGGCATCCCCGTCGTCGTCGTCGACCCGGCGGGGCAGCCCGACCCGAGCGTCCCGTCGGTCGGCGCCACCAACTGGACCGGCGCGCTCACCGCCACCGAGCACCTGATCGGCCTCGGCCACCGGCGGATCGCCGTCATCGGCGGCCCCGGCGACGTGCTGTGCGCCCGCGCCCGCGTCGACGGCTACCGGGCGGCGATGCACGCCGCCGGCCTCGACGTCCCCGCCGGATACGAGCGCACCGGCGACTTCACCAGCCCGACCGGCCACCGGGAGACCCTGGCGCTGCTGGACCTGCCGGAGCCGCCGACCGCGATCTTCGCGTGTGCCGACGAGATGGCCCGCGGCGCCTACGAGGCCCTGCACGAGCGCGGCCTGCGCGTCCCGGACGACCTGAGCGTCGTCGGGTTCGACGACCTGGAGCAGGCCCGCTGGTCGATCCCGCCGCTGACCACCGTGCGGCAGCCGCTGACCGAGATGGCCGGCCTGGCGACCCGGATGCTGCTGTCCCTCGCCGCCGGCGAGACCCTGGACTCGACCCGCCTGGAGCTGGCCACCCCGCTCGTCGTGCGGTCCAGCACCGCGCCGCCTGGAAATGTTTCCATGTCCTTCGAACGAAGGCGGCCATAGACTGGCGCCGTGGACTCCGCGAGCGCGCCAGCCCCCGGCGGCCGCCGGCGCCGCGGCGAGGTCACCGTGGCGACCATCGCCCGGCTCGCCGGGGTGTCGCCGCCGACGGTTTCGAAAGTTCTGAACGGTCGGTCCGGCATCGCCGTGGAGACCCGCGACCGGGTCGAGGCGCTGCTGCGCGAGCACGGCTACCGGCGCGGCGAGCAGCACGGCGGCGCGGCCGCGACGCCGAGCGTCGAGGTCGCCTTCTACGGCCTGGAGAGCCACCTGGCGATGGAGATCCTGCGCGGCGTCGAGCAGGTCGTCCGCGACCGGGGCCTCGCCGTCGGGTTCACCGACCTGCAGGGCCCCGCGCCCGGCGGGCGCCGCACCGCCGACCGGCTCCTCGCCCGCCGCCCCACCGGCGTCATCGCGGTCAACTCGGCGTTCCGGGCCCGCCAGTACGAGCAGCTCGCCGCCGGTGGCGTGCCGATGGTGGTGCTCGACCCGACCGGCGAGCCGATGCACCCGATCCCGTCGGTCGGCGCGACGAACTGGAGCGGCGGCATCGCCGCGACCCGGCACCTGCTCGACCTCGGCCACCGGCGGGTCGGCGTGATCACCGGCCCGATGGAGTACCTGTGCGCCCGGGCCCGCCTCGAGGCCTGCCGCGGCGCCCTCGACGCCGCCGGCGCCCCGCTCGACCCGGCCCTGGTGCGGCACGGCCGGTTCGACTTCGACGACGGCGTCCTGCTCGGCCGGCAGCTGCTGTCGCTGAAGCACCCGCCGACCGCGATCCTGTGCGGCGACGACCTGCAGGCCCTCGGCGTCTACGAGGCCGCCCGCCTGCTCGGCGCCCGCATCCCCGACGACGTCAGCGTCGTCGGCTTCGACGACATCGAGGTGACCCGCTGGTGCGGGCCGCCGATGACGACGGTGCGGCAGCCGTTCGCGGAGATGGGCGCGACCGCCGCCCGCATGGTGCTGCAACTGGCGGTCGGCGAGCCGGTCGAGCCCGCCCGCGTGGAGCTCGCCACCAGGCTCGTCGTGCGCGCCAGCACCGCACCCCCGTCGTCGTGAGCCGCCCCGTCGTGGACCGGACGGCGAAGGCCGTCATCTCCGAGCTGCTCGCCCGCGACGTCGTCCCCGTGCTCAAGCGGCACGGGTTCGCCGGGCGGGGGCGCAACTTCCGCCGTACGCGGGAAGGCCGGCAGGAGCTCGTCACCGTCGAGCCGCACCGGTGGAACGACCGGCACGGTGGCGCGTTCGCGATCGACCTCGGCGTCTTCATCGACGCCCTCGATGCCGCCGAGTCCCTGGTGCCGCCGGCCGAGCCGCCGGCGCGGCACGAGTGCCACCTCCATGTCGGCAGCGGCTTCCGGTGGACGTTCGACGCGGTCACCGACCTGCGCGCCCTGGGCGCTTCGGCCGGCGAGTGGGTGCTGCGGGAGGCGCTGCCGCGCTTCGACCGGCTCGCCACCGGCGCCGGCGTCCTGGACTGGCTGCGCGACCGGACCGACCCGCCGGGGCTGCGGCAGGTGTACCTGGCGGCCACCGCGGGCGCGCCGGAGCTGGCCCAGGCGTGGCTGGACCGGGTCGTCGCCGAGGCCGCGCCGTGGCCGCTGCCGGTGCGCCGCGAGGCGGCCAGGTTCGCGGCGCTGCTCGGGCTGCGCTGCCCGCCGCCGGTGGACTCCCCCACGCTGACGGTGACGCTGCGGCTGCCCCACGACGTCCCGCCGGCGCGGCAGGAGGAGGCGCTGCGGCAGCTGTCGTACAAGCTGCACCAGCACCTCACCGAGCTGCGTGCGGGCCGGCCGGCGGCGCAGGCCGCGACGCTCTACCACGCGCTGCGCCGCGACGGCCTCGTGTGCACCGCCGACTTCTACGGCGCGCCCGCCGAGGACCTCCTGCGTCCGCTGCGGCGCGCGTTCGCGAAGCTGGCCCCGCAGTTCGCCGACATCCGTGAAAGTTCCACACCGGGTGGCGGGTCACCGGCCCCGCCGCCGCCACCTGATTGACACACCGCACCGGGGTGCACACGCTCTGCGCGTGGAGACAGTGACGAGCCATGTCGTCGCGTTCCAGGGCGACGGAGCGGGCGCCGAGGAGCTGACCTGGGGCCAGCGCGACGTGTGGGACCTCATGCGGCGCACCGGCCGGACGATGAACATCGGCGGCGCGGTCCGCGCCGGCGACGGCGAGACCGTCGAGGGGGTCGCGGCCGTGCTGCGCTTCCTCGCCGGGCGGCACCAGGCCCTCCGCACCCGGCTGTCCCCGGTGGACGGTGGCCCGCCGCGGCAGGTGGTGTCGGCCTCCGGTGAGATCGCCCTCGAGGTCGTGGACGTCGTGGACGACGAGCCGGACCTGGTCGCCGAGCGGCTGCGGGTGCGGTACCAGACGACGCCGTTCGACCCGTTCGCGGAGTGGCCGGTGCGGATGGCCGTGGTGCGCTCCGGCGGGACGCTCACGCACGTGGTCGTCATGTACTACCACGTGGTCGTCGACGGGTTCGGCATCAACGCGATCGTCCGCGACCTCGCCCGCCTCGACCCGGCGACCGGTCTCGCGACCGCGCCCGCCGAGGGCACGCAGCCGCTCGACCTCGCGCGCCGGCAACGGGCGCCGGAGGCGCTGCGGCAGAGCGGGAAGTCGCTGCGGTACTGGCAGCGCCAACTCCTGCGGGTCCCGCCCGCACCGGTGCCGTCCACGCCCCCGGACGGCCCACGCTTCCGGGAGATCGTGTGCGTGTCGCCGGCCCTCGCCCTCGCGGTCCGGCGGCTCTCCGCACGGACCAGGGTGGCGTCCGGGCCGATCCTCCTCGCCGCGTACGCCGTCGCCACCGCCCGCCTCACCGGCGCCGACACCGCCGTCGTGCAGGTCATCGTCAGCAACCGGTTCCGGCCCGGGTTCGCCGACGCGGTCGGCAGCCTGCGGCAGTTCGGGCTGTGCGTCATCGACGTCGGCGGCCCGTTCGAGGAGGTGGTCGCGCGGGCGTGGAGCGCGGCGATCGGCGCCTACAAGCACGGCTACTACGACACCGCGGCGCACCAGTCGCTCGTCGCCGGCCGCGAGTCCGACCTGTCGTGCTACCTCAACGACCGCCGCATGGAGACCCGCGACGACGACGCGGCCGCGGACCCGCCGGACGGCGACGTCGAGGCCGCGCTGCCGCTCACGAAGCTGGACTGGGGCCTGCACGAGGAGACCTACGACGGCTCGCTCTACCTGCACGTCGAGGACACCGCGGACGCCTCAGACGCCGTCATGTTCACGCTGTGGGGCGACACCCACCGGTACCCGCCGGAGGCGCTGCTGCGGTGCGCCCGCGACATCGAGGCGGTCGTCGTCGACCCGTTCAGAAGTCGCGGGCCCCGTCGAACCAGCGGGCCGCCGCCTCGGTGAGGTCCCCGCACGGGGTGGCGGCGGTCAACCGGTGGACGGCCTCGCCGGCGTCCTCGCGCTCCGTCGTCTCGATGCCGGGCAGCGCGTTCACCGCGCCGACGAACCCGCGCACCGCCGCCTCCACGTCCTGTCGCGTCGTGGCCGCCCGGATCGCATCCTCCGCCGCGCGGTACGCCGCCGTCGCCGCCCTCGCGGTGCGCGACGGCCAGCCCGCGAACGGCAGGCCGTGCCCGGCGGCGAACCATTCGGGCCTGCGCAGCCTGGTGACGGTGCCGTGCCCGCGCAGCCGCTTCCCCACCACGGCGTCCACATCGGACGCGAACAGGCGGGTCAGGTCCGGCCAGGTGTCCACCGCGGGCAGGCCGGTGAGGTCGGGGCACAGGTGCAGGTGCAGCGCGGTCAGCCGGCGCAGCCCGCCGAGCGCGTCCACATTGGCCAGTCCCCCGCTGAGCGTCAGGGCGCGCAACTCCGGGAACTGCAGCAGGCTCGCGCAGTCGAACGGCTGCCGTAGCGGCGGCACGGTGACCCTGACCGAGTGCGCGCCGGCGAGCGCGGGCAGGCCCGGCAGCCGCAGCGGCGGTCCGTCCGGCGCGGGCCGGGTGTCCGGGGCGAAGGACAGGCCGGGACAGGCGGCACCCGGAGCGAGGTCAGGGACCAGCAGGCGCGGGTCGCCGGTGACCATGACGTGCCCACCCCCCGCCGGCAGCGTCAGGCGCAGCGGCGCGTCGCGCAGGGTGATGCCGAGCGTGCCGATGTCCGCCGCGGCGGCGTCGACGGTGTGCGCCGCGCGCGGCCGCCAGTCGAAGGTCTCGATCGGCCGGCGCCCGGCCCAGCGGAAGAAGCCGGTGTCGTCGCCGTCGTAGACGATCCGGCGCGGCCACGGGTACCCGGCCGGGACGGTGAACGGGTCGAACACCGACCAGTCGATCGCGTCGCCGGGCGCGACGACCAGGTCCGGGCGCGGCGTGCCGCCCTCGGGCCCGATGACGACGACGCCGACGCCGGGCCGGCGCTCCAGCCGGTGACTGTCCGGCCCGGTCAGGGAGAGCTTCACCGGGCCTCGACGAACGCCTCTTCGTCGTTCAGCGCGCGGTACTCCTCCATGCCCAGCAGCGCGACGGCCGGCGCCACCTGGGTGTGCATGGCGAGCAGCGCCGCGATCTTGCGATCGAGGTCCGCTCCCGTCAGGTGTACGCGCAGCGCCAGCTCCTCCTCCACGACGCCGACCGGCCGCTCGTCGGTCATGAAGACCTGCCACTGCTCGTACCGCTCGCTCCAGGCGGCCAGGTGCTCCTGGGTCATGGCGGCGTGCAGGAGCCGCCCGGACCGGCCCGCCCGCTCCCAGGCGGCGCCGACCCACGCGGAGATCGTCTGATGGTCGGGGTGGAACGTGCCGCCGTCCGGCCCGAACGTCAGCACCGTGTCGGGGGCGACGTCGGCCAGCAGCGCCGCGATCCGCTCGACCGGCTCGGCCGGGTCCATGGCCGCCAGCCCGCCGTCGGGGTAGCCGAGGAACCGGTGGTCGGTGACGCCGAGCACGGCCATCGCGGCGGCGGCCTCCCAGCGGCGGGTGCGGCCGAGCCGCTCCGGCGGCCACGCGACCGGGTCGTCGGTGCCGAGCTCGCCGGCGGTGGCGCTGACGCACACGACCCGCTGCCCGTTGGCGACAGCGGCCGCCATGATGCCCCCGGCACCGTACGTCTCGTCGTCGGGGTGCGCCCAGATGGACACGATCGTGCCGAGCTTCTCCGCCTGCTCCGTGACCCGCTGCTCCACGCGTCCATCTTGCCGGTTCCGCTCGGCCGCCGGGCGCCCGCCGCGGTGTGACGGAGCTCCCGCAACGCTCCGTCACGCGCGGTGAGCGACAATACTGCGGTGAGCCGGATCCTCATCGTCGACGACGACGAGCCGCTGCTGCGCGCGCTGCGGATCAACCTCACCGCCCGCGGCTACCAGGTCGACACCGCCGGGACCGCGACCGCCGGCCTCATCTCGGCCGGCAACCACCGCCCCGATCTCGTCATCGTCGACCTCGGCCTGCCCGACCTCGACGGCATCGAGGTGGTGAAGGGCCTGCGGGCCTGGAGCGACGTCCCCATCGTCGTCCTGTCGGCCCGCCACTCCGAGCCCGCCAAGGTGGCCGCCCTCGACGCCGGCGCCGACGACTACGTCACCAAACCCTTCGGCGTCGACGAGTTCCTCGCCCGCATCCGGGCCGCCCTCCGCCGCGGCGCACCCCCGGCGACGGCGACGGCGACGGTCGTGCGGACCGATGCCTTCGTCCTCGACCTGACCGCCAAGCGCGCCACCCTCCCCACCGGCGACGTCCACCTCACCCCGACCGAGTGGCACCTCCTGGAGGTCCTCGCCCGCACGCCCGGCACCCTCGTCGAGCACCGCCGCCTCCTCCGCGAGGTCTGGGGCCCCCGGTACGAGACGGAGACGAACTACCTGCGGGTCCACTTCGCCAACCTCCGCCGCAAGCTTGAGCCCGACCCCGCCAACCCCCGCCACCTCCTCACCCATCCGGGCCTCGGCTACCGGCTGGAGCTCTGACCGCCGCGGCGTCACGGCGACGAGAACCTGTCCGCCGGCGCCGGGTCGTCGAAGAGCGTGATCGCGGTGATGCCCGCCTCGGTGACCGTGAGGACGGCCAGGCCGAACAGCTCGCCGCGCCGGCACCCCCGGAAGGGATCGGTCCGGCGCGACCGGAAGGCTGGTAGACAGGAGAACCGGGGCTTCGCTTCGTGAAGGCGGTGACCGTGACGCGTGGGCTGCTGCGGGTGTACCTCGGCGCCGCACCCGGCGTCGGGAAGACGTTCCGGATGCTGGAGGAGGCGCACCGCCGCCGGGACCGCGGCACCGACGTCGTCGTCGGCGTCGCCGAAACCCACGGCCGGCCGCGCACCGCCGGCCTGCTCGACGGCCTCGAGGTGCTGCCACGCCGGGAGGTGCGGCACCGCGGCGCCGGGTTCACCGAGCTGGACCTCGACGCGGTCCTGGCCCGCCGGCCCGAGGTGGTCGTCGTCGACGAGCTCGCCCACACCAACGTCCCCGGCTCCCGCAACGCCAAGCGGTGGCAGGACGTGCAGGAGCTCCTCGACGCCGGCATCACCGTGCTCACCACCGTCAACGTGCAGCACCTCGAGTCGCTCAACGACGTCGTCCAGCAGATCACGGGCGTGCCGCAGCGCGAGACCGTCCCCGACGCCGTCGTGCGCCGCGCCGGGCAGATCGAGCTCGTCGACATGGACCCGGAGGCGCTGCGCCGCCGCATGGCACACGGCAACGTGTACGGCGCCGAGCAGGTCGACGCGGCGCTCGGCGACTACTTCCGGGTCGGCAACCTCACCGCGCTGCGGGAGCTGGCCCTGCTGTGGCTCGCCGGGAAGGTCGACGAGGAGCTCGACCGGCACCGGGCGGGGCACGACGTCGAGGCGGCCCGGGAGGCCTGGGAGGCCTGGGAGGCCCGGGAGGCCCGGGAACGCGTCGTCGTCGCCCTCGCCGGCGGACCCGAGGGCGAGGCGCTGCTGCGCCGGGCGGCCCGGATCGCGGCCCGCACCAAGGGCGCCGACCTCCTCGCCGTCCACGTCGTGCGCGGCGACGGTCTCGCCGGCGCCGACCCGGCCCGGCTGGCCCGCCAGCAGGTGCTCACGGAGCGGCTCGGCGGCACGTACCACCAGGTCGTCGGCACCTCCGTGCCCACCGCGCTGCTCGACTTCGCCCGCGGCGTCAACGCCACCCAACTGGTCCTCGGCACCAGCCGCCGGCACCGGCTCGCGCAGCTGCTGTCCCCGGGTGTCGGCGTCACCACCGCCGCGGCGGCCGGCCCGATCGACGTGCACCTCGTCACGCACCTCGTCACGCACCTCGTCACACACAAAGAGACCCGCCGCGGCCGCCCGCGCCCCGTGCCGCCGCTGGTCGCCGGCGGGCTCACCCCGCGCCGCCGGCTCGCCGGGTTCCTGCTCGCCGGGCTGGGCCTGCCGCTGCTCACCGCGGGCCTGTCCGCCACGCGCGGCGAGGTGTCGCTGTCCCTGGACATCCTGGCGTACCTGCTGCTGACGGTCGCCGTCGCGCTCACCGGCGGGCTGTACCCGGCGCTGCTGGCCGCGGTCGGCGGATTCCTGCTGCTCAACTACGTGTTCACGCCGCCGGTGCACCGATTCGCCGTCGCCGACCCGGAGAACCTCCTGGCGCTGCTCGGGTTCGTCGTCGTCGCCGTGGCCGTGTCCACGGTGGTCGACCTGGCGGCCCGCCGTACCAGAGAAGCCACCGCCGCCCGGGCGGAGGCACAGACCATGTCCACGCTCGCGGCCGCCGTCCTGCACGGTGACCGGCCGCTGCCGGCGCTGCTGGCGCAGGTCCGGGAGGCGTTCGCCCTCACCGCCGTCACCCTCCTCGCCCGGTCGGAGACCACGGGCTGGGAGGTCGCCGCCGCCGTGGGCGACCTCCCCGCGACGACGCCCGCCGAGGGCGACCCGCCCACGATGACCGCCGAGGGCGACCCGCCTTCGACGATGCCCTTCTTGGGCGACCTTCCCGCGACGACGCCCACCGGGGGCGACCTTCCCGCGACGACGCCCACCGGGGGCGACCTTCCCTCGACGGCGCCCGCCGACGGTGAGATCGAGGTGCCGATCGACGACGACCTCCGCCTGGTCCTGCGCGGCCGTACGCTCGCCGCCGCCGACCGCCGGCTCGTCGAGGCGTTCGCCGTGCACGCCGCGATCGCCCTGCGCCAACAGGACCTCGCCGCCCAGGCCGCGGCCGCGGAGACCCTCGCCGAGGTCGACCGCCTGCGCACCGCCCTGCTCGCCGCCGTCAGCCACGACCTGCGCACCCCGCTCGCCGCGGCCAAGGCCGCCGTCGGCACCCTGCGCAGCGGCGACGTGCCGCTGTCCGGGTCCGACCGCGCGGAGCTGCTGGCCGTGGCCGAGGAGTCCCTGGACCGCCTCAACCGCCTCGTCGAGAACCTCCTGGACATGAGCCGCCTGCAGGCCGGCGCCCTGGGCCTGCAGATGCGCCCGGTGTCCGTCGCCGCGGCGGTCCGTGACACCGGGGTGCCCATCCGCGTTCCCGACGACCTTCCCCCGGTGCTCGCCGACCCGGCACTGCTGGAGCGGATCCTCGACAACCTGCTGTCCAACGCCCTGCGGTACAGCCCTCCGTCGCGCCGGCCGACGATCACCGCCAGCACCCACGCCGGGCGCGTCGAGATCCGCGTCGTCGACCACGGCCCCGGCATCCCCGCCGAGGACCACGACCGCGTCTTCCAGCCCTTCCAGCGCCTCGGCGACCGCGACAACACCGCCGGCGTCGGCCTGGGCCTGGCGCTGTCCCGCGGCCTGGCCTCGGCGATGGGCGGCACCCTGACCCCGGAGCCCACCCCAGGGGGTGGCCTCACCATGGTCCTGAGCTTCCCCTTGATCTCAACCTAGGTTGAGGTCCTACGGTCCACTGGTGTCATCGAGCGCGCAACCGAAGGACCTGCTGACCGTCGGTGAGGTCACCGCCCGGACGGGGGTGGCCGCGTCCGCCCTGCGGTTCTACGAGGCCGAGGGCCTCATCACGGCCGAGCGCAACCGTGGCAACCAGCGGCTGTACCGCCGGCACATGCTGCGCCGGATCTCGCTCATCCTCGCGGCCCGGCGGCTCGGTATCCCGCTCGCCGACGTCGCGCAGATCTTCACCACCCTGCCCGCCGACGAGGCGCCGAGCCACCGGGACTGGGTGCGGGTGTCCCGGGTGTGGAAGCGCGAGCTCGAGGACCGCCGCCGGTACATCGTCAACCTCGAACGCCAGCTCACCGCCTGCATCGGCTGCGGCTGCCTCTCCATGCGGTCGTGCGACCTGCTCAACCCGGACGACCGGCTCGGCACGCGCGGCCAGGGCCCGGTCCGCCTCGACGAGCCGGCCTGACTACGCCAGGGCCTCGTCGTGGACCTGCGGCGGAAGGGCCGCCACGAACGCGTGGTCACCCGGGATGCGGTCCACCCGCGAGGCCCCGCCCGGCGAGCCGACCCCGGCGAAGAACCCGGCGTTGACGGCGGTGAACTGGCTCCACTCGGCGGGCAGGTCGTCCTCGTAGAAGATGGCCTCGACCGGGCAGACCGGCTCGCACGCGCCGCAGTCGATGCACTCGTCCGGCTGGACGTACAGCATCCGGTCGCCCTCGTAGATGCACTCGACCGGGCACTCGTCGAGGCACGCCTTGTCCATCAGGTCCACGCACGGCAACGCGATCACGTAGGTCATGCCGCGGAGACTATGAGCTCAACCGCACTTGAGCTCAAGTACCTATAGGGTGGTGCGATGGCGTCGGTCAAACAGTTCCAGGTCACCTTCGACTGCGCGGACCCGCAGCGCGTCGCCCGCTTCTGGTCGGAGGTGCTGGGCTACGTCCTGCCACCCGACCAGACGGATCCGGCGTCCGCGTCGTGCTCCGACCCTACCGGCGTCGGCCCCCGCCTGTACTTCCAGCGCGTCCCCGAGGGCAAGGTCGTCAAGAACCGCGTCCACCTGGACGTGCGCGTCGGCACCGGCCTCGTCGGCGAGGCACGCCTGGCCGCCCTCGAAGCCGAATGCGCCCGCCTCCTCCCCCTCGGCGCGGTCCGCGGCAACCTCCTGCTCGCCGACGGCGTGAACGAGTCCTGCCTCGTCATGCAAGACATCGAAGGCAACGAGTTCTGCCTTGATTGACCATCGTCAGGTGATGGTCGGGGATGCGCAGGACGCGGCTGGGCTGTTTGCCCGGGCCGTCTGTGATGCGGTCGGGGAATCCGTGAAGTCGGTGATCCTGCACGGGTCGCTCGCGGACGGAGGGTTCCGGCCGGGGCGGAGCGACATCGACCTGCTCGTGGTCGTCGACAGGAGCCTTACCGATGCGGAGGCGGGCGGCGTCGAGCGGCTGGTCCGGGATGCCGGTGTGGGCAGTGCGTCGGGGATCGACCTGCACGTGGTGACGGCCGCGGTGGCCGCGGCGCCGGGGCGGGAGCCTGCGCTGGAGCTGCACGTCGGGCGGTACGGGCAGGGGGAGGTCGAGGTCGAGCGGGCGGTCGGCGGGTACCCGGACCTGCTCGCGGAGCTGTCCATGGCGCGGGACGGTGGGCGGGCGCTCGCCGGGGCCGCGCCGCTGGACGTGCTCGCGCCTGTGCCGGCCGAGTGGGTGGTCGATCGTGGACGGCACTGGTTGGAGGTGTGGCGGTCGCTCACGGACGACACCGAGCACGCCGCGTTCATGGTGCTCACCGCGTGCCGGATCTGGCAGTTCGCGGTGGAGCGCGTGCACGGGTCCAAGGCGCAGGCGGCGCGGTGGGCGCTCGAACGTCGGCCCGCGCTCACCGCTGTACACCAGGCGCTCCTGCAACACGAGCAGGGGACGGCGACCGTGATCGACGAGGCCGGCATCGCGGAGCTGCTCGACCTGGTGCTGCGGGAGACGGGGTGAGGGTTCAGTTCCAGTTCGAGGCGGCGGACGTCGTCAGGTGGCAGGTTTCGCAGATGTACAGGCTGCGGAAGCCGTCGCCGTCGCCGCGGAGGTGGTTGGTCACCGTGGCGACGTGGAACATGAGCCGGTGGCAGGAGCGGCACGACGGGTTGGAGTAGACGCCGATGGGTGGGCCGCCGACGGTGCCGAACACGTCCGGTGTCGACATGATGTGGCCGTTGCAGTAGGTCAGGGTGTCGTCGTACGGGCGGAGCACGACCATGGCGCGGCCGTCCGGCCCGTCATTGTCGCGTTCGTCGTCGTCGTCCGGCGTGCCGGCCTCCACAGACTCGTCGTGCCAGCGGCCGTCCTCGCCGACGGCGCCGGTGACGCCCCAGCTGAGGTGCGTATCGAGCAGGTGCAGGTGCTCGGCCGGCCACGCCGGCACGCCGGGGAGGGCGGCGGCGCGCAGGGACAGGTAGTGCCAGTTGACCGGGGTGGTCTCCGGGTCCCGGACGACCCGGTCCAGCGGCAGGCCGACCGGGTGCTCCGCGGCCAGCAGCTCGGCCAGGTCGGCCACCGGCCGACGCTCCACGGCCAGCTGGTGCGACGAGAACCGCTGCTGGAGCGGGCCAGCTGGCGGGGTCCAGAAGCCGACGTACTCCAGGTCGCTCGCGCCGCGCTGGCCTCGGGCGAGGTCGGCCGCCACGGTGAGTGCCGCTTCGGTACCGATGGCCGCGAGCACTTCGAGCACATACCGTGCGGGACGGGCGGCCAGGTGCTCCACGCAGTGGTCCGGGGCGCCGCGGAGCAACACGCACATCGCGCCGAACGGGACCGAGAAGCCGCTGAGCAGTTCCAGGATGACCCGCTCCTGATGCGGGCGGAACCACTCAGGATGAGCACCCGCCACATAGTCGAAGTGGTCGTAGAGGGTCTCGCTGAGCTCGCGGTCGGTGGCGGCCTGGCCGAGCAGCTCGACCAACGCTGTGACGTCGGCCGGGCTGTCGACCGGAAACACCGGGCGTCGGTGGGTCTCGAACGGCATGCGCCGGACCGTACCGCGCCCTCCTTGCAATTCACGTGCAACTAAGGCCGAGGGCCGCGGGCCACGAGGATCCCGACGACGGCGAAGATCGCGCCGGCCACGAGGCCGCCGCCGGCCTGGGACAGGATGATCGAGGTGAGCCACACCACGGCGAGGCCGGCGGCGAGGGTGCGGGGCAGGGTCCCGGCGCGCCAGGTGGCGACCGCGAGCAGCACCGAGCCCGCCAGCCAGGCCAGGTTCGCGGGGGCGGCCACGACCGGGAACCAGGAGTAGTCCTCGCCGTGCAGGTTCGTCGACGTCATGCCGGCGGCCAGGATCGCGGCGCCGGCGACGGCGAGGTAGCCGCCGACGAGGCCGAGCCGGCTCGACGTCCGGCCGAGGCGCACGTACGCCGGCAGCCACAGCAGCAGCGACAGCGCGACGAGCGTGAGGACGACGTGCTCGGACAGGCCGACCTTCGGGTTGCCGTCGTCGACGCGGACGACCTGGATGGCGCCGGCGACGGCGGAGGTGATCGCCCCGAGGACGGCGGCGTAGCCGGCGACGCGGGCGGATGAGGTATCGGTGGTGACTGTGGTTGTCGTGGTCATGGCGCCGACGGTACGGACGGCGCGGGCCCCGACACGTCGGCCGCGAGGTGCCGACCCGACCGGTCCGGCGTCGCGACCCCGGTACGTCTGAAGGCTGACGCGCGTGCGACCGCGGGATGACGCGGGCACACCGTGGCGGGGCCTAGGCTCGCCGGTGTGGACGCGCTCACCACACTCGCGCGGGTGCCCCGCCGGCCGACGCGCGCCGACGTCACCCTCACCGCCGTGCTGTTCGCATGGGCGTTGCTGGAGGCGGCGACCGCGGCCGGGCCGGGCGCGTGGTGGCAGCGGGCGCTGTTCGCCGCCGGGGTGACGCTGCCGCTGCTCGTGCGCCGCCGCGCGCCGACGGCGGCCGTGGTGGCGCTCGTCGCGGTGCTCATGGTGCGGGTGTTCGCGGTGCCGGGGGTGGAGGAGAGCACGTTCCCGTTCCCGAGCATGCTCGTCGCGGTGTTCTCGGCGGCCCTGCATGCGCGCCGGCCGGCCGTCGCCGTCGCGGGTGGCGTCGTCACGCTGGCGGCGATGCTGTCGCTGTACCCGCTCGGCTACTACGAGACCGACACCCCGGGCCAGCTGTTCATCCTCGCGTTCTTCATCGCCGGCGCGTGGACCGGTGGCTGGCTCGTCCGTCTCCGCGCCGCCCAGGCCGCCACCGCGCACCGGGAGGCCAGGGCCCGGGCGGAGGACGCCGACACCGCCCGCCGCGAGGCCAAGGCCCGGGCGGAGGACGCCGACACCGCCCGCCGCGAAGCCAGGGCCCGGGCCGAGGATGCCGAGACCGCCCGCCGCGAGGCGGAGGCGCGGGCCGCGGAGGCGGAGGCCGCCCGGAGCGAGGTCAGGAGCCGGGCCGCCGAGGCCGTCGCCGCCGAGCGGGAGCGGATCGCCCGCGAGCTGCACGACGTCGTCGCCCACTCCCTGTCGATCGTGGCGGTGCAGGCGGGCGCCGCCGAGGAGCTCATGGCCATCGACCCCGACCTGGCGCGCCGCCACGTGGCCGCCGCCCGCAGGACCGCCCGGGAGGCGCTGACGGAGATGCGGCACGTCCTCGACGTCCAACGCGACGACGCCGCCGACGCCGCGTCGGCGCTGGCCCCGCAGCCGACCCTCGAGCGGGTCGCCGACCTGGTGGACGAGGTCCGCGCCGCCGGCCTGCCGGTCACGCTGGCGGTCGGCGGCGAGCGCGGCGACGTCGCGCCGGGCCTCGACCTGGCCGGGTTCCGGATCGTGCAGGAGGCGCTCACCAACGTCCGGCGGCATGCCGGGCCCGCCGCCACCACCGTCCACATCGGCTACACCGCCCGCTGGATCGACGTCGCGGTCCGCAACGCCGCCCCGGCGCCGGACCACGCGCAGGGTCCGCCGGGCAGCGGAAGGGGGCTGATCGGCATGCGGGAGCGCGCCCGGCTGTACGGAGGGACGGTCACCGCGGGCCCCGACGGCGAAGGGTTCGCGGTCGAGGCACGCCTGCCGAGGGGGTCGGCGTGAACACGGTGCTCGTCACGGACGGGGGGGACGGTCACCGCCGGCCCGGACGGCGGAGGGGTCGAGGCGCGGCTGCCGAGGGGGTCGGCGTGATCACGGTGCTCGTCGCGGACGACCATGCCCTGATCCGGTCCGGGCTGTCGGCGATGCTCGGCGCGCAGCCGGACCTGACGGTCGTCGGTGAGGCGACCGACGGCGCGGAGGCGGTCCGGCTCGCCGGTGCCCTCGCCCCCGACGTGGTCATGATGGACATCCGCATGCCGGTGATGGACGGTATCGAGGCGACCCGCCGCATCCGCCAGCGGCAGGACGGGCCGCGGGTGCTGGTGCTCACCACGTTCGACCTCGACGGCTACGTGTACGAGGCGCTGCGCGCCGGCGCGGCCGGCTTCCTGCTCAAGGACGCGCCGCCGGGCCAGCTGGCGGAGGCGGTCCGGACCGTCGCGGCCGGCGACGCGCTGCTCGCCCCGGCCGTCACCCGGCGGCTCATCGACCGGTTCCTGCGCGTCCCGCCGGCCGGCACGGCCGCCGCCCTCGCCGCCGACCGGCTCACCGAGCGGGAGCTGGAGGTGTTGCAGCTGGTCGCGCGTGGCCTGAGCAACGCCGAGATCGCCGCCGCGCTGCACCTGTCGGAGGCGACCGTCAAGACGCACGTGAGCCGGGTGCTGACGAAGCTCGACCTGCGCGACCGCGTGCAGGCGGTCGTCCACGCCTACGAGCACGGCCTCGTCACCCCGGGCGGCCCCTGACCGCCGCGACCGTCAGGGACCCGGCAGGGACCCGGCAGGGACCCGGCAGGGACCCGGCAGGGACCCGGCAGCCGATGGACAGGTCCGGTGGGCCGCACGGGCGCCCACGGATCTGGCAGGATCGGCCTGATGAGAAGGGTGTGGCCGGTGGTGGTCGTCCTCGCGCTCGCCGGTTGCGGCGGGGCGCCCTCGGACGAGACCGAGCAGTTCACGCAGGGCGGGGTCAGCATGGAGCCGGCGGTCAAGGCCGGCCAGGTCATCACCGTGCGGAAGGTCGCGAAGGGGTACACGCCGAAGCGCGGCGACGTCGTGCTGTTCCGCGGCGACCGGGCCGGCTGGGTCAACACCACGACGCCGCTGCTGAAGCGGGTCGTGGCCGTCGGCGGCGAGACGGTCGCCTGCTGCGACGTGGCCGGCAAGGTGACGGTCGACGGGCAGCCGCTGGACGAGCCGTACGTGGTCGAGAACGCGCCGCTCGACGTGCCGCCGGAGCCGCAGTCGTGCGAGCCGCGCCGGTTCGGGCCGGTGAAGGTGCCCGCGGACGCCCTGTTCCTCATGGGTGACAACCGCACGCGGTCCAACGACTCCCGCTGCGCCGGCCCGGTCCCCGTCACCGCGGTCCACGGGGTGATGACGACGAGCTAGGCGGCATCGACGTCGAAGATGCGCACCGCCGACCACAGCGCGCCGCACCCGGTGCGGAACGCGTCGTGCACCGGGTCGGCCTGGTAGGCGTCGTGCGCCGCCTCGTCGGCGAAGGTGAGCACGAGGCCGTAGGAGTAGGCGCGGTCGATGACCGGGCGGTCGGTGCCGGCGGGCCGGCCGAGGTGGCCGCCGAGGACCGAGCCGATGGTCAGGAGGCTGCGGGCGCCGGCGAGGAACGTGTCGTGCTCGGCCTGCGTGAGGTCGGGCCGCAGCGTGAAGTACACGGAGTGGATGAACACGCGCGCACGGTACCGCAGCGGCGCCCGGCCGGGGCGCAGGGCCCCGGCCGGGCGGACCGCGTCAGACGAAGCTGATGCTGTCGATGGTGATGGTGGAGCTGCCGCCGTACCAGAAGCCCATCGTCAGCTGCGACGGCGAGTTCCGGCTGATCCCGTTGGCCACCAGCGGGATCCGGATGTCCTGGTAGGACGTGGTGAGGGCGGGGTGGGCGCCGCCGTCGAGGGTGTAGTCGGCGAACACCTTCGTGGTGCCGCCGAGGCCCAGGTTGAAGTGGGTCTGCTCGCCGCCGGCCGCACCCTTGACCCGGATCACCAGGTAGGTGCGGTTGCTGAGGTCGACGCCGACGTCGGAGCCGAACCAGCCGCAGTTGTTGTACCGCAGGCTCAGCGCCCCGCCGGTGACGACGCCGGATCCGCCGCCGTCGAGGAAGCAGTTGCCGCCGGTCCACCTACCCAGGTCGTTCTGCGCCGCCGACGGGTACGCCGGGCTGCCGTCGAAGTCGTCCAGCAGCAGGCCGGCCGGGGCGGCCGGGGTCGTCACCGTCACCGCGCCGGAGGCCGGCGAGCGGTTGCCGGCCGCGTCGCGGGCCTTCACGGTGTACGTGTACACAGTGGACGGAGAGAGGCCGGTGTCGGTGAACGAGGTGCCGGTCGGCGTCCCGACCAATGTGGACCCCCGGAACACCTCGTAGCCGGTGACGCCGACGTTGTCGGTCGACGGGGACCACGTCAGCGAGACGCTGGTGCCCCCGGCGGACGCGGTCAGGCCCGTCGGAGCGGTCGGCGCCGTGCAGTCCCCCGCGCAGCCGGTCGTCGTCGCGCTGACGGCGGCGGACGGGCCGGACACGTTGCCGGCGGCGTCGACGGCGCGCACCGTGTACTGCGACGTCTGCCCGGACGGGCGGCCGGTGTCGGTGAACGTCGTCCCGGTCACGGTGCCGACCTGGGTGCCGTCGCGGAGCACCTGGTAGCCGGTGACGCCCACGTTGTCCGTCGACGGCGACCAGGACAGTCCCACGCTCGACGAGGTCACGCCCGTGACCGCCAGCCCCGCCGGTACCGACGGCGCGACACAGTCACCGGTGCAGGTGCCGGACGTGGAGACGGCGCCGAGGTTCACCCAACCGTCGGTGCCCTGGTTGGCGTTGGCGAAGGACAGCGGCAGCGCGGGCCGCCACTGGTCGATGACCCAGTCGGTGAGGCGGCTGGCCGCGGGGCGGGCCCGCAGCACGGCCGGCGTGACCGTCTCCAGTGGGTTGCGGACCTTCAGCACCAGGCTGTACGACCCGGCGGGTACCCCGGCGGTGCTGAGCGTGGTGGAGAAGTTCACCGGCCGGCCGTAGTCGAGGTAGCCGGCGCCGGCGTTCCAGTCCGGGAACGCCCGGATCTTCAGCGGCTGCACCTGCCGCAGGTCCCAGCTCGTGTCCCAGGTCTTCACGATGGTCCCGGCGGCGTCGCGCAGCCCGATGACGGTCGTCCACGGGTAGTAGAACGGTGCGACGCCGGTGTTCTGCATCGTGACGCCGACCTTGAACGTGCCGGCCGCGGTGGCGTTGAAGTTGGCCTGCGGGATGTGCAGGTTGTAGCCCATCTTGCGGACACCCGCGGCGACCTTCGGGTCGCTGGTGCTGTACCCGCCGGCGCCGGTCTGGTTGATCATCCAGGTGATGTGGGTGAGCTCGGTCGCGGCGAGGACGTCGTCGACCTGGTTCGACCCGTTGGGCCAGTCGGTGTAGAGGCTGCCCTGGATCTCGGGCCGGGCCTCGCCGCCGATCGACTGGGTGGTCCACCGGTTCTCGGTGCCGGTGTTGAGCTGCAGCTGCAGGAACGCGTCGTCCCAGCCGTTCATCGACATCGGCAGGGTCATGCCCTTGAGCTGCCCGCCGCGCCATTCCTTGTACGGCCACGAGTCGTCGTGGAAGCCGATGTTCGCGGTCTCCGTGCCGGCGAGGGGGTAGCGGACCTCCAGCTGGATGTTGCTGAACGCCGCGTCGTACGCGCCGATGATGGTGCGGATCGTCGCGTCGGTCGGCATCAGGTCCGGGTAGCCGTCGGCGGCGTCCCGGTCGTAGGGCCAGGTGTGCCACTCGCCCCACAGCCCGACGAGGCCGAGCGACATGAACCCGATGCGCGGGTCGGCGGTGCCGCCCGGCCCGGCCCGGTCGTAGCGCTGGGCGAACGCGTTGATGAAGCTGGTGAGCGCGGCGATGACGTCGGGGTCGTCGTAGTCGGGGCTGACGGTGCCCCAGAAGCCGTTGGTGCGCAGGGCCATCTTGCCGTTCAGGCACGGCGGGATGCCGTTGCCCGGGTGGGTGCCGCTGCCGCCGGGGTATTCGACGTAGAAGCGGAACGCGACCTGGCGGCCCCAGACGGCGGCCTCGTCGAGGGCCTTCTCGAACACGCTCCAGTCGAACACGGCGCAGCTGGCCGGGTCCTTCATGACCTCGTTGAGGGCGAAGTAGCTCCAGACGAGGCCGCCGGGGTACTTCGTGGACAGGTTGTCGCCGGGGAACAGGTAGGGGGCGAAGCCTTTCAGCGGCTGCCCGAGCGGGGCGTCGGCGTAGGTGTACGTGTGGGTGGTGAGGCTGGTGTCGGCCCCGGGCCCGGCGGCGGGCCGGGGTGGTGGCCCGGCCGGGGCCGCGGTCGCGGCGGAGGCGGGCAGCAGGGACAGGACCAGGGTCGCCGCAGTGGCCAGGATACGCAGGGATCGCATGGGCGGTGCTCCCTTTCAGCGGTCAGAGGGTGCCGAGCGTGAGCCAGCCGGTGCTGGTGTTCTGGGCGGTGTTGGCGAACCGCAGCGGGATCCCGTTGCGGAGCGGGTTGTCCACCCGCATGACGACGGTGTGGCGGCCGGGGCGCAGGCCGCGGGTGTCGATGCGCGCGGACAGCGTCGTCGCGTCCTGACCCGGTTGGATGCCGGCCATGCTCCATCCGGTGTGCCAGCGCCGCTCGACGCGGCCGCGACTGTCCACAATGGCCAGCTCGGCCCGCCAGTCGGCGTAGAACGGTGCGACACCGCGGTTCTCGACGCGGACGGTGACGCGGTCGCGGGCCAGCGCCGCCCCGGTGACGGTCAGCTCGTAACCGAGGGACCGCGCGCCGGCGAGGGCCCGCTGGTACTTGTCGCCGGTGAACCCGCCGCCGGTGAACGCCGCGTGGTTGATCAGCCACGAGGCATGGGTCTGCGCGACGGACTCGGCGTAGTTCTCGTACTGCGGGCAGGAGACGGGCTCGTCCCACAGGCAGGACTGGATCTCCGGGCGCAGCTCGCCGCCGACGGGCTGGGTGCGCCACTTGTCGGTGACACCGTTGTCGATGAGGCGCTGCACGAAGTGCCACGACGTGGGCGGCAGCGTCTCGAACGCGAACGAGTCGTCGTGGTAGCCGACGTTCAGCGGCTTGTTCTCCGGGCTGGGGTAGCGGGCCAGCAGGAACGTCTTGTCGAACGCCGCCTCGTACCGGCCGAGGATGCGGGTCAGCACGTCGGTGCCCGGCATCCAGTTCTCGGGCTGGGTCCAGCCGTCGTAGGGCCAGGTGTGCCACTCGCCCCAGAAGCCGATGAGGCCCAGGGTGATGTACCCGATGCGGGGGTCGCCGTCGTACCGGCGGCCGAGCGCGGTGATGAAGTTCTCCAGCGCCGTGACGAGCCGCGGGTCGCTGTAGTCGGGCGCGACGCTGACGCCGTTGTTGCCGAAGTCCTGGTACGGGCGGGTGACGAGCCCGGCGTCGAGCAGGTACTGCGGGATGCCGGTCGGCTTGCCCGGGTAGTCGAGGTAGAACCGGAACACGGCCTGGTGGCCCCGGCCGGCGACGGCGTCGAGCTGCCGCTCGAAGGCGCCCCAGCGGAACTGCTCCGGTCCGGTCATGACGTCGCGCAACGGCAGGTAGAACCACTCCATGCTGTGCGGGAACGTCTCGTAGTCGCCGGCGAACGGCATGAACCCCTTGAGCGGGTTGTCGGCCGGCGCGGCCGTGTAGGCGAGGGGCTTCCACTGCGGTGTGGCGGGATGGGCGGCGGCGGGCGTGCCGGCACCAAGGGTGAGTGCTGTCAGCAGGGCGGCGGTGAGGCGGAGGGTTCGTCTCATCTGGGTCCTCGGCTCGGAAGAAGTCGGCTGACGAGGGCATGGTTCAGTGACACCTCGTCGGCCTGGGCGGAAGGCTTTACGCAGAGGTGTTGACTAACTTTCGAAGGACTACATCATTATTCGAGAAGCGGGCGGCTGGCAAGAGCCAACCTGGACGGGGATCGGGACCGGCCGATGGACCCGCCCCGGCACGGGGTCCGGGGGCGACGGCCCACCCGGGTCGAAGCCGCCGCACGGGGTGGGTGGAACGGCGGCTGTCCCAGGCACGTTTGCCGAGGTGGGGAGCAGTTTCACCAATCGCGCGACGGTTCAAACGCGCGGTGGTGAAGAATCAGACCCGCAACAGCCGCACTGGTCGCGACCCAGGTGCACGTTCGCCGACAGGCATGCCGCACGAAATCCATGACACTTCATCCGTGGCACACGCGTGCCCGGATCGATGACGGGGGACGACGTGGACACCTACAAGTTGACGATCGACATGGACCAGGAAACGGTCAAGGCGCTGACGGACGGCAAGTACTTCCTGTACGGGCTGCGGGCCGTCGCGACCTCCGCGCCGGGTGGCGAGCCGACCATCTGGATCAAGACCGACACCATCGGCAAGCAGACGGTCGTGTCCTGGCGCGAGCAGTACTCGATGTACACCTCGAAGCAGAGCACCTACGGGCAGGGCACGGTCATCACCGCCACCAACAACTACCCGGCCGATCTCGGCTCGGTGCTCACTGTGGACAGTCCGTCCGGGACCGGCGAGGTCCATCAGGGCGGCCAGTCCGGCAGCCTCGAGATCGACAACGGGGTCCAGCAGCGGTTCACCGCCGGCATCTGCACCCTCGACACGACCGGCAACTACCAGCCGTCCGGCGCGTTCACGCTCTACGGCAACAGCACCGACCTGTTCCAGCCCATCCTCAAGGCCGCGTTCTTCTTCGCGACCCGCCCGTACAGCAACGGCACCGTCATCCAGCAGGCGGTCACGCAGGGCATCTTCGTGGACTTCACCAACGCCCCGAACGGCAGCCGCGAGGTCACCTACAACATCGACGGCGGGTGGGAGTACTCCGGCAAACCGTGGGGACAGCTGATCGCCTCCCGGGAGATGCTCACCAGCCTCCTGATCATCCAGGACCCGGCTCTCGTCGCCCAGAACGCGGAGCGGGAGAAGGCCTTCGCCTCCTGACCCGTCGGACCCCATGAGGCGTGCCGTGCCGCACCGCGACGGCGCGGCACGCCCTGCCCCTCCGGTCGACGCCCCGGCCGATCACCGCGCTCCGCCGGCCGTCGGCCGCCAGCCCCGAAGGAGCCAGCGCCGATGTCTGTCCAGACCGTGTTCCCAGACGACAACCGGGTCCGCTACGACCCGACCGACGTCAGCCCAGCCTGCTGGGTCGCCTACATCAGCAGCACGTTCCCCAGCGGAGCGGTGCTGCTGAGCACCGGCACGCTGGTCGCCCCCGACCAGGTCCTGACCTGCGCGCACGCCCTGCACTGCGACGACTACGGCGGAAGGGCCAGGTCGGTCGAGGTGACCCTCGCGCTCAACGGCGGCGTCACACCGTTCGGCCCGCCCGTGCGCGCCACCGGCTGGCAGGTGCCCGAGGAGTACCGGATCGCCGGTGCGCCGTACCCGCCGGGGCAGGTGCTCGACGCCACCCGGTACATCTACGACTTCGGGCTGATCGCCCTGTCGGTGCCGCTGAACCCGGCCAGGGGCCTGTACCCCGAGATCACGGTCGCCGCCAACGAGCAGCTGCGCGGCGCCGAGGTGAACATCGCCGGATACCCCGGGGACAAGATACCCGGCACCATGTGGAACGGATCCGGCAAGCTGCCCACCGAGGTCGACCAGCACCTGCTCTTCTACCGGATCAGCACCTTCCCCGGTCAGAGCGGCGCCGCCATCCGCATGGCGAGCCCCCCGCCGAAGCCCACCTTCGGTGTCGTCGGCATCCACGTCGCCGGCTACGGCGACGAGGCCAACTTCGCGGTCCGGATCAATGCCGAGGTGTACGCGCAGATCATGGCGTGGATGCCCGCCGACGACACCGCCCGGCTCACGCCCGCGGGCACGGCAAGGTAGGGGGACGCTCATGCGGATCTCCCCTGTCTTCTTCAACGCCGGCCGCTGGGGCCTCGCCTACAGCACCGTCCCGGGCCGGTGGTCGGAGCAGCGCGTCACGCCACTGATCGAGCGGATCGGCACCGTCCTGCCCGGCGGCGAGAAGCCGCACCCGGTGATGTTCATCAACGAGGCCAGCGACGATCCCACCAACCTGCCGGCGCACATCCGGGAACACTGCCTGAAGAACCGGCGCCCGATGTTCGACAAGGCCATCGGTTCGGAGCATGCCGACAACCAGTACAACGGGGCGATCAACGCCGACGAGTTCTTCTGCGTGTTCAGGAACTGGCTGGCGGAGCTGCCGCAGCCCGATCCGCACCGATCGGTGGCCTGCCGGAGGACTCGTCGCGCGGGTCCGCGCACCGGCTGGTGCCCAGCAGGTAGCCGGCGGGCGTCAGGTGTCTCCTGACCCGTCGAACCTTCCGGGGCGTGCCGCACCGCGCCGGCACGCCCCACCATCCCTCAGCCCTGAAGAGGGGACCACCATGCAGATCGACCCTGTCTTCTTCAACGCCGGCCGCTGGGGCCTCGGCTACGACCCCGCCGTCGGCGAATGGTCGGAAGAGCACGTCCAGCCGATGCTGGACATGATCGGCGGCGTGCTGCCGGACCGCGGACCGCTGCGGCCGGTGATGTACACCAACGCAAGCAGCGACGACCCCGCCAACCTGCCGTCCCACATCCGGGCGGAGTGCCCGGAGCTCCCCCGCCCGCTGTTCAGCACGCCCGTCGGCGCGCACAACGGCGACAGCCGCAACAACGGGGCGACGAAGGCGAAGGCGTTCTGCTGTGCGTTCGACAAGTGGCTGTCGGCGCTGCCGCAATGGCATCCCTACTTCGCCGTCATCGACTCCAACGAGTGTCATCACCTGTCGGTGCCGCTGTCGGCGTGGGCGTTGCGCCCGACGCCACCGGACCGGGCGAGGATCGTCGTGAACTTCGACGCCCACGCCGACATCCAGACCGGCGTCCCGGTCACCAGGCCGCTGCGCTGCGACAACTGGGGTCTCTACGTGCTGCGGCCGATCGGCGACGTGTACCCGCAGGCGGCGGCGGACACGTACGTCGGCATCGGCAACAACACCGGGTCGCCGACGCCGTGGGGGGACAGCTTCGCCTTCGCACGATGGGGCACACTGACCAAGACGCCCCTCGGCCCGGGTGACATGGCCACACAGCTCGACGCGGTCATCACGCTGCTCGACCGGCAGCAGCAGTGGTCCGGGTACGACCTGTACATCTCCGTGGACCGCGACATCGAGTCGTCCAGCTTCACCGACTACGGCGACGGCAGGTACACCCCCAACGACGTGTGGGCCAGGGTCGCGGACTTCATCCGGGCCGCGCAGGCACGGGGGGTGCGCTGCGTCGGCTTCGACATCTGCGGGCTCCCCACCGTCAACGGGCGCAGCAGGATCTCCGACGACTGGTCGGAGGAGCAGCGCATCGACCGCGCCCTGGAAGACATCGTGGCGTTCACCGAGGCGATCGACAGGCTGCCGGAGGCGGCACCCCCGCCGTTTCCTCAGGACCGGCTGGTGTCCAGCGGGTAGGCCCGCCGCACCCGCGGCCGGCCCTCGCACGGCCGGCCGCGGGTCAGGCCCCGGTGCTCGGCGACCCCGCCCGGGCCAGGTGGAGTGCGCCCTCGGCCACGACGGTCTCCGGAGATCGTCAAGAACAGCCAGGACGATCGTGACGGCCTGGCCGGCGGCGACGACGGAGAGCTCCTCGTGCCAGCTGGAGACTTTGGGGCCGCGTGGGACGGGGCACCCGACGGCGTGTGGAACGGGTTGATGGCCGCTTCGGCGTACGCGGGGACGCTGTGCGGGCCCGTCAGGCCGTGTCAGTGCGCTGTTGGTGCGCTGTCAGCGGCGGCGGCCATGGTTCTGGCGTCACAGCAGGAAGCGCACAAGGAGAGCACGATGCAGCAGTTCGCCACCCCCTCCCCGATCTCCACGCTCCTCGGCATCCCCGCCACCACGTCCCGCGGCGACATCACCGCCCGCAGCCTCTGAGCACGCCGATCCCGAAGGAGCACGATCATGGAACACGGCACGAGCGGATTCACCAAGGCGGGGCTGGGCAGGCTGCGCGACGTGCTGGCGCGGCACGTCGACTCCGGGAAGATCCCCGGCCTCGTCGCCCTGGTCGCGCGGGGCGACGAGACGCACGTCGAGGCGTTGGGCACGATGCGCCACGACGGCGGGCCGCCGATGCGCCGGGACACGATCTTCCGGATGGCCTCGACGTCGAAGCCGGTCTCGGTGGCGGCGGCGATGGTGCTGCTCGACGAGTGCCGGCTGCGGCTGGACGACCCGGTGGAGCCGTGGCTGCCCGAGCTCGCCGACCGGCAGGTGCTCAAGCGGCTCGACGGCCCGCTGGACGACACCGTGCCGGCGCGCCGGCCGATCACCGTGCGGGACGTGCTGACCTCGACGTTCGGGCTCGGCATGGACCTGACCGCGCTGGGCACCCCGATCATGGGCGCGGTGTTCGAGCAGGGGCTCACGCCCGACCTGCCGACGCCGATGCCCGAGCCGGACGAGTGGATGCGCCGCCTCGGCACGCTGCCGCTGATGCACCAGCCCGGCGAGCGGTGGCAGTACCACATCAGCAGCGACCTGCTCGGCGTGCTCGTGGCCAGGGTGACCGGCCAGCCGTTCGAGACCTTCCTGCGGGAGCGCGTCTTCGAGCCGCTGGGCATGAAGGACACCGGTTTCCACGTCCCCGCCGGCGATCTCGACCGGCTGCCTCCGCTGTACGCCCCGGACCCGCAGACCGGCGAGTTCCACGTCTGGGACCCGGCCGACGGCGGGCGCCACAGCCGGCCGCCGGCGTTCCCGGGCGGCGGCGGGGGCCTCAACTCCACCGTCGACGACTACCACGCGTACTTCCGGATGCTGCTCGACCAGGGCATGCACCGCGGCGAGCGGATCCTGTCCCGGCCCGCCGTCGACCTGATGACCACGAACCGGCTCACCCCCACGCAGCAGGCCGCCCGGCACGCCATGGCCACCGACAACGTCCACCTGTCGTTCGGCCAGGGGCAGCACGGCGGCTGGGGCTTCGGGATGGCGGTGCGCACCCACCGCGGCGACTACGCGCCCGTCGGCCAGTTCGGCTGGGACGGCGGCAGCGGCACCTCGACCTACGCCGACCCGCAGCATCAGGTCGTCGGCATCCTGCTCACCCAGGTCGGCATGTCCGTGCCGGACGCGGCCCGCCTCATCCACGACTTCTGGACCACGACCTACCAGGCGATCGACGAATAGGCACCGAGGGCCGGGGGCAACGTATTGACAGCAATCTGTTAGTCAGGTTACCTGTCTGTTGTCCCCGCCCGCCTGACGTCGTCTGGAGCCCGCCATGCGCAGACCGATCCTGGCGCTCGCGTCCGTCGCGCTGTCCCTGGTCGCGACCGCCGCCTACGCCTTCACCACCCAGTCCGCGGCGCTCGCCGCCGGACCCACCGCCGCCCAGCTGCTCGCCAAGACCTCCACCTGCAGCCAGGTCTCCAACGGCCGTTACGCGACCGACGACGGCGGCGCGGAGACCGTCGCGATCTGCAAGAACGGCTCGGCGTACTTCTGGACCGCCGACATGGACATCGACTGCGACGGCATCTCCACCGCCCGCTGCAACGCCTCGACCGACCCCTGGTACCAGGCGCAGACCTCGTTCACCACGTCGACCGGCGCGTACTTCACCTCGGACGTGACCCGCTACTTCGTCGTGCCGCTGCCCAGCAGCCGCTTCACGTACTCCGCCAACGGCATCCGCGCCGGCAGCGTCGCCGCGGTCGTCTACAACGGCAAGGTCGCCTACGCCGTCTTCGCCGACGAGGGCCCCAGCAACATCATCGGCGAGGGCTCCTACGCCCTGGCGGTCGCGCTCGGCATCGACCCGAACCCCGCCAGCGGCGGCACCGCCGGCCCGGTCACGTTCATCGTCTTCCCCAGCAGCGTGCCGAGCCCCGTGGAGAGCAACACCGCCATCGACGCCACCGGCGCCGCGGCCGCCACCGCCTGGGTCGGGAGCACCACCCCGCCGCCCACCACCACGCCGCCTGGCTCCGTCGGCCCGATCCACGGCTACGGCGGCAAGTGCGTCGACGTCGCCGGCGCGAGCAGCGCCAACGGCACCGCGGTCCAGTTGTACGACTGCAACGGCACCGCCGCCCAGAGCTGGGCCCGACTGGCGGACGGCACCGTGCGCGCCCTCGGCAAGTGCATGGACGTGACCGCCGCCGGCACCGCCAACGGCACCAAGGTCCAGCTGTACGACTGCAACGGCACCGCGGCGCAGCGCTGGACCCGCACCGGGTCGACCCTGGTCAACGCAGGCTCCGGCAAGTGCCTCGACGCGGCCGGTCCCAGCTCCGCCAACGGCACCCGCCTGCAGATCTGGACCTGCACCGGCGCGGCCAACCAGGTCTGGACCTACTGAACCCGCACCGTCACACGGCCGGAGGGCGCCGCACCGCCGGCCGTGTGATGATGCGGCGGTGCAGCCACCGCCACCGCCACGACCGTCCAGGGTCTTCCGGGCCAACGACATCGCCACCGGCCGCGCCGTCCTGGACGGCTACCCCTTCCGGTACATCGTCATCGGCCCCTCCATGTCGTTCTCGACCGCGATCGGCGCCGCCGTCAACCCCAGCGCCGGCCAGAACGCCCTGCTCGACGAGGTCCTGACCGCCGTGGAGTACCTGGAGACCCGTGGCTGGGAGCTCGTCAGCATGGACCAGGGCTTCGTCGCCTGCCTCCGCCGCGTCGCCCGCTGAGCCCCGGCCCGCGGCTCAGGTGCGGGCGGGCAGGTCGAGCTGGGGCCGGGACTGCCACAGCGCCCAGTCGGAGCTGATCGCGCCGGCCGCCCGCTGCAGGTGCGGCAGGTGCCGGTCCAACAGCGTCTTGGTGGTGGTCTCCGCGGAGTTGACCGTCACGTTCATCGCCGCGCGGACCTCGCCGCGGCCGTCGCGGATCGGCACGGCGACGGAACGGATGCCGGGGGCGAGCTCGTTGTCGGCCACGGCGAAGCCGCGCGCGTTGACCTCGCGCAGCATGGTGTCGAGGGTGGCGCGGCTGTGCCGCACCCACGGCTCGATGCCCGACCGGCTGGGCGTGGCGAGGACCTCGTCGAGCCGCGCCGGGGGCAGCGCGGCGAGCAGGACCTTGCCCTGTGAGGTGACGGCCGCGGGGAAGCGGGTGCCGATCTGCACCCGCAGGGCGATGATCTTCGGTACGGCGACCCGGGCCAGATAGACGATGTCGGAGCCGTCCAGCTGGGTGATCGAGGAGGACTCGCCGGTGGCGGCCACGAGCCGCTCCATGTGCGGGCGGGCCATGTCCCACAGCGAGAGCGCACCCACATACGCCATGCCGAGCTCCAGGACCCGCGGGGTCAGCTCGTGGCCGCCGGCCGTGGCCCGCACGTAGCCGAGCTCCTCCAGGGTCAGCAGGATGCGGCGGGCGGTGGGGCGGGCCAGACCGGTGGCGGCGGCGACCTCGGCGAGCGTCATCCTGGGGTGGTCGGCGTGAAACGCGCGGATCACGTCCAGCCCGCGGGCCAGGGCCTCGATGAAGTCCGGTCCTTCTCCGCGCTGTGCCATCGCCGCCTCAAGGTGTTGTGATTGATACGCAGAGCGAGACTAACCCGAGCCCGCACCGGTCACGGGACGACCACCAGGCGCCGGGGCGCCTGCCCGGCCGCCTGGGCGGCCCACGCGGGGCCGATCTCGGCGAGGGGAACCGCGTCGTGCTCGACGACGAGCCGGCCGGCGGCCGCGTGGTCCGCAAGGTACCGCATCGTGGCGGCCTTCTCCGCTGCGCTCAGCTCCGTGTTGGTGTAGCCGAGGATCCGCAGCGACCCGCTGCGCAGCGTCGCGGAGTCCAGCGGCGCCACCTCGCCCGCGGCGCTGCCGAGGTTGACCAGGCGACCGCCGCGGCGCAGGGTGCGCAGCGCGGCCGCGGCCGGGGTCCCGAACAGCGGGTCGAGCACGAGGTCGACCGGGCCGTCGGTCACGTCCTGGAGGCGGCGGGCGAGGGTCGCCACGTCGTCGGCGTCGCGGATGGCGACCACTGCGTCGGCGCCGAGGCGGTGCGCGCGGTCCCGGGCGGCCGCGGACCGGCAGGCGGCGATGACCCGCCGCGCGCCCGCGAGCCGGGCGAGCTGGATCGCGGCCTGCCCGACGACCCCGCCGCCGCCCAGGACGAGGACCTGCTCGCCGGGGTGCAGCGCGCCCCGCCACGTGAGGGCCTGCCAGGCGGCGACCGCCGACAGCCCGAGCGCGGCGATGAGCCGGTGGTCGGCGCCCGCGGGCAGCGGCACCACGTCGGCCGACGGCACCGCGACGACCGAGGCCATGCTGCCGTCGCCGGGGCGCATGCCCGCGTCGGTCGGGAACCACACGGCGGTGCCGTCGTCGAGGGTGCCGACGCCCTGCACCCCCGGCACGTACGGCACGGCGGGCGCGCCGAAGTACGAGGTGCCGGAGGCGCACAGCACGTCGAGCGGCGTGATGGGCGCCGCGGTCACCGTGACGGTCACGAGGCCGGCCGAAGGCACCGGAAGCGGTCTCTCGACGACGAGCGGCGGCGAACCGCAGCGGACGATGGTGGCGGCGCGCATCAGGTGGCGATGTCCGGGTAGGGCAGGTCGAAGTGGGCGAGCCGGGCCGCGTACTGCTTCTGGAAGGCGAGCGGCTCGTCGTGGTCACGTTCGAACATCGCGATGAACAGCGTCAGCGTCAGGAACGGGTGGGCGCCGAGGGAGAACAGTGCCACGTAGTCGTGCCCGGTCAGCGCGGCCCGCTCCTCGTCGGTGAGCCGCTGCCAGGTGCTCGCCTCGCCGGTGTGGCCGTTGAGCAGCGCGTTGGCGACGTTCGCCTCCCACCAGGCAACCGTCCCCTGTGCATCGTCGCGGTAGCGCTCGACCAGGGAAGGATCTCTGTCCACTGTGTACAGGAACTTGTTCAGGAGGTATTTCGTCATGACAAAGCTCCTTCCGGGTACCAGGTGAAGTAGGCCTCCATCGTGTGGAAGAGGTCGTAGGTGTCGACGTAGTCGGCCTTCGCGCCGTCGCCGGCGACGCCCATCATGAGCATGAAGTCCATGAACCCGTGGGTGGCATTGCCCGGCGCATGCAGGCTGTCGAGGGTCACCTCCGACAGGCAGCCGTCGAGGTCGCCGTTGGCGATCCATTCCACGGCCCGCCGGTCGAACTCGGGGTCGGGGCCGTGCGGGCCGAACTGCCTGGGCCCGCCGAGCTCGAGAGAGAGGTGCCCGGTGCCGATGACGGCGACCCGCAGGTCGCTGGGCCACGACTCGACGAGCTCCCGGATGGTCCGGCCGAGCTGCACGAACCGCTGGGGGCGCGGCAGCGGCGGGGCGAAGATGTTGGTGTAGATCGGCACGATGGGCAGGTCCGCCTCGGGCCGCAGGGTGATGATCGGGCACGTGATGCTGTGGTCGATCCGCAGCTCGTTGCTGAAGGCCAGGTCGAAGCCGGCGTCGAGGCCCTCGCGCAGCACGTGCGCCGAGAGGTCCTCCTGGCCGCGCAGCGTCATCCGCGGCAGGCCGAACTCGCGCTCCTCGTTGTACCAGTTGGCGTCGTAGAACGGTGCCTTGCCGACGAGGAACTGCGGCATGTTGTCCAGCCACAGCTGGTGGAAGTGGTCGGAGCCGACCATGACGAGGACGTCGGGCCGGGCACGGGTCAGGGTCTCGCGGAACGCGGTGACCTTGCGGACCCACTCGTCGGCGAACGGCGGGCGGTCCTCGCCGGTGGAGGTGCTGGCCTTGTAGTAGAACGGATGATGGGTCGAGGCGATGACCGCGACTACCTGGGCCATGGCGCCGGTCCTTTCATTCGGGGGTGACGTAGCGGGCGTTGCGGTCGACGGTGCGGTAGATCGACAGGCCCAGGCCCGTGCGCTGCTCCTCGGCGAGGTGCCCGAGCAGCCCGGCGGCCCGCGCGAGGAGCGCGAAGCCGCGTAGCATCGTCACCGGCAGGCCGAGGTCGGCGAGGGCCGCGCCGCAGACCCCGGCGCCGTTGAGCGGCAGGGTCCTGCCCAGGACCGCGGGGTGGACCCGGCCGATGGCCTCGAACAGGCGCAGGTGCGGCCCTCGTACCCCTTCCTCCTCGGCGATCCGGATCAGCACCGGGGTGCGCGGGTCTTGGACCTTGTGCACGGGGTGGCCGAGGCCGGGCACGAGCAGCCCGGCGGCGCGGCGGGCGGTGATCGCGGCCACGGCCACGGCGTCCCAGTCGGCGGTGGCCGCGTCGACGTTCGCCAGGGTCTGCTGCAGGAACACGCCGCAGTCCTCGGTGACGCCGAGGAAGCGGGAGCCGCCGCCGAGCAACCCCGCGGCGAGGGCGCCCTGCAGCGCCTCGGGTGCGCTGGCGTAGGTGACCCGCGCGGCGATGGCGGTGGGCGTGAACCCGTGGTCGGCGAGCGCGACGAGCACCGCCTCGAACACCCTGGTCTCGCCGGGTGCGGGCCGGCGCCCGGCGACGAGCCAGAACGCGAGCTCCCCGAAGCCGACCTTGCCCATCAGGTCCGCGGCCAGGTCCTGGCCGAGCAGCGTGATGCGGTCGGCGGAAGAGGTGCCGATACCGGTCGGGAAGCTCAGTTCTTCAGCCATTGCCGGATCTCCTCGCCGTGTTCGTCCAGGCCGGGCGGCGGCAGCTCGTAGCGCGGCGGGGTCGCCGACAGCGTGATCGGGTTGCGGATGCCGGGCACGGCGCCGGCCTCGACGACGGGGTCCAGGCCGAGCGACGCGGCGAGGGCGACACCGCCGTCGACGGTGTTGATCGGTGCGCACGGCACACCGGCGGCCATCAGCTCGTCGAACCACTCCTGTTTGCCCTTGGCGCGCAGCCGCTCCACGAGCAGCGGGCGCAGCGCCTCGCGGTGCGCGGTGCGGTCCTGGTTGCGCTGGAAGCGGGGGTCGTGCAGGAGTTCTTCGCAGCCGAGCACCGCGCACAGCTTGCGGAACTGCCCGTCGTTGCCGGCGATGACGATGAGGTCACCGTCGGCGGTGGGCAGCGGCTCGTAGGGGAACAGGCTCGGATGCGCGTTGCCCATCCGGAACGGCACGGTGCCGCCGGCGACGTAGCCGCTGCTGTGGTTGACGAGACCGGACAACGCCGACGACAGCAGATTGACCTCGACGTGCTGGCCGGTGCCGGACGCGGTGCGGTGGTGCAGCGCGGCGAGGATGCCGATGCCCGCGTGCATGCCGGCCATCACGTCGAAGACGGAGATCCCGGCGCGGAACGGCGGGCCGTCCGGGTCGCCGGTGAGGCTCATCAACCCGGAGACGGCCTGCACCATCAGGTCGTACCCCGGCATGGCCGCACCGGAGCCGGAGCCGAAGCCGCTGATCGAGGCGTAGACGACGGCGGGGTTGACGGCCGCGACCGAGGTGTAGTCGAGGCCGAAGCGGCGCAGCCCGCCGGGCTTGAAGTTCTCGATCAGGACGTCGGCGCGGGCGGCGAGGGCCCGCGCGGTGGCGAGGTCGTCGTCGTCGCGCAGGTCCAGGGCGATGGAGCGCTTGTTGCGGTTGATGCCCAGGTAGTAGGTGGCGACGCCGTCGCGGGTCGGCGGCATCCACGTGCGGGTGTCATCGCCGCCCGGCCCCTCCACCTTGATCACGTCCGCGCCGAGGTCGGCGAGAAGCATCGTGGCGTAGGGCCCGGCGAGGATCCGGGAGAAGTCGGCGACCAGCAGCCCGGCGAGTGGTCCGCGATTCCGTTCCGGTGCCGCCATCAGCTCCCTCTCGTCCGTCAAGCGGACAATCGTCCGCCAAATCAGTCTCGTCCCGGCTTCTTCTGGTGTCAACCAGGCTCCTGTCGGCGTTTGCGGCGTCGGTACGACTGCCGCTGCGGCAATCCGGACGCCTTGACAGCACCCGTGACGCGGCACACACTTTCGCCGACCGCTATACGGACTCTTGTCCGGAGGGAGTTGACAGCGATGGACGCAGTGCTGTTCCGCAACGGTCTGGTGCTGACGATGGACGACGCACACACGGTCCTGCCCGGCGCCGACGTCCTGGCCGTCGGCGGACGCATCGCCCAGGTCGGCGTCGGCCTCACCGCACCGCCGGGCGCCACCGAGATCGACGCCACCGGCGGCATCGTCATGCCCGGCATGATCGACACCCACCGGCACCTGTGGCAGACCGCGATGCGCGGCTACGGCGCCGACTGGACCCTCACCCAGTACTTCGTCTGGTACTACCTGGAGTCAGGCCGCCACTTCCGCCCCGAGGACATCTACGCCGGCAACGTCCTGGGCGCGCTGGAGGCGCTCGACGCCGGCGTCACCACCACCGTCGACTGGTCGCACGGCCTGCAGACCCCGCAGCACGCCGACGCCGCCGCCGACGCCCTCGAGTCGGTCCCGGGACGGTTCGTGCTCGCCTACGGCAACATCCAGCAGGGCCCGTGGGAGTGGGCGACCAGCCCCGGCTTCCGCGACTTCGTGGAGCGGCGCATGCGCGGCAGGCTCGGCTTCCAGATGGCGTTCGACGTGACCGGCGACCCGGCGTTTCCGGAGCGGGCCGCGTTCGAGGTCGCCCGCGAGCTCGACGTGCCGGTCACCACGCACGCCGGCGTGTGGGGCGCCACCAACGACGACGGCATCCGGCTCATGCACGAGCACGGGTTCATGACCCCGTCGACGATCTACGTGCACGCCGCGACGCTGTCCGGCGACTCCTACCAGCGCATCGCCGCGACCGGCGGCTCGGTGTCGGTGTCGACCGAGAGCGAGCAGAGCGCCGGGCAGGGCTACCCGCCCACCTGGCAGCTGCGCGACCACGGCATCCCGGTGTCGCTGTCGATGGACACCAGCGTCTGGTGGAGCGGTGACCTCTTCTCCGCCATGCGCGCCACCCTCGGCGCCGACCGCTCCCGGGAGCACCTGCAGGCGCACGGCCGCGCCGAGACCGTCACCCACGTGCACCTGCGCGCCGAGCAGGTCGTCGACTGGGCGACCCGCGGCGGCAGCAGGGCCCTCGGCCTCGACGGCGTCGTCGGCAGCCTCCAGCCCGGCCGGGCCGCGGACGTGGTGCTGCTGCGCAACGACGACTCCCCCGTGATGTTCCCGATCCTCAACCCGTACGGCCATGTCGCCTTCCAGGCGCAGCGCGGGGACGTGCACACCGTGCTGGTCGACGGCCGGATCGTCAAGCGCGACCACAAGCTCGTCGGCGTCGACCTCGGCAAGGCCCGCGCCGACGTCGAGCGGACCGTCGAGCACCTCATCGCCACCATGGGCCCCGACGCCTGGCGAAAAGGCATGAACCCGGACATCCCGGCGACGAAGATCCTCGACAACCCCTACACGTACACCGAATGGACGAACACCTGACGTGCCACCCGTCCGGTCGGCCGCGGTGGCACGTTCCGGGGATTCGAGCGATCTACGGCGTGCCTAACGTTCTTTCCGGCAGCACACCACGACTTCCCTGAGGCGGGCGACAATGAGCGAGTACGACGACGGCACCCAGCTCGACCCCGGCTACACCGGCGACGAGCAGCCCGACACGTACGGCGGCGACGGCGGCACCGACTACGGCCAGTACCAGACCGGCCAGGACCACCAGTCGCTGGACCAGCTGCACCAGGTCGACGCCAGCGAGAGCAGCTACGACAACCAGTTCAACGTGTACGAGCAGGACCACGCGGCCGCCGAGTCGACCTCCTTCGACCAGGGCCACCAGGTGTCCTACACCGACCCGAGCGGCGCGCGGTACGAGGAGTCGGACTTCACCTCGTACGACCACACCTCCGCCGAACAGGACCACGTCTTCGCCGCAGAGGGCAGCGAGTCCTCGCACCAGGCCGAGCTCTCCACGCTGGACTCCCTGCGCGAGCAGCTCGACTCCGCGTTCACCTCGCTCACCGAGGGCCACATCGGCGGCGGCAACCCCGAGACCGGCAGTGCCGGCCTGGGCGTCGCGTCCAACTGACCGTTCCACGGCAGGCCGCCCCGCGCTTCCGGGGCGGCCTGCCGTCGTTTCAGTGCACCTCGGCGGGGTCCAGGTTGGAGACCGCGGTGTCGAGCATGTGCTGGACGTGCTGGAGCGCGCGGGAGGTGTACGTGCCGGACTCGCGCGCGTCCAGCAGCGCGGCGTGCGCCGACTCGAGCAGCAGCCGGTGCAGCTCACGGCGCTGGTGCGCGAGGTCGCTCTCCTCGGGATCCTGCGGCCGGGTGAGGGCCTGCCCGATCGCGGCGTTCTCCCGGCGGGCCGCCTCGAGCGCCTCCTCGTCGAACAGCGCCCCGCTGGCCTGCCGCAGGTCGGGGTTGTCCAGCACGTCCTCGCCCTCGGCGGTGATCTCGCCGATCAGCCGGGCCAGCTCGCGCCGGTCGGCCTCGGCGTCCGTGCCGGCGATGCGCAGCCGCTTGATGAGCACCGGCAGCGTCGCGCCCTGCCCGAGCAGTGTCACGATCGCGACGGTGAACGCGATGAGGATCAGCTGCGAGCGGTGCGGGACGCTCTGCGGCAGCGACTGGGCCGCGGCGAGCGTGACGACGCCCCGCATCCCGGCCCAGGCGAGCGCCGCGCCGCCCCGCCAGCCGAGGCCCTCCGTGGTCAGGTAGGCGTCGTCGGCCTGCCGGCGGCGCACCAGCGACGCGACCCACCCGGCCCGCCGCGCCGACTTCGGCGACTCGTGCTGCCGCTCCGTCAGCTTCGTCAGGATGCCCTGCAGGCGGTCCTTGCGGGCGCGGGCGCGGCGCTGGTCGTGGCGCAGCATCGCGGTCAGCGGCGCGACGAACATGACCCGCAGCAGCACCAGCAGGGCGGTCACGGCCAGGCCGATGCCGACGGTCACGGCGACGTCGTCCTCGCCGTGGTGCACGTCACCGACGACGGTGACGATCTGGTACCCCATGAGCAGGAACACGCCGTTGTCGAGCAGCAGCTGGATGGTGCGCCAGTTGGTGCGCTCGCTGATGCGGTCCTGCGCGGTGAAGTGCCGCGCGCTCTGATGCCCGGTCACCAGCCCGGCGACGACGACGGCGAGGACGCCTGACGCGTGGATCTCCTCCGCGGGCACGAACGCGAGGAACGGCACGATGAACGAGATGGCCGTGGTCAGCACCGGCTCGGCGAGCTTCGCCCGGATCCACACGGTGAGCAGGCCCGCGACGAGCCCGATGACGAGCCCGCCGGCGACGGCGAACGCGAAGTCGCCGAGCACGTCCCACGCCGACACGACGCCGGCCGTCGCGGCGACCGCGGACCGCAGCAGGACCAGGGCGGTCGCGTCGTTGATGAGCCCCTCGCCCTCCAGCACGATGACGAGCCGCGGCGGCAGGCCCAGCCGCTTGCCGATCGAGATCGCCGCGACCGCGTCGGGCGGGCTCACGACCGCGCCGAGCGCGATCGCGGCGGCCAGGCTGAGGTCCGGGATGAGCGCGTGCAGCAGGAGCCCGACGGCGAGCGCGGAGATGACGACGAGCAGCACCGACAGCCCGCCGATCGCCTTCACGTTGCGCCGGAAGTCGGTGGTGTGCACGGTGACCGCCGCCGAGTACAGGATCGGCGGCAGGACCACGGTCAGGATCAGGTGCGGGTCGACGTTGACGTTCGGGACGAACGGGATGTAACTGACCCCGATACCGACGACGACGAGCGCGATGGGCACGGCCACACCGACGCGTGGCGCCACTTTCGCGACCGAGACGATGGCGAGAACCGCCGCTATGGCGAGAAGCCCGTGCTGGAGGTGCATGCCACAGTCTGTCATGGGCCCAGCTGGCATCATGAGTGCCATGACCACCTGGCAGGACGTCGAGCGGGCCGAGCCGGAGTTCGCCGGCCGCGTGCGGGGCCTCTTCGACGCGCACAAGCACAAGACGATCGCCACGCTCCGCGCCGACGGCTCCCCCAGGATCTCCGGCATCGAGGCGCAGTTCGCCGATGGCGACCTGGTCTTCGGCTCCATGCCCGGCGCGCGCAAGGGCGCCGACCTCCGCCGCGACCCGCGCTTCGCCCTGCACAGCGCCACCGTCGACCCCGTCGACGGCGCCGAGGCCGACTGGCCCGGCGAGGCGAAGATCACCGGCCGCGCCACCGCCACCGAGGGCGAGAAGGGCAGCGACCGCTTCGTCGCCGACATCACCGAGGTCGTCCACACCCACCTCGACCCGAAGGCCACCCTGCTCGTCGTCGAGTGGTGGACCCCGGCCCACGGCCTGCGCCGGGTCGAGCGCGAGTAGCCGGTCGGGGCGGCACCCGAGGTTCACGACCCGGGGCTACCATGGCGGTCCTTCGGGGGCGTGGTCCGGACACACCTGCAGAGAGGGAACTGCCATGAGCGAATCTGTCGAGACCCGGGGCGACCAGCGCGACGAGCTGCTCGCCGTCGACACGAACCAGGACGGGGTGGCGGACGTGCTCGCCATCGACACCGACGGCAACGGCAAGGCCGACCTGTTCCAGCTCGACAGCGACGGGGACGGGCAGGTCAACGTCACCATGGTCGACCTCGACGAGGACGGCGTGATGGACGTGAAGGTCGACGGCGACGGCGGGCACCCCCTCGCCGGCTGACCGCGGACCGTGCGAGCCGTGTGCCGGGGCGCGCGAACGCCCCGGCACCCGTGGGTCAGGACGAGCAGGTGTTGAGCATCGTCTGCAGCGCCGACTTCTCCGACGACTGGAGCTTCAGCGCCCAGTAGTACTTCACGGCGATCCACATCTTCGCGTACGTGCAGCGGTACGACGACAGCGACGGCTGCCACGTCGACGGGTCCTTGTCGCCCTTGGACTGGTTCACGTTGTCGGTGACGGCGATCAGCTGCGGGCGGGTGAGGTCGTTGGCGAAGCTCTGCCGCTTCGCGGTCGTCCAGGAGCTCGCGCCGGAGCGCCACGCCTCGGCCAGGGGCACCACGTGGTCGATGTCGACGTCGGATGCGGCGGTCCAGGTCGCGCCGTCGTACGGCGAGTACCAGCGGCCCGAGGTCGCCGCGCACGAGCTGCTGGTGACGACGGACGTGCCGTCGCGCTTGAGGACGGTCTCGCGGGTGTCGCACGCACCGCTGATGGTGATCCAGTGCGGGAACAGGTCGCGGGAGTAGCCGCTGCTGGAGCCCTCGGTGGCGACGGTCAGCGCGGTGAGCCAGCTCTGTGCGGTCGCCTTGGACGGGATCCCTGACGGGGCCGCGTGCGACGGGGCGCCCAGGACGAGGGCGGCGAGCACCCCGGCCAGCAGCGCGGCGATCAAACGGGACGGTCGGGTCATTCCAGCTCCGATCAGACGGTAAGGCGGCGTGGCTTCGCCGCCGCCAATATCGACGATCACCAGTGTCTGGTGCGACCGCCGCCGCGTGAACATCCCGTGGCCGTCCTACGACGGGACAGATGGTCGTTTGCCCCTGAACGACCGCGGCGGTTTCAGCGCCGTTTCAGCGCTGGGCGGCACGGTTCTCGGTGCGCGCCGCCAACCCGGGCGGCGCCACGACCGACAGGAACCGATCATGTTCACGTTTGCCCGCCGCATGCTGCTCGCTCTGGTCCTCGGCGCCGGCCTGGCCGCCGCGCCGGTCGCCGCCGCCCACGCCGACACCGCTCCCGTCTGGAGCTCCTGGGACGTGGCACACAGCGGCCAGTGCATGGATGTGCCCGACTGGGGGACAGCCAACAAACTGCAGCTGCAGCAGTCGCCGTGCAACGGCTCCACCGCCCAGCTGTTCGACCTGGAGCCGGTCGGCACCGAGGGCTTCTACCTGATCCGCAACTACAACAGCGGCAAGTGCCTCGACGTCCGCGACCGCAGCAGGTCCAACAACGCGGCGGTCCAGCAGTACACCTGCCACGGCGACCTGAACCAGCAGTGGTTCAAGATCGACATCCTGACCGTGCCCGGCTACTTCCACTTCGTCAACCACAACAGCTGGAAGTGCCTGACGGTCAAGGACGGCAGCATCCTCGCCCTGGCCAAGCTCGTCCAGTACGACTGCAACCCCGGCAACGTCACCACCCACCAGGCCTGGCGCTGACCTCCGAACCGCACCGACGGCACGCCGGCCCTCCCCCGAGGGCCGGCGCGCCCGCGCATCCGCGCCCGGGAGCGACCAAGGACACGGCAAGGCCGCCGGCCCGGGTGGGACGGCGGCCGCGCCGAGGTGGGAGGGGGTCACATGCCGTCGCCGGACCAGGCACCTCTGGAGCGGGAGCGGACGGGGAGCGTGGAGATGACCGGGGCCTCGTGGGTGTGGTAGTTCTCGGCGTTGCCGCCCCACTTGATCCATTCGTCCGTGGTGTACCAGTTGATCAGCTCGCCGTCGGAGCGGATGATCCAGTCGATCTCGGTCTCGGCGATGAAATGGCCGTGCTTCACGCCTGCGGGGCGGAAGCAGTAGGTGCCTTCGTCGATGTCGCCGAAGTTGTAGGCCATCTTGCCGCTGAGCGTGTAGAACTCCTCGTAGCACGGGTGGTGGGCGAGGCGGTGGTCGCTCCAGCCCTTCGGCGCGCGGATCAGCCGGGTGTAGAAGCCGGTCACCGGGTCGCGGTGCAGCAGCTTGATGTAGAGCGGCGTGAGCGGGCCGACGGTCGGCGCCGCCACCCAGTCCATCGCGTTGGAGTCGATGATCGACGGCGCGCCGTCGGCCCGGCGCGGGCCGTCGGGGTCGAAGCCGGCGTCGCCGTACTCGCGCCAGTGCAGCACGTGGCTGCCCTCGCGGATCTTGATCCAGTCCATCGGCACGCCCTTGGGCACCTGGAGGTAGCCGCCCGGTCCGACCTCGGTCCCGCCGTACACCAGCGAACCCGACACGACGTAGAACTCGGTGTCGGCGTGCGGCACGCCGGGGCCCCGTCCCCAGTCGGCCGGGAACTGCAGGGACAGCGACGACGAGCCGTCCTCCTCGTCGGTGGACAGCCGGCGCTCGACGGCCTTGCCCTCCCCGAACGGCAGCTCGGCCGCGTGCCAGATGTAGTCGTCCTCGTGGATCAGCTCGACATGTGCCCTCAACCCGCGCTCCTCAGCTCTCGTTTCAGCACTTTGCCAGCCGCGTTGCGGGGCAGCGCCGCGATCGGCCGGATCTCCTTCGGCACCTTGTGTCCGGCGAGCCGGCCCCGCAGGTGCTCGCGCAGCGCGTCGGGCCGCAGCTCGGTCCCGGGCCGCACCACGACGTATGCGACGACCCGCTCGCCCCACCGGTCGTCGGGCTCGCCGACGACGGCGGCCTCCACGACCGACGGGTGCGCGGCCAGGGCCTCCTCGACGTCGCGCGGGTAGACGTTCACCCCACCGGTGATGATCAGGTCCTTCTTGCGGTCGACGATGGTGACGTACCCCTCGTCGTCGACGACCACGACGTCCCCGCTGGTCAGGAAGCCGTCCGCGGTGGTGCACTCCGCGGTCGCCGCCGGGTTGTCGAGGTAGCCGTTCATGAGGAACGGCGACCGGCTGAACAGCTCCCCCGCAGTGCCGCGGGGCACCGGCACGCCGTCGTCGTCGACGACCCGGATCTCGGTCATGAACCACGGGTGCCCGACGGAGCCGGCCTTGCGCCGCGCGTCGGCGGGGCGCAGGTTGGTGATGACGCCGGCCTCGGTGGAGCCGTAGAGCTCGTGCACGCCGACGCCGGGGAACGCGGACAGGACCCACTCCTTGAGCGCGACGGGCAGCGCGGCGGCGTTGAAGTACAGCGTGTCGAGGCTGCGCAGGTCGTGCCCGGCCAGGCCCAGCTCGCGCAGCCCGACGGCGTGCGTCGGCACCAGGAACACCGACTGCAGCCGGTCGCGCTCCACCATCGCCAGCAGCGCGCCGGGGTCCCACGCGCGCAGCATCGACACCGTCCCGCCGGTGAAGACCGACGCGTAGGCGAACGCGAACCCGGCGCCGTGATACATCGGCGCGACCGCGACGGTGCGCCGGCCCGGCCCGAGACCCCATTCGAGGGCGGTGCAGTAGAAGGTCAGGCAGCGCGAGCGGTGACTGATGAGCACGCCCTTCGGCGCGCCGGTGGTCCCGGAGGTGTACGCGATGCAGAACGGGTCCTGTTCGCCCACCGGGACCCACGGGTCGGTCCCTGCGGCGCCGGCGAGCACGGCCTCGTAGTACGGGCCGAGCGGCAGCGTGAAGCCGACGTCCACCGCGCGGTCCTCGAGCGCGGGGTCCAGGATCAGCGCCCGCGCGCCGGAGTGCCCGGCGATGTAGGCGGTGTCGGCGGCGGTCTGCCGCGGGTTCAGCGGCACCATCGGCAGGCCGGCCTTCGCCAGCCCGGCGGCGATCTCGCAGTATTCGAGGCGGTTGCCGGACAGCAACGCGACGGGGTCACCCGGTCGCAGGCCGACGGCCAGCAGCGCGTTGGCGAGGCGGCTCGCGCGGTCGTCGAGGGCGGCGTAGGTGAGCGTGCGGTCGCCGTCGATCACCGCGACGGTGCCCGGGGTCGCGCGGGCGAACTCCCGCACGCCGTTGGCGATGTTCAGCTGAGCGCCAGTCACGGCGTAATGGAAACACCGTTTCCATTCTCAATCAAGGGTCCGGCCGAGCATGGCAGGCACCTGGATGCCGAGCCGCGACCCGATCCAGGTCCCGGTGGCGGCGAGCGCGGGCAGGTCCAGCCCGGTCCCGACGCCCATGCCGTGCAGCAGGTACGTGAGGTCCTCGGTGGCGATGTTGCCGGTCGCCCGCGGCGCGAACGGGCAGCCGCCGATCCCGCCGATGCTGGCGTCCAGCGTCGTGATGCCGGCCTCCAGGGCGGCGACGGCGTTGGCGTAGCCGGTGTTGCGGGTGTTGTGGAAGTGCGCCCGCAACGGCACGCCGAGCGCCCCCAGCTCCGCCGCGAGGGTCCGCACCTGGGTGGGCACGCCGACGCCGATCGTGTCGGCGATCGCGATCTCGCGCGGGCCGCTCTGGAGCGCCGAGGCCGCGATCCCGAGCACGCGGTCCACCGGCACGGCACCGGTGAAGGGGCAGCCGAACGCGGCCGCGATGGTCAGCGAGGCGGGGATCCCCGCGGCGGCGACCTCGTGCCACACGTCGAGGGCCTCCGCCGTGGTGGTGCCCTGGTTGCGGCGGGAGAACTCGTCGGAGGCGACCACCACCATGTTGACCTCGTCCACCCCGGCGGCCAGGGCCCGGTCCAACCCGCGCCGGTTGAGCACGAGGCCGATGTACGTGACGCCGGGCCGCCGCGGCACCGCCGCCATCACCGCCTCGGCGTCGGCCATCTGCGGCACGCGGCCGGGGTGCACGAACGCGACCGCCTCCAGACGGCGGATGCCGGCGTCGAGGGCGCGCGTGATGTAGTCGACCTTCACCTCGGTGGGCAGCAGGACCTTCTCGTTCTGCAGGCCGTCGCGCGGGCCGACCTCGACGATCTCCACCATTGCCGACGCACTCCCGGTTCCTCTAGCGAAACAACGTTTCCCAACCGTACACTGCCGAACCATGGGTGGTCCGCTGTCTGATATCCGTGTCCTGGAGACCGGGACGCTGCTCGCAGGCCCGTTCGCCGGGCAGCTCCTCGGCGACTTCGGTGCCGAGGTCATCAAGCTCGAAGACCCCGGCAAGGGCGACCCGATGCGCGAGTGGGGCCGGGAGAAGCCGCACGGGCAGTCGCTGTGGTGGCCGGTCGTGGCCCGCAACAAGAAGTCCGTGACCTGCAACCTGCGCACCGCCGGCGGGCAGGACCTGGTCCGGCGGCTGGTCGCGTCGTCGGACGTGCTGGTCGAGAACTTCCGGCCCGGCACCCTGGAGCGCTGGGGCCTCGGCTACGCCGAGCTGTCGGCCATCAACCCGCGGCTCGTCCTCGTCCGCGTCACCGGCTACGGCCAGACCGGCCCCTACGCGCCGCGCGCCGGCTTCGGCTCGATCGGCGAGGCGATGGGCGGCATCCGGCACGTCACCGGCGAGCCCGACCGCCCGTCCAGCCGGGTCGGGGTCTCCCTCGGCGACGCGCTCGCCGGCACGATGGCCGCCTACGGCGCGGTCATGGCCGTCCACGCGCGGGCCCGGACCGGTCGCGGGCAGGTCGTCGACTCCGCCATCTACGAGGCCGTGCTCACCTACATGGAGTCGCTGCTGCCCGAGTGGGTCGTCGCCGGGTACCAGCGCGAACGCACCGGCGCGATCCTGCCCAACGTGGCGCCCAGCAACGCCTACCCGACCGCCGACGGGGTCGACATCCTCATCGCCGGCAACCGCGACACCGTGTTCGTGCGCCTGTGCGAGGTGATGGGCCGCCCCGATCTCGCGCTGGACCCGCGCTACGCGACGCACGGCGCCCGCGGCGCCAACCAGCAGGAGCTCGACGACCTGATCGCGGCCTGGACCGCCACCCTGCCGGCGAACGAGACCCTCGCGTTGCTGCATGCGGCCGGTGTACCGGCGGGCAAGATCTACCGTCCGGCCGACATGCTCGAAGACCCGCACTTCGCCGCCCGCCAGTCCATTGTGGACGTCCCGCACCCCGACTTCGGCGCGCTGCCCATGCAGGCGCCGGCGCCCCGGCTGTCGGACACCCCGGGCTCGATCCGCTGGGCCGGCCCGGCGCTCGGCGAGCACAACGCCGCCGTGTACGGCGAGCTGCTCGGCCTGTCCGCCGACGAGCTCGACAAGCTGCGCGCGGACGGCGTGATCTGATGTCGCTGGACGATGACTACGTCGGGGCCGGGTTCTCCGCCCGGCTGGGGTGGGGGGCGCGGCCGGCGCTGCTGCTCGTCGACCCGGTCGTCGCCTACCTGTCGCCGTCCTCGCCGCTGTACTGCGCCACCGCGGCCGACGCCCTCGCCGCGATGGCGTCGCTGCTGGCGTCCGCCAGGTCCGCCGGGCTGCCGGTGGCGTTCACCGCCGTGGGGTTCGCCGACGAGACCTGCTCCGAGGCGCCGCTCTTCGCCGCCAAGGTGCCGGGCCTGCGGGTGTTCGCCGACGGCTCACCGCTCGCGGCGCTGCCCCCGGAGCTGGCGCCGCTCCCCGGCGAGCTGGTGCTCCGCAAGCACTACGCGAGCGCGTTCGCCGGGACCGCGCTCGCCGCGTGGCTGACCGCCGCCCGCGCCGACACCGTCGTCATCGGCGGCTACTCGACGTCGGGCTGCGTGCGGGCCAGCGCCGTCGACGCGCTGCAGGCGGGCTTCCGGCCCATGGTGGTGCGGGAGGCGTGCGCCGACCGCGCCCCCGGCCCGCACTCCGCGAACCTGTTCGACCTGGACGCGAAGTATGCGGACGTCGTCTCCCTGGATTCGGCGCGGCGCGCCATCGCAGGATGAGGTTCGATGTGAGGCGCTTCCGGACCGCCCTTGGGGATGCGCATCGTTCGTTAAACAACTGGGGTGGATCGTAACAGCCGCCTGCCGTCGCTCACCGGACTGCGCTGGGTTGCCGCGTTCATCGTCTTCGGCCAGCACCTGCTCGAGCAGTACTACAACCCGCAGCTCGTCGCCCCGAAGCCCGTCCGGTCCGCGGTCTGGGCCCTGCTCGCGCACGGCGGCGGCCTCGGCGTCTCGTTCTTCTTCGTGCTGTCCGGCTTCGTGCTCGCCTGGTCGTTCCGCCCCGGCACGCCGACGACCACCTTCTGGTGGCGGCGCTTCACCAAGGTGTACCCACCGGCGATCGTCACCACGGTGGCGGCGGTCTTCATCGTCGGCGGCGCCGGCCCGCTGCAGCTGGCCACCCACCTGACCCTCACGCAGAGCTGGCTACCGCGCCGCGACGTGTACACCGCGCTCAACATCGTCAGCTGGTCGCTGTCCTGCGAGGTGTTCTTCTACCTGTGCTTCCCGCTCCTGCTCGCCGGCCTGCGCCGGCTCGGGCCGGCCGGGCTGTGGGCGATCGCGGTCATGATGGTCGAGTGCGTCGCCGCCCTGGCCACGAACCTCGTCCACGCCTCGCACGACACCGCGGGCTGGGTCGGCTACGTCCTGCCCCCGGTCCGCATGGCGGAGTTCACGCTCGGCGTCACGGTCGCGCTGCTGGTCCGCTCCGGCGCGTGGCGCGGCCCCGGCCTGCGCTGGTCCCTGGCGCTGGTGCTCCCGGCGATGGTCGCGGGCCTGTTCGCGCCCTACCCCGTCAACGAGCACGCCCTGACCCTCGTCCCCGTCACCTGCGTCGTGGCCGCCGCCGCCCGCGCCGACCTGTTCGGCCGCAAGACCTTCTGGTCGCGGCCCGCCATGGTGTACCTGGGAGAGCTGTCCTTCGCGTTCTACCTCGTGCACTTCCTGGTGATCATCGGGTTCAACCGCACCGGTCTGCTCCCGCACCAGGCCGGCCCGGCCCAGGCCCTCGTCGCGACGGTGTCGGTGCTGTGGTTCAGCCTCATCGCCGCCATGCTGCTCCACCACGGCGTCGAGCTGCCCGCCCTCCGCCTGATGCGCCGCACCGCCTCGGCCCCCGCCGCCGGCCGCCACCGCCGCATCGCCCTGACCTCCGCGCCCGCCGTCCCGAGGCAACGCCGGGAGCTGCCGGCCCACGCGGTGCCGGCCCAGCGCGCCTCCACCACCAGACCGCGATCGCGCGCCCGGCACGCGCTGTAGCCGCCCCGCCCCGTCCCGGGTCAGGGCGGGTCGGTCGCCGTCGTCGACGGGTGGAGCGCGCGGAGGCCGGCGACCGCGAGCACGGCCGTCGCGACGGCCGCGGCGAGCGCGACCAGCAGGCCGCCGCGGGCACCCGAGCCGTCGACCGCCACGCCCGCCGCGGTCGCCGCGAGGGCGGAGCCCGCGGCGCTCGCCGAGCCGAGCCAGGCGAACGCCTCCGTCAGCACCCCGCGGTCGACGACGGCGTCGGCGAGGACCGAGCCGAGCACGATGACGACCGGCACCGCGGCCGCGGTCAGCACCGCTCCCGCCGCGACCCCCGCCAGGCCGCCGGCCGCCAGCGGCAGGGCGCCGAGTCCCAGCGCGGCGCCCGCCAGGGCCAGCTGCGTGCGTGGGGGGACGGGCCAGGGGCGCAGGCCGTACAGGAGGACCGCGACGAGACCGGTGCCGTTCGACGCGGCGAAGAGCACGGCCGCCAGCTCCGGCGCGCCGCGCTCGACGGCGAACGCGGTCACGGCGATCGACATCGTGCCGAAGAAGCCGCCGATGGCGGTGTTCACGCCGACGAGCAGCAGGAACCCGGGTCGTCGCAGCGCCCGGCGGTGGTGCGACCGGTGGCGGCCGTCGGTCGCCACGACCGGCGGCGCGGTCCGCCGTTGCAGCGCGAGCAGCGACCCGCCGGCGACCACCAGCGCGGCGGCGGTCAGCGTGCCGAGGACGGGCCGGCCCGCCGCGGCGATCGCGCTCACCAGCGCCGGCCCGACGAGGTACGCGACGCTGTTGCTGAGCGACTCCAGCGCGTATGCCGACGGGAGCGCGGCCCGCCGCCCGCCGTCCAGCAGCGCCGACCACCGGGCCAGGGCGACCGCGCTCAGCTGCGGCAGGCTCGCCCCGACCAGCGCACCGGCGACGGCGAGCAGCCAGGCCGGCGCGTGCCCGGCGGCGCCCGCCACAAGCGCACCGACCGCCACGGCGTGCACGACGGCACCCGGCAGAAGCACCCTGGCCTGCCCGAACCGGTCGATCAGCCGCCCCACCTGCGGCCCCACCACGGCGTCCGCGACGGCGAACGCCCCGGTGACCAGGCCGGCGGTCGCGTAGGACCCGGTCGCGTCCCGGACCAGCCACACGATGCTGAGGCTCGTCATGGCGATCCCGACCCGGCCGCCGGCCGTCGGCACGAAGAACGCCGCCGCGCCCGGCGTCCGCAGCAGCGCCCGGTAGCTCGCCGCGCCGGTCACCGCAGACCGCGGGTGGGTGCGGCGGTCACCGGTACGCCTGCCAGCCCAGGTGGACGGCGAGGCCGAGGCCCAGGGCGGCGATGACGCCGCGGAGCGCGGCCGGCGGGCTGCGGCGGATGACCACCGGGCCGAGGCGGCCGCCGATGAACAGGCCCACGCCGAGTGGCAGCACGGCGAGCCAGTGCACCGGGCCGAAGAGCGCGAACGCGAGCGCGGCGACCGCGTTGGCCGCGCCCAGCAGGACGTTCTTCTCGGCGCTGCCCTGCGCGAACGTCGCCGGGGTCAGCGCCAGCAGCAGCGCGAGCAGCACGATGCCGGCGGCCGCGCCGAAGTAGCCGCCGTAGACGCCGACCAGGGCGACCCCGCCCGCCAGGAACCACCCGTGGTGCCGGTGCGGCTCGGCGTCGGCCGGCCGGCGGGGCAGCAGGATCGCCAGGGACGCGCCCGCGATCAGCCACGGCACCACCACCTCGAACGTCTCCGCCGGCGCGAGCAGCAGCAGCGCGCTGCCGGTGACCCCGCCGGCGACCGCCGCGACCGCCAGCCGGCGCAGCCGCGCGGCCCGCCCGGCGAGCTCGGGGCGCGACCCGGCGATGGAACCGGCACTGCTGAAGACGAGCGAGACGCTGTTGGTGACGTTCGCCGTGACGGGCGGCAGCCCGATCGCCAGCAGCACCGGGTAGCTGATCAGCGACGCCAGCCCGGCGACGCTGCCCACCAGCCCGGCGCCGACCCCGGCGAGGGGCAGCAGCGCATACATCCACCACGACACGCACCGGAGTCTTCCCCGGCGGCCCGGCGGCGCCGCCGGCAGGTCACCCGCGCCGGAGATCCGTCACACCGAGGGGTGTCAGCGGGCGACGAACGCGCCCCGGGGGTCGCCGACGACGGCGCCGTCGCGGTACGCCACCTGCCCGCGCAGCACGGTGGCGACGGGCCAGCCGCGGACCTTGCGACCGGCGAAGGGGCAGTGGTCCTGGCCGGACAGGAGCAGCTCGCCGGTCACCTCCTGCTCGAGGTCGGGGTCGACGACGGCGAGGTCCGCGTCCTGGCCGACGAGCAGCGAGCCCTTGCGCGGCCAGAGGCCGTACGCGCGGGCCGGGTTGCCGGAGACCAGCTCCGCGACCCGGTGCGGGGCCAGGCCGCGCTTGTGCATGCCCTCGCTGAGCAGCACCGGGTAGAGCAGGCCGGTGCCGCCGAAGCCGGGCAGCGCCGGCCAGAGCTCGTCGCCCTTGTGCTCCTCCAGGCAGCAGGCGTGGTCGGAGGCGACCCAGTCGACCTTGCCGGACAGGACGCCGTCCCAGAGCGCGGCGCTGTCCTGCGCGCTGCGGATGGGCGGGTTGACCTTGCCGCCGAGGCCGGACAGCTCGTCGTAGTTGAGGCAGAGGTGGTGCAGGGTGACCTCGGTGCGCAGGTCCAGGTCCGGGCGGGCGAGCCGGGCCTCGGTGGCCGCCGCCAGGGCCTCGCCGCTGGACAGATGCAGCAGGTTCACCGGGCAGGCGGTCGCGGCCGCGAGGGTGGTGGCCTCGCCGATCGCGACCCGCTCGGTGAGCGGCGGGCGGGCGTCGGAGTACGCCTTCAGCGTCTGCGGGTCGCCGGCGGCGCGGACCCGCTCGATGAACAGGCGCATCAGCTCGGCCTGCTCGCAGTGCAGCGACAGCGAGACGCGGCGGCCGGCGTCACGGGCCGCGGCGGAAACGGCGGCGGCGGAGACGGCCTCCATGATCTGGTAGAGGTGGCCGAGGTCGTACTCGTCGCTCATCGTGAACGCCTTCGCGTCCCGGGAGTCGGCGGACAGGTTGAAGCCCTTGTAGAACATGTAGTACTTGAACGAGCTGATCCCGTGCCGGTCCACGAGCGCGGGCACCTCGCCGACCTGGCGGGTGTCCATCGGCGCGAGGTGGAAGCCGAAGTCGGTCCAGGAGCGGCCGGACACGGCGGCCAGCACCTCGGGGAGGATGTCCTCGTAGGCGCCGGTCTTGTTCAGGTAGTGCTGCCCGGTCCGGAAGTAGGACAGCACGGTGGTGGCGCCGCCGACGAGCGACGAGCGGGTCTCCTCGGCCGCGTCCACCTCCAGGGGCCGGTAGATGCCGAGGTGGTAGTGCGCGTCCACGGCGCCGGGGAAGACCAGCTTGCCGGTCGCGTCGAGCACCTCGTCGGCGTCCGTGAGGTCCTCGCCGATCGCGGCGATCCGGCCCGCGCGGGTGGCCAGATCGGCCCGGATCTCCCCCGTGTAGGGCAGCACCAGCGTGCCGTTCTTGATGATCAGGTCGTACCGCGACACGTGAAGCCCCTTCCCGGCGTTTCCCTCAATGTAACGGGGTTTCCATTTCGACGGAAGTGCCGTTAGGCTCGGGTGGTGGAACCGCAGCCCGCCCTGGCAGGCATCACCGTGGTGGACGTGTCCACCCTGTTCGCCGGCCCCCTCGCCGCCACCATCCTCGGGGACTTCGGCGCCGACGTCATCAAGATCGAGCATCCCGTGAAGGGTGACCCGTCCCGGGGCCACGGCCCCGCCAAGGACGGCGTGCCGCTGTGGTGGACCCTGCTGGGGCGCAACAAGCGCTGCGCGACCCTCAACCTGTCCAAGCCCGCCGGCGCCGAGCTGCTCAAGCGCATCCTCGCCGGCGCCGACGTGCTGATCGAGAACTTCCGGCCCGGCACCCTGGAGCGGTGGGGCCTCGGCCCCGACGTCCTCGCCGAGGTCAACCCGCGCCTGGTGATCGCGCGGGTGACCGCGTTCGGGCAGTTCGGCCCGTATGCGAACCGGCCCGGCTTCGGCACCCTGGCGGAGGCGATGAGCGGCTTCGCGGCCATCACCGGCGAGCCCGACGGGCCGCCGACCCTGCCGCCGTTCGGGCTCGCCGACGGGATCGCCGCCATCTCGGCCGCGCAGGCGGTGACCACGGCGCTGCTCGCCCGGCACGCCACGGGCCGCGGGCAGGTGGTCGACCTGGCCATCATCGAGCCGATCCTGACCCTGCTGGGGATGCAGCCGATGGTGTACGACCAGCTCGGCGTCGTCCAGGCGCGCACCGGCAACCGCAGCGTCAACAACGCGCCGCGCAACACGTACCGCAGCCGCGACGGCAAATGGCTCGCCGTCTCCACCTCCGCCCAGGCCGTCGCCGAGCGCGTGCTGCGTCTCGTCGGGCATCCCGAGGTGATCGCCGAGCCGTGGTTCGCGGCCGGGGCCACCCGCGCCCAGCACGCCGACCTCCTCGACGGCTACGTCGGCGACTGGATCGCGGCCCGCGACGCCGCCGACGTGATCGCCGCGTTCGAGGCGGCGGAGGCGGCGGTCGCCCCGATCCACGACATCGCCGCCGTGTTCACCGACCCGCAGTACGCGGCGCTCGGCACGCTGCGCGCCGTCGACGACCCGGTCCTCGGCCCGGTCCGCATGCAGAACGTGCTCTACCGCCTGTCCGCCACCCCCGGCGACATCCGGTGGACCGGCCCGCGGCTCGGCGCGCACAACGACGAGATCTACCGCGACCGGCTCGGCCTCACCGGCGAGGACATCGAGAAGCTGCACGCGGACGGGGTGCTGTGATGTCCGGATTCCTCGAGGGTGCCACGGTCCTGGACCTCGCGCAGCCGATGCGCCGGGGCATGCCCCAGTCGCCCAACCACCCGCCGTTCCGGATGGCGCTGGAGCGCCGCCACGGCGACCTGGTCCGCCCCGACGGTGGTTCGGCCGCGAACGAGCTGATCGTCACCGGCGGCCACGTCGGCACCCACGTCGACGCCCTCGCGCACGTGTCACAGGACGGCCTGCTGCACGGCGGCGTCCCCGCGTCCTCCGTGCAGAGCCACCTCGGGTTCACCTCGCACGGCATCGAGTCCTTCGAGGTGTACGTCGGCCGCGCCGTCGTGCTGGACGTCGCCCGCGTGCACGGCGTCCCGGTCCTGCCCGCCGGCTACGAGATCACCGCCGGCGACCTCGACGCGTGTGCCGCCGATGTACGGCCCGGCGACGCCGTCCTCATCGGCACCGGCTGGTCGCGCCGGTGGGAGGAGCACGACGCCTTCATCGGACAGCGCGACGGCACCCCCGGCCCGGGGGTCGCCGCCGGCGAGTGGCTCGCGTCGCGCGGCGTCAGGGTGGTCGGGGCCGAGACGATCGCCTTCGAGCACATCCCGCCGGGCAAGGGGCACGCGGTGCTGCCGGTCCACCGGATGCTCCTCGTCGAGCGCGGCGTGCACATCGTGGAGACGATGCGGCTGCACCCGCTGCTGGACACCGGCGCCCGCGAGTGCCTGCTGGTGCTCAACCCGCTGCCGATCGTCGGCGCGACCGGCGCCCCGGTCCGCCCGCTCGCCATCCTGCCGCCGGCCGGGAACACAGCCGCGAACACAGGGGGTGCGGCATGACGTTCGTGGAGCGCCTCGCCGGGTTCGCGGTCGCCTGCCGGGACAAGCCGTTGCCGGCCGAGGTGACCGCCGACGTGCCCGCCCGGGTCCTCGACATCCTCGGGCTCGCCCTCGCCGCCCACGGCGATCCGGACGCCGACGCCGCGCCCGCGGTCCTGCGGTCGGTGCGCCGCTGGGGCGGCACCGCGGAGGCGACCGTCATCGGCTCCGGCGACCGGCTGCCCGCCCCGGCCGCCGCGCTCGTCAACGGCACCCTGGCGCACTCCCTCGACTTCGACGACACGCACCTGCCGTCGGTGCTGCACCCGTCGGCGTCCGTCGTCCCCGCCGCCCTCGCCACCGCTCAGGCCACCGGCGCGCCGGGCGCGGCGGTGCTCGCGGCCGTCGCCGCCGGCGTCGAGCTGACCAACCGGCTCGGCATGGCGGCCTACGACCCGGCGATCGCCAACAGCATCTTTTTCGAGCGCGGCCTGCACGCCACCTCGATCTGCGGCGCGATCGGCTCCGCGGCCGCCGCCGCGCTGCTGCTCGGCCTCGACGCGCCCGGGGTCGCCTCGGCGATGGGCGTCGCCGCCAGCATGGGCGCCGGCCTCATCGAGGCGAACCGCACCGGCGGCACCGTCAAGAAGGTGCACTGCGGCTGGGCCGCGCACGCCGGCGTGTCCGCCGCCTACCTGGCCGCCGACGGGCTCACCGGCCCGCCGACCGTCCTGGAGGGCAGGTTCGGCTTCTTCACCGCGTACACGGACGGCCGCCGCGACGACGACGCGCTCCTGGGCGACCTCGGCACCCGCTGGGAGCTGCTGCGCACCGCGTTCAAGCCCTATCCGTCCAACCACTTCACCCACCCGGGCATCGACTGCGCCCTCGCCCTGCGCGCCGCCGGCCTCGACCCGGCGGCCGTGGACTGGATCGAGCTCGGGGTGGCGGCGCCGACGCTGCGCACCATCGCCGAACCCGCCGCCGAGAAGGCCCGGCCGCGCAGCACCTACCACGGGAAGTTCTCCGGCCCCTACACGGTCGCCACGGCCCTGCTCGGCGGCGGCGGGCTCGGCGTCGGCCTCGACGACTTCACCGGCCCGCTCGACCCCGCCCGCCTCGCCCTGGCCGCCAAGGTCCGCTGCGTCGCCGACGACCGCGCCACGAAGATCTTCCCCCACGCGTTCGCCGCCGTCCTGCGGATCGGCGCCGGCGGCACCGTCCACGAGCACCGCGTCGACGCCTCGCTCGGCAGCGCCGAAGCCCCCCTCTCCCCCGCCGCCCTGACCCGCAAGTTCCAGCTCAACGCGGCCCGCGCCCTCACCCCCGACGCCGCCGGGGCGCTCGCCGCCCGCACCACCGCCCTCGCCACCCTGCCCACGGTGGACACCCTGCTCGGACAGTCGTGAAGCCGTCGCTCACGTGACGGAGCGTGACCGCGCTGCTTCCATGTGCGCATGCCCACACGGAACGCGACCGTCATCGGTGCCCACGTCCTCAGCCACAGCGGCGAACACGCCCCCACGCTGGTGGACCTCCAGCTGTCCGGGCGGGGCCCGTCGGTCCAGATCGCCCGGACCTACCGCTCGCAGACCGGGCCGCCCGACGGCCCCTTCGGGCGGGGCTGGTGCTTCGCCTACGACAAGCGCCTGACCTGGGCCAGTGACGGCCTGATCCTGCGCGACGGCACCGGCCGCGAGCTGCGGTTCACCGACCGCGCCGACGGACCCGGCTTCGACCCGCCCGACGGCGTGTACGCGCGGCTGGAGCGGGCCGGTGACGGGCTCGCGCTGCTCCAGCCGCGCGGCAACCGGCTGGTGTTCACCGACCCGGAGGCCGGTGGGCGGCTGGTCGCCGTCGCCGACCGCAACGGCAACACGGTGCGCCTCTCGTACGAGGACGACGCCATCCTCGTGACGGACCCGTTCGACCGCGAGGTGCGGCTGCGGCTGCGCGACGGCCGGATCCATGAGATCGACGACGGCGGCCGCCGCTGGCAGTACGCCTACGACGGCGACGGGTGCCTGGTGACGGTCGTCCAGCCGCCGCGCAACAACGGCCTGGAGCGGCCCACGGTGCGGTACACGTACGACGAAAGGCTGCGGCTGGAGAGCGTCACCGACCCGAACGGCAGCACGTTCCTGCGCAACGTCTACGACGACGAGGACCGGGTCGTGACACAGCTGCACGGCGGCGGCACCATCACCTACGGGTACGAGGGCCGCCTGACCCGCCTCGTCGGCAAGAACGGCGGCCGGGTCGAGCTGCGCCACGACGACCGGGGGCACGTGGTGGAGCAGACCGTCTGGTCCGGCGGCGTCGCGCTGACCACCAGCAGCGAGCACGACCGGCACGGCGAGCTGGTCCGGCGGGTCTACCCGGCCGGGCACCGCGACGAGTGGCGCTACGACCCCGACGCCGACGACCCCCGCGACCGGGGCAACCTGATGGAGGCGGCCCGCGTCGACGCGTCCGGCTCCGTCCGGCAGGTCCGGCGGTACGCGTACGACCCGGCGCACCAGGGTGTCGTGACGATGGTGGACCCGCACGGGCGGCGGTGGCGCTGGTCGTACGACGAGCGCGGCAACCTCGTCGAACGCACCACGCCGCCGGCGACGGTGTCGCTGCCGGGCGAGGAGGCGGCGACGGTCACGCTGACCGAACGCTTCGAGGTCAACGACGGCGGCCAGCTGACCCGGTACACCGACGCGCGCGGGGCGGCCACCGAGTACCTGCACTACGCCGACGACGACCCGACCGGCGCCCGGACGGCGCCCGGCGACCCGGCCGAACCGCCGGCGCGCGGCGGCTACCTGCGGCGGGTCGTCCGGGACACGGTGACGGCCGCGTTCACCTACGACGCCGCCGGCCATGTGACGTCCGTCGTGGACGGCAAGGGCGCCGCGACCGGGCTGGTCCGCGACGCCCACGGCGACGTCACCGAGCTGCGCTCGCGGGCCGGCGACGCGTACCGGCAGGCGTACACGTACGACCTCAACGGCAACCTGGTCGAGCGCACCGTGTCGTTCGTCCGCGGCGGGTTCGACGGCGCCGAGGCCACGGACGAGCCGGCGGTCGTGGTCGAACGCTTCGCCTACAACGACCTGAACAACCCGATCCGGCGCACCGTCGCCGGCGAGGGCCTGGAGCAGGTCACCGTGCTCGAGCGGGACGCCGCGGAGAACGTGGTCCGCGAGGTGGACCCGACCGGCGCGGTCACCACCTACACGTACGACGAGCGCAACCTGCCGGTGGCGGCGGTCGCCGCGGACGGGACCGCGCTGCGCTGGACGTACACGGCGAACGGGCAGCTGGAGTCCGAGACGGACGGCCGCGGTCACACCACCCGGTTCCGCTACGACGGGCTGCACCGGTACGCGGGGTACGACGGCCCGGACGGCACCTCGCTCGACCAGTGGCGCGACGCGGCGGACCGGGTCGTGCGGGTCCGGCTGACCGGCGACGCCGGGAACGCCGACCCGGCGGTCCTCGCCGAGGCGTTCTACGCCTACGACGAGCTCGACCGGCTGGTCCGCATCGACCGGTCGTGGCACGACCCGGCGACCGGGGCGCCGCTGGGCGGCAACGGCCTGGTCTCGGCCTTCGTCGAGTACGGCGTGCACAGCAAGCCGGTCCGCTGGTGGACCCCGGCCGGCGGCGCGCTCACCATGACGTACGACGGCGCGAACCGCATCACCTCCGTCACCGACGAGTCGGGCCTGACGGCGGCGGTCGGCTACGACGAGAACTCCAACCCGGTGCACCTGCGGCGGGGCGCCACCGTGGTGACCCAGACGTTCGACGAGCTCGACCAGCTGCGCACCCGCCGGCTCGGCGACGACCCCGCCGACCTGTTCGTCCACAATGGACTCGGTCGGCTGGTCGGGCACGTGGACGGCGCCGGTGGGTCCACCCGCTACGTGCACGACGGGCTGGGCCGCCCGACCGGCAGGGTCCGCACCGCCGCGCCCGGGCAGGTGCTGTTCGACCAGGTGAGCTACGACGAGGCGGGCCGCGTCACCGCCCGCACCGACGCGGCCGGCAACCTGACCCGCGCCACGTACGGGCCGCGCGGCCTGGCCACGGTGATCGAGGCCGACGGCGCCGTCACCGGGTTCGAGCGCGACGCCGTCGGCGACGTCGTCCGGCTCACCCAGCCCGACGGCACGGTCGTCACCAGCGACCGCGACCCCGCCGGCCGGCTCGTCGCGCAGGCCGTCACCGCCCCGGGCGGGGGCGCCGTCCCGGTGACCGCGCTGCGCTACGACGGGCTGGGCCGGACGACGTCCACCTGGACCCCCGACGCGAGCACCGCCGTCGCGTACGACTCGCTCGGCCGGCCGCTCACCGAGACGCAGGCCGGCCGGACGATCCGGTACTCCTACGACACGGCGGGGAACCTGACCGGGCTCGTCTACCCGAGCGGCCGCCGGGTGAGCCGCGCCTACGACCGCCGGGGCCGGCTGACCGGCGTCGCCGAGGACGGCGTCACGATCGTCTCGTACGAGTACGACGCCGACGGGCGCCCGGTCACCGTCCACTTCGGAACATCGCTGGTCGCCGAGCTGTCGTACGCGACGGGCACGGGGCGGCTGACGGCGCTCACGTACCGGTCCCCGGGCGGGGCGGTCGCCGACGCCTTCTCCTACCTGTTCGACGACGCCCGGCGGCCGGTCGCCGAGGACCGCGGCAACGGCGCGGCCGTCACCGGCGACCGGTTCGGCTACGACGCCGCGGGCCGGCTCACGTCCGCGTCCTACGGGGACTCCGGGGTCTCCGTCCGTTACGAGCTGGGCCCGCTCGGGCTGTGGCAGCGGCGGGTCGAGACGCTGCCCGACGGCACCGAGGTGGTCGGCGCGGCGACCGTGAACGCCCGCGGCGCGTACGTGACGGCCGGCGGCACCGCGTACACCTACGACGACAACGGCCGCCGCACGGGGGAGACGACGGACGGCACCGGCCGGACGTACGAGTACGACCACGACGGCCAGGTCGTCGGCGTCGACGGCGGCGCGATCCGGTACGGCTACGACGCCCACGGCCGGCAGGTCGGCCGGAACGGGGTGACCCGGGTGTGGAGCGGCGACCACCTGCTGGAGGAGTGGGACGGCGAGCGCCTGCTGCGCAGCTACACCTACGGCGACGGCCCCGGCCAGCCGGTCCAGGTGTCCACTGAGGACGGTACGCGCTCCACGTACGTGCTGAGCGGCCGCGGCCTGATCGCCGGCCTGGCGGACGCGTCCGGCGCGCCGCCCCGCAGGTACTTCTACGACGCCTACGGCCGCCCGACCGGCTCCGCGGCGGACGGCGCGCTGCTCGGCGGCGCCGTGCTCTGGGACCCGGGCGCCGGGCTGTACTACACCCGCAGCGGCGGCGGATACGCCACGACGTCGATGCTGCCGTTCAAGCCGCCGAAGCCGGACCCGAGGCGTCCGGGGGTCGACTACCGCGACGCCTGGGACAAGATGTCCGACGTCGGCGAGGGGCTCATCGTGCTCGGCATCATCGGCGAGTTCTTCCACGTGCCCGGCTCGGAGATCGTCCTGCTGGTCGGCGCGGTGCTGGTCGCGCCGCACCAGGTCGACAAGATCGGCCAGCGCTTCGGCTGGTGGGGCCCGCCCGCGGCGAAGCCCGCCAAGCCGGGCGACCACTCGGGGCGCAGCGACGGGTTCGGCGACGGCTTCGGCGGCCTCGGCGACGGCTTCGGCTACGGCGGACCCGGCTACGGCGGACCCGGCTACGGCGGGCCGGGTCACAGCGGCGGCGGGTACGGCGGCTCGGGTTACGGCGGCACCGGGTACGGCAGCCCGGGCGGCGCGGACAGCGGAGGCGGGTACGGCGGCGGGGAGCCGGCGGGCCCGTGGGGCGACCGGCCCGACCGCGAGCCGTCCGGCTCCGGATCCGGTTCGGGCGGCCCGCGGGCGCCGGAGTACGGCGACCCCGGCGGCGGCTCGTCGACGCCCGAGTCCCCCGAGCCGACCCCCAAGCCCGACCCCAAACCGTCCGGCGGCGGTTCCGGCGGTGGCGGTGGCGGCGGCGGGAAGAAGGACGAACCGAAGGGCGGCGGCGACAAGCCCGTGCCCGACGACAAGACACCCGTGCCGCCCGGCACGCCGATCGCCACGCCGAACCCGGTCGACGGCACCGGCGAGGGCGTCGACAAGGACTGGTGGCGGGGCATGCCCGGGCGCAGCGCCCTGACCGCCCTGTCCGGCACCAAGGTCGACGAGCGCGAGGCGACGCCGCTGTTCCAGCCCCCCACCGCCGCCTCCGTCGTGGAGATCCTGGCTCCGCGGTTCATCACGAAGGACGAGGGCGGCGAGGGCGTCACCATCAACCTGCACACCGTCCACTCGGCCTGGGTCGCCGGCGGCAGCGGCAGCAGCTCGCCGGACGGCTGGGGCGACAAGCCCCACACCCTCGCCGAGAGCCTCGCCGCCCCGCGCATCCGGGACGCCTCGATCGCCCGCTTCTGACCCGGAACCCGTGAACAATGCTGCTGCTCGCGGCCGCCGCCGGCGGCCGCGAGCAGCGCCGCGTCGCTAGGGGGTGGCCTCGAACTCGTACTGATACCAGTCGGTCCAGCCGGGACGGTCGAGCGCGTGCGCCGGCGCCCGCTTCAGCCGCACCCCGTCATCCATCGTCACCGTCCGCTCGAACCAGACCCCGACGGCGATCAGGACGACGAGCATGGCCAGCAACCCGAAACCGTCGTGGACCGCGCCGCTGCGGAACACCCAGACCGTGCCGCCGACCCCGGCACCCGCCGCGACCAGGCATGCCACGCTCACCAGCACCTTCTCCCGCCGGACCGCCGAGCGGCTCAGGACGGCCACGGCGACCCGCTCCCCGCACGTCGGGCAGGTGACGACCACCTCGGCCCGGCCGCTGTCCGGCCGCTCCTTCCCGATCGCCACCCCGTCGTCCAGGGGCGCCCCCTTGTGGACCAGCCGCACCTGTGAGTCCGTCATCTCGCCAGCATAGAAGTCCGGCGATGCGTGCTCCTCGACTCCGGTGTCCGGTCCTTGTCCGGAGGTACGCCACCGGACAGGCCTCGATCCCGCTGGTTCGCCATGGCCGGGGTCAGCCGCGGCGGAGCCGGGCGCAGGCGTCGAGGGCCTGGTGCAGGGCGTTCTCGGCGGTGGTGAGGTCGTGCCGGTCGAGGGCGTGGCGGACCCGGGTCAGGCACGCGGCGAGCAGGCGGGCCTCGCCGCGTGGTGGCTGGGGACGGGTGGCGCCGCCGCGGACCCGGGCCAGGGCGCCGGTCGTGGCCAGCCGCGCCAGGTCGCGTTGCGTGGTCGCCAGGGAGGCGCCGGTGGCGTTGCGGACGTCGGCGATCGTCACGTACTCGGTCTGGGCCAGCAGCTCGATGATTCGCTGGTGGCGAACGGCCGGCAGCAGGGGTTCCGGGCTGGACTCCGTTGTGGGCTCCGGGTTGGGCATGGGCGGCACCGCCTCAGGAGATGGGGTAGAGCTGGCCGTCGGTGGCGACGGCCGGGGCGAAGTCGACCTCGCGGCCGTCGAGGGTGAAGCGGTAGCGGCCGAGCCGGCGGATGACCGGCTTCGCGTCGAGGTATTCGCGCATGTCCTCGAGCTCGGCCGGCGTGAGCCAGCTCGGCGGGTCGGAGACCGCCCGGAAGCCGCAGACGTCGGCGAGGTCGCGCAGCCAGCGGGTCTGCTGGGTGGTGAGCAGGTTGAGCTTGCTGCGGAAGTAGATGACGTCGGGGTCGACCTCGACGAGCGGGGACTGCCAGAGCCGGTGCACGCTGTTGACGACGGCGTTGCGGGCGGTGGCGTCGGAGGGGTCGATTGAGGCGTAGTTGTCCCACATGGGCGCGACGTCGGGGCCGCTGCGCAGGCCGTCGAGGATGCCGAGCGACGGCAGCAGGATCGCGCCGGAGCCGAGCAGGTAGACGTCGTCGCCGGCGGCCTCCCGCATGACCCGCAGCCCCTCCCGGTAGAGCCGGTCGCGGTCACGGCCCGGCAGCGGCGCGGCGCCGGCGTTGACGAAGTCGAGCTTGAGGTAGCGGTACCCCCAGTCGTGCACGACCGTCCGGATCAGCTCGGCGACGTGCGCCAGGGCGTCCTCGCGGGCGAGGTCGAGGGCGTAGTAGGGGCCGCCCCAGTTGTACCCGGCGACGACCGGCTGCCCGGACCCGTCGCGCAGCAGCAGCTCGGGCCGTGCCGTGGCGAGGCGCGAGTGCGGCAGCGCGATGAACGGGGCGAGCCACAGCCCCGGCGTGAACCCGGCGTCGGCGATACGGTCGGCGACCGCCCGCATGCCGCTGGGGAACTTCGCGTTCGGCTGCCAGTCGCCGACCAGCTCCTCCCAGCCGTCGTCGATCTGCACGACGTCGAAGGGCAGCCCGGCGAGGTCCGCGACGTCCTTCGTCAGCTGGGCCTCGGTGACGTTCTCGTAGTAGGCGTACCAGCTGCACCACACGTTGCCGGCTTTCCGCGTGCCGGCGCCGAACCGCGACGCGAGCGCCGCGGCGTAGGCGGCGAAGACGTCCTCCTCGGGGCCGTAGGCGAGGAACCAGTCGGCGCCGGAGGAGGCGTACCACCCGGTGAGGGTGTCGTGGTCGGCGGTGAGCCGCGGCGTGTCGAGGCCGAGCGCGCCGAGCAGCAGGGTGCCGCCGTCGGTGCCCTGCAGCACGGCGACGGCCGAGGAGTGGTGCCGCGCCGGGTCGTCGAAGGTGGGGTCGTCGGCGGTGACCAGCCGGGTCGGGTTCGGCACCCGCAGCGGGGGCTCGCTCAGCCGCCGCCAGCCGCACGGGCTCCACGAGTTCTGCCCGTGCCGGTAGAACGACGCGTCGCCGAGGCCGTGCAGGATCGCCACCCGGCCGGGGGGCAGCAGGACGCCGCCGGGGGCGGAGCCGATCTCGACTGCCGGTGCGGCGGAGTGCTGGACGGCGAAGTGGTGTCCGCCGACCTCGACGAGCTGTGCCATGGTTCTCCTCATCAGGTTGTGTGGCGGCGGGGCGCGGGCCGAGCGCCCCGCCGCTTGGTTCAGGTGGCTACTTGAACAGGGCGTTGACCTGGTCGTTGGCCTTCTTCAACGCGTCGGCCGGAGCGGCCTGGCCGAGCACGACGGACTGGATCGCGTCCTGCACGATCTGGCTGACCTCGTTGCCGTGGTCGGTGATCGGCAGGAAGAAGGTGCCGCCGGACGCGGTCGCCTGGTCGGTGAAGGCCTGCACGTTGCGGCCGGCGGCCTTGTGGGCGGCGAGGGCCTTCTCGGTGCCGGACTTGACGGCGGGGAAGACGACGGCCTTCTCACCGACGATGTCCTGGCAGGCGGACGAGCCGAGGAACTTCACCCACGCCCACGCCTGGTCGGGGTGCTTGGTGCCGGCGTAGATGGCGTCGGAGAGGCCGTTGATGGCGGTCTTGCGCCCGGACGGGCCGGTGGGCAGCGGGGCGAAGGCGTACTGCTGCTTGGCGCCGGTGCCGAGGTAGGTGCCGATGGTCCAGGAGCCGACGATGGTGTACGCCGCCGTCCCGGTGTCCATCACCGCGTCCCGGCCGAGGTTCGACTGCTTGTCGAACTTCGGCGCGTAGCCCTTGTCGATGAGGTGCTTGAACCAGCCGATGGTCTCGGCGAGCTTCGGGTCGTCGTACTTGTACTTGGTGCCCCACGGGTTCTTGTCGAGGTAGGTGAAGCCGTTGGCGACGGCGAGGTCGCCCCAGCCGTTCTGGCCCTGCGAGCCGTCCGCCCACTCCGGCAGGAAGCCGTGGACCTTCACGTTGTTCTTGTCGAAGGCCGGGTCGAGACCGTTGCGGCCCTGGCTGTCCACGGTGGCCTTGGCAATCGCCTGCTCGAAGGTGCCGCCGTCGCTCGGGTTCCAGGTGAGCTTGTCCAGACCGGCGGTGTCGGTGACGAGCTTGGTGTTGTAGACCAGGGCCATCGTGTCCCAGTCCTTCGGCAGGCCGTAGCGCTTGCCGTCCTTGACGAACAGGTCCGCGAGGCCGGCCTGGTACTGGCCGAGGTCGACCTTGTCCTTCGTGACGAACGGCTGGATGTCGAGGATCTGGTTGCTGGACACGAACTGCGGGTAGTAGGACGCGTGGTCGGTCCACACGTCGGGCGCGCTGCCGGCGGCGAGCTGGGTGGTCAGGTTCTGCCAGTACTGCGACCACGCGGTCTGCGTGAACTTGATGGTGATGTTCGGGTTGGCCTTGGTGAACGCGTCGGCGCACGCCTGGTAGGGCGGCAGCTGCTTGTCGTCCCAGAGCCAGTAGTTGAGCGTGACGTTGCCGGTGTCGCCGCCGGACTCGTCGGAGCAGGCGGCCGCGAGGGGCAGGACGATCGCCGCGGCGGACAGCGCGGCCGCCGCCATACGGAGTCTGGACATGGGGATCCCTTTCGAGGAATGGAGCGGGGGGTGGGGTGTCACTTGATTCCGGTGAAGTTCAGCGATTGCACGAGGCGCTTGCCGAGGAAGATCAGCAGCAGCAGGACGGGCAGGACGGACAGGGTGGAGCCGGCCATGAGCCCGGTCCAGTCGGGTGCGGTGTTCGGTGACTGCTGGAGGAACACGCCGAGGGCGACGGTGAGCACCCGGTTGTCCTCGCCGCGGCCGACGAGCAGCGGCCAGAGGTAGTCCTTCCACGCCCACACGGACGTGGTGAGGCCGATGGTGATGAGCGGGCCGCGGCTCATCGGCAGGATGACCCGCCAGAAGATGCCCCAGCGGCTCGCGCCGTCGATGACGGCCGCCTCCTCGACCTCGCGCGGCACCGACAGGAAGAACTGGCGGAGGAAGAACACCGCGAACGGGGTCATCAGCAGCGACGGCGCGACCATGCCGGCGAGGGTGTCGACGGCGTCGAACTGCCGCATGAGCGCGAAGTTGGGCAGCAGCGTGAAGATCGGCGGGACCATCAGGGCCGCGACGAACAGCCCGAAGAGCAGGTCCCGGCCGGGGAACCGCAGCCGGGCGAAGGCATATCCGGCCATGGCGCAGCAGAAGGTCTGGACGGTCGCGATGAGCCCGCTGTAGATCAGGGAGTTCAGCGTGTACCGAAAAAAGTTGATCTTCGCGCCGGAGCCGCCGGCGGCGCGGGCGGTCTGGTCGTCGACGAGCCCGAGGACGCGCTCGAAGTTGATGAGGGTGGGGTGCTCCGGCACGAGGCCGGTGCTGTCGCGGTAGATGTCGGCGGCGGGCGTGAGCGCGGTGCGGACCATCCAGTAGAAGGGCACGATCGTCACCACGAGGAAGGCGATCAGCGCGGTCCAGGCCAGCAGCCGGCCGGGCGTCAGGCGGCGGAACATGAGGCCCCTCTCAGGTGAGGTCGGATCGGGAGGCGCGCAGCAGCCACATCTGCACGGCGGTGAGCAGGCCGAGGATCAGCACGAGCGCCATGGCGACCGCCGACGCGTAGCCCATGTGGAAGTACGTGAATGCCTGCTGGTAGATGTAGTAGTAGATGACCCGGGTGGCGCCGACCGGCACGATCTTGTCGGTGACGGCGACGGTGTCGAAGATCTGGAACGAGCCGATGAGCGACACGACGAGCACCAGCGCGAGGATCGGGCGCAGCAGCGGCAGCGTGATCATGCGAAACATCCGCAGCTCGCCGGCGCCGTCCAGGGAGGCGCTCTCGTAGAGGTGCGGCGGGATCTGCAGCATCCCGGCGTAGAGCAGCAGCGCCGTGTAGCCGGTGTAGGCCCAGGTGTTGATGAGCGCGATGGACGGCATCGCCAGGTCCGGCGAGGTGAGGAAGCCCTGGCTGTCCAGCCCCGCGGCGGTCAGCAGGTGGTTGACGAAGCCGAGGTTGGCGTCCAGCAGCCACATCCACAGCAGCCCGACGGTCACGTTGGGCACCAGCCACGGCAGCAGCAGCGTCGCCCGCAGCACGACCGAGCGGGTCAGCCGGTGCATGAGCGCCGCGACGCCGAGGGCGAGCAGCGTCTGCGACCCGATGTTGACGACCACGTAGTACGCGGTGATCCGCAGCGACTTCCAGAACTGCGCGTCGCTCACGAGCTTGGCGTAGTTGTCGGCACCCACGTACGACGGGGTGTTGAGCAGGCTGTAGTCGGTCAGCGAGTACCAGACGCCGCGCACCGTCGGGTACAGGTAGAACACCGCGAAGCCGACCAGCACCGGCAGCAGGAACAGCCAGGCGACCCGCCGGTCGTCGCGGTGACGGCGCGGTCCGGCGGCGCCTGACGGCCCGCCGGGCGGGTCCGGCGCGGGCGGCGCGGTCACCGCCAGGGAGTTACGCATCGTCACGGTCCGGCCTCGATTCGTCCATCGAAAGTCTTCGAGATTGATGTCTTGCGGCGAGGGGTGGGCGGCCGCTAATAATGATGAAGCTCAGGGAAACTTTGTCAACACCTCCTCGTATCAAATCGAGGTACGGGGACTTCACCCCACGTCCCGGAGGCCCATCCATGCGTACCGCCCCGCGGCGGCGAGCCCTCGCGTTCGCCGCCGCACTCTGCACGGCCGCCGCCACGGCCGTGCTCGCCGTGACCGTGCAGGCGCAGCCCGCCGTCGCGGCACCGGCCGGCCCACCGGCCAGACCGGCTCCGCCCGCCACGCCGAGCCCGTCGCTGACCGACCACCCGCTCACCGCCGCCCCGAGCCCGCTCGACAACCCGTTGAAGGGCTTCGCCCGGTTCTACTTCCCGGGCGACAACCAGAGCACCGGCTACCCGCGGTCCCTCGCGTGGAGCTACTTCGGGCTGTCCGAGGTGATGACCAACGCGGCGAACTGCGGCAGCTACGACTGGTCGATCGTGGACAGCGCGCTCAACGAGATCGCGTCGTACGGCAACCAGGCCGCCATCCGGTTCTTCATGGAGTATCCCGGCGGCACCGGCAGCCATCCCGGAAACTCCATTCCGCACTGCTTCGACGGGCACGTCACGTACCGCAACAACACCTTCTGGGGGACGGTGTCGCCGGACTACGACAGCCCCTACCTGCTCAGCGCGCTGTCCGACTTCATCGCCGCGTTCGGCGCCCGCTACGACGGCGACCCCCGGATCGGCTTCATCAACCTGGGCATCGTCGGACTCTGGGGCGAGTGGCACACGTGGCCGTTCGACACCGACACCGCCGACGGCTACCCGAACCTGATGCCGACCGACGCGCACGGGGCGCAGATCATCCAGGCGTTCGACACCGCGTTCAACAAGACGAAGCTGGAGATCCGCTACCCGGACTCCGCCGGCGGCGCCGCGAACACCCGCGACATCGGCTACCACGACGACTCGTTCTGCTACCGGGAAGGCTCGCCGCTGGCGGGCGTGACCCTGCCGCAGTCGCTCGGCGGCGCGAGCTACTCGCAGCTGCAGCGCGCCGTGAACATGGGCGTGGAGAACAAGTGGATCACCAGCTCGATGGGCGGCGAGGTCCGGCCGGAGATCCAGAGCTCCGCGTTCACCTCGTGGCCCGGCGGCTCGGGCCAGGTCGACAACATGAAGGCCTGCATCGAGCTGGAGCACACCACCTGGAAGATCAACCAGACCAGCCAGAGTTACTCGCCGTCTGACCCGAACGTGGCCGCGGCCGTGCGGCTCATGGGCTACGACCTGTCCGCGACCCACGCGTACTTCCCGAACACCGTCAGCGGGAGCAGCGCGACGGTCGGCGTCACGCTCGTCAACAACGGCGTGGCCCCGTTCTACTACCCGTGGACGGTCACGCTCGGCCTGAAGAACTCCGCCGGGACCGTGGTCAAGACCTGGGACACCCCCTGGGACCTGCGGACCGTCCAGCCGCTGAAGATCCGGGCGTTCCCCGACTGGGGCGTCGGCGCCGACCCCACGTACCGCGACTTCGGCTATCCCCAGTACTTCCAGGCCGGTGTCAGCCTCACCGGGGTGGCGACCGGCTCGTACCAGCTGGTGCTGCGGGTCAGGAACCCGCTGGAGGCGGTGAGCGCGAACGCGAAGAAGCTGCGCTTCGGCAACGCCACGCAGAACGCCGACGGGTGGCTGGGCCTCGGCGCGATCGGGGTCGGCGGCGGGGGCGGCGGCGACACCACGGCGCCGACCGTGCCGACCGGGCTCGCCTCGCCGGCGAAGACGGCGAGCAGCGTGTCACTGACCTGGAACGCGTCGACCGACGCCGTCGGCGTCACCGGCTACCGCGTGCTGCGCGGCGGCACCCAGGTCGGCACGTCCGCGACCACGTCCTACACCGACAGCGGCCTGTCCGCGTCGACCGCCTACACGTACACCGTGCAGGCCTACGACGCCGCGGGCAACGTGTCGGCGGCGTCCAGCCCGCTGACCGTCACGACCTCCGCGAGCGGCGGGGGCGGGGGCGGCGGCATCGGCCTGGACGACTTCGACGGCAACCCCGCCTACCCGTCCGCGGCGAAGAACGACCTCGCGAAGTGGACCGGCGGCAACTGCTTCGGAAACGGCGGCGGCAACGGCGTCGTCGCCGGCGGCGCGCTGACGTTGCAGTACAACAACTGCGGCTGGTTCGGCAGCGACGTCGCCACCGACGTCTCCGCGTACACGTACCTCGTCGTGCGGGTCCGCGGCGCCTCCGGCGGCGAGCAGAGCCACTTCAACCTGAGCCTCGGCGGCGCCAGCAAGGTGTTCGGCGACTACACCCTCGACGGCGGCGGGCACCCGGTCATCACGACGTCCTACCAGGACATCAAGATCCCGATGGTCGCCAACGGGATCAGCCGCACCAGCCCGGCGCAGCTCGCCATGGGTTTCTGGTACGGCGGCAACAGCTCCATCTCGATCGACAGCCTCTCCTTCAGCAACTGACCCCCCGCGCCGGCGCCGTCCACTGTGGACGGCGCCGGCCTCGCCAAGGAGCATGATGCACCGGACCCGAATCGCGGCCGCGCTCCTCGCAGTCGCGCTGCTGTCGACGCCCGGCGTCGCCCACGCGGCGGCGCCGACCACCACCGCCACCTACACCGCCGACCTCGGCACCGTGTTCACCAACCCCGAGCGCGGCTTCCACAACCGCTACGAGATCGTCGACGACCCCGCCGTCAACGACTACGCCAGCAACACCATCCCGGGCTTCAACCCCGACATGCTCGACCGCACCTTCGCCCGCGCGAAGGCGAACGGCAACACCCTCATCCACAGCTACCTGCACCTCGACAAGTACCAGACCGCCGACCTGCCACCCGCCCTGATGACCAACCTGGGCACCGGGCTGGCCGCGATCCGCGCCCAGGGCATGAAGATCGTCCTGCGGGTCGCCTACGTCTGGGACGGCTACTCCGCGGTCACCGAGCCGCAGATGGAGCGCCACATCGACCAGCTCGCGCCGGTCCTCGCGGCGAACGCCGACGTCGTCCTGCACCTGGAGGCCGGGTTCTTCGGCGCCTGGGGCGAGTGGCACTCCAGCCCATACACCGCGTCGTCGGAGGAGAGCCAGGCGCCGGTCCGCTACCGCCTCGTCAAGAAGCTGCTCAGCAGCACGCCCGCGACGATGCCGATCGCGATCCGCTACCCCATCTTCAACTACGAGTTCGCGCAGCGGACCACGCCGCCGCCCGGCTGCCCGCTGCCCGACAACTGCCTCATGACCACCCAGGACAAGGACCGGCTCGGCTTCCACGACGACTGCTTCCTCGCCGACACCGCCGACATGGGCACCTACGACCAGAACTCCTGGCTCGGCTGGTTCGACGTGTCGGTCAAGAAGCAGTGGGTGTACGACATGGCGACCAGCGCCGGCGGCAACAAGATGATCGGCGGCGAGACCTGCAACGCCAGCGGCGCCAACGACAGCGCCGGGGTCAACGCCCAATACGAGCTGTCCCACCAGCACTGGACGGAGATCAACGAGGACTACGCGCCGGTCAACACCGACATCTGGAAGGCCGCGCACCTGGCGGCGTCGGGCAACGACCCGGCCGAGACCCTGTTCACCCGCATCGAGCGCAAGCTCGGCTACCGGCTGCGGCTGCAGGACGCCACATACACCACGCAGGCCGTCGCCGGCAGCCCGTTCACGTTCGCCGCGCACCTGACCAACGACGGCTACGCGGGCATCATCAAGCCCCGCCCCGTCTTCCTGGTCTTCGACAACGGCACCCAGCGCTACAACGTGCCGCTGCCGGACCTCGACCCGCGCACCTGGCGCCCCGGCGCGGTCACCGTCCCCACGCAGACCGTGACCCTGCCGTCGATGACCGCGGGCACCTACAAGCTCGCGCTGTGGCTGCCCGACCAGGCCACCGGGCTGCGCGGCAACCCCGCGTACTCCGTGCGCCTGGCCAACACCGGCACCTGGGACGCGACCAAGGGCTACAACGTGCTCGCGGGTGCGATCCAGGTCGGCTCGTGCACGGCCGACTGCGTGCCGCCCACCGCGCCCACGCTGACCTCGACCGGCACGACCGCCACCTCGGCGTCGCTGTCGTGGACCGGCGCCACCGACAACGTCGGCGTCACCGGTTATGCCGTCCTCCGCGACGGTACGCAGGTGGCCACGGTGTCCGGCACGTCGTACACCGACACCGGGGTGCCCGCGGGCTCCCACACGTACACCGTCACCGCCCGCGACGCCGCCGGCAACGTGTCGGTCCCGAGCAACGCCGTCACCGTCGGCGTCGGCTGCACCGACTGCGCACCGCCGTCGACGCCGGCCGGGCTCGCGGTCACGGGCACCACCACGACCTCGATCTCCCTGGCGTGGAACCCCTCGACCGACAACGTCGGCGTCACCGGATATCTGGTGTTCCGCGACGGTACGCAGGTCGCCACGGTTGTGGGCACCGCCTACACCGACGGCGGCCTGAGCGCCGGCAGCTACACGTACACCGTGAGATCCCGCGACGCGGCGGGCAACCTCTCACCGGCGTCGGCGCCGCTGACCGCCTCCACCGCCCCGCCGACGCCGGCCGGTCTGGTCGTCGACGACTACGACGGCACGCCCGCCTACCCCTCGGCGGCCAAGAACGACCTCGGGAAGTGGACCGGCGGCAACTGCTTCGGAAACGGCGGCGGCAACGGCGTCGTCGCCGACGGGGCGCTCACGTTGCAGTACAACAACTGCGGCTGGTTCGGCAGCGACGTCGGCGTCGACGTCTCCAGCCGCACCTACCTCGTCGTGCGCATCAAGGGCACGTCGGCGGCGCACTTCAACCTCAGCCTCGGCGGCACCACGAAGGTGTTCGCCGACTACACCCTCGACGGCGGCGGGCACCCCGCCCTGACCGGCACCTTCCAGGACATCAAGATCCCGCTGGTCGCCAACGGCATCAACCGCGCCAACCCCGCGCAGCTCGCGATGGGTTTCTGGTACGGCGGCAGCGGCACCGTCACGATCGACAGCATCTCTTTCGTCTGATCCTGTTCACAGCCTGACCACGGTGCTGGTCAGCCGGGCCCGCTCGGCTGACCAGACCACCCGGTGCGAGGCGAGGCTCGTCGCCATGTCCGAGCTGAGCAGGCTGCCGTCGTTCGCCGCGACGGCGGCGAGGAAGGCCTCCACGAGTCCCTCGTCGCCGCCGTCGTGCCCGTCGCCGGCCTCGCCGGTGTCGACGGTGCTGGTGGTGCTGGTGGTGCCGGTGCGGAAGTCGGTGACGCTGAGGTGGCGGCCGTCGCCCTCGATGCTGCCGTGGCTGCCGAAGAGCCGGGTCTGCCGGCGCTGCATGGGCGTGAACGCCGTCATCGTGAACGTGGCCGTCACGCCGCCGGTGTACTGCATGGCGACGACCTGGTGGTCGACGACGTCGTTGTCGCAGTCGTACACGCAGCGGCCGTACGGGCCTTCCCGGAGTGCGCGTCCCAGATCGCGCGGATCGTCGGTCACGGCGTCCACCGGCCACCTCAGCCTGCCGTCTTCTGTCTTGTACAGCCTGACCGCCGAGTACGGACACGTCGGCTCCACCGCGCAGTCGACGCACCGCTTCGCTGATCCCGGCGGCCGGTTGCCGGCGTGGAAGTGGGCCAGGCCGCCGAACGACGCCACCTGGCTGGGGGTGTCGCCGACGACGTACGCCAGCCAGTCGAGATCGTGGCAGGACTTGGTCAGCAGCATCGGACCCGACTCGTCCTTGCGCCGCCAGTTGCCGCGGACGAACGAGTGCGCCTGGTGCCACCAGCCGACCGGCTCCAGGTGCTGCACGCTGACCAGGTCACCGATGCTGCTGGTGTTCAGGAGGTGCTTGAGCGCTCGCGTGTACGGCGTGTAGCGCAGCACGTGGCAGACCGCGCCGATCACGCCCGCCGCCTCGACCGCCTCCGCGATCCGGCGCGCCTCCGGCTCCGTCGGCGCCATCGGCTTCTCCAGCAGCAGGTGGTATCCCTGCCGCGCCAGCGCCACGGCCGGCTCGACGTGCAACCGGTCCTGGGTGGCGATGACGGCCGCGTCGGCAAGCCGTCCCGCCGCGCTCATCGCCTCCCAGCTGTCGAAGACCGCGCCCGCCGGGATGCCGTGGGTCCTCGCGAAGGCCGCCCGGCGCTCGGGGTCCGGCTCGGCAACCGCGACGATCTCGGCATGCCGCGCCGCCGCGAGCCGTGCGTACTGGCGGCCCCGCAGGCCCGCGCCGACCACCGCGATCGTGACAGGGTTGCGATCCCCCGAGTACTTTGTAAACTCCATAGCAATATTGGCGCGCCGCCGGCACGATACGTCAAGGGGAAAACTGTGACAGATCAGGTCATCAGCGGCACCGATCTGTCCCGGCTGCGCGAGCTCAACTCGCTGACGGTCGTCCGGGCGCTGCGCGACCAGCCCCCCGCCACCGTCACGGAGCTGGCGAAGCTGACCGGGCTGTCCCGCCCCGCCGTCGACGTCATCGCGCAGGGCCTCGTCACCGGCGGCTGGGCCACGGTCGTCGAGCCGAGCGGCAGCAGCGTCGTCGGGCGGCCCGCGCGGCGGTACCGGTTCCGCGCCACCGCCGGACACGTCATCGGCGTCGACGTCGGCGCCCACAAGATACTGACGTTGCTGGCCGACCTCGACGGCAACGTCGTGCACACGGCCCGCTGCACCGTCGCCGCCGACGCCGACCCGCCGTCGCGGCTCGCCGCGCTCGACGCCGTGCTCGCCACCTGCCTGTCGGAGGCCGGGAAGACGGAGCAGGACATCTGGGCCGTCACCATCGGCGTCACCGGCCCCGTCGACGCCAGCGGCAAGACCACCCTCTTCACCCCGCTGCCCGGCTGGCAGACCGTCGACCTCGCCGCCCACCTCAGCGACCGCTTCACCTGCCCCATCGTCGTGGAGAACGACTGCAAGCTCGCCGCCCTCGCCGAGCGCTGGCAGGGCGCCGCCCGCGACGCCAACGACATCGTCTTCCTCCTCGCCGGCCTGCGCATCGGCGCCGGCCTCATCATCGACGGCGTCCTGCGCCGGGGTTACGGCGGCGCCGCCGGCGAGATCGGCGCCCTGAAGGCCGTCCGCTGGCTCACCGCCCCCTCCCACCTGGGGCAGTGCCCCGGCGTGCCGGCCACCGTCAGCCCCGACGACGCCGCCGCCTGGGTCTTCAACGCCGCCCGCGACGGCAACCGCGACGCCCGCTCCGCCGTCAACCGCTACGTCAAGGACCTCGCCATCGGCACCGCCGCCCTGGTCCTCGCCCTGGACCCCCAGGTCGTCGTCTTCGGCGGCGGCTTCTCCCGCTCCGCCGACCTCGTCCTCGACCCGCTCCGCCGCGAGCTGGGCCGCCTGTGCCTGCGCCTCCCCGACGTCCGCGCCTCAACCCTGGGCGCCGACAGCGTCGCCCTCGGCGCCCTCCGCCTCGCCCTCAACGAGGTCGACCAGCGCCTCTTCACCCTCGGCCTCAGCGCCCCCGTAGCCCCCCGCCGCTAGCCGGCTGGCTGTAATTCCCCCCCACCGCCGCCGCGACGCCATGATCCGGAAGAGTTTGTGTCGCCATAGCAGCACAAAGTCTTCCGGATCATGAGAAACGGCCCTGGTACCAACCAGTCCAGCAAACGACGTCCATCACTACCCCATGATCCCGCGCGATCCCGGCAGCCACAGCCACCGCAACCATTCGGGATCACGGGCCGCCGAGCCCACCACCATGATCCGGAAGGCTTTGTGTCGTCACAGGCACACAAAGTCTTCCGGATCACGAAAAACGCCCCCGGGACCGACCCGTCCAGCAAGCGGCGACCGCCACTTCCCCATCCCACGCGGTTCCGGTGGACAGGACCACCACAACCATTCGGGATCACCAGCCGCCGAGCCCACCACCATGATCCGGAAGACTTTGTGTCGTCATAGCAGCGCAAAGTCTTCCGGATCATGAGAAACGGGCCCGGGATCGACCGTTCAGCGGGATCACGGGGGTGGTGGGGGTGCTGGGAGGATCTGGGGGTGGTGAGGTTTGCGCTCACGGAGCGGGTGCGGCTCGGGCTGGTCGACGACAGCCTGGCGGGGTTGTCGGTCGGGGATGCGCTCGGGGCGCAGTTCTTCATGGTCGGGCGGTCGGTGGGCGACCTGGTCGCGGGGCGGGTGCCCGACGGGCCGTGGGAGTGGACCGACGACACGCACATGGCCTGCTCCGTCGTGACGGAGCTGCGGGACGGGCCCGCCATCGACCAGGACAGGCTCGCGACGCGGTTCTCGCTGCGGTACGAGTCGCACCGCGGCTACGGGGCCGGCGCGGCGACCGTCCTGCACGAGATCCGAGAGGGCGTGCCGTGGCGGGAGGCCGCGCGGCGGGCGTTCGGCGAGCAGGGGTCGCTCGGAAACGGGGGTGCGATGCGGGTGGCGCCGGTCGGGGCGTACCACGCGGACCGGCCCGCACGGGCGGCCGAGCAGGCGGCCCGTGCCGCCGAGATCACCCACGCGCACCCCGAGGGGGTCGCCGGGGCGGTGGTCGTCGCCGTCGCGGCGGCGCACGCGGCGGCGTCGAGGCTCGGTGGGATGCGGCCGGAGCCGAAGGCGTTCCTGGAGCTGCTGCGGCCACACACACCCGATGGCGCCGTGGAGCGGGGCCTCACGAAGGCGGGCCGGCTGATCGGGCGGACCGCGCAGGAGGCCGCGTACGAGCTCGGCAACGGCAGCAGGGTCACGGCGCAGGACACGGTGCCGTTCACGGTGTGGGTGGCCGCGACTCACCTCGACGACTACCCGGCGGCCGTGACCGCGTGCGTCGTCGCGGGCGGCGACATCGACACGACCGCGGCGATCGCCGGCGGGATCGTGGCCGCGTACACGGGTGTCGGTGAACGCACCGAGACAGGCGCCGGCGTACCGCGGCCGTGGATCGACGCCAGGGAACCGCTACCGGACTGGGCCTGCTGACGGGCGGGTCACCGGACCGGGCTGGGCGACGGTGACGAGGACGGGGACGGGACGTCGGGGAAGGAGCGGTCGCCGAAGAGGATCCTGGCGGCGGCGGAGCGGCCGGGGCGGGTGCGGAGAAGGGCGACCGCGGCCTCGGCGGCGGCCGGGGAGGTGACGGACGCGAGGGCCCGGCGCAGGGCGAGGCGGCCGCGGAAGCGGGAGCGCAGGGCGTTGCCGTCGTAGGCGCGCAGCACATGGTCGTCGCCGGTGCGCAGATAGTCGGCCGTGACCGTGGCGGCGAGCTCGGACAGGCGCAGGCACGGGTCCAGGCCGCCGGCGGTCAGCGGGGAGACGGCACCGGCGGCGTCGCCGACGAGGAGGCCGGACGGGCACGCCAGGCGGCGCAGGACCCCGCCGACGGGGATCGGGCCGCCGCGGCGCTCTGCGGGACCGGTGGGGCCGGCGGGTGCGGTCAGGCCGGGGGCGTCCGACGTGAAGGCCGACAGGAGGTGGCGTACGCCGGAGCGCATCGCGGACGGGTAACCGGCGACGCCCGCGTGGACGTGGTGACCGTCGTCGATGACCCACCCGAGGTAGCCGGGGGCGACGCGCGGGTCCAGGACGCAGTGGAACGCGGGGACGGTCGTGGCGGACCCGCTCGGGTGGATGATCTCGGCGCCGACGAGCAGCCGGCGGTTGACGTCGAGGCCGAGGTCGCGGGCGACGGCGGAGCGGGCACCGTCGGCGCCGACGACGAACCGGGCCCGGACCGGCTCGGCGCCGTCCAGGTGCGCGATGCCGGTGGTGATGCCGGTGTACCGGACGCCGAGCAGCACCCGCGCGCCGGCGGTCTCCGCGGCCCGCCGGGCGTGGTCGTAGACGGCCGGCATGTCGGCGACGCGGTACTCGTCGCGGTCGCTGGTCAGGTGTACAGGGTCGCGGCGGGACGGCGGGTAGAGCAGCACGTCGCGGACGCCGGGGCCGAGGAGGTGGCCGGGCAGGTCGAAGTCGTCCAGGGTGCGCCGCACGAAGATCCCGGTCGTGCGGACCCCGGCCGCGAGGGACCTGCGCCGGTCGACGACCAGGACCCGCAGGTCCCGCTCCGCGAGCAGGCGGGCCGTGTGCAGGCCTGCCAGTCCGGCCCCGACCACCAGTACGTCAACCGTCTCCACGGGACGGACGGTAGAGCCGATCCGGGCCGCACGGGCCGGCGTGCACCGGACCCGCCCGACACCTTCGCAGCAGGTTCACAACGCGGCCCGGGCCGGCGTTGACACGGCGCGTGACACTGTCGGCATGCTCGCATCGAAGCCCGTGCGTACGGTGCTCGCCGCGTTCACCGCCGTGACGCTGGCGGGCTGCATGCTTCGCCCGAGCGACGAGCCCGACGACCACCTGCTCGATCCGGCCGCGACGGCGGCGACCCCGGACCCGTGCGGGCTGCTGACGCCGGAGGAGGTGCAGCAGGTGCAGGGCGGCACGATCGAACCCGGCGAGGAGATCCGCGGCAACCGTACCGGCGAGCGGGTCTGCTCCTTCGACCAGCAGGGCACGAAGCTGCTCACCACGGTCAGCGTCTACCCCGAGGACCGCGCCGGGTTCGACGGCGAGTTCGAGACCGTCAAGGCCGCGAAGCCGAAGCTGCTCGCGCTGGGCCCGAAGGCGGTGGCAAGGCTGCCGTGAGGCCTGCAATCCTTCCCCGCCGCTTGATCGAATGACGAATCTGGCGCCCACCATGATCCGGAAGACCTTGTGCAGTCATAGCTGCACAACGTCTTCCGGATCATCGAACGGCGGGCCGGCGAGGTCCAGCACGCGTCGGGCGGCGCGGACCACGGCGGCGTCGACCATGCGGCCGTCGGCGCCGACGAGCACGCCCGCGCCCGAGGAGACCGCCGCGTCGAAGCGCTCCACCAGGTCGGCCGCCACCGCGATCTCGACCGCCGACGGGGTGAAGACCTCGTTGACGACCGGGATCTGTGCCGGGTGGATGCACGCCCGGCCGACGAACCCGAGGCGCCGGAAGGCGACCGTCGACGCCCGCAGCGCCGGCAGGTCGCGGTAGTCGGTGCTGACGGACGCGACCGGCGCGGCGATCCCGGCGGCGGCGCTCGCGAGGACGACCTGCGAGCGGACGAAGAGCAGCTCACGCTCGTCGGGGCCCAGGGTGACGCCGAGCTCGGCACGCAGGTCCGCCTCGCCGATCTGCAGCCGCGCGACCCGCGGTGCCCGGGCGATCCGGGCGGCGTCGAGGACCGCTGTCGCCGTTTCCAGCAGCGGTACGACGGGGACCGCGCCGACCGGAAGCCCCCGCTCCTCCTCGGCCGCGGCCAGCACCGTCCCGAGCGCGGCGACCTCCGCGGCGCTGCCCGCCTTGGCGAGGCACACGCCGGCCAGCCGGGGGCCGACGACCGCACGGACGTCGTCGAAGCCGGCGGGGCCAGGGTTCACCCGCACCCAGACCGCGGGACCGGCGGCCGGCAGGTCGGCCAGCCAGGCGGCGACGATCGCGCGGGCGCGGGCCTTGCCGGCCAGGGGCACCGCGTCCTCCAGGTCGACGATGAGCGCGTCGGCCCCCCGGTCCAGGGCCTTGTCGAGCTTCGCGGGAGCGTCGCCCGGCACGTACAGGTAGGACCTCATCCGATGCTGCCCTTCCCGCTGGTGAGCGCCTTGGCGATGACGATGCGCTGGATGTCGTTGGTGCCCTCGCCGATCATCATCAGCGGCGCGTCGCGGTAGAGGCGTTCGACGTCGAACTCCTTGGAGTAGCCGTAGCCGCCGTGGACCTGCATCGCCGACAGCGCGCACGCGGCGGCCGCCTCCGACGCGAACGCCTTCGCCATCCCGGCCTCCATGTCGACGCGGCGGCCGGCGTCGGCGCGGGACGCCGCCCAGTACACCATGAGCCGCGCCGCCTGGACCTGCATGGCCATGTCGGCGAGCCGCAGCTGGATCGCCTGGAAGTCCGAGATCTGCGACCCGAACGCCCTGCGCTGCCCCGCGTAGCGCAGGGCCTCGTCGTAGGCGGCCTGGGCGATGCCGAGGGCGCGGGCGGCGACGTTGATCCGGCCGGTCTCCAGGCCCGACAGGACCTGCTGCATGCCGCGCCCCTCGACGCCGCCGAGCAGCGCGGACGCGGGGACCCGGCAGTCGTCGAAGAGGATCTCGCACGACTCGGTGCCCTTGTAGCCGAGCTTCGGCAGGTCCCGGAGCACCTCGAAGCCGGGGGTGCCGGCCTCGACGAGCAGCACGGACATACCGCGGTGCGCGGGGTCGGCCGACGGGTCGGTCTTGACCAGGACCGGCAGCGGGTCGGCGTGCCGGGCGTTGGTGATCCAGGTCTTGCGGCCGGTGATGACGTAGTCCTGGCCGTCGCGGCGGGCGACGGTGCGGATGCCCTGCAGGTCGGTGCCGGCGTCGGGTTCGGTGAGCGCGATCCCGGTGCGGCGGGCCCCGGTCGCGAGGTCCGGCAGGTACGCGCGGCGCTGCTCGTCGGTGCCGTGCCGCGCGATCAGCCAGCACGACAGGGAGTGGCTGCCGAGGATGCCGGCGATGCCCATCCAGCCCTTCGCGATCTCCTCGAAGACGAGGGCGAAGGAGACCATGTCGGCGCCGAGGCCGCCGTACTCCTCGGGGACGGTCAGCCCGAACAGCCCCATCCGCCGCATGGTCTCGACGATCTCGGCCGGGTAGCGGTCGGTCGCCTCCCATTCGCGGGCGACGGGACGGATCTCCCTGTCGACGAACGCGCGCAGCGCGTCGCGGAACTGGCGCTGCTCGTCGGTGAGCTCGAAGTCCACGGGTCACCCCAAACGGAAGACGGGAAGGTTGCGGCCGTCGTCGAGCGGCCGCCAGTGCACGACGACGGTGGCGCCGATCGCGGCGTCCTGCCAGGGCTCCACGTTGGACACCAGGCGGGGGCCTTCGGCGAGCGTGATGACGGCGACCGCGTAAGGCTCCGATGCGCGGCGCACGACGGTGTACGTCTCGATCACGCCGGCGCCCGAGGTGTCCACCAGGGGCGGGTCGGGCTCCCCGCAGCGCAGGCACAGCGGGCGTGGGTAGTGCTGGTGGTGCCCGCAGGCGGCGCAGCGCTGGACGGTGAGCCGCCGCTGCCTCGTCGCGTCCCACCACGCGGCCGTCGTCTCGTCCACCGGGATGCTCACGAGGTCCGTCCAAGCAGGACGGTGCCGTGGGTGGAGAGGATTCCGCCGGTACCGTGGGCGAGCGCGACCCGGTCCGCCGTGCCGCGCAGCCGTCGGACGGCCTCGACGAGCAGCAGCACGCCGAGCTGCCCCGGGTGGCAGTAGGACAGCCCGCCGCCGGACGTGTTCATCGGCAGAGTCCCGGCTTCGACGAGGTCGGGCGCCTCGCCGAAGCCGCAGAAGCCGAGGGCCTCGAGGGTCAGCAGCACGGTGATGGTGAACGAGTCGTAGATCTGGGCGCTGTCGACGTCGGCGGGGGTGAGCCCGGCCATGGCGAACGCGCGCCGGCCGGAGTCGACGGCGCCGGTGCGCAGCAGGTCGCCGACGCCGACGATGGAGGTGCCGGTCGTCGCCTCGCCGTAGCCGAGGACCTCGACCGGGACGGCGGGCAGGTCACGGGCGCGGTCCACAGTGGTCAGCACGACGGCGCCGCCGCCGTCGGTGACGAGGCAGCAGTCGGCGACCCGCAGCGGGTCGCTCACCAGCGGACTGGCGTCCATCTCCGCGGCGTCCAGCGGTCCCGCACCGTACCGGTAGGCGCGCGGGTTCTGCTGCGCCCATTCGCGGGCCGCGACGGCCACCGACGTCATGCCGGCCCGGCCGCGGTCGGCGCCGTACGTGTGCAGGTAGAGCTGCGCGGCGAGCGCGTACGCCGACACGGGGTACAGCGGCCCGTACGGCTGCTCGAACTGCGCCTCCGGCGTGTGCGCCTCGTAGGGGTCGAAGGTGCGGCTGCGGGCGGAACGCTGGTTGGACCCGTACGAGATGACGACGACGGACGCCTGCCCGGCCTGGATCGCCTGGACGGCGTGGCCGACGTAGAGCTCGAACGCCGCGCCGCCGGCGAACGTCGAGTCCGTCCACCGTGGACGCAGCCCGAGGTGCTCGGCGACCTGGGTGGCGGAGAAGCGGGACACGCCGTTGGTGGCGAGCCCGTCGACGTCGGCGAGGCGCAGCCCGGCGTCGGCGAGCGCCCGGGCGACCGCCTGCGTCTGCAGGTGCAGCGCGGTCTTGCCGGTGACCCCGAGGTCCGACTCGGCCGCGCCGACCACGCAGACCCCGGTGGTCATCGCAGTTCCACTGTGGACGACGCGGGCGCGACCGCGACCCGGCCCTCGGCTTCGACTCGGTGCTCGATGGTGACGAGCCGGCCGTCGACCGCCTGAACAACACCCAGGCAGCGCACTGTCTCGCCGGCGTAAACGAGGCTTTTGAAGCGGAACGTCAGCGAGCGAAGCACTCCAAAAGTGCCGATCCAGTCCTGGACCTGCTCGGCGAGCAGCGCCCCGAACACCTGCCCGTCGACGACCGGCCGGTCCAGGCCGCGCGGCGCCAGGTAGGACGGGTCGTAGTGCAGCCGGTGCCAGTCCCACGTGGCGCCGGCGTAGGCGATCATGTCGGGCAGCGCGATCAGCCGTTCGAGGGGCGGCAGCTCGAGGCCGGGCTTCACGGCGTCACCGCCAGGTAGATGATGGTCTCCTCGTTGGTGGCGAGGAGGTCGCCGTCCTGGTTGGTGTAGGTGGCGCGCGAGGTGAACACCAGCATCGGCTGCCCGGCACCCGTGGCCCGCTCGGCGATGTCCACGAGCCGCCACACGGCGGTGACCACGTCGTCGGGGCGCACCGCCCGGTGGAACTCGTAGGCGTTGCCGCCGCGGACCTGGCGGGTGCCGGGCAGGTCGATCCCCCACGTGTGGCCGGCGTAGCCGTCGGCGTCGCGGGGCAGCCCGGCGTACTGGTTGGTCTCGCAGATCAGCGTCGGCGGCGCGACGACCCCGTCGTGGCCGGCGGCCCGGGCGGCCGCGTCGTCGGTGTAGACGGGGTTGTCGTCGCCGACCGCGAGGGCGAAGTAGCGGATCGCCGCGCGGCCGAGGGGTTCGGGCGCGGTGTAGGTGGCCTCGCGGCCGATGAGGGCCCGGATCTCGTCGGTCATCATGCGAGCACCGCCGTCGGCACGACCTCGATCAGGAACTCCGGGCGCAGCAGCGCCGAGCAGACGACGGAGGTGACGGCGGCGTCCGGGTACCGTTCGGCGCGCACCGCGGCGAGCTTCGGATAGTCCGCGGCGGCGGCAGGGGTGACGTATTCGAGCAGACGGGTGACGGTCCCCCGCCCGGCCGCCTGGAGCACCAGGTCGACGCTGTCGTAGAGGTAGTGTGCCTGCATCAGGAGGTCCCCCTCGTGCAGCGCCAGCTGGGTCTCCGGGTCGAGCGCGCCGAAGCCGGACATCACGAGGGTCTCACCCGCTACGACGCCGGGGACGTAGGTCAGCGTGTCGTACCGGTCCCAGCCCGGGTTGAACGACCGCAACGGCCCCCGACCGGCCAGCGCGTCGATGGAGACCATCGCGCCCGCCTCCACCGGGTTGTCGACGAGGATCCCGGCGGCACCGGGGAACACCGGGCCGAGCAGGTCCCGGCGAGGGCGGCCGCAACGCGGGTACTCGGCCCGGGTCGTGGTGGCGGTGAAGTCGGTCGTGCGGACCAGGGCGTCGAGGCCGAGACCGGCGGCCTGCAGCAGCTCCCCCAACCGGACCAGGCACCAGCGGTACTGGTCGCGGAAGGCCCCGGTCGTGGTGTGCACGCTCGGCAGGTGCACCAGGTCCCCGGCGGCGCGCAGCAGGCCGCCGGCGATCGCCTCGCCCCCGCCGGGGTGCGCCGTCAGTTCGACGGCGAAGCGGTGCCCCGGGTCGGGGAACCCGGCGACGGGCACGACCGACACCGGCACCCGGTGCCCGTCCAGGAACCGCTCGCGGGCGCCCGGTGGGGCGGTGGCGGTGACGTACTCGGCGACGTGGACGACGTCGCCCGGCCCGAACCCGGCGTCGGCGAGGTGACGGGCGGCCGACGCGTAGACGGTCGCGGGGTCGGGGCCGGCGATCCCCGGCAGGTAGGTGGTCATGCGGTCGCTCCCAGCGCGTCGAGAAGGTCGTCGAGGTCCGTGGCTTCCGGTAGCGCGTCCACGGCGGCGAGCACGGCGGGCCCGCCCGCGCCGAGGTTGGCGAGGGCCTTGCCGCGCACCGTGTCCGCCAGGCCGGGCGAGTCCGGCCCGCCGCCGCTGCGCGGCACCTCGGCGGTCAGCGTCCGGCCGTCCCGGAGCGTGACGACCACCCTGCCGGGCTGGTCGGCTGCGGCACCCGCGAGGTCGGCCACGCGGTGCCGTACCGACGCCGCCAACGCCGACACGTCGGGCCGGTCGACGCGGGTGAAGGTGTCCACGGTGACGGCCCGGTCGACGAGCATCGCGGCGACACACCACGCCAGGGCGAACTTCGCCTGGTACGCGGTGCGCGGCGCGGCCTGGTCCGGCCCGCAGACGATCGCCTCGGCGTCGGGGTGGATGTCGACGACCACGGCGGCGACGTCGGCCGGGTCGAGGCGCAGGGTGGCGGCGGCGTCGAGCGGGGCGTGCAGCAGCTGGCACGCCGGGTATGGCTTCACGGTGATCCGGGTCAGCTCGAACCGCTCGCCGAGGCCGTCGAGGACCGCTTCCGGCGCGACCCGCCGGCCGGCGAGGGCGGCGTAGAACCCGGACGCGCCCTCGATCGCGCTCGCCGGCCCGCTGGCACCCGCGGCGGCGAGGCGGGCGGCGAGGATCCCGTGGTGCGCCGCGAAGCCGGTGTGCAGCTGCTTCGTCGACGACCCGGTGTGCAGGAACTCCAGGAGCCCGCCGGCCTGGCTGGCGGCGATGCCGATCGCGTCGACCGTCTGCGCCTGGGTGAGGCCGTGCAGCCGGGCCGCCACGAGCGCCGCGGCGATCACCCCGCAGGCGGCGGTGGCGTGCACCCCGCGCGCGTGGAACGCGTGCGGCGCCGCACCCCCGAGCCGGCAGATCGTTTCGAGCCCGACGACCGCGGCCGCGACGGCTTCGGCCCCGCTGACCCGCAGCTGCTCCCCCACCGCGAGCACCACGGGCAGCACCGGTGCCGTCGCGTGGACGAGGCCTCCGGCGTGCGTGTCGTCGAAGTCGAGCGCGTGCACGAGGACCCCGCCGGCGAGCGCGGCGGCGGGCGCCCCGAGGCGCGTGCCGGTGCCGGGGCTGCGCGCCTCGGGCGGTCCGCCGAGCCCGCGGGCGACCGCGAGCGCCGGTCCGGCCGCGTCCGAGCGGAGCGCGGCGACGGCGGTGCCGCAGCCGTCGAGCAGATGGCGCAGCGCCGCGTCGACCACCCGCGGCGGCGGCGCGGTGACCGACATCGCCCACTCGGCGAGGGCCTCGGAGACCGTCATGCGGGCGGTCCGAAGGCGCCGGCGGCTTTGAGCGCGGCGACGCGGGTGTCGTCGTAGCCGAGGACGTCGTGCAGGACGTAGCCGGCGTCCTCGTTGCGGCGGGGGGCGCGGCGGTGCGGGACGGGGTCGGTGCCGACCCGTACTGGCGACGCGGGCTGCCGGACGGTGCCGAAGTGCGGGTGGTCGGTCTCCACGACCAGGCCGCGGGCGACGGTGTGCGGGTCGGCGAGCGCGGCGGCGACGTCGTTGACGGGGCCGCACGGGATGCCGGCGGGCTGCAGGTCGGCGAGCCACGCCGCCACCGTCCGCGTCGCGAAGGCGTCCTCGAGCAGCGCGAGCAGGATCGTCGCGTGGCGGTGCCGGTCGCCGAACGTCGCGAACCGCGGGTCGGCGGCGAGCGCCGTGCCGGCGACCCCGTCGAGCAGTGTGGCGAGCCGCCGCCAGAACTTCTCCTTCGCGCAGCCGACGACCAGCCAGCCGTCCTGGGCCGCGAACACCTGGAACGGCACCAGCGACGGATGCGCCGAGTGGTGCGTCCGGATGGGCTCGAAGCCGCCGTTGAGGTGCCACACGGCGGGGTACGTGAGCATGCCGACGGCCGTGTCGTACAGGCTGAGGTCGCAGTCCATGCCGACGCCGTCGCGGCGGGCCGCGTGCACCCCCGCGAGGAGCGCGATCGCGGCGACCAGGCCGCCGCTGTAGTCCACCAGGGACAGCCCGCTCTTCGTCGGCGGGCCGCCGGGCTCGCCGGTCAGCTCCATCCAGCCGGCGAGCCCCTGCAGGACGTAGTCGTAGCCGGGCTGGTTGGCGCGCGGGCCGGTCATGCCGAAGCCGGTCAGGGAGCAGCAGACGATCGCGGGGTTGATCCCGGCGAGGTCCTCGTAGCGGATGCCGAGCTTCGCCGGCACGTCGCCGCGCAGGTTGGAGTAGACGGCGTGGCTGGCCCGCACCAGGTCCTCGAACACGGCCCGCCCGGCCGGCGCGGTGACGTCGAGGGAGATGGAGCGCTTGTTGCGGTTGAACGTCTCGAAGAACAGCGAGTCCTCGCCGTCGGCGAACGGCGGCACGTAGCGGCCGACGTCGCCGCCGGTCCGCGGGTCCTCGACCTTGATGATCTCGGCGCCGAGGTCGGCGAGGTGCACGGACCCGAACGGTCCCGCGCCGTACTGCTCCAGGGAGACGACGCGGACGTCTTCGAGCGGTCTCACCGGCTCAGCTCCTCGATCAGGCGCAGGATCCGGTCCTGCAGCGCGCGGATCCGCTCGGCGGGCAGCCCGTGGGTCGGCGGGCTCAGCTTCACGGCCGCGGCCAGGCCCGAGTACGCGGCGATGCGCGACGCGACCTCGTCGGGGGTGCCGCTGAGGGTGAGCCGGTCGACCATGGCGGGCGCGACGGCGCCGGCGAGCCCGTCGGCGGGCAGTCCGCCGCGGAACGCCTCGATGACGCCCCGCTGCTCCTCGGCGAGGTCGTGGAAGGCGAACAGGTCGGCGTAGGTGCGCACCGAGGCGTAGAACCCGACGACCCCCGCGGCGGCGGCGCGCGCGGCGGCCGGGTCGTCGTCGACGGCGCAGCAGGCGGACACGACGACCTCGAACCCGGGCCGGGGCCGCAGGCGGGGCAGGACGTGCGACGACAGGTAGGACGGTGAGCACAGCTCGTGGGAGATCCACCCGTCGCCGATCTCCCCGGCCAGGGCAACCATCGCGGGTCCGACGCCCGCCAGGTACACCGGGATCTCGGTGCGCAGCGGCGGGTACGGCCGGCGGTAGCCCCGGATCCGCAGCCTGACGAGGTCGCCGTCGAGGTCGACCGGCTCGCCGGTGTGCGCGCCTGCGACGACCAGCCTGATCGCGGCGACCGTCTCGCGGAGGCGCTGGACCGGGCGGGACCAGGCGACGCCGTGCCAGTCCTCGTTGAGCCGCTGCACGCCCGTGCCCAGCCCCAGGCGCAGCCGCCCGCCCGACAACTCGTCCAGGTCCAGCGCGGACAGCGCGGTGAGGAAGGGACTGCGCGCGAAGGCCAGGGCGATCCCGGTGCCCACGCCGACCGTGTGGGTACGGGCGGCGAGGGCCGCGGCGGTGACGGGCGCGCTGCGGTGCAGCTCCGGTGCCCACACCACGGCCGCCCCGGCCGCCTCCGCCCGGCGTGCCGCGTCGAGCTGCTCTCGCAGCGTCGCGCCCCAGGGCTGGAAATGCAGCGCCGGAATCGTCATACCGTCAGCGGCCCGGTCTTGGCCACCGGGAAGTGTGACTTGTCGTGGGGGGCGTCGCGGCGGTACACCATGACGCTGCGCCGCCAGGACATCACCTCGTCACCGTCCTGGTTGAGTCCGCGGGTGCGGCAGGTGACGATGCCGGCGTAGGGCCTCGACGCCGACGGGCGGGTCTCCAGGACGATCGACTCGGCGTAGAGGGTGTCGCCGACGAACACCGGCGCGGTGAGGCGGATCTCCTCCCAGCCGAGGTTCATGATCGCGTGCTGGCTCATGTCGGAGACGGACAGCCCGAGGACGACCGCGACGCTCAGCCCGGAGTTGACGATGAGCCGCCCGTACGGTGCGGAGGCGGCGAAGTGGGCGTTGAAGTGGTTCTGGTTGGTGTTCATGGTGAGCAACGTGAACCACGTGTTGTCGGCCTCGCTGATCGTGCGCCCCAGCGGGTGCTGATAGACCGCGCCGACGGTGAAGTCCTCGAGGTAGTTGCCCAGCGTCATGCTCGTGACGCTAGGCAGCGCGCCACGCCAGAGTCAAGCACTTGTTTCCCACAGCGGATCAGTGTTTCCATTGTGCGATGGGCTGGTGGATCCTGCTGCACATCGTGCTGTTCGTGTTCTGGCTGGGCGGGGACCTCGGCGTCTTCTACTCCAGCCGCTTCGTCCTGCGGCCCGACCTGCCGCCCGTCGCGCGCAACACCGCCCTGAAGATCATGGGCGGGCTGGACCTGGGGCCGAAGATCTGCCTGGTGCTCTTCCTGCCCAGCGGCGTCACCCTGATGGCCCTGGACTCGCACGGCGCGCGCCTGGGCGGCTTCGAGCTGTTCCAGTGGTGGACGGTGCTGCCGGTGTGGCTCTTCGCCTTCGGCTGGCTGTTCCTGACGGTCAAGGACCACCACGAGCCGGGGAAGCACCCCGTGGTGCGACGGGCGGACTGGGGCATCCGGATCGGTTTGATCGGGGTGTTGTACGCCCTGGCGGGGTACACGATCATCGCCGCCGAGCCGTTCGGCGTGACGACGAACCCGAAGTGGCTCGGCGCGAAGGTCGCGCTCTACGCCACGGCGATCGCGTGCGGCCTCGGCATCCGGCTCACGCTGCGCGGCTTCGCCGCCCCCTACGGCGCGCTCATGACCACAGGCTCGACGCCGGAGGTGGAGCGCGGCCTGCGGCGGGCGGTGGACGGCTGCCTGCCCTACGTGTGGGGCATCTGGCTGTCCGTCCTCGCCGCCGCCGCCTTCGGTGTCCTGAAGCCCTGGATGCACTGAGGCGCCCGGAAGCCCTCGTCGAGCTACGGCGCGTGGTAGCCGAAGTGGCCGGAGACCCGGGCGGCCGCGACGAGAAGCCGGTCGGCGCACTCGGACATCCGCGGCTTGAAGCGCGACAGCGGCCCGGCCGCCGACAGCACCGCGATGACGTGCCCGTCGTGGTCGAAGACCGGCGCGGCCACCGACGCCGCGCCGACCTGCCGCTCCCCCAGCGAGGTCGCGTAGCCGCGGCGCTGGATGGCGGCCAGCTCGAGGCGCAGCGCGGCGTCGTCGACGATGGTCTTCTCCGTCAGCGCGCCGAGGGTGTGCTTGGCCAGGTACACCTCGATCTCGTCCTCGCCCAGGAACGCCAGGAACGCCTTCGACGAGGCGCCCGCGTGCAGCGGGTAGGGCGTGCCGAGCTGCACCTCCAGGCGCAGCTCCTGCTCCGGCACCACCTGGTCGGCGTAGAGGCGCATGTCGCCGCGCCGGATGGACAGGGTGGCGGTCTCGCCGGTCTCCTCCGACAGCCGGCGCAGCTCCGGCGCCGCGATCGCGCGCAGGTCGGTGCGGGCCAGGTAGGCGCGGCCGAGCGCGACCGCCGCGTGGCCGAGCGCATACCGGCGGGTCGTCGGGTCGACCGTGACCAGGTCGCGGTTGCGCAGCGCGGTGAGGATGCGGTGCACCGCCGCCTTGGTCAGGCCGAGCTCGGCGGCGATCTCGGTCACGCCCAGGTCGGGGCGCCCGACCCGGCCGAAGAGGAGCAGGACGTCCATGGCCCGCTCGACCGCCGCGATGGAGCGGCTCGCGGAGCCGTCGGTGTTGTCGGCGGAAGCCGCCGTGGTGGTGGTCGACACCCCAGAAGTCTAAGCACAGATTTCCCTAGGGGAAACGGCGTCGCACATCGTTGACATCGCTTGACCACCGTCGTTACCTTGACGGTGACAGCGTTTCGCCAAGTGGAACAGTTCGGCAGACAGAAGGTGAGCGCGGGTGACGATCGACCCCGACACGTTCCGCTCGGTGCTCGCACAGTGGCCGAGCGGAGTCAGCGTCGTGACCACGGTCGCGGGCGACGGCTGGCACGGTATGACCGCGAGCTCGTTCTCCAGCGTGAGCATGGACCCGCCGCTGATCCTCGTGTGCCTCAACCGGCGGATCACCACGCACGCGCTCATCGAGGCCAGCGGCGTCTTCGCCGTCAGCGTCCTGGCGAAGGACCAGACGATGGTCGGCCGCCGCTTCGCCGGCCAGGAAGGCGTCGCGGACCGGTTCGCCGGCGGCGCCTGGGAGACCCGGGTCACCGGCGCGCCGGTGCTCACCGACGCCGTCGGCTGGCTCGACTGCCGGGTCGTGCACGCGTACGCCGGCGGCGACCACACCATCTTCGTCGGTGCGGTCCTCGGCGCGTCGACCGAGCGGGTCGTCGCGCCGCTGCTGTTCCACTCCCGGGCCTGGGGACAGCTCGCCGACGTGCTGCCCGACCTGGTCAGCGTCGCCGACACCGGGCTGCTGTCCGCGCTGCGCACCCACGCCGTGCCCGCCACCGCCGCCGGCGCCCTCGCCACCGCGCTGCGCGCCGCCGGGGTCCGGGTGCGCGTGCGGGACCCGTACGGCTGCCTCGTCTCGACCGGCGACCGGCGCACCGCGACCGCGCTCGTCGCGACCGCCGACGAGGTCGCCGACGCGGCCCTGTCCGGCGCCGGGGTGATCGAGCTGCCCGCCGGGGACCCCGTCGTCACGAAACACATCCTCGACGAGGCCGGCCGCTACGACATGACGGCGGCCTGCTGGCTGCCGGACGCGTTCGCGCCCGCCCGCGCCGCCGACGTGCTCGACGCCGTCGACATGCTCGCCGCGCTCGGCTGCGCCGAGATCGGCCTCGACGAGGGCGCCGAGGCGGCCTCGCCCCGCCAGGTCCGGGAGCTGCTGCAGGACGCGACCGTCCGCGCTGCCACGAGGCCCATGCCCGTGTCCTTACGGGTACGCCTACGCGACCGGCACGGGCTCGGCCTCGTCAACGCGCTGACCGCGATGAAGAGCGGCGTCCGGCACTTCGACACCACCCTCGGCGGCATCGACGGGGTCCTGGCCTGCGAGGACGTGCAGTTCCTCGCCGACCGGCTCGGCGTCGCCTGCGACAGCCCCCGCGCCGCCCTGGTCGCCGCCGCCGCCGACCTCGAACGACACCTCGGCGGGGCGCTGCCCGGCCGCACGTACCGCGTTTCCACCTCCTGAAGGGACCCCGACCGTCATGGCACAGCTCACCGCCGACCGTCTGCTGGACGGCCTGTCCGACGCCGAGCGTGGCCGGGCCGCACGGGTCGAGGCCGTCCTGCCCGCGCTGCGGGACGCCGCGGCGGGCGCCGACGCCGAAGGCCGCTTCCCGGTCGAGCACGTCGCCCGGATGCGCGACGCGGGGCTGCTCGGGCTCGTCGTGCCGGAGGAGTACGGCGGGCTCGGCGGCACCCTGCGCGACCTCGCCGCCGCCACGTTCGCGATGGGCACCGCGTGCGGGTCGACGGCCCTCGCGTACTTCTTCCACAACACCAGCGCGTCGCGCGGCCTGCTGCCCCTGGAGGCGATCAGGGCCGGGCTGTTCGAGCCCGACGAGGTCCCGGTCGTGCGGGCGTTCGCCGAGAAGGTCCTGACCCGCATGGCCGGCGGCGTGTGGCTGGCCAACTTCGCGTCCGAGTCGGTGAAGAGCGCCGGCGCGAACATCTCCATCAGCACCACCGCGACGAAGGTCGACGGCGGCTGGCTGCTCAACGGCGAGAAGTCCTTCGGCTGCGCCACCGGCGTCGCCGACTACTACCTGACCACCGCCCGGCTGGACGGCACCGACACCGCCGCCGGGCTCGCCACGTTCTTCGTCCCGCGCGACGCCGCCGGCGTCGGCGAGCGCCCCACCTGGGACGCGCTCGGCATGCGCGCCACCGCCAACCAGGGCATCACCCTCAAGGACGTGTTCATCGCCGACGACGAGGCGCTGACCCTGCCCGGCGCGTTCGTGCGGATGCTCCAGGTCAGCCGCGGCTCGTTCGTCGGCAACCAGCTCGCCATCTCCGCCGTCTACCTCGGCGCGGCGCAGTCGGCGTACGACGCGGCCCTCGCCGCGACGACCGGCAAGGCGTTCGCCGACACCGGGCGGCCCGTCGCCAGCAGCCCCATGCACCAGGTCCTGTTCGGCGACATGACCGAGCGCCTGGAGACCGCGTACCTGTGGATCCGCCGCCAGCTGGAGCTGGAGACCTCCGAGCCGCCGCTACGCGGAAAGGACGACGTGTTCCGCCAGTGGCGGATGGCGAAGGGCTCCATCACCGAGGCGTGCTTCGACGTGGCCGTCGGCGCGCTCAAGTGCACCGGCACGTCCGGCACCGCCAACTCCGGCGTCATCGCCCGCGCCGTCCGCGACACCGCGATGTCCCTGGTGATGACGTTCCCCGCCGAACGCGGCCGCCTGGAGGCCGCCAACCTGGTCACCACCGGCGCCGAGAACGCCCTGTTCGCCAACGTCGCGTCGACCACGACGACGACAGGGAAGGATCGCTGACATGACGGCCCGCTCTCTCGTCGACGGTGGCTGGAAGCCCGCCAACCGGACGCTGCCCGGCACCCTGGAGGACCCGGCGACCGGCGCGGTGCTGGGCCCGCGGCTCGGCAGTTCCCGCGAGGACGTCGAGACCGCCCTCGCCGCCGCCGACCGGGCCGCCGGGCCGTGGGCGGCCGTCCCGCCGGCCGAGCGCGCCGACCTGCTCGACGCCTGCGCCGACGCCCTCGAGGCGGCCGTCGCCCGGATCGTCGCCGTGGAGAGCGCGAGCACGGGCGTGCCGATCCGGCAGGCGACCCCGCTCGGGTTCATCGTCACCGGCTCGTTCCGGCTCGCCGCCGCGCAGCTGCGCGAGGGCTGGCTGACCCGGACCGTCACCCGCGACGACGGCCGGCCCGTCACCGTCGAGCTGCTGCCGTGGGGTCCGGCGCTGTGCCTCGTGCCGTGGAACGCGCCCGCACCGATGGCCGCGCACAAGGCCGCCAACGCCCTCGCCGCCGGCTGCCCCACGATCCTGAAGCCCAGCGAGTACGCCCCCGCCGGCACCCAGCTGCTCGTCGAGACGATCGCGGACGTCCTGCCGCCCGGCGTGCTGCAGCTGCTGCACGGCGGCGCCGAGGTCGGCGGGGCGCTCGTCGGCGACCCGCGGGTGCGGGCCGTGTCGTTCACCGGCGGCGTCCCCGGCGGCCGCGCCGTCGCCGGGCTGTGCGCGGCCGGGCTGAAACCGGCGCAGCTGGAGCTCGGCGGCAACAACCCGCTGCTCGTCATGCCCGACGCCGACGTCGACGCCGCCGCCCGCGCCGCCGTCGACCTGCTCACCACCCTCAACGGCCAGTGGTGCCGGGCGCTGGGCCGGCTCATCGCCCCGCACGACCTGCTCCCGTCGCTGCTCGCCGCGATCGGTGAGCGCCTGGCCGCGCTGCGCGCCGGCGACCCCGCCGACCCCGCCACCGAGTTCGGCCCGCTCATCCACAGCGGGCACCGGGCGCTCGTCGCGGCCCGGCTCCTGGACCTCGGCGGCAAGGCGCACACGTTCACCGACGTGCCCGCCGGCGGGAACTTCTTCGCGCCCGCGCTCGTCACCGGCGCCGCCGAGGAGCCCGCCCGGCACGAGATCTTCGGGCCCGTGGCCACCGTCCACGGGTACGGCACCGTCGACGAGGCCGTCGCGCTCGCCAACGACACCGCGTACGGCCTGGAAGGCTACGTGTTCGGCACCGACGAGGAGGCCGCGCTCGCCGCCGCCCGCCGCATCCGGGCCGGCGAGGTGAAGGTCAACGGCTCGTCGGTGATGAGCCTGCACCTGTTCACGCCGCGCCCCGCGTGGGGCGTCTCCGGCCTCGGCGAGGAAGGCACCGCGGAGACCCTGCGGTTCTTCACCAACCCGCGGGTCACCGGCGTCGAGAACGGCTTCGCGCTGTGAGGTCGCTGCTGCACGCCCCGGGCGTGACCCACCTGCCCGGCGTGTACGACCCGCTGACCGCCGCGCTCGCGGCCCGGGCCGGGTTCTCGGCCGTGCACCTGTCGGGGGCGGCGGTCGCGGCGCTCGCGCTCGGCCTGCCCGACCTGGGCTACGTGCACGGCACCCACATCGCCGACCGCGCCGCCGCGCTCACGCCCGCGCTCGGCGGCGTGCCGCTGCTCGCCGACGCCGACACCGGCTACGGCAACGCGCTGCACGCGGTGTGGACGGCCCGCCGGTACGCCGCCGCCGGCGTCGCCGGGCTGCACCTGGAGGACCAGGTCAGCCCGAAGCGCTGCGGGCACCTGGCCGGCAAGGAGCTCGTGGACGTGCGGGTGGCCGCCGCGAAGATCCGTGCGGTCGCCGAGGCCGCGACCGGTCTGGTGCTCGTCGCCCGCACCGACGCCTACACCGTCACCGGTCTCGACGACGCGATCGGCCGGTGCCTGGCCTACGTCGAGGCCGGCGCCGACGCGGTCTTCGTCGAGGGGGTCACCGGCGCGGCGGAGCTGGCCGCCGTGCACGCCGCGCTGCCCGGCGTCCCCCTCGTCGTCAACCGGTCCGAGGCGGCCGGTGCCGACGTCTTCCTGAAGGACGCGGACCTCGCGGCGCTCGGTGTCCGGCTCGTGCTGCACCCGGTCGCGCCGCTGCTCGCCGCGCTGCACGCGGCCCGGGCCGCGTACGCCGCGATCGCCGCGCACGGCACCGCCGCCGGCGTCGCCCGGCTGCCGTGGGACGCGTTCACCGGCCTCGTCGGCCAGGGCTCGGCCCTCGCCCTCGACGCCCAGTACGCAGTGGAGGTGCCCGCATGAAGGTCATCGTCGCCGGCGCCGGGCCGGTCGGGCTCACCGCCGCGCTCACCCTGCACCGGCTCGGCGCCGACGTCACCGTCCTGGAGGCGGGCGAGGCCCTCGCCACGGAGTCCCGGGCGTCGACGTTCCACCCGCCGTCCCTGGAGATGCTCGCCGGGCTCGGCGTCCTGCCCGCGCTCCTGGAGCAGGGCCTGGTGTCGCCGCGGTTCCAGTACCGCGAACGCGGCGGCGGCATCATCGCCGAGCTCGACATGGGGCTGCTCGCCGGCGACACCCCCTACCCGTTCCGGGTGCAGTGCGAGCAGAGCAAGCTGACCCGGCTGCTGCTGCCGCTGCTGCCGCCCGGCACCGTCCACTTCGGGCAGCGCGTCGAGCGCGTCGCGCAGGACCGCACCGGGGTGACGGTCAACGACGGTCTCCGCGGCGACTGGCTCATCGGCGCCGACGGGGCCAACTCGGCGGTGCGCCGGTCCCTGTTCGGCGACGCGTTCGAGGGCATCACCTACCCGGACCGTTTCCTGGTCGGCTCCACCGACGAGGACCTCGCCGCGCTGCTGCCCGGCATCGCCGACGTCAACTACCTGTTCGACCCCGTCGAGTGGCTGGTCCTGCTGCGGACCCCCGACCACTGGCGGGTGCTGCTGCCGACCCCGCCGGACACCCCCGACGACCTGGAGAAGGCGCGGCTGCCGGAGCGGCTCCTCGGCGTCGCCGACCCCGGGCGGCCGTGGCGGGTCGCGCACACCACGCTGTACCGGGTCCATCAGCGGGTCGCGGAGTCCTTCCGGGTGGGCAGGGTGCTGCTGGCCGGGGACGCCGCGCACATCAACAACCCGCTGGGCGGGATGGGCATGAACTCCGGCATCCACGACGCGGTCCTGCTCGCCAAGGCCGTCATGACCGGCGACGAAGACGTCATCACCGGCACCGCGGACGCCAGGCGCGCCGTCGCCCGCGACTACGTGCAGAAGACCACCCACGGCAACTGGGAGAAGCTGCGCTCCGGCGGCGCCTCCGCCTACGCCGCCGAGCTGCGCGCCCTCGCCGCCGACCCCGCCGCCGCCCGCGCCTACCTGCTCCGGTCCTCGATGATCGCCTCCCTGCGGCAGGTGACCGCGTGAGCATCCGGCGGGAGAACCCGGCGCGGCATGTGGAGATCGTCGGGCGGGTCGACCCGGTCACCCGCAACGTCCCCGACCGGGTCGACGACGCCGTCCGCGCCGCGCACATCGCGTTCCGCGGCTGGTCCGGCACGCCACTGGACGACCGGCTCGCGGCGCTGGGCCGCGCCGCCGACGCGATCGCCGGTGAGCTCGACGACCTCGCGGTCCTGCTCGCGCGGGAGATCGGCAAGCCCCTGCCCGACTGCCGCGGCGAGATCGGGTTCGCCGTCCAGCACCTGCGGTGGGTCATCGAGCACGCGCCGGCCGCGTACGCCGACCGGGAGCTCGACGACGCCCAGGGCCGGCTGCTGACCGTCCGGAAGCCCTACGGGGTCGTCGTCGCGGTCACCCCGTGGAACGCGCCGGTCATCCTCGCCATGCTCAAGCTCGCCGCCGCGCTCGCCGCCGGCAACACCGTCATCGTCAAGCCCTCCCCGCTCGGCCCGCTCACCGTCGACCGCCTGGTCCGGCTGCTCCAGGCGCACCTGCCCGACGCCGCCGTCCAGGTCCTGCACGGCCACGCCGCCCTGGTCACGGCGCTCGTCACGCACCGCCTGGTCCGCAAGGTCGCGTTCACCGGCGGCGAGGACGCGGGCCGGGCGATCGCCGCGGCCGCCGCGGACCGGCTGATCCCGACGGTGCTGGAGCTCGGCGGCAACGACCCGGCGGTGTTCCTGCCCGACGCGCCGTTCGACGACGCGAGCATGGAGCGCCTGGTGATGGCGAGCTTCGCGACCGCCGGGCAGGTGTGCATGGCGGCGAAGCGGCTGTACGTGCCCCGGGACCGCGCCGGCGAGTTCGTCGACGCGTACGTGGCCGCCGCGGCCCGGGTCCTCGTCGTCGGCGACCCGCTCACCGAGGGCGTCACGATGGGGCCGCTGATCAGCGCCGAGGCCAGGTCCCGCGCGTCCGACCTGGCCATCACCGCCATGGGCGACGTTGTCGACCTGGGCCGCGAGGCCGACGGCTACGACGAGCAGGCGGGCTACTTCCTGCACCCGTCGCTCGTCGTCGACCCGGGGCCGGACTCCGCGCTCATCCGCGAGGAGCAGTTCGCGCCGGTGGTGCCGCTGGTCCCGTACGACTCCGAGGACCAGGTGCTGGCCATGGCCAACGACGACGACCTGGGCCTCGGCGCGTCGGTGTGGAGCGCCGACGAGGAGCGGGCGTTCGCCTTCGCCCGGCGCCTGGAGGCGGGGTTCGCGTTCGTCAACACCCACAACCGCACCGGCATGTCGCTGCGGGCGCCGTTCGGCGGGGTGAAGCGCTCCGGCTGGGGCCGCGAGTACGCCGAGGAGGGCCTCGCCGAGTACACGCAGACGTGCGTGGTGCACGCCCCGGCCGCGTTCCGCGCGGGCGGGGCAGGCCTGTCCCCCACCGCCTACCCGTCGTAGAAAGTGTTATCGGGATCGTCCGGCATGCATCTCTCAGGGGACGCACACCCCCGTCAGAGAGGTCCGACATGTCAACGGCACGAACAACACTGCTGCTCGCCGCGGCGGGCGGGCTCGTCGTGGCCGCGCTGGTCGCCACCGGTCCCGCGGCGAACGCGGCCGCGGTGCCCGCGTTCCCGGGAGCGGCCGGCCCGGCCATGTACGCCACCGGCGGCCGGGGCGGGGACGTCTACCACGTCACCAACCTCAGCGACAACGCCACCGCCCCGCAGCCCGGGTCCCTTCGGTACGGCATCGCCAACGCCCCTGGCACCGGCCGGACGATCGTGTTCGACGTCGCCGGCACCATCAAGCTGTCCCCACCCGGCCGGCAGGGCTGGCTCGCCATCGGCAAGAGCAACCTGACGATCGCCGGGCAGACCGCGCCCGCACCCGGCGTCACGATCATGGGGCAGGCCACCAAGGTCACCGGCGACAACGTCGTCATCCGGCACCTCAAGTTCCGGCCCGGGCAGGACCAGGCCAACCCCGGCACGGCGACGAACGACGGGATCTGGGTCACCGGCGACCGGGTGATCGTCGACCACGCGTCGGTCAGCTGGGCCGACGACGAGGGCATCAGCGCCAGCGACGGGGCCGGGCAGGTGTCGGTCCAGTACGCGATCGTGTCCGAGGGGCTGAACTACAACGGGCACAGCTACGGCGCGCTCGTCGGCAGCGACGTGACCGGCTCGAACATCGCCTACCACCACAACCTGTTCGCCCACAACCTCAGCCGGCTGCCCCGGCTGGGCAACGAGACCGGCGCGGTGAACGCGGTCGACTGGAGCAACAACGTCGTCTTCGAGGGCAAGGGCTACAGCGGCGACAACCAGAACGCGAACGCCAACTTCGTGGGCAACACGTACCTGCGCCACAACTCGAGCAGTCCCGCGGTCTTCACCGGGGCCACCGGCACCAGCCTCTACCAGTCGGGCAACCGGGTCGACTACGACGGGGACTCGAACCTGGCCAACGGGCGCGACGCCACGTGGACCGAGTACGCCTCGGTCCCGATGCACCGGTCGGCCCGCCTCGACGTGCCGAACATGACCTACGAGACGGCCGCCGCGGCGCTGCCCAAGGTCCTCGACCGCGCCGGCGCGTTCTGGTGGGCCCGCGACGCCGTCGACACCAGGATCGTCGCCGAGACCCGCACGACCAGCGGCGGCCTGATCAACGCCCCGAACGCGGGCGAGTGGAACGCCCTGTGGAACGCCGCCCAGGTGAGCCGGCCCAGCGGCTGGGACACCGACCGCGACGGCATGCCCGATGCCTGGGAGTCCGCCAACGGCCTCGACCCGAAGGTGGACGACCACAACGGCGACGCGGACGGCGACGGCTACCGCAACATCGAGGAGTACCTGGAGCACGCCGCCCAGGGCGGCCAGGCGAACCCGACCCCACCGGTCACCACCCCGCCGGTCACGACCCCGCCGGCGGGTGGGTGCACGGCGGCCTACCGGACCACCAACAGCTGGTCCGGCGGCTTCCAGGGCGAGGTGACTGTGACCGCCGGCGGCTCGCCGGTCACCGGCTGGTCGGTGCGCTGGGCGCTCGGCAGCGGCCAGAGCATCGGCCAGATCTGGAGCGGCCGCCTCGCCACGAGCGGCGCGGCCGTCACCGTGACCAACGAGTCCTACAACGGCGCCCTCGCCGCCGGCGCCTCGACCACCTTCGGCTTCATCGCGACGGGCACGGCGACGACGCCGGCCCTGACCTGCGCCGTAAGCTGACCCAAGCCCCGGCGCCGGCTTCCTGCCGGGCCCTGTTCAGGGCCCGGCGGGTGCGGCTGATGCAGGAGGAAGCCGGCGCCGGCTCCCCCGCCGCCCCCTGAAGGTTCAGCGGGGGCGGCGGGCGAGGAGCACGTCGGTCACCGCGGCGGCGAAGGCCAGGGCGATGAAGCCGATCGCGACCGCGAGGGCCATCTCGATCGCCGCGGTCCAGTCGCCGTGCGTGCCGGTGAGGCGGGCGAAGAACACCGCACCGATCGCCGCGATGCCGAACGCCGCGCTGACGCGCTGGGCGGTCTGCACGACCCCGGCGGCGCTGCCGGCGCGGTCGACCGGCACGTCGGCGAGGGTGAGGGTCTGGTTGGGCGTGATGACCAGGCCGCTGCCGACGCCGGCGACCAGCAGCGGCACGGTCAGGGCCCACGGCGAGGCCACGAGGTGCAGCACCGCGGCCGTGCCCACGAGGCCGGTGAGGACCGTGACCAGCCCGGCCACGACCAGCGACCGGCCGAACTGGTTGACGACCCGGCCGCCCGCGAACGCCGCCAGGGCCGAGCCGAGCGCGAACGGGGTGATCGCCAGCCCCGCCTGCAGCGCCGTGAAGTGCTGGCCGCGCTGCAGGTACAGGGTGAGGATGAAGAAGTTCGCGGTGAACCCGGCGAAGTAGAGCAGCATGACGACCGTGCCGAGCGCGTAGGAGCGCCGCCGGAACAGGTGCAGGTCCGCCAGCGGCACTCGCGCGTGGCGCAGCTCCCACCACACGAACCCGCCGAGCGTGAGCGCGCCCGTGCCCAGCAGGTACCACTGCCGCTGCTCGATCAGGGGCAGCAGGATCTGCACGACGGCGCCGCCGAGCAGCAGCACGCCGACCGGGTCCAGGCTCTCCCGTCGCCTGCGCTCCTCGGGGCGCCGCGGAATCATCCGCCAGCCGAGCGCCGCGGCGGCGAGCCCGACGGGCACGTTGATGTAGAACACCCAGCGCCAGCCGTCGGCCGTGCCGGCGAACTGGATGATCACCCCGCCGAGCAGCGGCCCCACCGCGGTGGCGATGCCGATCGTGGCGCCGAGCAGGCCGAACGGCCGGGCCCGCTCGGGCGGCGGGTACAGGCGCTGGATGAGGCCGGTCACCTGCGGGTTCACCACGCCGGCGAAGGCGCCCTGGATGAGCCGGGCGACGACCAGCCACGCCTCGCTCTGCGCCGCCCCGGCCGCGGCGCTGGACGCCGTGAACCCGAGCAGCCCGGCCACGAACACCGGCCGGATCCCGCGCGCGTCACCGACCCGCCCGGCGGGCACCAGCAGCAGCCCGAACGTCAGCGCGTAACCGGACAGGACCCACTGCAGCCCGCTGGCGCTCATGTGCAGGCTGGCCTGCATGGAGGGGATGGCGACGTTGACGATGCTGACGTCGAGCAGCGTCATGAACGCCGCCACGAGGGCGATCGCGAGCGCCCGTCCCCTCCACATCGGCGCCGGACCTACCCGCCCGGCGGCCGTTCATGCCGCCGGGTGGCCGGCACGGGGGTGCGCGGCAGGCTCAGAAGTCCACCACGGTGCGCGACGCCAGGCGGGGGCGCAGCCAGGCGCCGACCTCCTGGTGCGCCTCGTGCGACTGGTAGCCGCGCAGGCCTTCGACGTCGTCGTGGGTGGTGATCAGGCACAGGTCGGCGGAGACGTCGCTGCGCACGGTGTCCAGGCCGACGACCATCGAGCGGATCTGCGGCACCACGCCCACGAGGCCCTGCAGGAGCTCCTTGGCGCTCGGCGCGTCGGCGGGATCCAGGAACTTCATGACGACGACATGGGTCAGCACCAGAATCGACCTCTCTTTCAGTGGACGCGCGGCGAGTGTATGTTCGGGAAACACTGTTCCGCTAGAGGAACCAGGAGGCCCTCGTGAGGGTTGCCGCTGTCCAGTTCGCCGTCGGTCAGGACGTGTCCGCGAACCTCGCGAACTGTCTGCGGATGATCGACCAGGCCGTCGCCGAGGGCGCGGACCTGGTGGTCCTGCCGGAATTCTGCAACCACCTGTCGTGGTACGACGACCGCGACCACGCCCGCCGCATGGCCTGCCGCCTCGGCGACCCGTTCCTGACCGCCGTCGCGGACCGGGCCGCGCAGCACCGCGTCCACGTGAAGATCAACGTTACGCTCGCCCGCGACGACGGGCGGACCACGGGCACGAACCTGCTCTTCGGTCCCGGCGGCGAGCTGCTCGGGCAGAGCGACAAGCAGACCCTGATGGGCAGCGAGAACGACCACCTGCACCGGGGCAGCGAGAACGGCCCGATCGTCGCCACCGCCTTCGGTACCGTCGGAATGTATGCCTGCATGGAGGGCGTCGCACCCGAGGTGGCCCGCGGTCTCGCGCTGCGCGGGGCGGAGGTGCTGCTCAACAGCCTCAACTCGTTCGCCACCGACGAGGCGAGCCTGCACATCCCGGTGCGGGCGGCGGAGAACCGGGTCTGGGTCGTGGCGGCCAACAAGGTCGGCCCGCTGCTGCCCGCCGACAAGCTGGGCGCCATCAGCGCCGGGCTCAAGGTGCCGCCGGAGTGGCTGCACGGCGCCGGCGAGAGCCAGATCGTGGCCCCGGACGGCACCGTCGTGGCCAAGGGCCCGCGAACCGGCGAGGCGGTCGTGGTCGCCGACATCGACCCGGCTCTGGCCAGGGACAAGCGCCGCCCCGACGGCACCGACCGCTTCACCGCCCGGCGCGGTCCGGTCTACGCACCGATCGGCCACGAGCCGCGGGACCCCGGAAGGCCGCAGGCCGCCGAGTCGCTGCAGGCGGCGGTGGTACGGGCAGCCGACGGCGCCCCCGAGGCCCTGGCCGCCGGCGCCCGCCTCCTGGTGCTCCCGGAGCTGCAGGATCCGTCGGTCGTGCCGGCCCTGCGGGAGCTGCTGCGGGGCACGGACGCGGTCGCGGTCACCAGCGTCCTGGAGGACGGCGCCCACGTCGGCGTCGTGGTCTCCGGCGAGGGGGTCATCGGCCGGCAGCCGCAGCTGCACCCGGTCGCGCGGCTGGCCGGGCAGGTCAGCCGGCACGGCGACGGCGTGGCCACCTTCGACCTGCCGTGGGGGCGCCTCGCCGTCGCCGTCGGCGACGACGCCATCTACCCCGAGGTGTTCCGCCTGGCCGCGATCGCCGGCGCGGACGTGGTGGCGGTGCCGTTCACCCCGGCCGAGGACTGGGAGCTGGCGCTCGGCCTGCCGGAGCGGGCGGCGGAGAACCGGCTCAACATCGTCGCCGCGGCACCCCTGGGCTCGCCGTCGGCGTTCTTCGCGCTCAGCCCCGACTTCACGCTGTGGACCGCGTGGGAAGGGCCGTTCACGGGGCGGATCAGCCACCCGCTCGTCACCCTCGTGGAGGCCGGCACGCCGGTCGCCACGGCGGTCCTCGCGCCCGCGCAGAGCCGCAACAAGCTCGTCTCGCGCGGCACCAACCTCCTCGACGGGCGGCCCTGGCAGCTCGTCGACGCGCTGACCCGTTGACATCCGTTACCCGTAGCGAAACACTGTTTCCATTACGGACCAACGTTGGAGAGTGAGCGCGTGGAGGAAACCGTCCAGCACGTCGAGGAGATGCTCGACGCGTCGCCCATGATCGACGTCCACGACACCTTCGCACAGTTCCAGCAGCTCCTGGCGGATCTCAAGGCCAAGATCGACGCAAGGTTCGACACGACGCGCGACCCGTCGACGGAGATCCTGGAGCAGTACGGGACATATCCGGAGGGTCCGGGCGGCCGGGTGGCCGCCTACAGCGGGCCGGAGGTCGACTGGATGGTGCACTCGTGGCTGGGTGACCCGTCGCGCAGCTTCGTGAACCTGCACCTCACCTGCTGGCTCGGCCCGCAGGTCCGGGTGCCGCACCTCGGCATCGCGCTGCTGTGCTGGCCCGGCGGCTGGTTCTACACCGACTACATCCCGCGGACCGACATCGTCGTCGACGGCGACTACTTCGACCGCTACTACGCGGGCCCCAACGACGCGTGGCTGGAGCACCGGGCGGACGACCAGTTCGCCTGGTTCACCAGCCGGGCCGGCTTCATCCGCGCCTCGCTGTCACCGAACGCGTACGTGTACTCCTTCGAGCGCACCGCGCGGAACCTGCAGGTGGTCAGCGACGTGCTGCACGCCCGGGTCGACCAGTGGCTCACCTGGGTCGACGAGGCTCCCCCCGTGCCGGAGGAGGAGCGCGCCGCGCTGCGCGAGCGGGACCTCGCGACCCGGCGCAACATCGCCGACCGCGACCCGGCCAACGTGATGGGCGTGCGGTACTTCGGCGAGGAGACCACCCAGCGTCTCGTGCGCGCCCTGTGGGGCGGCGACCGCGAACTGCCACGCCCGTGACGACGATCCGCTCCCTCTGGTCCGCCGCGACGATCCCCGGCGCCGAGGACCCCTACGCCACCGCCCATCTGAAGGTGTACTACCCGGCGCTGGTCACCGGGTCGGACACCGAACGGCTCAGCGGCGTCTTCCAGGCCGACCCGGCCGGCGGGCCCTACCCGGTGGTGCTCGTGCTCAGCGGCGTCAACGTCGGCCAGGACGCCTACCGCTGGCTGGCCGCCGAGCTCGCCGCGCAGGGCTTCGCCGCCGTCACCTACGACTGGGTCGGCCCGCTGTTCGCCGGCCAGGTCGGCATCACGCCCGGCGTCGACCTCGCCCTGGCCCGGCCCGGCACCTACGGCGACGGACCCACCTGCCAGGCGATCGCGCCGCTGCTGGAGCGGCTGGCCGCGCTCAACGCCGCCGAGGGGCCGCTGCACGGCGCCCTCGACCTGGACCGGGTCGCGCTGTTCGGGCACTCCGCCGGCGGCACCGTCGCGCTGCAGTCCGGGCGCTTCTTCCCGCAGGTGCGGGCGGTCGCCACGTACGGCGCGCACACCATGGTCTCCACGATGCTCGGCTGGCCCGCCGGCACGATCGCCGAGGCGCTCGTCGAATCCCCGGTCATGCTGCTCGCCGGCACCGAGGACGGCGTCATCGCCGCCTCCTCCGACCGGTACGGCGCCGCCGCGGACAAGCCGCACGACCCGGTGAGCCGCACGTTCGACGAGGCGCTCAAGGACCGCGACGGCGCCCACGTCCTCGCGACCGTGCACGGCGCGAACCACTTCAGCGTCGTCGAGCCGGCCGACCCCACCTCGGCCCGGTCGTTCCTCGACCGTCCGTCCACCGTGGGCGGCGCCACCGCCCGCGGCGCGATCGCCGGGCTGCTCGCGGCGTTCCTCCGCACCCACCTGCGCGACGGCGACCCGGCCGCGCTCGACACGTTCCCCCAGGACCTGGTGTCCGTCCGGCGCCGCTAGGAGCCCAGCATGTTGAAGAACTTCTGGTACGCGGTCGAGTTCGCCGACCGCGTCACCACCAAACCGATGCGCGCCACCTGTCTCGGGCAGGAGCTGGTGCTGTACCGCACGCCGAAGGGCCGCCCGGTCGCGCTGTCGGACCTGTGCGTGCACCGCGGCGCCGCGCTGTCCGGCGGCTGGGTGAAGAACGACTCGATCGTCTGCCCGTACCACGGCTGGGAGTACGAGCCCAGCGGCGCGTGCGTGAAGATCCCGGCGAACCAGCCGGGCCGCGGCATCCCGAAGAAGGCCCGGGTCGACTCGTACCCGGTGGAGGAGCGCTACGGCTTCGTCTGGGTGTTCCTCGGCGACCTTCCCGCCGAGGAGCGCCCACCGATCCCGGTCTGGCCCGAGTTCGACGACCTGGTCACCAACGGCGGGCGCTACAAGGCGGTCACCGGCGAGTACCTGTGGAAGTCCAACTACGAGCGGATCCTGGAGAACGGCTGCGACATCGCGCACACGCCGTTCGTGCACGCCGGCGCCTTCGGCAACCCGGAGCGACCCGACGTCGAGGAGTACGAGCTGGAGATCCCCGACGAGTGGTCGGCGTTCGCCACCGTGCGGCTGCACCCGCCCGCGCCGAAGGGCATCTGGGCGATGGTCGGGCGGCGTGGCAGGAACCTCAAGGAGCGCCCGCCGGTCGCCACCACCGCCGGCTGGATGCTGCCCAACATGATCAAGCTGCACGTCCGGCTCCCGCTGGGCAACCTCATCATCTACGACACCAACATCCCCATCGACGAGACCACGACGCTCGTGAAGTGGGTCGCGCTGCGCGACTTCTTCACCGGCAACTGGGCCGACAAGAACGCCGTCCAGCGCGTCGAGAAGATCTTCGGCCAGGACGCCCCGGTCGTCGACAAGGTCCGCCCGGAGCTGCTGCCGTTCGACCTCGGCGCCGAGCTGCACGTGAAGAGCGACCTGATCGCCGTGCACTACCGGCGGCGCCGGCAGGAGCTCGCCGAGCAGGGCTGGCTGCTGGGCGACGAGGACCGCATCATGGGCGACGTCCCGCGCCGCGAGGCGACGGTCATCGCCTCCCCCGCCCGCCGGGAGAACCCGGAGCTCGCCCGCGCCTGGGTGCACAAGGCGAAGGGCGAACACCCCACGGTCGCCGAGGCGGAGCGTCTCGGGCAGGCCCACCTGGAGGAACAGTGATGTCACTTCCGTTCGCGCTCGCCACCCGGGTCGTCGACGCGCTGCGGGCCCTGCCCGTCGTCGAGGTCGGCTCGCCCTACCGGGAGCTGCGCTCACCCATGTCCCCGGCGCCCGTGGGCACGATGCGGGTGTGGGAGGGTGACGGCGAGGTCAGCCGGGTGGTCTACGTCGGGCTCGTCGTCCCCCCGATCAACCTCGACAGCCACATGGTGTTCGCGTTCACCGCGCCGAAGTCCGGGATCCCGCACTTCACGCTCGACTCCGTCCACGGCGGCGCCTACTACGCCTACCACCTCGACCTCATCCCCCGGGCCGAGCTGTCCTCCCACCTGTCCTACATGGACACCGCGTACCACCCGCTGACCGGCCTGTACGAGGAGGCGTCGCAGCGCGAAGGGCTCAGCCGCGCGCACATCGGCCCGCGCCAGCACGCGCTGATGTCGCCGTGGATGCTGGTGCACCGCGCCGACGAGGCCGCCTTCCGGGGCATGGACGCGATCGTCGACCAGTACGTGTCGCACTGGCTCGGCCTGGTCGAGGCGGGCCTGCCCGCCGACGTGGTCGCGTCGCTGGGCGACACCGACCTCGCCGCCCGCGACGCCGCCGTACGCGCCAACCTGTTCAGCCCCGCCGTCGACCCGGTCTGGGCGCAGGTCTCCCGCCTGCTCGGCGAGCCCGCCTCCGACGAGATCCGCGAGGTGCTGATGGGCGGGCCGATCGCATGACCGCCCCCGCTGAGCCTTCGGAGTGGCAGCAGCGCATCGCCGGTGAGTGGCACGGGCGGCCCAGCCTCTTCGACGCCGACGGCACCTGGCGCGGCTACGAGGACATCCGCCGCTCGTCGGTCTACGAAGACGGCGTCACCACGTACTACATGGACGGCGGCCTCGAGGGCGGCGGCCCGCTCGCGGGGCGGTTCCGGCTCGGCGCGCCGTTCGCGTTCGGCGTCGTCGACTCCGACGCCGACCGGATCTACACCGGGCCCGACTTCTACGGCACCGGCCAGCCGTACGGCACGTTCGTCGACGCCCACTACTACGGCCCCGGCTGGCAGGTCGACCTGAACACGTGGAACCAGGTGCTCGGCGACGACACCCAGGTCTACTCGTCGATGCTGTACCAGGGCCCGGCGGTCGTCGGCTGCTTCAACGGCGTCTACAAGCGCGGCGTCTCCGCGGCCGAGCTGCGGGAGCATCTCGCCGCCGAGACCCGCAACGGCCCCGTGCCGTTCATCCTCCCCACCAAGCAGGCGGGCGTCTACAGTGGACGCTGCGAGCTGTGGGGCGCCGACCAGAAGCTCGCCGGCCCGGTCGACGTGTCGATCGCGCTCGACCCGGTCGACCTGCTCCGCACCCGCCTCACGGTCACCTGGACCGGCGCGCTGGACCGCTCGTACACCGTGGACTGGCGCCGCGACGGCTTCCGGTCCTTCTACGAGGGGCCGCAGGCGTGGGGCAACGCGGTCGCGTTCGGCCGCGCCAACTACCCCACCGTCCACTTCACCGACGTCGTGAAGGTGACCGGCCGCGAGTTCATGCTCGACGCCGCCCCCGGGATGGGCGCCGGCACCTCGCTCGCGGTGGCCTACCGCGTGTACAGCGGCGCCACTCTCACCGGCATCCTACACGGCGAGCTCTCCTGGAGCGCGGCATGACGGTTGTCGTGGTCACCGGCGGCACCCGGGGCATCGGCCTTGGCCTGGTCCGCTCGTTTCTGGCGCGCGACTGCGACGTCGTCTACTGTGGACGGTCGATTCCGACGCAGGACGTCGACCCACGGTCGCTCGGTGTGCTCGCGGACGTGACGGACCGGGCCGCGGTGCAAAACCTGTGGGACGAGGCCGTCGCCAGGTTCGGCAAGGTCGACATCTGGATCAACAACGCCGGTGTGTCCACGTCGCGGAAACCGTTGTGGGACCTGCCACCGGACGAACTCGACACGGTGATCGACGTCAACCTGCGCGGCCTCGCCCATGCCAGTGCCGTCGTCCTGGCCGCGATGCGCGCGCAGGGACACGGCACGCTCTGGAACATGGAGGGCTTCGGCTCCGGCAACCAGAAGGCGCCCGGCCTGGTCGCCTACGGCGCCACGAAACGGGCCGTCACGTACCTCACCGACGCTCTGGCAAAAGACCTCGGCAAGGACTCCCTGGTCAAGGTCGCGCACCTGTCCCCCGGCATGGTCGTCACCGACCTGCTCTCGCGCGACTACACCCCCGAAGAGTTCGCCAAGGCGAAGAAGATCTTCAACATCCTCGCGGACAAGGTCGAGACGGTCACCCCGTGGCTCGCCGACCGCGTCCTCGCCGGGGTCCCCAACGGCGGCCGGGTCGCCTGGCTCACCACCCCCAAGGCGTTCGCCCGCTTCGCCACCGCCGCCTTCCGCAAGCGGGACCTGTTCGCATGAACGACTACCCCGTCATCCTCGCGGTCGAGGACTTCGTGCCGACGCTGCTCGCCATGTACGGGTTCTGGCTGCTGGCCTCGCTGGGCAAGGCCGTCCCGTGGGGGCGGCTCGGCGCGCTGCTCATCGGAGCCGGCGGCATCGCCAAGTCGGTCTGGAAGCTGCTCGTCGCCGCCTTCGGGGTCGACCTGCCCTGGCTGGAGGCCGCGCTCTTCCCCCTCATGTCCGCGGGTGCCGTCCTGCTGATCTGGGCGCTGCTGCCCACCGCGCCATGGTGGCCCTTCGCCGCGGTGTACGCCGCGGTCACGCTCGGCGCCGCGATCGCCGGCACGATGAAGCCCGTGTTCATCCTCGCCACCGCGGGCGTGACCACGATCAGCGTCATCGGCGCGGTGTACGCCGGGCGGCGGCGGGCCAGGCCGGCCATCGCCCTGTACACGCTCGGCATCGTGCTCGTCACGGCCCTCGTGCCGCTGCGCAACCACCCCGACCACGAGACGCTGCGCCTGCAGTGGATCGAGCAGGGCACGAACACGGCCGCGCAGCTGGCCTTCCTCACCGCGGCGTGGCTCACCGTCCGCGCCTACCGACGCTCCCCCTCCGAGGTGCTCGCATGACCGACGCCCTGGGCTGGCGCCGCAAGTTCGGCGTCATCGCCCCCTCCACCAACACGATCGTCGAACCCGACTTCTACGCCATGGGCGTGCCCGGCGTGACCGCCCACTTCTCCCGCATCCACATCCGCAACCAGGACCTGTCCAGCGACGAGGGCTTCGAGAACCTCCTGGTCCAGATCCGCGCCGAGATCGGCCACGCCTGCGAGCGCGTCCTCACCTGCGAGCCCGACTTCATGGTCATGGGCATGTCCGCGGAGACCTTCTGGGGCGGCGTCGAGGGCAACCGCGAGTTCGTCGCCCAGATCAACGGCATCACCGGGCTGAAGGTCGCCACCGGCGCCGAGGCCTGCGAACGCGCCCTGCACCTCTACGGCGCCCGCCGCATCGGGGTCGTCACCCCGTACCAGCCGATCGGCGACGAGAACGTGGTCCGCTTCTTCTCCGAGCTCGGCTTCGACGTCGTGCGCATCAAGGGCCTGCGCTGCCCGACGGCGGTGTCGATCGCCCATGTCACCGAGGACGAGCTGCGCGCCGCGATCCTGGAGGTCGACGGCCCCGACGTCGACGCCATCGTCCAGTGCGGCACCAACCTCTCCATGGTCCGCCTCGCCGACGAGGCCGAGCGCTGGCTGGGCAAGCCGGTCATCGCCATCAACGCCGCCACCTGGTGGATGGCGCTGCGCGACAACGACATCCCGGACAAAATTCACAACGCCGGATCGCTCCTCCGCAATCACTGAAAATCGCGTGCGGGGCCGCGCCCGGCGCCGTAAGGTGCTCTCCTCGTGGCCCCTGTCATCAGCACCGTCGTCGATAAGGTCCTGCCGGCGCGGCTTGGCAGAGGGTTCCGGTGGCTGGTGGCGTCGTCGTGGACCAGCAACCTCGGCGACGGGATCGCGGTCGCGGCCGGGCCGCTGCTCGTCGCGTCGCTGACGGACAACGCGTTCCTGGTGTCGCTGGCCGCGCTGCTGCGGTGGGCGCCGCCGCTCGTGTTCGGGCTCTACGCAGGGGTGCTGTCCGACCGGCTCGACCGGCGCAGGATCGTCATGGCCGCCGACGGGCTGCGGGCCGTCGTGCTGTGCGTGCTGATCGCGCTGCTCGCCGTCGACCGGCTGCCGGTCGCGGCCGCGCTCGCCGCGCTGGGGCTGCTGACGATCGCCGAGGTGTTCGCCGACAACGCGGCCTCGACCCTCTCCCCGATGCTGGTCGGACGGGACGACCTGGTCCTCGCCAACGCCCGGCTGCAGGCGGGGTACCTGACGCTCAACCAGCTCGTCGGGCCGCCGCTCGGCGCGGTGCTCTTCGCCGCGGGGCTGGTGTGGCCGTTCGCCGCGGAGGCCGTGCTGGTCACCGCCGGGGTGCTGCTGGTGTCCCGGCTCGCTCTGCCCGGCACCACCAGGCCGGCCACGGAGGCGCCCGGCAACGTGCGGCACGCCGTCATGGAGGGGCTGCGCTGGACAGTCCGCCACCCGGCAGTGCGGACCCTGTCGCTGACGATCCTGATCTTCAACGTCACGTTCGGCGCCGCCTGGTCCGTCCTGGTGCTGTACGCGCAGCAGCGCCTCGGCCTCGACGCCGTCGGGTTCGGGCTGTTCACCACGGTCGGCGCCGCCGGCGGACTGCTCGGCACGGGCCTCTACGGCCGGCTGACCCGCCACGTGAGCCTCGGCAACGTGATGCGCGCCGGGCTCATCATCGAGACGCTCACCCACCTCGCGCTCGCCGTGACGACGTCGGCGTGGTTCGCGTCGGCCATCATGTTCGTGTTCGGCGCGCACGCGTTCATCTGGGGCACCACGTCGATCACCGTCCGGCAGCGGGCGGTGCCGGAGCACCTGCAGGGCCGCGTCGGCAGCGTCAACACGATCAGCGTCTTCGGCGGTCTCGTCGCCGGTTCGGTGATCGGCGGCCTCCTGGCGACCCACGTCGGCGTGACGGCACCGTTCTGGTTCGCCTTCGCCGGCTCGGCGCTGTTCGTGGTGCTGCTGTGGCGCGAGCTGACCCGCATCGCCCACGCCGACGAGCGGCACGCACCACCCGAACCTGAGATCGCCCACGCTGACGGGCGGCCCGCCCCGGCTGAGGACGAGCAGCCCACCCCACCCGGGGAAGGACGGCGCGCGACCGCCTGAACCGGGCCGGCTACGACCGGTCGTGGACCTCGATGACGGCCGCCGGGCAGCGGTTCGCGGCCTCGTACACCGACTCCTGGTGCTCCTCCGCGGGGTGCTCGGCGAGCAGGACCACGACCCCGTCGTCGTCGCGCTGGTCGAACACCTCGCCGGCCACCAGGACGCACACCCCCGACCCGATGCACTTGTCCGCGTCCACCGACACCCGCATCACAGGCCCTCCTCGGCCGGCTCGACCTTGTCCCACGTCACGGGCAGCGTCTCCGGCCCGTACACCGACGTCTCCACCTTGAAGCGGATGTCCTCGAGCGGCACCGCGAGCCGCAGCGTCGGGATCCGCCGCGGCAGCGTCGCCAGGACCGTGGTCAGCTCCAGGCGGGCGAGCTGCTGGCCGACGCACTGGTGCGGGCCGTGCCCGAAGCCGAGGTGCGGGCCGGTGGCCCGGCCGATGTCCAGCCGGTCGCCGTCGGGGTGCAGCTCCGCGTCCCGGTTCGCCGACTGGATGGCGACGACGACGTAGTCACCGGCCTTGACCGGCTGCCCGGCGATCGACGTGTCCTCGGTGACCTCGCGCAGCAGCCCCGAGCCGACGCCGAGATACCTGACGAGCTCCTCCGCGGCGGCGCCGGCGAGCGACGGATCCTGCCGCAGCCGCTCCAGCTCCGCGGGGTGCTCCAGCAGCGCGAGGACGCCGTGGCTGATCATGCTGGCCGTCGTGTCGTAGCCGGCGATCAGCATCGCCGCGCTCATCATGACCAGCTCCATGTCGGTGAACGGCCGGTCGGTCTGGTCGCTGCGCACGATCATCCGGCTCAGCACGTCCTCGCCGGGGTTCGCCCGGCGGGTCACCACCGTCATGTACAGGTACTCGAACAGCGGCTGCATGGCCGCGGCGACGTCGCCGGCGCTGGACTTGCCGTCGGAGAGCGCCTCCGCGGCGGTCTTGAACAGGTGCCGGTCCTCCTTGGGGACGCTGAGCAGCTCGGCGATCACGGCGGTCGTCACCGGCCGGGCGAAGTCCGCGTACAGGTCGACCGGCGACGGTGCCGAGGCCAGCGCGTCGAGGCGCTCGTCGACGATCTGCCGGACCAGCGGGCGCAGCTGGTTGATCCGCTTCATGTTGGAGACCTCGGGCGCCATGTGCCGGCGGAAGCGCAGGTGCTCCGCGCCGTCCATGCGCGGGAACTCGCCCTCGCCGACCGGGGTGTCGCCGCCGTAGCCCAGCAGGATGTGCGCGGCGACGCCGGACCGGTTGCTGAAGCGCTGCGGGTCGCCGAGGACCTCCCGCACGTCGGCGTAGCGGCTCACCAGCCACGCCTGCACGCCCGTGGGGCACGCGACGCGGACGACCGGGGTGCCTTCGCGGAGGCTCTCGTACTGCGCGGGCGGGTCGAACGGGCAGCCGCTCGCGGGCGGTAACGGCAGCGGCGGCAGCGCCGCGGACGGATCGTGCTGGACAGCTGTCATCGTGACCCCCGAACGGTGCGGCGCCGGCAACGGCATCCATCTTGGTCGAAGCATCGAGGAAACACCACCCTGTGATCCGGCGGCGGGCGGGATTGATACCCTCGGCCGCATTCCGACGGGGACTGGGGGGACCGGATGGCGGGACAGGACAGCTACGTCGACCCGGCCGAGATGACCGCGTTCGTGGGCAGGACGCACGGCGTCGCGGACCGGTTCGAGACGATGCGCGCCAGCGGCGCCGGCACCGAGGTCGGCCGGATGTCGTTCGGGCTGCTGCCGGCGTCGTTCCAGCTGTGGGACATCTACCAGCAGGTCGCCGAGGCGTGCCGGACCGGCCTGTCCGACGGTTACGAGGCGTTCGAGGAGATCGCCGGCGGCGTCGCCGACGAGCGCGACGCGTACGAGGCCAACGAGGTGGCGAACCTGGACCTCTTCAAGCCGCGGGAGGCCTGATGAGCGCCGTCGCGCTGGAGCGCAACAAGACCTACTTCGAGCAGCTCGTCGCCTGGTGCCCCGAGCCGTTCAAGGGCCTGACGCAGGCGGTGCTGTGGCCGTTCGAGCAGCTGCTGGAGCTGGTCGCCGGCGAGCCCGACGACCTGATGGCGGCGGCCCGGCAGGCGGCGACGACCGGCGACCAGGTCCGCGACGCCGCCGAGCAGCACCGGCAGAACGTGGCGCTGCTGAAGCCGCACTGGCGCGGGCCGGCCAGCGACTCCTTCGGCACCGCGATGGACGACTTCATCGACGCGGTCAAGGATCTCGCCGACGGCTTCGACCAGATGGCGCAGATCCTCGTCGAGGCGGCGAACGCGAGCGTCGAGGCGTTCAACCTCCTGTGCGAGATCATCTTCGAGTTCATCCTGTGGTACCTCGCCGAGCTCATCATCGCCGCGGTCGCGGCCGCCGTGTCGTTCGGCGCGAGCGCCGTCGCGTTCGCGGTGCGGGCCATCGCCCGGCTCGCCGCGACCCTCGGCCGCATGTGGAAGGTGATCGGCCGCTTCGCCGTCGTCCTCGGCCGTCTCGCCACCCGCATCGGCAAGGTGGCGGAGCTGCTGATGAAGTACGCGGCGAAGATGAAGAAGCTGTTCGCCATGAAGCGGCAGTTCTCCCCGTGGAAGAAGGCGCTGTACTCCAGAGCCGGCCTGAACTTCCAGGTGGAGAAGTTCCTCGTGTCGCTGCCAGGGAAGCTGGCGATCAACGCGGCGTCGCCGATCAACATCCCGGGGCTCGGCGGCACGGTGCTCGACGGCGTCGTCGGGTACAACGACCTGCAGGACGGCAAGAAGGACCGCAACTACGTGCACGACGGCACGTACAAGGACGTGACCGGCCGATACGTGAAGCCGGTCCAGGACCTGATCGATCTGGTGGGCATATGACCGAGTACCCGTCCCTCGACCGGCTGGAGGCCCTCGTGCAGGGCCTGGACGCGATGAGCCGGGACCTCGGCGACCGCCTCGGCGCGCTCGCCGGCCAGACCGCGGAAGGGGTCAGCGACTCCGGCCTGGTCCTCGTGAAGGCCACCACCGACGGGGCCGTCACCGACATCCAGCTCGACCCGCGGGCGATGCGCTTCGGCTCGCAGGACCTCGCGGCCGACGTCCTGCAGGCCGTCAAGCGCGCCCAGGACAACGCCGCCGAGCTGTCGAAGGAAGCGGTGAAGGCGCTGCTCGACCCGGTCTCCCGCGCGGGTGACCAGCGGCGGTACCAGGATGAACACTGACCCGTCGCCCGCCGAGGCCTACGCCGAGGCGCTCGCCGAGCTGGCGCCCGGGGAGCGGGTGCTCGCCGCGGTCGTGGCGAAGGCGCCGCTGGGGCTCGGCCCGCCGCTGCCACCGGACGGCGACGACAGTCCGGTGACGGCGGGGTCCGCCGCGGGCGCCGTCGCCGGCGCGATCCTGTCCCCGCCGAAGCCGGGCCAGGGGTTCTTCTGGTGGCTGGTGTTCGGCCGGTCCGCGGCCGGGGCGGCGACGTCCACCGCCGCCGCCTGCCACGCGGCGACCCTGGGCACCGGCGGCCCGCTGCTGCTGGTGGTCACCGACGCCCGCCTGCGCCTGTACGAGCCGCTCGACCAGGCCCACTTCATCGACGAGCCGAAGTACCACACCAGGCCGGCCACCGAGCGGCTGCGCCCGGTGTGGGACGTGCCGCGCGCCGGAGTGCGGTCCGCCCGGGTCGGTTGGCACCGCCTGAACCCGTCCCGGCTGACGGTCGAGTTCACCGACGGCTCGTGGGCGTCGTTCGCCGGCCTGCTCACCATGGGCCGCCGCAAGGCCGCCCCCGTCGTGGCCGCCCTCACCCGCTGACGGCGCGCCCTCAACCGCCGAACGGCTGCGCCCAGCTGCTCGTGGCCGCCCTCAACCACTGACGGCCGCGCAGCTGCTCGTGGCGGCACTCACCCGCTGACGGCCGCCACCAGCAGCCGGGCCGCGGCGGTGGCGCCGTCGGTGGTGACGTCCCAGGCGGTCGCGCCCGCCGTGGCCTCGACGCCGGGCAGGAGCGCCTCGTGCAGCGCCGCGTTCAGGGTGCCCGCGTGCAGGCCGGCGAGCGACGCCGAGGTCCCGACGCCGAGCGCGACCACCCGGGAGGCCCAGTAGAACTGGTCGCTGAACATCGGCACCACCACCTGCGGCACCCCTGCGCGGGCGGCGGCGACGGTGGTGCCCGCCCCGCCGTGGTGCACGGCCACCGCCACCCGCGCGAACAGCGCCTGCTGGTTGACGTCGCCGACGCTGACGCAGTCCGGCCCGTCGTCGACGGGGGCGAGGTCCGCCCAGCCCCGCGCGAGCACGACCCGCCGGCCGTTGGCCCGCGCCGCCTCGACCACGGCACGGCTGGTGTCGGGCGGCAGCGGCATGCTACCGAAGCCCACGTACACCGGCGGGTCGCCGGCGTCGAGAAACGCCGCGAGCTCCGCCGGCAGCGGCGCCGGGTCCCGCAGCAGCCACGCCCCGGTCTGCACGACGTCCAGACCGGCGGGCGCCGGGCCGAGGGTGGCGTCGGCGGCGAGCCACGGCCGGTCGGTCACGTTGTGCCGCAGGACGTCGCCGATCTCCGCGAGCCCGAGCCGGGCCCGGTTGTGGTTGACCCGTTCCAGGGCCCGGGCGTTCCAGGCGGCCGTGGTGGCGGCCCACCGGCGCTCGTTGTCCCCGGGCCGCCCCGGCTCCCACGTCTCACCCGGCGAGGGTGGCGGCGCGAGCTCCGGTGAGGGCAGTGCCACCGGCGCGTAGACGGCGGTCACGTACGGCAGGCCGGCGCGTTCGGCGACGGAGCGGGCCGCGTACTGGTGCGCGTTGGCACCGAGGACGGCGTCGCAGCCCTTGACGGCGGCGGCGAGCGTGTCGAACTGGTCGGTGATCAGGTCCGGCACCGGCGCGGGCGGCTGCCCCGGCGCGGGCCTGCGCATCTCCACGCCCATCGGCACCGCGTCGAACCCGTGACCCGCGACCCACTCCACGAAGTTGGGCGGCACGCACAGGCGGGCGTCGTGCCCGAGCCGGCGGACCTCGAGGGCCAGGGCCAGCACCGGTTGCACGTCGCCGCGCGTCCCTGCCGACGACACCAGCACACGCATGGTCTTCTCCTTCTCCCGTGGCCGCGCGCCGTCCGGCGCCGCGGCCACGAATTCTGCGGCAGCACCCGGGTCTTGCCGCAAGACCCCGTGCGTGTTCTACGTTCCAATGGGGAGGAGACACCCGTGGTGTCATCCTCCGGCAATGGCGTTTCTTCGGCCCGCCCGGGCAGTAGAGCCGCATGCCGCCCATATGGCTGACACGGCTGGGACGGTCCGGCTGGCTGGTCACCGGCGCCGTCGTGGGCGCCGCCGCCCTGATCGTCGGCGTCGGCGTCATCCTTGCGGTCCTCGCACCGGTCCTCATCACCGTGACCATCGCCGCGGCCCTGCAACCGCTCATCGCCCGGCTCCGCAGCCGCGGGGTCCCGGCGACCGCCGCCGCGCTCACCGGTGCGCTGCTGGTGCCGGCGCTGCTCGTGCTCTTCGGTGCCCTGATGTGGCGCACGATCGCCAACGCCGGCGAGGGCTGGGCCGAGGTCGCCGACAGCGCCGGCGCCCACCTGCGCTCGGCGCTCGGCAGCGATCCCCTCGACGCGCTGCTGCGCTCCAAGCAGTGGCGCGAGGCGCTGCTCGGCGCGGGTTCGGCGCTGCTCAACACGGCCGCGCTGCTCGCCCAGGCCGCGGTCGGCGTGCTGCTGGGCGCGTTCCTGCTGTACTACACGTTCAAGGACGGTCCGGCGCTCGTCGACCACCTCGACCGCACGCTGCCGCTGCGGCCCGGCCTGACCCGCCAGATGCTGGACAGCGCCGCGCTGCGGCTGCGCCAGTACGTCCTCGGCACCACCGTCGTCGCGGCCATGGACGCGGCCGTCATCACCCTCGGCGCGGTCGCGCTCGGCCTGCCCCTCATCGGGATGATCGCGCTGGTCACGTTCGTCGCCGCGTACGTGCCCTATCTCGGCGCGTGGGTGTCGGCGGTGTTCGCGGTCGTCGTCGCCCTCGGCGCCGGCGGCGTGCAGGCGGCCGCGTGGATGCTGGTGATCGTGCTGGTGACACAGAACGTCCTGGAGGGTGTGCTGCGCCCGTACGTCTTCGGCCGCGCCCTCGACCTGCACCCGGTCGTGATCCTGGCGGTCACGGTCCTCGGCGGCGCGCTCGCCGGGCTCGTCGGCGTGCTGCTCGCCCCGCCCGTGGCCGCCATCGCCGTCTCCTGGCGGGCGATGCTGCGCCCGCCCCCGGACGCCCACGTGGAGGCCCGACCACCGTGACCACCGCCCGCCGGGCCCACGAACGGTCGCCGGAGGCACTACGCTCGCCGGCATCGGCTGAGTGCTGAGTGCCACGGCGGGGAGGCGCGTTGCGACGAGGGTCGGTCTCCGCGGCGCTCCTGATGGCGCTGGTGGTCGGTGCCGCCTGCGGCATCGGCGAGGCGCTGCAGGATCCGGGGGATCCGGTCGACATGACCGCCGAGACCATCGCCGGCACCTGGCACGCGGGCACCGACCGGTTCATCACGTTCGGCGCGGACGGCACATTCACCGCACTGAACCTGCCGCCGGGCCTGTTCCACAGGTCCCCGTCCGGCGCGGCCGCCGAGCCGATCGACGCGTCCGGCCGGTACGTCCTCGCCTACCAGCCGGCGGCGACGGCGGGGCCGCACGCCTCCGTCAGGCTGATCATCGAGGAACGCACCGGGGCGGACCTCGGCGTCGGCGGTGCCGAGCTGAGCGCGCTGCGACCCGGCGACGGCCAGGTCTACCTGGTCTTCTTCTACGTCGGCGACCAGGGCAACATGACGACCGGCTACCTGCGGTGCGCCGACGCCTGCCCGCCACCCGCGAGCGCGGGTCTCGGCCCCGCTCCGCGGCCCAGCTGACCCTCAGGACAGCTTCAGCGCCTCCGCCTGGGCCATGACGGCGCGGCGGCTGGTGCGGCCGACGCGGCGCCCTCGATCTGGCGTTCGATGAGAAAGCGTTGCACTGTGTGCTCCTTGGCTGGTGCTCCGGCGGGGCGCCGGGGCGATGCGTCAAGCCTCGCCGGCGGCGGCCCCTCGGACATCGGGAGCACCTACCTATTCGAGGACGATCCTGCGGCGGGCCCGTCTGGGGAGCACGACGAGCGCGCCCACCCCGGTAAGCAGCAGCGCCGTGCCCCACAGCAGGATCACCGGCAGGATCCCGCCGTCGCCGGTCTTCGGCAGCGCCTCCCCGGTGACCTCCGACGGGGTCGCCGGCGTCGACTTCACGGTGAACCTCGCGACGATCGTGGTGTCCGCCGGCGACGTCACCGGGTCGCTGCCCTTGTTGCACTCCGTGTCGACCTGCGGGTGGTCGAACAGGATGTCCGCGACCGTGAGGGTGACGACGCCGGGCGTACTGGCGACGAACTGCCCCGTGAGGGTGGCGCCGGGCACGGTCGCCTGCGCCGCGATCGAGCCGTAGGCCGGGCCGGTGAGCTTCACCGTGCCGGACTGGGCGCCGCTGAGCTTCACGGTGGCGGTCGGTTTGAGGTCACCGGCGGCGATCGGCGCCGGGCCGTTCTTGCCGCCGTTGTCGAAGGTGTACGTGACGGTGACGTTGGCGCCGTAGCCCGGGTTCGCCGGTGACATGGTGAGCGTGTGGGTGGCGGTCCAGTCGCGGATCGTGCTGAGCGTCTTGCACTTCATCGTCACCGACGCGGGCCCGAACGTCTCCGCGGGGGTGGCCGCCTCCGTGCTCGACGTCGACGCGCTCGGGCTCGCGGAGGCCGAAGCGGACGCCGAGGCGGAGGGTGACGCGGAGGCGGAGGGTGACGCCGAAGCCGACGGCGACGCCGAGCCGGACGGGCCGGGGGTGACGACGGCGGACGCGGTGACCGGCGTGTCGACCGGCGCCGCCTTGTGGTCGCGGTCGCCGCTCGCCGAGCAGTACGTGGTCGCGGTGGTGTTGGCGAACGCGACCTGCCGCACCACCAGCGTCACCGTGCCGGCCGCCGCCGCCGTGTACGTGCCGGTGGCGCTGATCGGGCCGAGCGGCACCCCGGCCGCCTTCGCCGCCGCCGGGTAGGCGGCCTGGTCGAGGGTGACGGTCCCGGTCTGCGCGCCGCCGAGGGCGACGGTGACCCGCACGGGCACGTCGCCGGCGTTGAGCGGCACCGGGCCGTTGGTCACGCCGGCGACCGCGGCGAGGGTCACCGTCACGGTCTGGCCGGCCGCCGGGCTCGCCGGGGACTGGCTGAGCGTGAACGTGTCCGCCCACGTGGTCGGCGACGTGCCGGTCCCGGCGTCGCTGAAGTACAGCCGGCACCCCAGCGACGCGTCCACCGGCGCCGCGGCGGCCGTCCCGGTGACGACGGCGAGGCCGGCGCCCGCCACGGCGAGTGCCGCGGCGGCCATCGCGATGCGGCGCATGTCGCTCACACCCCTTCCGCGGTGTGCGCGCGACGCCGGCGGGCCGGGAGCACGACGAGGAGCCCGACGCCGAGCGTGAGCAGCGCCGACCCGGCCAGGACGACGACGAACGGCTCGTCGCCGGGGCCGGTCTTCGGCAGTGCCGTCGCCTCGGTCGTGGCCGCGGCGGCGGCCTGGGTGGTCGGCTGGGCGGCGGCGCCGAACGTCAGCTTCACCGAGGCCTTGTTGGCGGCGATCTCGCCCGCGTTGCCGCCGGACGGCAGGATCTGCGCGGCGATCACGCAGGTGCGCTTGGTGCAGTCGAACGTGCCGAACTTCTGCGCCAGCTTCAGCGTGACCGTGGGGATCTTGCCGGACGCGTCGGCGTTGACGAACTGGGAGCCGCCCGCGAGGTTGCAGTCGGTGGGGCCCTTCACCTCCTCGATGCACTGCCCGACGGCGATCTGCTTGAGGTTGGCGGTGAAGCCGCTGCCGCCGACGGTCACCGACACCCCGTCGGTCAGGCCGGTGGTCTTGCTGACGGTGAGCGTCGGCGCGGCCCACGCGGGCGCCGCGCCGAGCGGGACGACAGCGGCGAGCGCCGCGGTGACCAGCACCGCCAGGGATGCGATCCGTCGTTGCATCGAAGGTCTCCTCAGTGGGTTGCGCCGGACCGGTTGACGGCCGCGAGGTCGGTGCCGAGGTAGGAGCGCACGACGGCGGGGTGCGCGCGGACGTCGTCCGGGGTGCCGTCGGCGATGATCCGGCCGCCCTCCATCGCCACCATCCGGGTGGCGAGGCGGGACAGCAGGGGCAGGTCGTGCTCGATGACGAGCAGCGTGGTGCCGAGCTCGCGGTGCACGCGCAGCAGCAGGTCGCCGAGCGCCGCGCCGTCGGCCTGGGAGACGCCCGAGGACGGCTCGTCGAGCAGCAGCAACGCCGGTTCGAGCGCGAGCAGGCAGGTGATCTCGACCATCCGGCGGGTGCCGGTCGACAGGTTCCCGACCAGCGAACCGGCCACCGTGGACAGTCCCATGAGGTCGACCAGCTCGGCGGCCCGCGCGGCCTTGCGCCGCTCGGCGACCGGACCGCCGAGCGCGGAGGTGAGCAGGTGGCTCGGCGCGGTCCGCTCCCCCGCCGTCATCACGGTCTCCAGGACGGTCATCGTGCTGAAGAGCCGGGCGTCCTGGAACGACCGGACGAGGCCGAGCTTCGCGCGGTGCTCGGGGGTGGCGCGGGTGACGTCGCCGCCCGCGAAGGTCACGCTGCCGGCGTCGGGCCGGACGAACCCGGCGAGGATCTCGAACAGCGTGGTCTTGCCGGCGCCGTTGGGCCCGATGATGCCGAGGACCTCCCCGTCGGCGACGTCCAGGTGTACGCCGTTGACCGCCGTCACCCCGCCGAACGCCTTCGTGACGCCCCGCACCACGAGCAGCCGCTCCCCGTCCACCGGTGTGCGCAACGGCACGGTGCGCGCCGGCAGCGCCGGGCCGGCGACCTGCTCCGGCTTCGCCGCGGGTTTCGCGGGCTCGGACCACCGTGCGGCAAGCCGGTCGCGGGCCCGTACCAGCAGACCTCCGAGACCTTGTGGCAGCAGCACGACGACGAGCAGCCACGCGAGGGTGAGCGCCGCCTGCCCGGGGATGCCGAGGTCCACGAAGGACGGGATGCCGACGATGAACAGCGCCCCGAGCAGCGGCCCGCCCAGCAGGCCGATGCCGCCGACGACCGTGACGGCGACGACGTCCACGCTCGCGCTCGCCGGGAAGCTGTTGACGGTGAGCTGCGTCTGGCCGTGGCCGATGACGGCGCCGCCGAGCCCGGCGAGCGCGCCGGCGACCGCGTAGGCCTGGAGCTTGCGCAGCGGCGCGGAGACGGTCAGGGCCCGCGCGGCCTCCTCGTTGTCGCGCAGCGCGGTGAGCAGCCGCCCGAACGCGCCGCGGCGCAGGTTCGCCGTCAGCCAGATCCCGAGGCCGAGCATGAGCAGCGCGAAGAGGTAGTAGTCCTTGGCGACCTCGAGGGTGTAGCCGGCCCAGCGCGGCTTCGGGGTGCTGACGCCGGAGCCGAGCAGCCAGTCGCGGCGCAGCAGGTAGGCGCTGGTGGCGAGGGCGAACGCGAGGGTGGTGACCGCGAGCGCGAGCCCCCGCAGGCGCAGCGCGGGCACCCCGACGGCGGCCGCGGCGAGGGCGGCCGCGGCGCAGCCGGCGACGACGCCGACGAAGAAGTTGCCGGTGTCGGCGCCGACCCGCACGGACACGGCGCCGCCGATGCCGGCGAACGCGAACTGGCCGAGGGACAGCTCGCCCGCGACGCCGGTGACGACGAGGACCGACAGCGCCACGAGCGTGAACCCGGCGACGGTCGTCAGCGCCGACGCGGTCTGGTTGTCCACGAGGTACGCCAGGGCCGCGGCGACCAGGAACCCGGCGGCGGCGACGAGCCGGCCGAGGTGCCGCACCGGCCACGGACCGGTCAGGATCGCGGCGCCGGAGCGGGCCCAGCCGCCGTCGTCGGCGTCGCGGCGGCCGAGCCTCGGCTGGCGCAGCAGCGCGATGAGGACGGTCGCGCCGAGCACCACCTGGACGATGCCGGTGCCGGCGGACCCGGACAGCAGGATCTGTTCGAGGACGCCGATGCCCAGCGACGCCGCGAACGCGACCGGGATCGACGACAGCCGGGCGATGACGGCGCCGGCGAGGCCCTTCAGCAGCAGGTCGGGGCCGAGCGTGTCGATGGACTGGGCGCCCTGGGTGGGTGTGACGAGGATGGCGGAGAACGCCGCGATCCCGCCTGCGATCGCCCACGCGACGGTGGCCATCCGCGGCGCGGCGACGCCGTCGAGCAGCGCCGCGGACGGCTGGTCGGCGGCGGCGCGGATGGCGAGGCCGTGCCGGGACCGCTTCAGGAACAGGGCGAGCCCCGCGAGCAGGATCGGGGTGAGGATCAGCATGGCGGTGAACGCCGGCCCGACCGGGGTCCGCCCGACGGTGAACGACGGCAGGCCCGGCGGCCGGGGGAAGGTGGCGCCGCTGACGCCCTGCCGGTTCACCAGCAGCGACACGACGAGGATGAACTGCGAGAGCCCGAGGGTGGCGATCATGCCGATGACCCGGGACCGGTGCCGCAGCCGCCGGACCACGCCCGCCTCGACCCCGGCGGCGACGCCCGCGGCGACCACCATCGCGGCCGGGAACGCGACCCAGTACGGCATCCCTTCACCGGCGACGAGCCGGCCGAGCACCGCGGCGCCGAAGACGCCGATGGAGCCGTGCGCGAAGTTGACGAACCTGCTCGACCGGTAGGTCAGCACCAGGCCGACGGCGAGCAGCGCGTACGTGAGGCCGGTGAACAACCCCAGCAGGATGCGGTCAGGCCCGAAGTCGTACCCCCAGAGGCTCATGCATGACCGCCGAGCATGAGGGACTGCACGAGGTCGGGCCGGTCGGCGAGGTCGGCGGAGGTGTGTTCGGCGACGATCGTGCCCTTCTCCATGAAGTACGCGCGGTCCACGAGGGACAGCGCGACGTTGACGGACTGCTCCACCACGAGCAGCGCGGTGCCGAGCCGGTTCAGCCGGCGCACCATCTCCAGGAGACCGCCGACGACGACCGGGGCGAGGCCGAGGGAGAACTCGTCGATGAGCAGCACCCGGGGCCGCTGGATGAGCGTCTTGGCGAGCACGAGCATCTGCCGCTCGCCACCGGACAATGTGGACGCCGGCTGGTCGCGCCGCTCGTACAGGCGCGGGAAGACGGCGAAGGCGCCGTCGACCGCCTTGCGCAGGCGGCCGTCGCGGCGGCTGACCGTGTAGCCGTACATGCGGAGGTTCTCCTCCACCGTCAGCGACCCGAACGCCTGCTGACCGACCACCGTGGACAGTCCCAGCCGGACCCGGCGGGCGGCCGGCACGCCGGTGATGTCGCGCCCTTCCAGCAGCACCCGGCCGCCGGCGCCGGGGCGCTGCAGGCCGGCGAGGACCCGCACGAGCGTGGTCTTGCCGACGCCGTTCGGGCCGCAGACGCCGACCATCTCGCCGGCGGCGACGCGGACGTTCACGCCGTACAGCACCTGCACGGGCCCGTAGGAGGCGTCGACGGCGGCGCAGGACAGCGCGTCAGCGGGCCGCAAAGGGCACCTCCTCGCCCTGGTAGGCGAAGCAGCCGCAGCCGCCGTCGTAGGCGAGGGGCCGGTAGCCGTTCGCGGCCGAGAACCGGCCGGGGCCGAGCAGCCCGGCGAACCCGGTCGCGGGGCTGAACCCGGTGCCGAGCGCGCGGGTGGCCTTCGACCACGCGGCCGCGTTGAGGTCGGCGCCGAGGTCGCGGGCGCCGGCCTGCAGCAGCAGCGCCGCGTCGCAGTAGGGGAACGCGACGCGGGCGTTCTCGCGGGTCGCGAACTTCTGCCCGTCGGCCTCGTACACCTTCAGGCAGGCGCGTTCGGCGTCGGTGCCGGGGAACGGGTACGCGCTGTCGGGGACGTCCTGGCTCGGGTTGAAGCCGATGCCGACGGCGCCCTCGAGGCCCTCCTTCGGGATCGTCGCCGGGTTGTTCACCAGGAAGCTCGGGTTGTCGAAGCTGGACAGCGCGTAGCGGGCGGTGAAGCTCTGCGCGGCGGCGACCGTGAGGAAGAACGACGCCATCCGGGCGCCGCCGAGGAAGAACACGCGGTCGACCCCCTTGGCGCGGAAGTCGACGGCGGCCTGGTTGAGCCCGGCGTTCAGGGTGCCGAGGTCGGTGGTGTCGATCCACGCGACCGCCGGTGTGACGTTCAGCCGTTTCAGCTCCGGTACGGCGAGGCGCTCGTACGCGCTGCGGTTGGTGGGCGTGTCGGCGGCGACGACGCCGGCCTTGGTCTTGCCGGCGAAGTACTGCTGCTGTTCGAGGCTGCCGAGGAACGCCCGCACGAACTCGTCGTAGTCCGGGTAGCTGGCGGACCACAGGTACGGTGCGAGCTTCGTGAACGTGGTCTGGTCGTTGGCGACGAGGGTGGCGTCGAGCACGAGCGTGCGGCGAGACGCGTAGCAGGGGCGGGCGTTGCTCTGGAACTGGCCGGTGAGCACGACCGCGAACGCCTTGTCGTCCTGGGTGACCTGGTTGCACAGCCGCTCCTCGGCGGCCGGTGAGTCGTCGGCGGCCTCGTAGTTGCGGTAGACGGCGACCATCTTGCGCCCGGCCACGCCGCCGTTGGCGTTGACCCACGTCTCGAGGGCCTTGACCTGGCGGGCCGGGTCGCCGGCGTCCGCGGTCTTGAAGCCGGTGACGCTCGCGGTGGCCTTGAGGTCGACGCCGACGAACACGACCTTGACGCTGTCCGCGGTCACGCCCGGCCCGGCCCCGGTCACCGGCTGATCGCCGGTGGCGCCACCGCCGTCCAGTGCCCCCGGCATCACCGAGGAGCAGCCGGCGAACGCCACCACGGCGGCGACCGCGGCGGCGCCGGCGCGCAGCGCGAGGGACCAGTCGTGCACCCGCTCACGCACCCACATCAGGGCTCCTCTTCCGCCGGCCGGGCCGGCCCTTCCGGGATGGACGCTGCAGTGCGGCCCGCCAGTCGTCGGCGTCCGCGTGGCCGGCGAGGTAGGCGTCCAGCTCGCCGAGGTCGACGACGGCCGCGCTCCCGCCGGCCTCCGGCACGTCGGATGCCGGGCGGCCGCCCGCGAGGACGGTGTCGAGAGCCGCCAGGTCGACGATCGCGGTGCCGCCGTCGCCGTCCGGCTCGCCGATCAGCTCGCGCAGGGTCGCGGCGCTGATCTGGGCCCGGGCCTTGCGGCGGAGCCGGTTCGCGCCGGGGGCGTCGTCGAACACGAGCACCGCGCCGAGCGCGGGCACCCGTACCAGCGGCGGCAACAGCAACGGGTCGGCGCTCTGCGGCACGAGGGTGTCGCGGTGCCGCCGGGCCTTCAGGCGGCGGTGGACGCCGAGGACGATGAGCGCGACGCCGAACACGTTGAGCGCCAGCAGCCCCCACGGGTACGCGTCGTAGCCGACCGACGCGGCGCCCAGCCCGGCGATGTCGGCGCGGACCTGGTACCGGCCGAACGCCGCGAACGGGATCGTCACCGGCACCCGGTATTCGCGGGTCTCGCCGGGGCGGATCTCGCCGGAGCGCGGCGCCTCCGCCGGGTCGCCGCCGCCCTTGCCGACGCGGACGTTGAGCGGCAGCTCCCGCAGGCTCTGCGCGCCCGGGTTGCGGACCTCGTAGACGAGGGTGCGCTCCGCGCGGGCGCCGAACCACTCCGTCCACGACGGCCGGCCGGTGAGCCGGATCCGCACCACGTCGAGGCGGGCGATGGTGCTCGCCGCGGTCGGCGCCGGGCCGGTCGCGTGGCCGGGGATGTCGAGGGGCACGTCGACGTGCCCGCTGGCGCCGGTGCCGACGAGCGCGACGTGCACGACGCACGGGCACGGGCGGGGTGGGTCGCCGACACGGATGTCGACGCCGAACGTGCCGTCGGCCCGGGCCGGGGTCGCGACCGCCGCGCGCATGTCGCAGGCGCCGGAGCCGGTCATGGCGAGCTCGCCGCAGGTGACGAGCTGCAGCAGCTGCCCGGCGGGCCAGCCGGCGCCGGTGATCCGCAGCGTCGCGCCCGGTTTCGCCGACGGTGCGGCGGCGCTCGCGGTCATGCCGTCGGCGCGCGCCGGCGCGGCCGGCAGCACCGCCAGCAGCAGTCCACAGAGGACGGCGACGGCCCGCGCCGCCGCCGGCGGCACCGTCCGCGGCGGTCCACACAGGACGGCGACGGCCCGAGGCGCCGCCGGCCGCGGTCCACGGAGGACGGTGAGGGTCCGCCTCATCGCACCGTCACCGGTTCGGGCAGTCGCCTGCGGGGCTTGGCGGTCACCGCGGCGGCGCGGCGCCGGCGGTACCAGACGAGCAGCACCAGACCGGCGACGACGACCGCGAGGGTCGGCCACGACACGACCACCGTCGTGTCCTGCGACCGCGCGGAGACGCCGCCGTCGGCGGTCACGGTCACCGAGGTGGTGACGACGTCGAACGGCCACACGCCGCTGAACGTGCCACCGAGCCGGGTCCGCGCGCCGGGCAGCAGGTCGATCTGCGGCGCGCTGCCGTGCTGGGCGATGCGGTGGCCGAACAGCCCGGTGACGCGCACCTCCAGCTTCGGCGGCAGGTGCAGGTTGCCGGTGTTGACCACGTCGTACGTGTAGGAACCGTCGACGGTGGACGGCAGCCACGGGGTCCCGTGCTTCGTCGTCACGTGGTCGACCCGCAGGCCGGGGACGGTCGGCCCGCTGACGCGCAGGTACACGCGGGCGGCCACGGCGCGGCGGACGGTGACGTCGACGCCGTTCTGCTTCGTGGTCGCGCCCGGCTGCTCCTCCATGGCGACGACCCCGCCGACGTGGTCGCCGGGGGTCGCGTTGGTGGGCACGGTGATGACGAAGGGGACGTCCGCCTGCGACTTCGCCGGCACCGTCACGGTCGCGGCGCCGACCTGGGTCCAGGCGCCGATGTCGACTCCGGCGGCGTCCTGGGTACGCAGGCCGAACCCGCCGTCGCGGGGGGTGTTGTACGCGTCGGCGCCGTACAGGCGGAACGTGCGCGGCTGGTCGGCGAGGTTCGTCACCCGGACCGAGTCCTGCACGGAGGTGCCGGGCGGCGACTCGAGGAAGAAGTACAGGCGCGGCGCCGGGCCCGGCTGCGCGGGCGGCGTCGGGTTCACCGACCACTCACCGTTGTCCGCGGCGTGCGCGGGCGCGCCGACGAGGGCGACCGCGAGCACGACCGCGAGCACGCTTGTCAAGGAACGCAACGTCTGTCCTCCCGCTTGGAGGTGGGGGCCCGGCAGGACCCCCACCTCGGCTGCTAGCTCAGCGTGATCGTGAGCGTCGCGGTGTAGCTGCCGGCCAGCTGGTTGGCCGGGATCTGCAGGTCGAGCGCGGCGCCCGCGTCGAAGCCGCCACCCGTGCCGGCCGCGTCGGCCGGGGCCGAGCACAGGGTCGAGCCGTCGACCGCACCCGCGGAGCCCGCCGTCGCCGTCACCGCGTTGGTACTGCCGGCGGCGGCCACACACGTCGGGATCCAGGTGAGGTTCGCCTTCGCGATGCTGCCGCCCGGCGTACCGGTGAAGTCGGTGACCGCACCGACCAGGCTCCAGCCGAAGGTGCTGCCCCGGTAGTCCGTCACGGTGATCGGCGCGAGCGCGCCGGTGCCGTGCTGGACGGTGCCGTTGAGCGTGACGCCGCTCAACGTGACGTTGCCCGAGCCGGTGGTGCGGGACATCGCGAGGTTGCCCGCCGTGACCGTCTGGGACAGGTTGTAGGTGAGGTTGCAGGAGCCCGTGGTGGCCAGGCCGGCCTTCGCCACGCAGGAGTCGGCCGAGGCCGTCCAGGTGGCGACCGCGAACAGGGTGCCCGGCCCGGTGCCCGACGACGCGCCGATGTAGGCGGTGGTCGGGTCGTTCACCGTGAACGAGCCCGTGATCGCGCCGGTCGCGCTCGCCGTCGCCGTGACCGCCGCGTCGGCGGTGGGCGGCGGCGGGGGCGCCCCGGCCTTGTAGCCCCGGATGGAGACGGTGCTGCCCGGGTTCCAGTTGGTGCCGGTCACCGCGACCGCCGTGCCCGCGCCGCCACCACCGGGGGTGATGGAGATGGCCGGTGCGCCGAGGATCGTGATCGGCGTGGTGACGGTGTTGGTGCCGTCGGACACCGACAGCGTCCGCGCCCCGGTCGTGGCGCCGGCGGGGACGACGAGCGTCCCGGTGCCCGCACCCGTGGCGTCGGTGGTGCCGGCGCCGCTGCCTTCAGCGGTGCCACCGCCGCCCGCGTTCTTCAGCGACGCGCTCAGGGTCGCGCTTGGAGCCAGCCCGGTCACGGAGAAGTTGATGGTGTTTCCCGCCCGCGCAGCGCTCGTGACGCTCTGCCCGGTGACCGAGGTGATGCTGGTGCCGCCGCCGAACACGCTGTAGTTCTCGACGATCGTGCTCGCCGCCGGGGCGGCTTTGTGGTCCCGGTCGCCCGGGCCAGAGCAGTACGTCTTGGCGGTCGCGTTGTTGAACACGGCCTGCGTGACGGTGAGCGAGGCGGCCCCGGCCGTGCCGGCGACGTACGTGCCGGTCGCGGTGATGGAGCCGAGCGGCGCACCCGCGGCCGCCGGGGCGGTCGGGTAGGTGGCCATGTTGAGCGTGACGGTCCCCGACTGGGAGCCGCCGAGCGCCAACTTGATGACGACAGGCACGTCACCCGCGTTCAGCGGGACCGGACCGTTGTTCGGCCCGGCGACCGCCGTGAAGGTGACGGTGACGGTCTGCCCGGGCGACGGCGTGGCCGGCGTCTGGGTGAGCCCGAACGTGTCGTTCCACGTCGTCGGCGAGCTGCCCGTGCCGGCGTCGCTGAAGTACAGCCGACAGCCGAGCGAGTTCGCCGCAGGCCCGTACGCTCCGGCAGGCGCGCCGCCGAGCGCGATGGCAGCGGTGAGGCCCAGTGCCCCAGCCGCCACCACCTTGGAGGGATTCTTCATCGAATCGCCTGCTTCCTCTCTGGTGTTTGCTCCGGCGACTGCCCCACCGCCTTCAGTCCCCGTTTCGCAGAGTGGAACGATGTTTCATCGGTGGTAACGTAAATAAACGCAGCCCGAACCCTCGTTGTCAACCGTCCGGACAGCCGCTGTTCGCGTCCCACGATGCGGGACGACGGCACGGGGAGCGGCGCTTTTGGGATCGGCACCACCCACGCGACAGCGCGTCCGCATGGGCTCACGCAGGCGACCGGCAACTGCACCGCGACCCGGCGCCCTGGGATCCACCGGGCCTTGCGCTGGATGGCGGCGGTCCTCACGCAGGGTGCGGCATCACATCGTCGATGTCGATGCCCGCGGTCCAGCAGTGCGCCGACAGCACGGTGCTGCCGGAGGTACACCCCCGGCAGCACCGACTCGCACAACGACCGATGGTCAGACGTCCACCGGATCGCCAGTCGCTACGAACGCCCTCACGGCGACGAGAAGTCGCCGCAGGAAGCCTTGCAGATCGGACGCCACCAGGCGTGGCTGCTCGAAGCTGCTGGAATGGATTCCGTCCTCGACGAGGCCCGGCGGCAGATAGAAGATCTGACCGGTCTCCCGAGCCATGCTGTATTGCTGCCCACCCCCGGTTGATCCGAATGTGACAACGTGCCCGACTTCCGCTGGACGCACCAGCGTCGGCAGCGCCCAGTCACCAGGAACAGCGATCCTGGTGACTGGGTAGATCCGATACCCGTTCCCGAAGTCGATCAGGCAAACTTCGCCGATCTCTGCGTAGAAGTCCCGCAATGACGACGGAAGCGTCGCGCTGAACTCAGCATCGACCGTCGACGGTTCGGGCTCCGCGACGTAATTGCCGCCTTCGTCGAACGGGTAACCGAAGCGTTGTTCGAAGTCGGCGGACAACGCAGCGATTTCGCGTCGGACCGCCGCCTTCCACCCCGCAATGTCGTCCATGGCCGGCTACCCCCTCCAGAAGTGATGGCCGAATTCAACATCGATCGCCCAGGCAAACATCTCGATCGTGAATCTGGAGGCGTTGGGGGTGGTGCGCCGGAACTCGGTGAGTGGGCCATGGAGGACTACGACGAGGACGCGCCGCGGCAGGTCGTCGACGACTCCAACTACCAGCGCCCGCTGACTCTCACCGAGCCTCCCGGCACCGTCACCTGGTGCGACAGCCACGACGGTCGCGGGTCCCGGCCGTTTCGGGATCGCCGCACGCGGCGACGACGGTGCTGTCTGGGCTACCGGTCCGGGAGGCCGGCGAGGTGATCCAGCCAGCGCCGGACCGCCCGCAGGTCGGCCGGGCTGGACCTCGGGTCGTCGAGGATCCAGCCCGTGGCCTGCCGGGACCGCTGCATCCGCTGTACGTCGGGCACGAGGACCCCGCCGATGGACCTCTGCCACAGGTCGCCGCGCACGGCCACGTCGCCGTCACGCGACAGCATGACGAAGACCGGCCGGCCGCGGCCGAGGCCGAGGATGCCCGCCGAGCCTTCGCCGACGACATCCCAGTCGTCGGTCAGCGCCACCTCGGCCCACCAGCGCGTGCCGTAGGCGCTGTCCTCGCTCAGGTCGACGGCGACGAGGAACCGCCGGTCCTCGGGCGTGAAGAGGCCGTGGCCGCAGCACATCTCGTGCCAGGCGGCGTTGCCCCGCTCGACCAGGTCCGGCGCGTCGTCCGGGATCTCGAACCAGCGCCGGCCCGGAAACTCGGAGGCGTTCGTCGCCGCGGCGGCGACCGCGGGCGGGATGTAGGGGTGCCCAGGGTCGGCGACGGTGATGAACTCCAGGCCGGCACGACCGAACTCCGTGCTCAGGTCGCGCATCCCCATGCTCCGATCGTCGTCCTGCGCGGGACCGGCGTGGGATGCGGTCCGCGCACCCCACGCCGGTCAACCACCTTACGGAACGGACGTCACCACAGGTGCCGTCGCCCACGGATACTGATAGACCTTCGAATAGTCGTGCACGCCGTGCTGATCGAGGCCGACCCAGGCGAGCGCCCCGTCGGACCGGCGCCTGACCACCCGGAACTGGCTGCCGTCCCCGAGATCGTAGATCGGTTCACCGCCGAAACCACGCCCGAAGTGCCCCGCCGGCAGATTGTGCCCGCCGAAGTTGTCCCGGGTCTGGTTGGGGTTGCGGCGCTGCGGGTACGTCGGGTCGGTCATGATGCGCCGGACGATCTCATGGATGGCGGGCGGCACCTGGAAGTACGACCGGTTCTGCTTGAAGTGCCCCTTCCACTGGTCACTCCGGGCCTTGACGTTCTTCGGCGAGTAGGGGTCGTCGGCCGCGTAGTTGTCGTTGTCCTCGTCCTTGGGGCAGTTGTGCACGAGCACCGGGGACGCACCGGCGAGCACGTAGTACGTGTGCATCCGGGCGACGGTGAGGTCGTGCATGTACTTCGCGCCGGTCCACACCACGGACGCGCTGACCGTGGCCGTCGAGCCGTCGGGCGCGACCAGCAGATCGCCGGACGCCAGCTCCCCCGCGTGCTCCCACCGCTCGTGGGATTCGTTCCAGAACGGGTGGTTGGCGGTCGTCTGCAGGGTGGCCTTGCCGCCCTCGCCGTCCACCACGTCGAGGGTGGCGAACTCCGCGTCGAGGTTGCGGTGCAGCGCCTCGACGACCTGGGCGCGCGTCTCTCCGGTCTCCGGATCGGTCGCGAGGACCTCGTCGCCGACCTGGATGTCCTTGATGGCCTTGACGGTGCCGTCGGCCATCAGGACCCTGGTCTCCGGATCGAAGCTGTGCTTGCAGCTGTCGCCGTCGCCGCCCGAGTTCTGGTCGCCGGACTTGCCGTCCCCGCCGGAGTTGTTCCCGTCGCCACCGTCGCCGGTCTTGTCGCCGGACTTGGTGGTGTCACCGGAGTTGCCCGAGTCGCCGCTCGACGACCCGTCGCCGTCCGAACTGTTGCCGTTGCCGTTACCGTCGCGGTTGTGTGACGGTCCGGTGTCGATGCCGGGGATCTTGACGTTGAACTTCTCGGCGAGCTTCTTGGCGAGGGCGGCGCCGCGGGCGCTCAACCCCGCGCCGCCGGACAAGGCGGTGATCAGCATCTCGCCGGCGAGCTCGCCGATGGTCACGCCGCAGTCGTAGGCGGTGGCGTCGCCGCCGACGCACGAGGCGATCTGGTCGCAGATGCCGCTGATCGCGCAGGCCCAGCCCATGACGAAGTTGCCGGTCTTCTTCTCCCACTTCTTCGCCTCGCCCTTGAGGCCGTTCCACGCTCCCTTCGGGTCCCTGAGCATCTTGAGGATGCCGAAGAACGCTTCCCAGAACTTGAGGCTGTTCCAGAGGCCGCTCAGGAAGCCCTTGAAGAAGTCGCCGACGCCCTTCAGTCCGCTCGGGTCCGAGAGCGTGGTCGGGTTGTTGCTCGCGTACGCGTAGCCGTGCATCTGCTGCGGATCGTTGAAGTCGACGAGCGGGTCGAGGGAGATGAACCTGCCCGTGTTCGGGTCGTACTCGCGGGCACCGAGGTGGACCAGGCCGGTGGGGTCCGCAGTGCCGCCGACGAAGCCCTTCTTGTTCGGCCACGACACCGCCGCGCCACGGGCCTCGCCGTACGGGGTCTGGCGGCGGCGGGTCACGGTCTGGGCCGCGTCGCCGCTGATCGCGACATTGCCCGTGCCCTGCTGGTCGCCGCAGAGCCAGGCGATGCCGCTGCCGGTCCGCTGCCCCACGACCTGACCGTTGAACGAGTAGAAGCGGGTCGTCGTCAGCGTCGAGGCGCCGGTGAGCTTGATCTCCATGTTGCCGACGTAGAGCGTGGCGCCGGTGCTGTCCTTGGCGAGCAGCCGGTTGCCGGCGCCGTCGTAGACGTAGGACGTGGTGCCGGTCGGGTCGGTCACCGAGGTGAGGCGCCCCTCGGCGTCCCACTGCAGGTTCTGCTGCCCGTTCGGGCCGGGCCGCGACGTCGTGTTACCGGTCTTGTCGTACTCGTACGTCGAGGTCTTGAGGACCTGCCCGGTTGAGTTCTTGAGCGTGGAACCCTTCAACAGGTGCGGCTGCGTCCCGGCGACGCCCTGGTTGGGGTAGGTGTAGTCGGTGGTCTGCAGCCCGGTCGGGGTGAGGTGGTCGATCTCCTTCAGCCTGGAACCGGTGCGCCCTTTGGGGTCGGCGGCGGCGCCGAAGTCCCACTCCTGCCAGTACGGCGCCGGGCCACCCATCGTCGTCGACGCGGGCGAGGTCGAGCAGTCACCGCTCTGCGGCGTCCACGCCTGCTTCAACCGGCGGGCGTGGTCGTACTCGAAGCACTGCGTGTCCCGCTGGCCGTTGAGCGGGTTGTCGTCGATCTTGATCAGGTTGCCGGCGGGGTCGTACTTGTACTCCGCGTCCGCGACGTACGCGGAGCCGACCGACTTGAGGACCGCCTGCCGCTTCACCTGGTGCGTGACGTCGTCGTACTCGGTCTTGCTCTGCACGAACGGCGCACCCGTCAGCGCCGTCGAACGGATCACCGAGCTCGACTCGCCGAACTCCGTGTAGGTGGCGTCGGTGACGTAGTGGGTCACGTCGCCGTAGTTCGTGGTCAACGCCTTCGGCAGACCGTACGTGCTGTCGTACTCGTACGTCAGCGTCTCCCCGGCGAGGTTGCCGGCGGCCGGGAACGTGACGGTGTTCAGGTCGCCGTTGACCTTGTACGTGTTCCGCACGGCGAACGAGGTGCCGAGGACGCCCTCGCTCTGCGGAAGGGTGACCCTGGTCTGCGTCGGCCGGTACAGCGCGTCAGCGGTGACCAGCTCTGTCTTGTACTCGTTCGTGCCGACGAACCGGGACACCGACTTCGTCAGGCCCTTCGCCGGCAGGTCGTACACCGTCTGCACGCGCAGCGGCCCGGTCTCGCTGCCGTCACGGATCGAGGTGGGCCGGTCGAGGTCGTCGTAGGTGTACGCCAGAACCCGGTTCTCGGCGTCCTTCACCTGCACCAGCTGGTCCGAGGTGTTGTACGTGTACTCGGTGGCGCCCCGGTCCGGGTCCGTGGACTTCTTCGTGCGACCCAGCTCGTCGAACTCGTACGACCACACGTTGCCGGAGGCGTCGGTGATCTTCTCGACCTGCCCGGTCTTGTTGTAGCTGTAGGAGATCTCGTCGTAGGTGCCGGTCGGGGTGCCGCCGTGGTACTGCCGCAGCTTGGTCGTCTGCCCGCGGCTGTCGGTGAACGTGGCGCCGGCCGTCCCGCCGAGCGGCGGGGTGACCGTGGTGTAGTCGCCGTAGTACTTGGTGACCGTGCTCCACTTGTAGACGTTCTCCGAGTACAGCGCGGCCTCGATCGGCCGGCCCGCCGTGTCGAAGTCGATGCGGCTCTGCGCCGGCACGTCCAGGTCGGCGGGCTGGTGCAGGGTGAGCCCGGCCGTGCCGGTCGTGTCGTAGGCCGCGTTGCTCTTCCACACCCGGCCGAACGAGTCGTAGAAGTTGGTGTCGGCGATGATCCTGCCCCCACCGACCGCCTTCGCCTGCTTCTGGCGCGGTCGCAGCAGCCCGTCGTACAGCTCGAACAGCGACTGGTAGTTGCCGTTCGCGTCCTGGCTGAGGGTCTCGACCGCGTTCACCGAGGTCTTGCTGATCGTGTACCGGTATTCCACGCTCGGCGTGTTCAGGTTGCTGGCCTGGAGCCGGTCGGCGTTCCACACCTTGGTGCGGCGGCCGAGCGCGTCGTACTGCGCCGAGGTGACGCGGCTGTTGACGTCGGACTCGCTGAGCACCTCGCCGTGCGCCGGGTCGATGACGACCGTCGTGGTCCACAGCTTGGGGTTCGTGGTGGTCATCCCGACGAGCGGGCCGCCCGTCGCCGGCGAGTAGTCGGTCTTCGACAGCCGGCCGGCGATGTCGGTCGACTCCGTGGTGCGGCCGTGCGGGTCGTGCTTGTACGTGCCGACCGTCTGGAACTGGACGTTGCCGCCGTTCCAGGCGCTCATCCGCTCGATCTTCGTGACCAGACCCGTCGTCGGCGTCGCGCCGTAGGCCAGGTTGTCGTACGTGTACCGCAGGTCCGAGATCACCTGGTCCGCGGCGGACGGCCCGCCGGCGGTGCAGTCACCGGCCCAGGTCCGGACCCGCTTCGCCGAGCGCAGCACCCATACGTTCGGGTCGGTGTTGGGCAGGTACTCGTGCACCGTGCACTTGTCGTCGTCTGGGTCCGCCGGGTCGCCGAGATCCTTGATCTTCAGCGGGACGCCCTGCTGGTCGTTCTCGGTGACCGTCTCGAAGCGGCGCCACTGCCCGCCGCTGATCAGCGCGCGGGTCGCGGTCTTCTCGCTGCCCGTATAGCGGGACTCGGTGACAACGCCGTTGATCGTCCGGCTCGCGGCGGGGGTCGTCGACCGCCACGGGGTCGTCACCGTGCCGGCGTTGACCGCCCCGTCCAGATAGACGAGCTGCTCACGAACCATGCCCGCGAACTGCTCGTAGTCCGGGAACGGACCACCCTCCAGGCCGGTGACGTTCACCGTTCTGGTGCCGGAGGCGGTCTTGTCGCCGTGCATGCCGCGGAAGTACTGCGCCCGCAGCACCTGCTGCTTCGGGCCTTCCCCGAACTTCGTCTTGACGTACGGATACCCGCGCCATTGACCCCACGTCTTGTACTTGGCCTGGACGAGGCCGTCCTCACCGTCCCAGTGCCACAGGGGCAGGTTCTCGGGGTTCTCGTACTCGTAGAACGTCTTGGTGGCGCTGCCACCGGCAGTCAGGTCGATCTGCTGCACCGAGTCGACCACGTACTTGTGGAAGTAGTCGGTACGCGGCTGGGTGTACCCCTGCGGGACCCACTTCACCGGGTAGCAGCGCAGGGTGTTGCTGTCCAGGGCATTCGAATTCGGCAGCCGGACGGGGTTGGTGCAGTCCGGGTCGCTGTAGTCGACGGCGATCTCCGCACCCGCCTCGGTGCGGATGGACGTGATGCGCCACCAGTTCATCGCCGGCGCGAAGTCCGACCACACCGCGTCGACGCGGTTCGGCAGCTGGATGCCCTCGAACGTGACCTCGGGCAGCGTGATGGTGGCGCCGTTCAGCCCCTTGTGGGTGATGCCTTCCAGCCACAGACCGGCTCGGGTGCCGTCACCGGGGTCCGGGAACGACTGCCGCAGGTTCCACTGGTCGACGTCCTGGTATCCGCTGCCCTTCCGCACCTTCGTGGTGACGCTCGTGAGCCGCTTGCTGCTCCAGAACGTCGGCGCCGACTGCCAGCACGTCCCGCTCGAGGCGCAGTTCTGGTCCCACGGCGTGTCCGGCCAGTTCGTCTTGTCCTTGGTGCCACAGTTCGCCGTCACGCACCGGTCCGACACACCGAAGTGCACCTGCGCCGGCGCGGCTGTCCCCGTGTACGCCGAATCGGTCCGCACACCGTTGACGACGGTGCGGTTGTCGGTGCCGTAGTCGATCCGGACGGGGTAGGCGTCGCGGTGGTAGACGACCGGCGAGTTCTCCTGCTTGTTCTTCGCGTAGTAGTTCGTGTCCCGCGCGTACCACAGCGATGCGGTGTTGCCGTAGATGTCCTCGATGTAGTCGAGGTTCCACCGGTACGCCTGGGTGCAGAACGACGCCGCGAACGTGGATGCCTTGCACGGCTCCGTCGCGTGGTTGCCCGCGACCGGCACCGCCTGCACCGAGTTCGTCTCCGCCTTGTTCGCCGTCCAACCCGGCAACCGGTTCCGACCGAAGAAGTACTTCGTCCCGTCCGCCGCGGTGACCTTCCAGTACTCACCGTTGTCGTCACCGTTGGTGTTGGCCCCGCCGATCACCTTCTCGATCCGCGACCCGTCGTCCTGGACCGGGTGCCACAGACCGCTGCCGTCCTTCAGCAGCTCACCGCCGCCGCCGTTGAGCGACATCACCGCGTTGTCGGTGGCCCAGCACATGTCTCCGGTGTCTTCGGTGTTGTTCGCCTTGCTGCCCTTGTCGTCGGCCTTGTCATCCGCGCAGCCGACGTACCGGCGCTCGATGAAGCCCGTGTCGTAGGAGAAGCCCTCACCGATCCAGCCCGGCTGGTTGTTCGAGGCCGCCTGCCGGCCGTCCACCGACTGCGACGAGTAGCTCAGACCCACCGTCGGCCCGGGACCACCCACCGCCGGGGGCACCCGCATCGGGTACGACCACGAGAAGCCACCGGCCGAGCCACCCTGCGACCACGTCGACGACGGGGCAAGGGTTGTCGCACCGAAGTCACCAGCTCCGCCGGACGGCCCCGCGGCGAGAGCCACCATGACGTTGCCCGACGTCAGCTTCGACGCCGCCGCGGTCGTCACCGGCGCCGGCAGCGTCACCTCACCGGTCACCGTCTTGGTCTTCACGTTGTTGTCCGACTTCACCGGCACCGCCCGGCACGCCGCGTCCTCGGGGCGGGTCTGGTGGCACTCCGGGATGACCAGGAGCCGCAGCCGGCTCGACCAGTCCGCACCGAACGCCGACTCGAACGCGCCGTAGCTGGCCTCCAGCTTCACGACGCCGGTGCTCGCGGCCGCGTCGGTCCGCGCGACCCGGAACATCACGCCCTGCACACCCGCCGCGCGGACCTCGTCCTGCGACAGCGTCTGCACCCGGACCTGCTCAGGCCCCTTCGCGCCGGCCACCACCCGCAGCGGCGCACCAGGCACCGACACCGACGTCTCCGCCGGCGACGCGCTACCGGACGCCCGCAGCTGTGACCGCGCCGCGGCGATGTTCACGTCCGCGGTCGCGGCCGCCGGCCACTGCACCGAGCCGACCGTCGCGCGACGCGCCGCCGCCGACGCGGTGCCCGGCTGCGGCTGCTTCACCGCCACCGTGCCACCCGGCACATCCTTGAACCGCTGCGCCGCCTCAGGCTTCGTCACCTTCGGCGCCGCCTGCACCGGCGGCACCACCAGACAGTTGGCGGCGAGCGCCAGGATCGCCGACGCGGCGACCGTACGCGTCACGCGGCCGAACAGCCGGCGGGACCGGCCTGGCAGCAATGGCAGGCCGGGCGGCCCGAAGACACCGGTCAAGGACACAATTCCTCCGCAGCAATGCGTAAGTGGCCACCGTCGAGACACGACGGCAGCCGAACATCGTCAAGAAACAGAAGATGAAGAAGAAGGATCCAGCCGGCCTACGCCGGTACGCCGACCATCTGCGGAATCATGTCGGCCACTGCCTTCTGCGCAGCGCGCAGCCACCACTGAACATGTAAAGCCTCCCCGTTAGGCCCATGCAGTCGCACCGGGATCGATACCCGAGCAGCCTGCAATTTAGGGGTCGCATTCACCGAAGTCAAGGCATCATGAGGCGTTCATGACGGCACTCACCGCCAATCCGGACATACCTCCGACGGCGTGCCGACATCGCGCGCATCGATTGACACGGCCACTGGCCTCCCCCTAGGTTTCGCTCACTTTCACTTCGCGGGGGCTAACAGTGATCAGACCTCATCCTGCCGTGCGTCGACACGGCTCCTCCAAACTCGCCATGGTGGCGTCGCTCGCGGTCGCCTCGGTCGGCACCGCGGTCGCGCTCACGGTCGGTGCGCCGGCCGGCGCCGAACCGGCGCCCGCACCGACGGGTCAACCGGCCACGAACCAGCAGGCGTCCGAGAACACCGCGATCAGGCAGGCGGTCGAGAGCGGCCGCACCATCGAGGTGGCGAACTCCCGGTCCGAGATGGCCCGCACGATGGCCACGCCGCGCGGCACGCTGGTGCGGGAGAGCTACTCCGTGCCGCACTGGACCAAGAAGGACGGCGCCTGGCGGGAGATCGACCTGTCGCTGCGCAAGGACGGCGCCACGCTCGCACCCGTCGCCTCGGTGGCCGACGTACGGTTCTCCGCCGGCGGCACCGAACCCCTCGTCACCCTCAACGGTGCGGGCGGCGCGCTCAAGCTGACCTGGCCGTCGAAGCTGCCGGCGCCTCGCATCGAGGGCGACACGGCGGTGTACGAGTCGGTGCTGCCGGACATCGACCTCCAGGTGCAGTCCACAGTGGAGGGCTTCGGCTACTCGCTGATCGTCAAGACCAGGCAGGCCGCGGCGAACCCGGCCCTCGCCAAGCTCAAGTTCGGCCTCACCAGCACCGGCTGGACGCTGCGCAACAAGCCGGGCGGCGGCTACGAGACCCGCGACAGCACCGGCAAGACCACCGCGTCGGCCGGGCCGGCGCTCATGTGGGACTCCGCCGGCGTGCCCAGCGCGCAGCGGTCCCTCGCGGCGGCGCGTACCGCGGGCAAGAACTCCGTGCTGCGGCACGTGCCCGACGACTCCCGCAAGGCCGACCTCCCCACCACGGTGGAGGACGGCTCGCTCGTCATCGTCCCCGACGCCGCGATGCTCGCCGACCCGAACGTCGCATACCCCGTGGTCATCGACCCGTGGACCGGCGTCGGCCGCGCCCGCTGGGGCTACACCGACTCCACCAACGCCAACCGCGACGACGGCATCGTCCGCGTCGGGCAGAACACCGACGGGTCCGGCACCTTCCGGTCGTTCTTCGCGTTCGACCTGACGTGGCTGCCGGGCAAGCAGATCCGCAACGCCAAGTTCGTCACGATGATGACGCACTCGTGGGCGTGCACCGCGACGCCGGTCAGCCTGTACCGCACCGGCGACCTCACCGGATCCGGTAGGCAGGCCTGGTCGGGCCCGGCCCTGAACCTGTTCGTCGAGACGAAGTCGGGCAACGCCCACAAGCCCTCGACCGGCGCCGGCTGCGCCAACGACCCTCAGCCCAACATGTACATGGAGTTCTCCAACCAGACCCTGGTGAACGACGTCATCAACTTCGGGCAGGGCCGGGGCAGCTACACCCTGGGCCTGTCCGCCCGCGACAGCGACGGCACCGACGAGACGGCCAGCAACCGCTGGAAGAAGTTCGACCAGGCGCAGACCGCCATGTCGGTCGAGTACAACAGCCTGCCGAACACCCCGGTCGCCTCGGCTCTGACCACGCACACCGACTTCACCGCCGCGGGGCAGGCCTGCGTCACCGGCACCGGCCGGCCGATCGTGCGGTCCACCGCGCCGTGGCTCAAGGCCAACATCTCCGACCCCGACGGCGACCAGAGCGGCCAGCTGTCCGCGTCGTTCGCCCTTGAGCAGTGGAACGGCACCACCTGGACCGCCATCAGCGGCTGGCCCAAGACCGACACCGGGGTCCCGTCGGGCACCCTCGCCGACATGGCCGTCCCGGCCGGCACGCTGACCGGGTCGATGGCCCGCTGGCAGGTGCGGGTCAGCGACGGCCTCGGCGGCAACTCCAACTGGTCGCCGTGGTGCGAGTTCTCCATCGACACCACCCCGCCGGGCGTCAAACCGACCGTGGCGGCATTCGACGGCCTGTACGTGGAGACGCCGCCCAACGACGTCCACCGCGGCTCGGTCGGCCGCAGCGGCCAGTTCACGTTCGGCACCAACGGCGAGACCGACATCGCCGACTACGAGTACCAGCTCGACGGCGACGCCAAGACCTACGTCGCCGCCTCCGCCACTGACGGCACGGCGACCGTCTGGGTCACCCCGACCCACGTCGGCGAGAACGTGCTGACCGTCCGCTCCCGCGACGCGGCCCAGAACGCGTCGCCGCCCAAGGACTACCGGTTCCTCGTCAACTCCCACTCCGACCCCAAGACCTGGAAGCTCGACGAGGGCACCGGCACCACGCTCGCCACCAGCCCGGCCGGCGGCCCGACGGCCACCGTCACCGGCGGCGCGACCTGGACCGACGGGCGGATCCTCGGCACCCACGCCGTCAACGGCAAGGACAGCGCCCTGCACTTCGACGGCGTCGACGACATCGCCGTCGCACCCGGCCCGATCATCAACACGACGAGGAGCTTCGGCGCGGCCGCGTGGGTCCGGCTCACCGGCGGCACCTCGAACGCGCGCACCGTGCTGTGCGTGGAGGGCGGGATGACCTGCGGCATCGCCATCCAGTACCTGCCGGCGCCGACGAACCGGTGGGCGCTGACCGTGTACTCCACCGACCTCGTCGACGCGGCCCCCCGCTACGCCACCGCACCCACCGCACCGGTCTTCGGCCAGTGGACGCATGTCGCGGTGTCGTGGGACGTGGGCATGAAGATGATGAAGCTCTACGTCAACGGCGTCGTCGCCGGCCAGCTCAGCCGCCCGTCCAACTGGAACGCCGTCGGCGTGCTGGACATCGGCGGCGGCAAGTACGCCGGCGTGCGCCAGCCGAGCTTCGAGGGCGACATCGGCGACGTTCGGGTCTACGACCGGGCGATCGACCCGTTCGTCGACATCAAGCCGGCGGTCACCCCCGTCGTCACCGGCGAGTGGGCGATGGAGGACTACGACGAGGACGCGCCCCGGCAGGTCGTCGACGACTCCAACTTCCAGCGCCCCCTGACCCTCACCGAGCCTCCCGGCACCGTCACCTGGTGCGACAGCCACGCCAGCACCGGCCTCTGCTTCGACGGCCTGTCCGGCGCCGCCACCGCACCCGCCGTTGTACGCACCGACCAGTCGTACACGGTCTCCGGCTGGGCCCGGATCACCGACACCAGCGTGTCCCGCACCGTCTTCTCCCAGCAGGGCACCCGCGGTGCCGGATTCACCGTCCGGTACGACAAGACCGTCAACCGCTGGTCGTTCGTGGCGGCGGGCAGCGACGCCGACGCACCCGCGATCTACAAGGTGAACTCGACCGCCGCGCCGGTGCTCAACACCTTCACGTTCCTGGAGGCCGTCTACGACGCGCCGGCCGGGAAGATCCGGTTCTACGTCAACGATCAACTGCAGGGCGAGACGTACTACACGGCGAACTGGAACGCCGCCGGCACGTTCAACGTCGGCCGGACCCTCCAGGCCGGCGCGGCCGCCGAGTTCTTCGCCGGCGACGTCGACGAGGTCCGGGTGCACACCGGCGCCATGCACTCCACCAACGGCGCCGTGCCGAACAACACGCTGATGATGTTCCGCTCGGGCGTCACCGGCAAGTGCATGGACAACCCGTTCGGCGCCAGCACCGATGGCAACCGCATCCAGTCGTTCGGCTGCAACGGTGGCTCCGACTCGCAGCTGTGGACGATGCCCGGCGACGGCACCATCCGCATCGCGGGCAAGTGCCTCGACGTCAACAACGCCGGCACGACACCGGGCACGTACGTGCACCTGTGGACGTGCCACGGCCTGGCCGCGCAGCAGTGGGAGGTCGGCCCGTTCAACTCGCTGCGCAACCCCAACTCGGGGCTGTGCCTGGACGTCCCGAACTCCAGCACCGCCAACGAGACCAAGCTGCAGGTGTGGACGTGCAACGGCGGCGCCGCCCAGAGCTGGACGCCGCAGTGGACCGGCATCGGCGTGATCCGCTCCGGGGTGCCCGGCAAGTGCGTCGACAACTACCAGGGCACGGGGGCCAACGGCAACCTGATCAGCTCCTGGGACTGCAACGGTGGCGCGCACTCGCAGATCTGGGCCGTCATGGGAGACGGCACCATCCGGATCAGGGGCATGTGCCTGGACATCATCGGCTACGGCACCGCCGCCGGCTCGAAGATCCACCTCTACACCTGCAACATGACGGCCAACCAGATCTGGGAGCTCGGCCCCAACAACTCCATCCGCAACCCGGTCTCGGGCCGCTGCCTGGACCTGCCGAACCAGAACACGGCCAACGGGACCCAGCTGTGGATCTGGGACTGCAACGGAGGCCGCGCCCAGGAGTGGTTCGTCTCGTGACCTCCTGACGCCTGCCCTACAGCAAGAACCAGGAGTGGCTGGTGCCGTAACCCACCTCACCATCGCGACGGGGACCCGCAACCGCGGGTCCCCGTCGCCGTACTACAGGGCGATGCCCCGCTTGCGGTAGGCGATCACGTCGAGGAAGTCGATGAAGTGACTTCCTGCAGATCATGGATGAGCTCCGACACGGCGACTGGGTCGATCGCGCCGAAGCCGGGGACGAGCTTGCCGTCGGCGTGGGTGGGCAGCCACACGTTGCCGAGGGTCTGCTGCTGTTCGGCGGTGACGTCGCCGATGAACATGCCGGGGTCGAGGTCGATCGAGGCGACGAGGCCGCCGGGCAGGTCACGCTCCAGCGTGCACAGCATGCCGCCGTCGCCGACCTCGCCCATCCGCCAGCCGCGGCGCACCAGCCCGAGGAGCCGTCCGACGTGGACGGTGCGGCCGTCCTGCCGGTCGAGGCTGTGGGCGGTGCGCTCGTCGTCGGTCAGCACGTGGACGTCGCGACCCAGCTGCGCGAACGGCTGCAGGACCTCGTAGTCGGCGAACACCTCCGCCCACGCCGCCAACCGGTCGCCGAGCCGGAGCGGGTGCGCGAGCCACACCGTTGCGGTCGCGGTGACGACGATCGGCTCGTCTTCCAAGTCGGCGTACGTGCGGTCCTCGGCCACCCGGAAGCACGCCTCGCCGCCGTCGGGGCCCTCGGACGTCACCCAGAGCAGCCGGCGCGCGACGTGCCACAGCAGCGGATGTCCCACCAGGTACCGGTGGAACTCCGCACTGCTCCACCGGCGCTGGTCGGCCATGGCGCGCTCGAGGCGGCGGATCTGGTCGGCCGCCACGGTCCGCACGTCCTTCTTCAACCCGAGGAACCGCTGGTACGCGGCGGGCGCGGCGACCGGGTCGTCCTTCACTCCGGGCCTGGGCAGCGCGGCGCGGCGGGTACCGGCGGCGTCGGTGACAAAGGGCATGAGGCGCTCGTCGAAGCCGACGACGAACCGACGCGGCCCGTAGTCGAGGCTGAGGCTGCCGTCGGTGTCGAGACCGAGGTCGGGCACGAGGCGGTCCGCGAGCTGCTCCAGGGTGAGACCGGTGTCCCGGGCCAGGGTCTCCAGCCGCTCCTTGGCGAGCCGGCGGGTGCTGTGCTTGGAGGCTTTGTCGGCGACACCCTGGATATGCATGAGCGCCACGTCGGTGCCGATCGCGGTGAGCACGTCGAGGCCGCGTGCGGCCCGGGTGTGGTCGCCGTGACCGGGCCAGGAGCGGATCAGCGGACTGAGCCTGCGGGCCGTCTCGTCGTCGCCGATGAGGCCCTGCATGTCGAGCGCCCATCGGCCGACCGACGGACAGTTGGCGTCGACCCAGCGCAGCAGGAGGGCCCGGCCGAAGGCGGCCAGCGAGACGGGGTCGCAGACGTCCTTCACGATCTCCAGACCCGCATACGGCAGGGCGGGCTGGGACAGCGAGAGCATGGTGACCACGTGCCGCGCCGACTCGACCGGCAGGGTCCGCACGCCGTCCCGCAGCCGGATCGTCGGCAGCGTCGGCACGCCGACCCAGCGCGGGATCTTCGGCAACGTCGAGGGAAGCAGCTCGAGCGGGTCCGTGTCGAGCATCGCCCGGATCGCGGCGCCGGCCGCCGAACCGTAGTTGTCGGCGGCGGTGAGCACCAGATCCCGGTGACCGTCCGTGGCGAGCGCCAGCAGTGCGTGCCCGGCGAGTTCGCGGCGCGGGCCGGGCTCCTCCAGGGCCGGCGGCACGAGATCGCGGGCGGCGGCGGCCGGGTGGCGGGACAGCCACTGCCGCGCGAGGTCGCGGGTCCACGCCGACCGGGACTTCACCCGCAGTTCCATCATCAGGTCAGCCAGCTCCGGGCCGGTGAACGGCAGCAGCCGCAGCGTCGTCTCGGTGACCATCTCCCGCGACAACGCGACGAGGTCCGGCACGGCGTGCAGCGCGTCGGCTCCCGGCGTGCCGTCGGACGCCAGCGGCGCGGAGCGGGTCAGTCCGGGCACCACGACCGGCTCGCGGCGGCGGGACCACGGCGGGGTGACGAGCACATCCGGCAGCCCGTCGTGCCCAGTGGTCGCCGGGTCGGTCGGCGGCGGCAGGTCCGTCGTGGTCACGCAGTCACCTCACGCAGGTCAAGGATGAGCGGCTCATCGTCACCCATGCCGCCGATTTCGACAAACGTCTGCTACCTCGGCGCCGCGGCACACCACGACCTGCCGCAGGTCGACATGGCCCCGGCGGCCGGCCGCCGTACATCGTGGAGGCAGGCGACCGGATCACGTCCGCCGGTGCCTGGGTCGTCGCCCACCTCGCGGCGCGGCGCGGTGGGCGGGGTGGGGGCGGGGGTGGGGGTCAGGCCTCCTCGGCGAGGAGGGCGGCGGTCGGTAGGCGCTGCAGGAGGGCGGCGGGGATCAGGGCGGCGCAGGTGGCCAGCAGGGCGCCGGCGGCGACGGCCGAGCCGGCGGTCGTGAGCAGGGCGGGGCTCAGGTCGCCGACGAGCCAGGCGGCGGCGGTCACGCCCACGGCGGCGCCCGCGAGGCCGCCGAGGAGGCCGATGCCGAGGCCCTCGGCGGCGACGAGGCGGGCGAGGGCGGCCGGGGTCCAGCCGGTGGCGCGGAGGGTGGCGAGCTCGGCGGCGCGGTCGCGGATGTTCAGGTAGAGGACGTCGGCGACGGCCAGGACGCCGAGCAGGATCGTCGCCGCGACCGCGATCGTGTCGACGGTCCTGACGCGCAGGGAGACCGCGTCGCCGAGGAGGGTGCCGACGATCGCGCCGTGGAAGGCGAAGGTGATGGCGCCGAGGACGGTGGCGGCGGTGATGCCGATGGCGAGGGCGCCGCCGGCGAGGGCGGTGCGGCCGGGGACGCGGACCAGGTTGAGCAGGCCCATGGTGACCGGGCCGCGGGGGCGGCCGGCGCGGCGCGGGCGGGTGACGGCGGGGCGCAGGCCGGCGGCGGGGCGGCCGCGGGCGGCGGCCAGGGCCGGCAGCAGACCGGCGAGCAGGGACAGCCCGACGGCGGTCGGCAGCGCCAGCAGGGCCTGCGTCCAGCTGGTGCGGACGTCCAGCAGCCCGCCGAGCGGGCCGGTGAGGGCGAGGGCGCCGAGGCCCGCGACCGTCCCGATGACGAAGACCTCCCCGAGGACCGCGGCGAAGATCCGATGGGCGGGCCAGCCGAGCGCGGCCAGGGTGGCGAGCTCGGCGCGCCGGTCGCGGACGCCGGCGGCGACGGCGTTGGCGAGGAAGAGCGCGCAGACCACCAGGACGAGGACGAACAGGACGGCGCTCTTGCGGTCGATCGCGGTGATGATGCTCGCCGCGACGCCCTTCCTCACCCAGTGCTCGGTGACGCGCAGCTCGGGCCGCTGGTACTTGCCGGCGGCGAGGGTAACGGTCTGCGGGGAGGGCGAGGAGCCGTACGTGATGTCGACGTCCAGGCCGGTGCGGGCGGAGATCTCCTCCGCGACGACGCGGACCCGCTCCCGGGAGGTGGCGGAGAAGCCGTGCACGCCGGCCACGCGGACCCGGATGGCGCTCAGCGGCGCGGCCTTGTCGGTGCCGATGGTGTCGGTGAGGATGCCCGGCAGCGCCGCGATGCTGGTCAGCAGCATCGGTGGGGACGACAGGTACCCGCCCGGGTTGCCGCCGGGGGCGAGCGGGCGGTCGCCGAGCAGGCCGCGGGTGGCCTGGTCGGCGCCGACGACCAGGGGTGGTTCGTAGGTCTCCATCGGCACGCGGCTGAGCGGGTTGAACGTGGTGAGCCGGGCCGGGTCGAACGTGCCGACGACGCCGAAGTCCGCCGTCGTCATCTCGCCGTTCGCGCGCACCGACACGTTCTTCACCGTGCGGAACGAGGTGTCGTCGAGCTGCCACGGCGCGGGGAAGCCCGAGGAGTACGGCAGGACGTACGCGGCCGCGTTGTCGGGCACGGGAACGGCGGTGAGGCTGCCGTCCGGAGCCGGCGCGTAGGAGACGCCGCCGATCTGCAGGAGCCACTCATGGCTGTAGAGGAGGCCGAGGCCGAGGCCGGTGCCGACGGTGTGCTGGTAGGCGGCGTCGGCGTCCAGCACGTCGTCGCGCACGTGGGTCGTGGGTGCGGCGGTCATCGCGGCCAGCATCGACTGCGACGTCCCGGCGGGCAGGGCTGGCAGCGGTGCGTGCGAGATGCTGACGGCGGTGGTGGTGTCGGCGTACCGGCGCGACGACGCCAGCACGGGCACGACCATGCGCTGCTCGGAGGTGCCGGGAATGGCGGTCGCCTGCGCCGGCGTGTTGGCGAGGAACGTGCCCTGCGTGGCGCCGCGCAGCCCGACGAGCCGGTCTTCGGCGTCGGGGTCGACGGCCGCGACGAGCATCGGCTCGTGCCACGTCAGGGAGATGCTGAGCCGCTGCTGCGGCTCGGTGTCGTACAGCGTCTCGAACCGGCCGTCGGGGCGCCGCCGGAACGCGAAGACGGACTGGTTGGTGGCGTCGGTGACCTGGCCCTGCTCGACCAACGGGCACACCTGCCGGCCCTCCTCGAGCAGGCCCGGGGTGCCGTGGCACAGCTGCTGCCACGGCATCGTCTGGCCGCCCGAGAACTGCAGCAGCTCCTCGTTGCGGCCGAGCCGCGGCCACGAGACGTCGTGCGTGGTGACGTACACCCAGGCGGGGGTCGCCGGTGTACGGCTGAGCCCGCGGTCCGCCAGCAGCGTGCGGTCGACCCGGATGACCTGCCGGTCCAGCTTGGGGTCGACGAGGTCGGTGAGGTCGACCGGCGCGACGACGGCGGCGTTGAGCGACCCGGCCATCGCGATCGGCGCGGCGACGTCGATGCCGGGCACCGAGCGGACCTTCGCCCAGTCGTCCATGGTGAGCCCGCCGTAGATGCCGGACACCGCGTTGGGCCGCAGCAGCGCGCGGTCGCCTTCGAGCGGCAGCCGGCTGCCCTTCGGCCTGACGAGGATGTCGTACGCCGCCCGCACGTTGGCGTCCACGGTGCCGGTGACCTCCAGCCGCGCGGTGGCGGTGGCGCCGGTCAGCACGGTGAAGCCGGTGGTGGCGGTGAGCACCCCGACGAGGAGCGCCACCGCCCGTCCCGCCCGCCCCCGAAGATGTGCCCAGACGAATCGGATCACCCGCACACACTGACCTATACATTGTGACAATGCAAGCCCCCGCGGGGCGCCGGCGGACTTACCGGCGCGGCCGGCCGCCTGCCGGCGGGTGGTCGCCCGCGGCGAGCTCGCCGGCCTCGGCGGCGCGGATGATGCGGCGGAAGGTGGGGCACTCCATGTGCGTGGGGGCAGGGCAGGCCGCCGCGTGGCGGAGGGAGTCGCGCAGGACGGTGAGCCTGCCGATCGTCGCGTCCAGGTCGTCGGCCTTCGCGGCGAGCACGGCGCGGTCGATGCGGGGGCTGCCGTCGGGGGCGAACATGAGCGCGATCTCGTCCAGGGAGAAGCCCGCGGTGCGCCCGAGCGCGATCAGCGCGAGCCGCTGCAGCACGCCCGGATCGAACTGGCGGCGCAGGCCGGCCCGGCCGACCGAGGCGATCAGGCCCTTCTCCTCGTAGTAGCGCAGGGTCGAGGCGGGCAGCCCCGAGCGGCGCGCCACCTCGGCGATGTCCAGGTTCGTCATCGGCTTGACCTCAAGTCGGCTTGAAGTGAAACCGTCCCATCCGGTCACCGTTCATGGCAAGGGGGAGCTGAGCATGGAAGCGCAGACGGCACTGTGGAACGGCCGCGCCGGGCAGGCGTGGGTCTCGGCGCAGGCGATGCTGGACGAGGTGTTTCGGCCGTTCGAGGACCTGCTGGTCGCGGCGGTCCGCGGCGGCAGCGTGCTCGACGTCGGCTGTGGCACCGGCGGCACGACCGTCGCCGCCGCCCGGAAGGTCGGCCCGGGCGGCCGCTGCGTCGGCGTCGACATCGCCGGGCCGATGGTCGCGGCGGCGCGGGAGCGGGCCGGACGCGAGGGGGTGCCGGCCGACTTCGTCCAGGCGGACGCGCAGGAGCACGACTTCGGGGCGGCGGCGTTCGACACGGTCATCTCCAGGTTCGGCGTCATGTTCTTCGCCGACGCCGTCCGCGCCTTCACCAACCTGCGCCGCGCCGCCGCCCCGGGCGCGGTCCTGCGCGCCGTCACCTGGCGCGGCGTCGAGGAGAACCCGTTCATGACGACGGCGGAGCGGGCCGCGGCGCCGCTGCTGCCGTCGCTGCCGGTCCGCCGGCCGGACGCGCCGGGGCAGTTCGCGTTCGCCGACCCGGCGAAGGTGCGGGGCATCCTGCGCGACGCCGGCTGGACCTCGGTCGACATCCGCCCCCTCGACGTGCCGTGCGCCTTCCCGGAGGCGTCGCTCGTGCCGTACTTCACCCGGCTCGGCCCGCTCGGCCTGGTCCTGGGCGACGTCGCCGAGCCCGCCCGGACCGGGATCGTCGAGACCGTCCGCGCCGCGTTCGCCCCGTTCGTGCACGGCGACGAGGTCCGCTTCACCGCCGCCTGCTGGCAGGTCGACGCGCACGCCCCGGCGGCCTGACGGCCGCTCGTCACTTCGGGGTGAGGTGACCGGCGCAGGACTCGCGCCGGTCGCCGCCGGACTTCGTGCCGTCGGGGCAGACCACGTTCACCCACGTGACATTGTCGAGGTCGGCGTCGTCGAGGCGGGCGCCGCGCAGGTCCGTGTCGGCCAGGAGGGCGCCGGACAGGTCCGCGCCCCGGACGTCCGCACCGCCGAAGTCGGACCGGCGGAACTCGGTCTGCCGCAGGTGCGCGTCGCGCAGCACGGCGCCGCGCAGGCCGGTGTCGGCGAACGTGCTGCCGTTCCAGGTGGTGCGGCGCAGGTCGGCGCGGCCGAGCTCGACGCCGGTGAGGGTGGCGTCGCGGACGTCGGCGCCGGTGAGGTCCGCGCCGGTCAGGTCGACGTTCTCCATCGACACCGTTCGCAGGTTCGCCTCGTGCAGGTTGCTGCCGCTGAGGTTCGCCTCGCGGACGAATCCGTCCACAGTGGACCGCTCCAGGTCGGCGCAGCGCAGCTGCCGCTGGGACAGTTCGGCATCGTTGACCGTGCGTCGTGGCATCGAGACCGCGCCGGCTGCCGCGCACCGCCGTCCATGGGTCTCGCTGTCCCGCGTCTGTACGACCAGCAGCACGCTGAGCAGGACGGCGCAGAGCAGGAAGCCCGCCGCGACGCGTCGCGGCCGGTGCCGCACCGCGTGTCGCAGCTTCGCCAGGCCACCGACGTTCACCGCGGGCCCGGCGTGACGAGCGGGCGCAGGGCCAGGCGGAGGATGCGGTCGTCGTCGGCGGTCGGTCCGCCGGGGTTGCGGCCGTCACGGTTGGACGTGGTCATCCAGACGCTGCCGTCGGGCGCCCTGACGGCGGTGCGCAGCCGGCCGTACTTCGTCGCGAGGGCCTCCACGGGCTTGTTCGGCACCCCGCCGCCGGGCCGCCACCGGATGCCCCACGCGTCCGGCCCGCCGCCCTCGGGTGGCCGGCTGCCGGCCTCCTTCTGCAGGCTGCGGTCGAGGCCGACGAGGTACACGCGCTGCCCCCGCAGGCAGGTGACGACGGCGGTGTCGCCGACCACGGCCACGTCGGCGCTGACCCCGACCTCCGGGTGCCACGTCACGACCGGGTTGATGTACTTCGGGTTGGTGCCCATGCCCTCCACGAGCGGCCAGCCGTAGTTTCCGCCGGGCACGATGATGTTCAGCTCGTCCCAGACCGCCTCGCCGATCTCGGTCTCGTACATCGTGCCGTCGGCGGCCCAGTCCAGGCCCTCCGGGTTGCGGTGGCCGTAGGACCAGACGAGCGAGCCGCGGAACGGGTTGCCGGGCGGTGGCTTGCCGTCGGTCGTCATCCGCAGGATCTTCCCGCCGAGGTCGTCGAGCTGCTGCGCCGCATCGGTCCTCGACGCCTCCCCGGTGGTCGCGTACAGGTACCCGTCGGGGCCGAACTCGAGCCGCCCGCCGTTGTGGATGCCGCCGCGCGGGATGCCGGTGACGATCGGCTTCGGCCGCTCACCGAACTTCAGCCTGGCGACCCGGTTGTCGACGGCGGTGGTGTAGTAGATGTAGACCGTCTGGTCGACGGCGAACCTTGGCGACGCGGCGATCCCGAGCAGCCCGCCCTCGTTGTCCGACACCGCCTCGCTGATCTTCGTCACCGGCGTGACGGTCAGCGAGCCGTTGGCCGCCCTGCCCGGGCCGATCCGCAGGATCCGCAGTGTCCGCCGCTCGGTGACGAGGGCGCTGCCGTCGGGCAGGAACGTCAGGCCCCACGGGACGTCGAGGTGCCGCGCGATCGTGGTGACGGCGACCTTGGCGTCGCCGCTCGCCGACGGGTCGATCGGGCCGTGACCGAAGTCGGTCGGGTCGGTGACGCCCGGCGCCGCGTTCTTGGGCGGTGGCTTCGCCGGGGCGTCGGACGTGCAGCCGGTGGCGACGCCCAGCAGCAGGCAGAGCGCGACGGCCCCCGCGCGGACGGGTGTACCCATGGACCGGCCTCCGCTCGCGCAGCCGAACATCGTCTCCCTGCACGATCACGAATCCGTGCCTTCTCCGGCGTCACCCACGGCGGGGGAACGTCACCGGGCGTTTGACCTCGTGTCGGGGCGGGCACAAGGCCGTGGAGTCGAGCACCCGTACCGTTGAGGGAGACCAGATGAGACTGCTGACATTGGCCGCCGGGCTCGCCACCGGTTACGTGCTGGGCACCCGTGCCGGCCGCGGCAAGTACGAGCAGATCGTCGAGGGCGCCCGGCAGCTGCGTGCCAACCCGACCTTCGCGCAGGCGCAGGAGACGGCGAAGAAGCTCGCCTCGTCGCCGCCGCCCACCGCCTCTATCACGCCACCCGCGGCGTCGCCCGCGATGTCGTCCGCCACTTCACCCGCGATGTCGTCCGCCGCGTCGTCCACCGCCACGACGCCGTCGGCCCGGGCCGCCTCGAACGGCGCCGCCGCGAAGCCCAAGGCCCCGCGCGGCACCCCCGGTCAGGGCACGCCGGGCGCGGACCCGCTGAAGTAACCGCCCCGAACGATCCGAACGGTCCCGGCTGCGACTGGCCGGGACCGTTCGCGTGCAAACGGGTCGCCGGGGGCTCAGGCGGCCTCGGCGATGAGGTCGTCCTCGGTGGCGCCGCGGCGCCAGTACCCGGTGAACATGACCCGGCGGCGGTCGATGCCGCGCTCGTGGACCAGGTGCCGGCGCACGGACCGCACGACGCCGGACTCGCCCGCCACCCACGCGTACGGGGTGCCCGCTGGCAGGTCCGCGGCGCGGACCGCGTCCAGGACGCCGCCGCCGACCAGCCAGGTCAGCTCGGCGCCTTCGGGGCGGGGCAGGTCCCGTACATCGGCGGCGTCATGCACCTCGATCCAGGCCCGGACCGGCATGGACGTGCCGACCCACGCGAGGATGCCGGCGAGCGCCGGCAGGGCCGTCTCGTCGCCGGTGAGCAGCACCCAGTCGGTGTCCTGCGGCGGGCGGAAGTCGACGCCGCCGTTGTCGGCGACGGTCGGGGCGAGCACGACGGCGCGGTCGCCGGGGCGCGCGTGCCGGGCCCAGGCCGACGCGGGGCCGGCGGTGACCGTGTCGTGCACGGCGAAGTCGACGTCGAACTCGTCGCCGCGCTGCTCCCGCACGGTGTAGGTGCGCATGACGGCCCGCGTCGCGGGGTCGGCCGCGCGCCATCGCGGGTACCAGTCCTCGCCCCTGGGCACGACCGCCGCCCGCTGGTGCGGCTGCGGCAGGAACAGCTTGAACCGCTGGTCCCGGCCGCCGCTGGTGAACGCCGCCAGGTCGGCGCCGCCGAACACCAGCCGCACCGCCGACGGCGACAGCAGCTCCTTGCGCAGCACCGTCACGTCGAAGAAGTCGAACGTCACCCGGTGACCTTCTTCGCGCTCGTCAGGGCCTTCGCGAGGGCCTCCAGGGGGCCGGCGCAGCCGGCGTGGCTGAAGCGCGGCTCGCTGAGCCACGGCACGACCTGGCCGGCCTTGACCGCGGGCAGCGCCGCCCAGGTCGGCTTCGCGGCGAGGTCCTTGGGCTGCAACGCCGAGGTGCGGCTGTCGAGGAGGATCACGTCGGCCTTGTACCGGTCGGCGTTCTCCCAGCTGAGGTTCTCGAAGAAGCCGCCGGTCACGTTCTCCGGCGTGATCACGTCGACGCCGAGCTCCCGGTAGTGGCCGAGGTCCGCGTACGCCTTGGGCGTCGACGCGTAGAGCAGGTCGGGGCTCGCGGAGGCGGCGAGCACCTTGAGGCCGCCGTTGCTCTTGACCGCCGCCTTCACGGCCTCGCCGGCCGCCTCGAAGCGGGCCTTGGCGTCCACGACCGGCTTCGCGGACTGGTCGGCGCCCAGGGCTGCGGCGAGGGCGGAGTACCGCTGGATCACCTGCGGCAGGCTGACCCCGCCCGAGACGGTGATGCCGACACTCGGGGCGAGCGCGAGGATCTTGTCCTTGCTGTCGTCGGGCACGTACCACAGCGCGTTCGGCTCGTACATGTTCGTGACCAGCAGGTCCGGGTTGAGCGAGGCGTACTTCTCGATGTTGAACTCGCCCCACGCGTTGCCGAGCGAGGTGAGCCGGGCGACGTCGAGGTCACCGGCGAGCGGGTCCTTGCCGCCGTCGGCGCTCTTCGACGGGCCGAACGTGCCGAGCACCTGCGCGTCGACGCCGAAGTCGCGCAGCGCGGCGGCCGAGCCGACGTAGGCGACGACCCGGGTGGGCCGTTTGCCGGCGCTCGCCTTGGTGCCACGGTCGTCGGTGAACTCCCACGCCGCCGCTTCCGCTCCGCTGGTGCCGTCTCCGCAAGCGGCGAGCAGGGCGCCGAGGCCGAGGCCGCCGGCCGCGGTCAGGAAATGGCGTCGGTTCATGGGTGCACCTTCCGTTGACTTCAGGTTTTGACTTCGGTTTTGACTCCAGCGTCGAGCAGCGATTAGGTTAGCCTCACCTAAGTTGATCGTGTCAAGTCCGGGGGTTCGTGCGTGCAGGTCCACAGAGGGCGCTGGCTGCTGGTGTTCGTGGCCGTCCTCGCCCTTGCCGTCGTCGCGAGCCTCGCGGTCGGCGCGCGCTCGCTCGCCCCGCCGGACGTCTGGCACGGGCTGATCGACCCGTCCGATCCCGCTGCCACGGTCGTCCGCCGGCTGCGGCTGCCACGAAGCGGCCTCGGGCTGCTCGTCGGGGTCGCCCTCGGCCTCGCCGGCGCGCTCATGCAGGCGCTGACCCGCAACCCGCTCGCCGACCCCGGCCTGCTCGGCGTCAACGCGGGCGCCTCCGCCGCCGTCGTCTCCGCGATCAGCTTCCTCGGCGTCACCGGCCTGTCCGGGTACATCTGGTTCGCGTTCGCGGGCGCCGCCGTCGTCACCGTCGTCGTCTGGGCCGTCGCCGGCGGGGCCACCGCGACCCCCGCCGGCCTCGCACTGTCCGGCACAGCCGTCACCGCCGTCCTCTACGCCTACGTCGCGGCGGTCCAGCTGCTGGACACCGCCTCCCTCGACCGGATGCGCTTCTGGACCGCGGGGTCCCTCGCCGCGGCGTCACCCGGCACGGCGAGGCTGATCCTGCCGTTCGTCGCCGCCGGTGTACTGGTGACCGCGGCGCTCGCCCGCACCCTGAACGTGATGGCGCTCGGCGACGACACCGCGCGTGCCCTCGGCACCGACCCGGCCCGCGTCCGCGCGGTGGCCGCCGTCGCCGTCGTCCTGCTCTGCGGCGCGGCGACCGCGGCGTGCGGCCCGATCGTGTTCCTCGGCCTGATGGTGCCGCACCTGGTCCGCCCGCTGACGGGGCCCGACCTGCGGTGGCTGCTGGCCTTCTGCGCGGTCCTCGCCCCCGCTCTGCTGCTCGGCGCCGACGTCGTCGGCCGGATCGTGTCCCGCCCCGGCGAGCTGCAGGTCGGCGTGGTCACCGCCGTCGTGGGCGGCGGCTTCTTCCTCGCCGTGGTCCGCCGGCGGCGGGCATGAGCGTCGTCGTCCGGACCCGCTGGGCCGCCGGCGGGTTCGCGGTCGTGGCGGTCGTCCTCGCGCTGTACGCGGTCGGCAGCGGCGACTACCCGATGAGCATCCCCGCGGTGCTGCGCACGCTGACCGGCGGAGGCTCGGCCGCGGAGGCGTTCATCGTCACCGAGATCCGGCTGCCGCGGGTCGTCACCGGCCTGTTCACCGGCGCGGCGCTCGCCCTGTCCGGCGCGGTCTTCCAGTCCGTCGTCCGCAACCCGCTCGGCAGCCCCGACGTGCTCGGCTTCACCCAGGGCTCGTCGACCGGCGCGCTGCTCGCCATCGTGGTCGTCGGCGGGGGCACCGCCACCGTCGCGGGCGGCGCGGTCCTCGGCGGCCTCGCCACGGGCGCCGCCATCCACCTGCTCGCCTGGCGCGCCGGCGGGTACGGCAACCGCCTCGTCCTCATCGGCATCGGCGTCGCCGGCATCCTCACCGGCGTCATCAGCTACCTGCTGACCCGCGCCCAGATCATCGACGCCGCCCGCGCCGTCCTCTGGCTCACCGGCAGCCTCGACGGCCGCGGCTGGGGCAACGCCCTCGTCGTCGGCGCCGCCGTCTGCGTCGCCGGACCCGCCGTCCTGGCCTGCGGCCGGCCGCTGCGCGCCCTGGAGCTCGGCGACGACCCCGCCACCGCGCTCGGCGTCCGGGTCGGCGCGGTCCGCTTCGGCGCTCTCACCGGCGCGGTCCTGCTCGCCGCCGCCGCGGCCGCGGCGGCCGGACCGGTCGCGTTCGTGGCGCTGACCGCACCCCAGCTGGCCCGCCGACTGACCCGCGCCCCCGGCCCGAACCTGCTGCCGTCCCTCTTCCTGGGCGCCGCCCTGCTGACCGCCGCCGACGTCGCCGGCCAGCGGGCCGTCCCCGACCACCAGATCCCCGCGGGCGTGGTGACCGGCCTGCTCGGCGGCGGCTACCTGATCTGGCTCCTGGCCCAGAGCCAGATCAGGAGCGCCCGCCGTGCCTGACCGGCTCGCCGCCGAGGCCGTGACCCTCGGCTACGACGCCCGCACCATCGCCGAGGGGCTGACGGTGCGCGTCCCCGACCACTCGTTCACGGTGATCGTCGGGCCCAACGCCTGCGGCAAGTCGACGCTGCTGCGGGCCCTGGCCAGGACGCTGCGCCCCAGGACCGGCGCGGTGCTGCTCGACGGGCACGACATCCGCACCCGGCCGACCCGCGAGGTCGCCCGGACCCTCGGGCTGCTGTCACAGTCGGCGACCGCCCCCGCCGGCATCACCGTCGCCGACCTCGTGGCCCACGGGCGCTACCCGCACCAGGGCCCCCTCGCCCCCTGGACCGCCGCCGACCGGCACGCGGTCCGCGACGCGATGGACGCGACCGGCACGACCGCCCTGGCGTCGACCCAGGTCGACGAGCTGTCCGGCGGCCAGCGGCAGCGGGTGTGGATCGCGACGGCCCTGGCGCAGGACACGCCGATGCTGCTGCTCGACGAGCCGACCACGTACCTCGACGTCACCCACCAGATCGAGGTCCTCGAGCTGTGCGCCCGGCTGCACCGGGACCGCGGCCGCACCCTCGTCGCGGTGCTGCACGACCTGCACCTCTCGGCCCGCTACGCGACGCACCTGGTCGCCATGCGCGCCGGCCGGGTCGTCGCCGAGGGGTCGCCGGCTCAGGTGGTGACGGCGCCGATCGTCGAAGCGGTCTTCGGCCTGACCTGCCGCGTCATGCCCGACCCGGAGACGGGGACTCCCATGGTGATCCCGCGCGCTCCCGCCGGATCCGGCGGACCTGCCGCTCGACCCGCAGCTCCCGCAGCGCCGTCACCGTAGCGACCCCGGCGACGGACCCGACGAACCACACGAACGGCGCGGCGACCACCGCGGCGGCGACAGACAACAGCACGACATCCCTCTCGGCCGGAAGCAACCCATGATGCCTGCCGCACATTGCGCTCAGGTTGCGACCCGGTCAGCCCCCGGGCGCCGGCCGGGTCAGGGCCGGGACGCCGGCCGGGTCAGGGCCGCGTCACGGCTGGGGCGCCGACCACGGGCCGTCCGGGGCCAGGGCCACCAGGACCTCCAGCAGCTCCGGCGGCTGGAGCTCGTCCGGCAGCGACGCCAGGTCCGACCAGAGAACCCACGCGTGCGAGTCGAGCGTCACCTGCTCGTGGGGCAGCAGACCCGTCCGGACCAGCGGCGGCCGCTCGGCGTCGAACCGGGCGAGGAAGAACTGCTCGGTCCCGACGTACCGCGTGCCCTTCCACCACGAGTCGCGGGACACCGGCACCCAGCGCTCCCGCACGAGCCCCGCGTCGAGCCCCGTCTCCTCGGCCAGCTCCCGCCGCGCCGCCTCGAACGGGGTCTCGCCGGGGTCGATGCCACCGCCGGGCGGCTCCCACAGCCACCTGCCGTCGGAAGGGTCCCGCCACCGCAGCAGCAGCACCCGGTCGGCGGCGTCCAGGCAGATGACCCGCGCGGCGGGCCGGTGCTTCGTCACGCCCCGACCGTAGCCCCTTTGCCGGCCGCCGTGCGTTGAGGAAGATTGGCCGCCATGACCAGTACCCCCGGCCCGGGCCGGCTCAGGCAGAACGCCATCTACCGTGCCGGCGTGCTCGGGCGCGCGCCGGACGTGCCGACCGACGCCGACGAGCTGGAGCGGCGGGCGCATCGGGCGATGTCGCGGAAGGCGTGGGCGTACGTGGCGGGCGGCGCGGGCGGTGGCGCCACCATGCGGCACAACCGGGCCGCGTTCGAGCGGTGGCGGATCGTGCCGCGGATGCTGCACGGCGCCACCGCGCGGGACCTGACCACCACGGTGGCCGGCACGCCGCTGCGCGCGCCGCTGCTGCTCGCCCCGGTCGGCGCGGGCGCGCTCGTGACGCCCGGCAGCGACGTCCGTATCGCGGAGGGCGCGGCCGCGGCGGGCGTGCCGTACATCTTCTCCAGCCAGGGCTGCGACCCGATGGAGCGCACCGCGGCCGGCATGGGCGACACCCCGTTCTGGTATCAGCTGTACTGGTCGACGGACGAGCGGCTCGTCGACTCGATGATCGGGCGCGCGGAGGACTGCGGCGCCCGCGCGCTCGTCGTCACGCTCGACACGACGTTGCTCGGCTGGCGGCCGCAGGACCTCAACCTGGGCTCGCTGCCGTTCGCGCGGGGGCTGGGGATCGCCCAGTACACCTCGGACCCGCGCTTCATGGAGATCGTCCGCGAGCGCATGACCGCACCCGCCGGCAAGCCGCAGGTCACGCTCGGCGCGCTGCGGACGCTGTGGTCGATGGCGCGCAACCACCCCGGCGGTACGGTCGCCAACCTGCGCTCCAGGGAGCCGCGGGCCGCCGTCGAGACCTTCCTCGACATCTACTCCAACCCGGGCCTGAGCTGGCGGCACGTGGAGACGCTGCGCCGCCGCACGAAGCTGCCGATCCTGCTCAAGGGCATCCTGCACCCCGACGACGCCAGGACCGCGGTCGCGGCCGGGGTCGACGGCATCATCGTGTCCAACCACGGCGGCCGGCAGGTCGACCACACGGTCGCCGCCCTCGACGCGCTGGTCGCCGTCCGCGACGCCGTCGGACCCGACGCGACCGTCCTGTTCGACAGCGGCATCCGCTCCGGCGCGGACGTGTTCGTCGCGCTCGCCCTCGGCGCCGACGCGTGCCTGCTCGGGCGGCCGCACATCTACGGGCTCGCGATCGCCGGTGCGGATGGCGTACGGCAGGTCGCGGAGAACGTCGTCGCCGAGCTGGACCTGACGATGGCCCTCACCGGCGTCCCGGACGTCGCCGCCATCACCCGCGCACAGCTGCGGGAACACACCCGGTAGCCGGTGCGGGCGGGTCAGTCCCAGACCCGGCCGAGGGCGGCGAGGCCGGTGGCGTATTCGATGCGGGACAGCCACGGCAGCGGCCACGCCGTCATGCCCAGCGACGCGCCCAGGAAGGCGCCGGCGAGGCAGGCGATCGAGTCCGAGTCGCCGGAGGTGGTGGCGGCCCGGGCGAGGGCGGTCACCGGGTCGTCCGCATGGCGGATCGCGCACAGCAGGCCGGTGGCCAGGGCCTCTTCGGCGATCCAGCCCGCCCCGGTGGCCGCGCACGGGTCGCCGCCGTCGTCGGGGCCCGCCAGGGCGTCGTCGAGGCGGTCGAGCACGTCGAGGCACTCGTCCCAGCCGCGGCTGATGAACTGCTCCGGCGAGCTCACCGACGGCTGCTGCCAGAGGGTGCCGAGCCAGTCCGACCGGTAGGTGGTCCGCTGCGACTCGCACCGGTCGCGCAGCGCGGCGGGCAGCTCCGCGACGGCGGCTCCGTCGCGGAGCAGGCGGACGGCGAGCGCGGTGAGCTCGCTGGCGGCGAGGGCCGTCGGATGGCCGTGGGTCATGGCGGCCTGTAGCTGGGCGACGCCCGCGAGGGTGTCCAGGTCGTAGGTGGGGACGAGCCCGACGGGCGCGACGCGCATGTTGGCGCCGCAGCCCTTGGAGCCGGCGACGGTCGCCTCGGTCCACGGCACGCCGCGGGCGAGCCCGCCGCACGCCCGCAGGCACGTCATGCCGGGCGCGCGGTTGTTGTCGGGGCTGTGCGCCCACTCCACGAAGCGGGCCCGCAGCGGCGGCTCGAGCGCGGCGGCGGTGGTGGCGGGAGCGTCCAGCAGCGCCCAGCCGACCGCGAGCGTCATCTGCGTGTCGTCGGTGACGAGCGCCGGGTCGCCCTCCAGGTCGCGGGGTCCGCCGGGACCGTAGCGCGCGACGATCGCGTCGACCGTCATGAACTCGGTGGGTTTGCCGAGGGCGTCGCCGTACGCGAGACCGAAGAGACACCCGGAGGCCGTGGTCGACATGGGAGGGATCGTACGGAACACGCGTCAGAACGGGGGCAGGGCCTTGAAGCGTTCGTCGAGGCGGATGCTCGGCAGCAGCCGGCGCAGCATCGCCCGGGTCGCGGTCAGCGGGTGGTGCGGGAACTCGGCGTCGTACTGCTCGTCGTCGGCGTGGAGGGTGGGCAGGCCGCCGGTGGCGTCCGGGGCGAACGGCGACGGCTTGTTCATCCCGTCGGGGCCGAGCTTCGTGAAGACGAGCGCCTCCCGGACGCCGGTCGTGCCGGACTCCGCCGCCTGTAGCTTCAGCACGGTGCTGCAGGTGGCCCGCGGGATCGTGTAGGAGCCGAGGAACACCAGGCCGTGGCCCTGGGGATGGCGGATCTTCACCACCTGCCGCAGCGCGGGCACGCCGTCGACCGGCTCGACGGCCGCGTCGATGAGCCCGCCGCCGGCCGCCGCGGTCCGCCGGGCCGTGCCGGCGAACAGCGCGGCTGGGTCGTGCAGTGGGGCCGGCAGGTCGGGGCGCAGGTTGAAGAAGTGCAGCGTCATCACCGGACCCTGCTCGTGCTGCCAGGCGTACTGGTCCATTTGCTGGAAGCCTGTGAGGTCCAAATGGGTGATCGCGCTCATAGAAGTTCACCCTAATGGGCTACCAGGTGACCCCGAAATACGGTGAATAGCCCGTTTTGTGGCTCATACCACCAGGGGATTCGGGTGACCAGCACGGCTGCCCGGCTGTCTCTGCGGGGGAAAGAGCAGTACCGTAGGTCCCGGCGAGGTCTTCACTGCCGGCAACGATGGCCGGTAGGACTCGTCTGTTTCAGGAGGAACGTGTGGCTAGCGGTACCGTGAAGTGGTTCAACTCCGAAAAGGGCTTCGGCTTCATCCAGCAGGACGACGGCGGCGCGGACGTCTTCGTGCACTACTCGGCCATCGCGAGCTCCGGCTACCGCGAGCTGACCGAGGGCCAGAAGGTCGAGTACGACGTCACGCAGGGTCAGAAGGGCCCGCAGGCGGACAACGTCCGCGGCATCTGATCTTCATGCTCCTGCTGCGGAAGCCGCGCACCTGCCGGTGACCGCTTGCAAGACGGGCCCGTGCGACGCTCATTGAATGGGCGTGGCGCGGGCCCATCGCCATTCCGGCGGGCACACTTCCGGGTGCAGCAGTGCCGCCAGGGCCTCCACCCCGTCGACGAGCCTCGGGCCGGGCCGCACCACGATGCCGTCGGCGTCGATCGCCCACACCGCGGCGTCCGGGAAGCGCGGCGCGACGAGCCGGGCCTGCTCGGCGGCGCCGTCGAGGTGGAACCCGCACGGCGACACCACGACCACGTCCGGCCCCGCCGCGGTCAGCGCGTCCCAGGTCGTCGCCTGTGACCGCGCGCCGGGATGCGCCGCGACCGGCTCCCCACCGGCGGCCGTGACCAGGTCCGGCACCCAGTGGCCGGCGGTGAACGGCGGGTCGACCCACTCCACGACCAGCACCCGCGGCCGGGGCCGCCCGGCGACCGCCGCGGCGACCGCGTCCAGCCGCGCCCGCAGGTCCGCGACCAGCCGGTCCGCCCGGTCCGGCACCCCGGCGCGGGCGCCGACCGCCTCGATCGTGCCGAGCACCTCGGCGAGGGAGTGCGGGTCCAGCGACAGCACGTCGGCGCGGCAGCCGAGGTGCTCCAGGGCGTCGGACACGTGCCCCGACGGCAGCGCGCACACCCGGCACAGGTCCTGCGTCAGGATCAGCTCCGGGTCGAGCGCGGCCAGTGCGCCGGCGTGCAGCGTGTAGAGGTCCTCGCCCGCGGCGAACCGCTCCCGCACATACGCGTCGATCTCCGCCGGCGCCATCCCGCGGGTGTCGCGCCCGCCGACGACCACGGTCTTGCCGGTCCGCGCGGCCGGCGGCTCATCGCACTCGAACGTCACGCCGACCAGGTCGTCGCCGAGCCCCAGCGCGTAGACGATCTCCGTCGCGGACGGCAGCAACGACACCAGGCGCACGCCGGCCAGCCTAACGGGTGAGTGAACGGACGCCGGGATTCACCCGTCGACACTTCACCGTGCTGCCGCCCCGCATTCACACTGCGTCACGAGATCGTTGGGATAGCCTCGTCGAGGACGCGGAGCCCGCGTCCACTCCCCCCGTGAAATCCGCGATTGTCTCGAGGTCTGACGCTGGCCCGCCCGGCCCGCGTCCTGACCCGTCGCGCCTGCGCGAGGGAGAGGTATGTGTTGACGCGAGTCCGGCCGCGGCACGGGCGCAGGCCCGCGACGCTCGAGCAGTTATATGCGGGACGGGACAACGGGATCGGCGCGATCCGGCTGGGCCTGGCGGTCGTCGTCGTGTTCACGCACGGCACGTCGCTCGGCTTCGGCTGGGAGGACCTCGGCGAGTCGCTGTTCCGTGGACAGACCAACACCGGCACCCTCGCGGTGTTCGGCTTCTTCGTGCTGTCGGGGCTGCTCATCACGCGCAGCGCGGCGCGCACGACGATCGGCCGGTTCGTGTGGCACCGGATGCTGCGCATCCTGCCGGCGCTGTGGGTGTGCCTGCTCGTGACGGCGTTCGTGGTCGCGCCGCTCGTCGCGTTGCACGAATGGGGGACGCTCAAAGGGTTCTGGTCCGGGCCGAAGGGGCCGCTGCAGTACGTCACCGGCAACTGGTTCACCGGCGTCCGCCAGTACGGCATCCATGACCTGCTCGGCGCGTCCACCCCCTGGGGGCGGCAGTCCGGCGGCAGCGTGTTCGACGGTGCGTTGTGGTCGCTGGTGTACGAGGTGCTCTGCTACGGGCTGGCCGGGGCGCTCGCCGTCACCGCGGTCCTGCACCGCAGGCGGTGGCTGGTCGTGTGCCTCGCCGTCGCGCTGTACGGCGTCGTCGTCACCGACCAGATCCAGGGCCGCCCGCTGACGGGGCCGCCGACCCCGCACTACGGCCAGGTGCACCTGCCGCTGCTGGGCGAGGTGTCGTTCCACTGGCTCATGTACCTGGGGTTCCTGTTCCTCGCCGGCGCGGTGATGGAGCTGTACCGCGACCGGGTCGTCATCCACGACGGCGCCGGGTTCGCCGCCCTCGCCGCCCTCGCCGGGTCGCTGCTGTTCGGCGGCTTCTTCGTAATCGGGTTCCCGGCCCTGGTGTACACGCTGATCTGGGCGTCCGTGCGGCTGCCGGCCGGGCTGCGGTGGATCGGCCGGCGCAACGACTACTCGTACGGCGTCTACATCTACGGGTTCATCGGCCAACAGGTCTTCGCCGGCCTCGGCTGGAACCGGTGGGGGTACGTGCCCTACATCGCGATGTCCCTGGCCGCCGCGTTCGGCGCCGCCGCGCTGTCGTGGCACCTGGTCGAGCGGCGCGTGCTCGCGTTCAAGGACTGGACGCCGCGCCGTGCGCGCCCCGTCGCGAAGGTGCCGGTCCAGGCCGCGGGCCCGGTCGCCGTCGCGGACGTCCCTATTGCGGTGGGAGCCCGAACAGACTGATCAGCCCAGCGGTGCGCAGCGTGCGCAGCAGCACCGCCGACGGGTTCTCCAGCACCAGCCGCGAGCCGGCCTGCTCGGCCTGCCGGTGCGCCGCCACCAGGGCACCGATGCCGCTGGAGTCGATGAACGTGACGAGGCGCAGGTCGAGGTGCAGCGTGCCCGGCGGCGGCCGCAACGACCGCTCGACGCACTGGCGGAACCGGTCCGTGGCCCCGTAGTCGAGATCGCCACGGGCCACGATGACGACGCCGCCACCGATGCGGCCTTGCACGTGCAGGCTCATGTCCACCGAGAAACCGTCCCAACTCCGGATCGGTGAACCCTATCGACCCTGCTCAGCGGCGGTTCGTTGCCATCCGGCAAGCGAAGCTGCGGGGGCGCGGGCGAGGCTGCGGGGGCGGCGAGCTGCGGGGGCGCGCGAGGCTGCGGGGGCGCGGTGGGGCGCCCCCGCAGGCGTGTTCAGCGCACGAACTGGGTCTCCACGCCGGCGTCGACGGCGTCGCCGATGCCGTAGACCCAGGCGGCGCCGACCGGGTCGCCGAGCTGGGCGCGCAGCCACAGCGCGGCCCACCGGGCGATGTTCTCCACACCCGCCGCCTGGTTCAGGGTCTGCGGCGACAGGTCCGGCCGGGCGCCGGCCGGGTTCTGCGCGTCGGTGATGCCGTAGTGGTTGGCGCCGGCGACACTCACGTACAGCTTCGGCGCGCCCTGCAGGACCGCATACGTGCCGAGGCCGTTGGCCGGGGTGCCGATGCCGTCCACGGCGCCCTGGATGAGCGCGACCGGGACGGTGTTGGCGACCGGCGGGATCACCGGCGAGCCGGGGGCGGCGTTGTTGGTGCCGTAGAACGCGGCCGCCCGCAGCTGCGCCGGCGCCGGGATCGGCACGTCGGTGAACGGCGGCGTGGACAGGCCCGTGGTGAGACCGAGCCCGGCGGCGCCGCCGAACGAGTGGCCCGTGAGCAGCAGCGTGCCCGCGTCGATCTGGCCCTTGAGCGGCGAGCCGGTGCAGGCGTTCTCGGCGGCGGCCCAGGCGACGGTCCAGGTCGCCTCGGCGCCGTCGGCGTACAGGCCGGGGACGCCGAAGATGACCCGGGTGTGGTCGGGGACGAGGACCACGAAGCCGTAGGAGGCGACCTTCCGCGCGAACCCCGCGTAGGCGGACCGGCCCACGTTCGCACCCTGCAGCAGCAGGACGACCGGCCACGGCTGGTGCGGTGAGGAGGTGCTGGGGTGGTACACGTCGGCCTGGTCGCCGTTGACCGTGGTGCCGTAGGTGCCGACGTTCGAATACGCGGCGTCCGCCCGGGACGGGCCGATCAGGGCGCCGGCAGCACCCGCAAGGGCGGTGCCACCGGCTGCGAGCAGCACGCCGCGGCGGCTGAAGCGTTGAGCCATTCGGACCTCTGTTTCCTCTAGTGAAACACAGTTTCCTTTACGACACGCGTCAGCGTACGGGAACAGTGGGGCCCGCCGTCAATGCCTGGTTCGCATCGACGGCGGGCCGTTGTTCGATGGGTCGGGCTCAGCTGCCGCTGAGCGTCTGCGTCACGCCGCCCGTCAGCAGCGACTGGTAGTACGCGCCGCCGGGGTAGTACGTGGCGGTCGTCGTGCCCGCGACGGCGTCGCCGGCCCAGGCGACCGCGAAGGTCTGCAGCGCCGTGACGTTGCCCGGCTGGGAGGCGCCGTTGGGCACGGTGCACAGCCCGTCGGTGCTCGCGCCCTCCGCGTCGCAGTGGGAGCCGGTGGTGAGACGGACGCCGAGGAACGGCCGGTGCACGTCGTTGGTCAGCTCGACCGTCCCGTTCGCGTTGGAGTTGGCGAGGTACGGCGGGGACGAGATCGCGAGGACCGGCGTGCTGGTCAGGTTGAGGCCCTTCAGGCCGGTGGCCGTGTTGGAGCCGATGAACGACTTCACCGGGTCGAGCAGCTGGACGAGGCGCACCCGGGCGAACTGCGACGGGAAGGTGGTGCGCAGCCGGTTCGCGACGTACGCGGCGACCTCACCGCCGGCCGAGTGGCCCGCGATCACGTACGAGGTCGGCAGGGTGCCCGCCGGGCGGCCCGCCTTGCCAAGGGCGTCGGCGTAGCTGCGGGCGAGCGCGCCGCTTGCGTTGTTCGCCTGCCCGAGCCAGGTCGCGACGTTGTTCAGGAACGGGGCGTTGTTGCCGAGGTTGCTGACCGTGCAGCCGAAGATGTCGGCGGACGGCAGCGTCGGCGCGAAGACCACGAACCCGGCCGCGGCGTAGTGCTCGGCGAGGTCGGCCAGGTTGCCGTTGGAGCGGGAGAAGCCGTGCTGCAGGTAGACCAGGCCCTTGGCGGTGCCGGCGGGCAGGAACCAGTCCGCCGACGGCCGGTAGGTCAGCCCGGCGCACGAGACGTCGACGGTGTTGCTGACCTGGGTCCATGCGCCGGCAGCTGTCGCCGCCCGCGCCGGTGCGGTCAGGCTCACCGTGGCGGCGATGAGCAGGGCGGACAGGGCGGTCAGCCGTTTGGAGAACATCGAGCGCTTACCTCCTGACGTGTATCGCTGGACGAAACGCTGTTTCCTGAGGATCGATTAAGCTCTGGTTGTTGGCAGGCTGTCAAGAGGCGTAGAGTGTCGTCGTGGAGGGAAGCCCATCGATGTCGTATCCACCTTCGCCGTGGTCTCTGCGCGGCCGGATGCACGTGTCCGTGTGGGCCGCGCCGGTCGCGGACCTGCCCGCGCTGCCGCCGGCGCTGGACGGCGCCGTCCGGGTGCTGCGCGTCGGGAGGCGGGCGTTCGTCGGCACCGCGTGGGTCGACTACCGGCCCGGCGGCGACATGGCCTACCGGGAGCTGCTCTCGGCCGTGCTGACCCGGGCCGGCTGGCGGCCGCGCGTCACCATCACGCACATCTGGGTGGACAGCGTCGCGTCCCGGGACGGCGGCCGGGAGCTCTGGGGCATCCCGAAGGACCTCGCCGACCTGACGATCCCGTCCGCGTCCGGCCCCGCCACCGCGTCCACAGTGGACGGTCCGATCGCGTCGGCGGCGCTGCCGCGCGGGGACGGGCTGCCGCCGCGGCTGCCGGCCGGGTTCCGGGTCGTGCAGGCCCTCGCGGGGCGCGCCGAGACGACGCCGGTGCGCTCGACCGCGCGCTACGGCCCCGCCCGGGTCGCGTGGACGATCGCTCCCGAGGGCCCGCTGCGGTTCCTCGCCGGCCGACGGCCGCTGCTGTCGTTCGTCGCCGGCGACTTCCGGATGCGGTTCGGCGCGCCTCAGCGCGCCGCTGTGGAGTCCTCTGGGTAGTTCGCTGTGTAGTCCGCTTCGCTCAGGTGGGCCGTGCGCGCCGCGTATTCGGCCGCCATCCCCGGCCAGTTGGTGACGACGCGCCCACTGCCGGTGCGGTACCAGCTGTCGCAGCCCACCCAGACGCTGTCGCCGAGCCGGCGCTGCATCTCGGTGTCGAACGCGCCCGCGACCTCCGCCCGCACCTCCACCGGACCCCGGCCCGCCAGCATCCGCACCGCCTGCACGATGTAGCGGGCCTGCGCCTCGTGGAAGTACACCACCGACGTGTTGCCGGTGTTGGTGTTCGGCCCGTACATCAGGAACATGTTCGGGAAGCCCGGCACCGCGATGCCGAGGTGCGCGTAGGCGCCGCCGCGCCACTCCTCCCGCAGGTCGCGCCCGTCCCGCCCGGTGATCCGCACCGGTGCGAGGAACTCGGTGGCCGCGAAGCCGGTGCCGTACACCAGGACGTCGCACTCGTGCACGGCGCCGTCCTCCGTGCGGACACCCCCGGCGGTCAGCCGCTCGATGTCGGCGGTCACCAGGTCGACGTCGGGGCGGCGCAGCGTCCGGAACCAGTCGCCGGTGAACAGCACCCGCTTGCACCCCATCGCGTAGTCCGGCGTGACCCGCTGCCGGATGCCGCGCGCCTGCAGCACGCGCTGCGCGCTGGACAGTGTCCAGACCGCGAGGCGCGCCGGCCGGTTGCCGGTCACCGCCTTGCCCGTCACGACGGTGAGCAGCCACGTGCCGGCCCGCGCGGCCCGCATCACTGCCGGGACCCTGCGGTTGAGGGCCCGCCGCCAGCTCCCGTACCGCCGGTTCGGCTTCGGCAGCGTCCACGGCGCCGTGCGCTGGAAGACGGTGACCCGCGCGGCGTGCGGCGCGATCGCCGGCACCAGCTGGATCGCGCTGGCACCCGTGCCGATGACGCCGACCCGCCTGCCGGTCACGTCGACGCCTGGATCCCAGCGCGCCGTGTGCATCGCCGGGCCGGCGAACTCCTCCGCGCCCGGCAGCGCCGGGATCACCGGCCGCGACAGCTGCCCCATCGCCGGGATGAGGACGTCGAACTCGTCGCCGGAACCGTCCTGATAGGACACCCGCCACCGCTCGCCGGTCCAGGCGGCGGCCACGACCTCGGTGCCGAGCCGCAGGTGCGGCTCCAGGCCGAAGTCCCGGACGCACCGCTGGAGATAGCCGAGGATCTCCGGCTGCGGCGGAAATCGCTGCGACCAGTCGGGGTTCGGCGCGAACGAGTACGAGTACAGCGCCGCCGGGATGTCGCACGCGCAGCCCGGATACGTGTTGTCGCGCCAGACCCCGCCGACGCCATCCGCCTTGTCCACAATGGTCAGATCGCGGAACCCGGCCCGGCGCAACAGGTGTGCGGCCGCGATCCCGCCGAACCCGGCGCCGACGACCAGAATCCGCGTCATAGCTTCCTGAACACCTGCTCCACGAGCGTGATGAGGCTGGTCGACAGCAGCACATGCACCTGGTCCCGGCTGAGCACGCCGCGCTCCAGCCACTCGCGGGCGGTCGCCTTCGCCAGCCCGCAGTAGGCCCGGACCATCGCCCGCAGCTCGTCGCGGTGCTCGGCCTGGCCGTCGAGCCCGACCGCCACCAGGATGCTGTCGGCGGCGATGTCGTCGGCCTCGCGGAGCACCCGCTCGATGTCCGGGTCCCGCCCGACCCCACCGCCGTCGACGGCCGCGAGCCACGACCGGCTGTGCCGGGACACCACGTCGAGGAACCAGGTGACGCTGGCGTCGACCCGGGTCGCCAGGTCGCCGTCCGGCAGCTGCTCCACGGCGACCGCGGGGATCGTCACGAGCACCCGGACCGCCTCGACGAACAGGCCCTTCTTCGTGCCGAAGTAGTGGTTGATCAGCCCGCGGGCGACCCCGGCCGCCTCGGCGATGTCCGTGGTGGACACGTCCGCGTAGGCCCGCTCCCCGAACAGCCGCACCGCGACGGCGAGGATCTGCTCCCGCCGGACGTCAGGCTCCAGCCTCCGCCCCCGCTCGACGGTCTCCCCGCTCATCCGCATGGCAGCCACCGTGCCCTGTTGTTGGCTGGCTGTCAACAACGTACGGTGACCCTCGTGACCTCGCTGTCGCACCACCGGTCCGGCACCGGCGAGCCCCTGGTCCTGCTCCACGGCATCGGCAGCCGCTGGCAGCTGTGGGAGCCGGTCCTGCCCGCCCTCCGCCCCCACTTCGACGTGCTGGCGCTGGACCTTCCCGGCTTCGGCGCCTCCCCACCGACCACGGGCGCTTCCGTCGGCGCCTCCCGCACGGGTGCCGACGCCGACGTGGCCTCGTTCGCCGACGCGGTGACCAGCTTCGCCGCCGCCGCGTTCCCGGGTGCGGCGTCGTTCCATGTGGCGGGCAGCTCGCTCGGCGGTGGGATCGCGCTCGAGCTGGGCCGCCGCGGCGTGGCCAGGTCGGTGACCGCGTTCGCCCCGATCGGCTTCTGGGGCCCGCTCTCCCGTCGCTGGTGCCAGGCCTCGGTGACCGGCGCCCGGGTCTTCGGCCGCCTTGCCCGCCCCGCGCTGCCCGCCCTCGCGTCGACGGCGGCGGGCCGGATCGCCGTGTTCGGCCTGTTCTTCGGCCACCCGGCCCGCCTCGACCCCGCGGTGTGCCTCGCCGACGTCGACGCCCTGGTAGCCGCCCCCGCCTTCACCGCCGCCAGGTCCGCGTTCGCCGGCCACCGCTTCACCGACCCCGGCGCCCTCGACACCATCCCGGTCACCGTCGCCTGGGGCACCCGCGACGCGATCCTCCCCGCCTTCCAGTCCCGCCGCGCCGCCGCCGTACTGCCACACGCCCGCCACGTCAGTCTCAAGGGCTGCGGCCACCTCCCGTTCTCCGACGCCCCGGACACCTGCACCACCCTGATCCGGACCACCATTGGCTGATGACCCTCTGGCCTTGCGGTTCACGTCCTGGTCGGCCTTGACGACCCCGCACAACGCCCGGACCCGGTGACCGCCGACAAGGCCTACTCCTCCCGAGCCAACCGGAAGCGACGCGGCCGGGCCGGCGGCACAGGACCTAGACGCACTTGGGCAGGCCGCCCAGGGTGCCGTCGCGGAAGGCGGCAATGCGGTCGAAGGCGGTGGCGTCGTTGCTGGAGCCCGCGCGGCCGAAGACCAGCAGGGCGGCGACGGCCTCGTCCAGGTCGCCCGGGGAGAGGCGGAGGCCCTCGGTGCGGTTGAGCAGGTCGTTGGTCCACGAGCCGGCCAGGCAGTCGACCGTCAGCTGGCCCTCGCGGCCGGTGGCCGGCGCGCCACGGCGTTCCTGGGCGACGCGGGCGAACAGGCCGGCCAGGAGCATGCCGATGGCGTTGTCGCCGATGTGCTCGTACAGCTGCGGGCCCAGCTGCTTGTCGTCGAAGGCGATGAAGTCCCGGCTCGTGCAGGCGAAGGCCGGCGACGGGTCCTGGCCGGGGCAGTCGGGCGGGTCGGCGGGGTCGAACGGGACCACCTCGACCTGCTTCCACGGCTTGCCGGTGAGCCGGGGGTAGGCGCGGCTCCAGTACGCGGAGGCGTCGGCGGACAGCTCGGACACCGCCTGCCCGTAGGGCAGGTCGCCGCCGGACGCGGCCTCCTCCTCGGAGCTGAAGGGGACCTCGGTCACCGGCAGGTTGCGGGCGTTGTACGCGGCGCACCGGCCGGCGCCCTGCTCGACGCCCTCCTGCAGGGCGCGGACCCGGTCGAAGGCGTTGCCGTGCGCCTGCTCGGCCTGGGCCGGGACGCCGGGCTCGTCGCGGAGCGTGAGCATGCCGGCGACGGTGCTGTCGAGCTCCGCAGGGGTGGCGGCGGCGAACTTCGAGGAGTGCCCGGCGGCGATGTCGGCGATCCAGCTGCCGGCATAGCAGTCGGCCTGCTGCTCCAGCACGATCGTCGGCTGGCCGCCCTGCTGGAGGCGGGTCTGCACGGCGTGGCCGTACTCGTGGGCGAAGACGACCGCGACGAGCAGGCGGCCGAAGTCGGCATCGAGCTGCGGGACGAGGGTCTCGGAGTCCCAGGCGATGAAGTCGCCCGCCGAGCAGTAGAAGGCGTTCGGCTGGTACCGCCACCGTTCGGGCCCGCACGGCGGCGGCGGGTCCTGCCGGGTGTACGGGTGGTAGCCGCCGGTCACGGGACGGAAGGGCGCGCCGCCGGACAGGCGCGGGTAGGTGGCGGACCAGAACCGTTCGACGTCGGCGATGGCGTCGCGCGCGGTCTGGTCGGCGCGGGTGGCGTCGGGCGCGCGGCCCAGGACGCCGCCGAGCGGGGCGCCACGCTGCTCCTGGTCGCCGCCGGTGCCGACGGCGCAGCCGGCGCCGACCACGAGGGCGACCGCGGCGGCCATGACGCGAACGAGACGGCTCATGCCGCCGCCTCCGCCGCGCTCCGGCGTCGGCCTGAGCCAAGCACCGCAAACCCGGTTCGCAGCCATCCGCTGCGCTCCTGCCCGCCCACGTCATGCCCATGCCCCACCGGGTCCGGCGCGAAACGCGGGCGGGACTCGATCGAGCGGCACGCATATCATCGCCCGGTGGACTTCTTCGACGGTGCCGACGGCACCCGGCTCGCGTACCACCGCGGCGGCGCCGGCAGCCCGCTGATCTGCGTCCCGGGCGGGCCGATGGTGGCCTCGTCGTACCTCGGCGACCTCGGCGGGCTGTCCGCGCACCACGACCTGGTGCGGCTGGACCTGCGCGGGACCGGCGGGTCGGAGAAGCCGCGCGACCCGGCGACCTACCGCTGCGACCGGCTCGCCGACGACGTCGAGGCGCTGCGGGAGCACCTCGGGCTGGACCGGATCGACCTGCTGGCGCACTCCGCCGGTGCGGCCGTCGCGGTGCTGTACGCCACCCGCCACCGCGACAGGATCGGCCGGCTCGTGCTGGTGAACCCGTCGCCCCGGGTGGTGGGCCTGGAGGTCGCCGACGCGGACCGGCGGGAGGTCGCGCGGCTGCGCCACGCCGAGCCGTGGTTCCCGACCGCGTTCACCGCGTTCGAGCGGGTGTGGGCCGGCGAGGCCGTCGCCGCCGACTGGGCGGCGATCACGCCGTTCAAGTCCGGGCGGTGGGACGACGCCGCCCGCGCGCAGGCCGCCGAGCAGGACCGGCTGCGCAACGACGAGGCGGCGAAGATGTACTACGACGGCGTCGACGCGGCGGCGGCCCGGACGGCGATCGGCGGCCTGCGGGCGCGGGTCCTGCTGATCGCGGGCGAGTATGACGTGGCGCTGCCGCCGAAGCGCGCCGCCGACTACGCGGGCCTGTTCCCGCACGCCGAGGTGGCCGTCCAGCCCGCCGGCGGGCACTCCCCGTGGCTCGACGACCCGGCCTGGCTCGCGACGACGGTCAGCGCGTTCCTGAAATAGGCCGTTGCATCGCCTTTGTACGTTGGTCCGCGCACACGAACCGACGATCAAGGAGCATGCATGAAGCGCCTGGCGCTTTCGACTTTGTTGGTGACGATGATCGGCCTCACCGCCGCCGGCTGCAAGGCCGACGAGGCCGACTCCCCCGCCGCACCGGCGACCACCGCCGGGGCGGCCGCGACCCAGGGCGGGGACCAGTACCCGAAGGGCGACGACGGCGCGAAGGCGCTGCTGCAGGCGCTGCCGAAGGACCCCGCGCTCGTACAGAAGCTGCAGCCGACGGCCGAGGACTACAAGGCGCTGTTCGTGGGCGCCGCCGCGGCCAAGGCCGAGCAGTTCTACAAGAAGAACGTGTGGACCGGCCAGAAGGTCGAGGTCGCCGGCAGCGCGGGCCAGACCGAGCTGAAGGTGGCCAAGGCCAGCAGCGACGACCTGAAGGCGTGGACCGCCGCGGCCGAGGCCGAGTTCCCCGGCGGCTACAAGGACGTCGGGCCGCACCTGCAGCCCGGGGTCACCTGGTACCGGTGGAAGTACACCGAACCGGGCAAGGACTCCGGCATGGCGTTCGACGGTCTGGCCCACGTCAACGGACACTGGGTGTGGACCCCCAAGCCGTGGAAGGCGCTCGAAGGGTAGGCGATGGAAGAGCGGGAAGAGCTGAGCTGGCAGGAGTTCGGCGCGGCCTCGCGGGAGCTGGCGCAGGCGGTCGCCGACGACGGGTTCCGGCCCGGCGTGGTGCTGTCCATCGCCCGCGGCGGGCTGCTGCTGGCCGGCGCCCTCGGGTATGCGCTCGACGTGAAGAGCATCGTGATGATGAACGTCCTGTACTACACGGGCGTCGACGAGCGGCTCGAGGCGCCGGTGGTGCTGCGCCCGACCCCCGACGGCGAGGATCTCGCCGGCGCGCGGGTGCTCATCGCGGACGATGTCGCCGACACCGGCGCCACCCTGCGGGTCGTGCGCGACTTCTGCGTCGCGCACGCCTCGGAGGTGCGCATCGCGGTGCTGTACGAGAAGCCGCAGAGCGTCGTGCCGTGCGAGTACGTGTGGCGGCGCACGGACCGCTGGATCAACTTCCCGTGGTCGGCGGAGCCGCCGGTCACCAGCGCATGACGGCGGGGGCGCGGCCGGTCCGCGCCCCCGCCTGCACCGTCACACCGCGTGCTTTCACGTCGCGTGCCGGGTTTCAGCGGGTCGTCCGCGCCTGGCCGCTCGTGTTGTAGCCGCGGCCGTTGTACGAGCTGCCGTTGTACGCGCGCCACAGGTCGCCGTCGCCGGGCTGTCCGTCCCGGAACTCGCCCTCGCCGAGCCGGCCGACGACGAACCCCGCCGCGGCGGCCGCGAGCAGGAACGTGTCGGGGCGGCCGCGGGCGGCGTCCCGCACGCACTCCAGGACGCCCTCCGGCTCGTGCCCGGCGAGGTAGTCCGCGGCCCGGTGGCCGCACCGCGGCATCCGCGTGACGGCCTTGTTCGCGGGCGGGCCGCCGCGCCCGCCGGCCATCTGGTCGAGCTCGCCGGCGGAGCGGCGCACGCCGTTCCCGCCCCGGTCCGCGGGTTCGAGCTCAGCCATCACAACCTCCAGGGTGTTCGGGGGATTGCCGCCCCATACCCGGCGACATCGGAGGTAATCACCGCGACACGGATGGATCGGTCGAGCCTCTGGATCGATTCAGTCGCGCGGCACCGGTCCCTGGTGCTTCCCAGCGATCGTTCAGCGAAGCCTGCTAGCGTCGGATCATGGTTGGTTGGAGTACCGGGCCGGGCACTGCCCGGCTGGCTAATGGTCCCTCATGCTGATCCTCATCGGCCTCGCACTCATCGTGGTCCTCACCGCCGCCACCGGCTACTTCGTGGCGGCCGAGTTCGCCTACGTGGCCGTGGACCGCGCGAAGCTCAAACGCGCCGCCGACGACGGTGACCTGGCGTCGCGGCGCGCTCTGCGCGTCACCGGGCGACTGTCCTTCATGCTGTCGGGCGCGCAGCTCGGCATCACCGTCACGGCCCTGCTCGTCGGTTTTGTCGCCGAGCCTTACCTGGGCACGGGGCTCGCGCGGCTGCTCGGCACGGCCGGGGTGCCGCAAGCGGCGAGCGCGTCGGCGGCGGTGGTGCTGGCGCTGCTGATGGCGACCGTGGTGCAGATGGTCCTCGGTGAGCTCGGCCCGAAGAACTGGGCGATCGCCCGGCCGGAGGCCCTCGCCCGGGCCCTGGCCCGGTTGACGCTGGTGTACCTGGCGGCGGCCGGCCCGGTGATCCGCATGTTCGACGCGGCGGCGAACCGGTTGCTCCGGCGGGTCGGCATCGAGCCGATCGAGGAGCTGCCCGAGGGCGCCACCCCGGAGGACCTGGAGCGCATCATCGCCGAGTCGCGCACCGGCGGGCTGCTCGACGCCGACACCTCGCAGCTGCTGCAGCGCGGGCTCGCGTTCCGGGCGCGCACCGCCGAGGAGGCGATGATCGCCCGGGTCGACGTGGTCACGGTGGCCGCGACCGACCCGGCGATCCGCCTCGTCGAGCTGTTCGACACCGGGCACACCCGCTTCCCCGTCGTCGGTGAGAGCGTCGACGACCTGATCGGCGTCGTCGGCGGCGCCGACCTCGTGGCGCTGCCCGCCGCGGACCGGCACAAGATGACGATGGCGGAGATCGCGCTGCCGCCGGTCCTGGTGCCGTCGACGGCGGCGCTGCCGGCGGTCCTGGAGCGGCTGCGCACCGAGCACCGGCAGCTGGCCTGCGTCATCGACGAGTACGGCGGCTTCGCCGGCATCATCACCCTGGAGGACGTCGCCGAGGAGCTGGTCGGGTCGATCCGCGACGAGGACGACGCGCCGGAGCCGTCCGCCGTCCGCCAGCCGGACGGCTCGTGGCTCGTCCCGGCCCGCTGGCGGGTCGACGAGGTGGCCCGCACGACCGGCGTGACGCTGCCGGAGAGCGACGACTACGACACCGTCTCGGGCCTCGTGCTGCAGCGTCTCGGCCGCATCCCGCGCCCCGGCGACACCGTGGAGGTCACGCTGCCGCCCGCACTCCCCGACGACGACGCCCCGCCCCGCGAGGTGCGCCTGGAGGTCCTGACCGTGCACCGCCACGTCCCCGACACCGTCCGCGTGTCCGTCCTTCCGAAGAAGGTGACGGCGTGAGCGGGCCGGAGCGCAGCGGAGGAGCCGCGAACCAGCATTGCAGGGTTGGCTCAGGCCGGCGCCGGAGCGCAGCGGAGGTGACGGCGTGAGCGGGCCGGAGCGCAGCGGAGGGCTGCGAACCAGCATGACAGGTTGGAGCTCAGGCCGGCGCCGGAGCGCAGCGGAGGTGACGGCGTGAGCACGGGTTGGGCGCTTCTCGTGTCGGCGGTGCTGCTGGCGGCGAACGGGTTCTTCGTGGCCGCCGAGTTCGCCCTCGTGGCCAGCAAGCGGCACCGCCTCGAGCAGGCCGCCGCCGACGGGAGCCGGGCCGCGGCCGCCGCGCTCGCCGGCAGCCGCGAGCTGTCGCTGATGCTCGCCGGCGCGCAGCTGGGCATCACGCTGTGCTCGCTGGGGCTCGGCGCGCTCGCCGAGCCCGCGATCGCACACCTGCTCGACCCGCTGTTCCACGCGGTGGGGCTGCCGGAGCGCTTCAGCTACCCGATCGCGTTCGTGATCGCGCTCGCCGTCGTGGTGTTCCTGCACATGGTGGTCGGCGAGATGGCGCCGAAGTCGTGGGCGATCAGCAACCCGGAGCGCTCCGCTCGGGGGCTGGCGCTGCCGTTCCGGGCCTTCACCCGGGTCGTGCGGCCGCTGCTGGCGCTGCTCAACGGCCTCGCGAACGCGTGCCTGCGGCTCGTCAAGGTGCAGCCGCAGGACGAGCTGTCCGCGGCGCACGGGCCGGAGGAGCTGATGATGCTGCTGGAGTCGTCCCGGCAGCACGGCACGCTCGCCCAGGACCAGCAGGAGCTGCTCAGCCGGGTGCTGCAGCTGCAGGACACCACCGTCACGCAGGTGATGACCCCGGCGGCGGCGATGGTGACGGTGCCGCTGGACGCCACCGCGACCGACGTCGAGCTCGCCAACCGGTCCACCGGCCGGTCCAGGTTCCCGGTCGTCGGCGCCACGGGCGGCGTCGTCGGTGTCGTGCACGTCCGCGACGCGCTGCGGGCGACGACGGCCGGCACGGCGGCGACCGCCGCCGACCTGATGATCACCGCGTTCACCCTGCCGGCCCGCACCAGCGTGCTCGCCGCGGTCCGGGCGATGCGGGAGTCCCGGGCGCAGCTCGCCGTCGCCACCGAGGACGGCGCGCCGGTCGGCCTCGTCGCCCTGGAGGACCTCCTGGAGGAGGTCATCGGCGAGTTCGACGACGAGACCGACGTCACGGCCGGCGCGCGGTCAGGTCAGGCGCTGCTGGTACGGAGCGCTGCGCAGCGCCGCGACCGGTGACCACTCGGCGAGCACGAGGGTGGCGTCGTCGGCCGGCGCGCCGCCCTGGTGCTCGGCGACGGCGTGCGCGAGCCGGCGCAGGGTCTCCGGCGCGGGCAGGCCGGCGCTCGCGTGCCGCTCGGTGAGGTCGATGAGCCGCCGCACGCCGAACTCCTCCCCGGCGGCGTCGCGGGCCTCCGTGACGCCGTCGGTGTAGAGCAGGAGCCGGTCGCCGCCCTCCAGGTCCTCCTCGGCCACCTCGACGTCGTCGTGCACCCCGAGCGGCATGCGGCGGCCGGCCGCGAGGTCGTGCACGACCCGCCCGGTGCGCAGCAGCAGCGGCCGTGGGTGTCCTGCGTTGATGTACCGCAGCCGCCCGGCCTCCAGGTCGAGCTCCGCCAGCACGGCGGTCACGAACCGGCTGTCCGGGAACTGCTCGGTCAGCGCGGTGTCGGCGGCGCGGGCCTGTTCCCGCAGGTCACCGCCGGCGCGGCGGACCGCGCGCAGCGCCGACATCGCCACCCCGCAGGCGAGGCTGGCGGCGAGCCCGTGCCCGACGGCGTCGAGGATCACGATCCTGGCCCGCGCGCCGTCGATCGCGTAGTCGAAGCCGTCGCCGCCGACGTCGTAGCACGGCTCGAGGATCGCGCTGATCACCATCCGCTCGCAGGCCGACGTGAGCGGCGGCAGCAGCTGCCGGAGCAGCTCCGCGGCCGGCGTCATCGACCGGGACCGGCGCACCTGGGCGAGGAAGTCACCCTTGTGGGAGGTGACGGTGACCAGGTGGCCGATCAGCCCGGCGAGGGTCTCGCAGCGGGCCCGCAGGGATCCGTCGCGCACCTGCGGCTCGGCCTCGCCGACCTCGAACTCGACGACCCCGAGCCGGTCGGTGCCGTTGACCATCGGCACGCACCAGCCGCGGTCGCCCATCGGCTTCGACGTGACCATCGCGAACGCGCGCCCCGCCGCCGTCGTCTCCACCGGCTGCGGCGGAGGCAGCGGGTGCCGTGGACGCGGCACCGGACACAGGACCCGCTGCTCCTCGTCGACCAGGTAGATGGTCGCGTCGATCCCGAGCGGCGCCAGCGCCGCGTCCACCGCCGTCGCCAGCCCGTCCGGCTGGAACAGGTGCGATCCGTCGAGAATCGCGCTGAACGCTTCGAGCCAGCGCGCTTCCACCGTCGCCGCCATGCCTCGCTCACCCCTCGGCAAACCAAACACAGTCGCGTGTGCGACCCATCCGTCACACCGGCCGCTCGTGCCACCTGCGGCCGGTGTACGGATTCCCAACCGCGCCGCGCGGGAAACGGACCCTGCGGCTGTCCCCAGGTTCCCGTTACGCTCGGGGTTGTGGAGTTCTCCCTGGACCGTGACGAGTCCCAGGTGGCGGATGAACACGTCACCGCCGACGTCACCGACCGCGACGGTGCCGTCGTCGTGTCGGTGCGGGGCAAGGTCCTCTACGACACCCTTGCCCCGCTCGCCGACGTCCTGTCCGACCTGACCCAACGTCCGGAGCTGCACCTGGTGCTGGAGCTGTCGGACGTGCCGATGTGCGACTCCAGCGGGCTCAACCTGTTCGTGCGGACGCGGTCGAGGCTCGCCGAGACCGGGGGCTGGCTGCGGCTGACCGGCACCCGCCCCCTGGTCGACAACGTGCTGCACATCACCAACCTCGACCGCATCCTCACCCGCTACGCCACCGTGGAGGAGGCCATCGCCGCCGGCTGACGGCCCGGCACCGCGTCCCGGCCGCCCGGCGTCGAGCAAGGTGGCGGTCAGCGAGCCGGCGAGCGAGGCCCGCGGGCCGGAGCACCGGCGATTCCACCGATGCCGCCGCCCGCCGGCGCGGCAAGGGTGACATCCATGTCACCCAGTGCATCGGCACGACTCGCCGCCACCCTCCTGGCCGCCCTGACGCTCATCGCCGCGCCGGCCGTGCCCGCGCACGCCGCGCGGGAGGCGCCGCCGGTCACCGTCACCGGCCCGCTTCAGCGGCACCGCGCTCGTCGAGTGGCAGAACGTGACCGCCGGCTACGACCTCGACGCGTTGTGGGACCACGACGCCATCACCCGGCAGGGGCACGCGTGGGTCGGCGTGTCCGCGCAGCGGGTCGGCGTCGAGCAGCTGCGCGGCTGGAGCCCGGCCCGGTACGGCACGCTCGACGTCACCGGTGGCGGCCGGTTCACCGCCGACGAGCTGTCCTACGACATCTTCGCGAAGGCCGCGGCGGCCGTCACCCGGTCGCTCCGGCCGCGAACCACGCTCGCGATCGGCGCCTCACAGTCCGCCGCCCGGATGACGGTGTACTACCAGAGCATCCTGCCGAAGGTGACGCCGGTCTTCGACGGCTACGCGTTCGTCGTCGGGTCCGCGCCGACCCGGGTGGGCGCCGAGCCGGTGTTCCAGGTGCTGTCCGAGACCGACGTGCGGACCCCCGACCGGCCCGCCGACACCGACCGGTTCCGCCGCTGGGAGGTCGCCGGCGCCGCGCACTCCGGATGGCGCGGCCAGGAGTACCGGGCGCCGATCTCCGTGCGGGACCTGGGGGCGGCACCCCAATACACCTGCGGCAGCCCGCCCTTCAGCAGGGTGCCGCTCGACCATGTCGTCGCCGCCGCCTACGACCACCTGATCCGCTGGGTGCGGCGGGGCACTCCACCGCCGGTCGCTCCCCCGCTGGTCTTCGGCGCCGACGGCACGAAGACCCGCGACGCGCTCGGGCTCGCCACCGGCGGCATCCGGTTGTCGCAGGTGTCGGTGCCGACCGCGCTGAACACCGGCGACAACACCGGCGAGACGTTCTGCCGGCTGTTCGGCACGCACCAGCCGTTCGACGCCGCGACGCTGCGGCGCCTGTACCCGCACCGCGGCGATCACCTGGCGAAGGTGATCCTGGCGGACGTCGCCAACGTGCGGGCCGGGTACCTGCTGCCGGCCGACGCGTGGCAGAACGTCGTGGGGCGTTCTTAGACAACCTTTAACCGGCTCACAGGCACCTGTCAGCCGGTCCCCCAATAGTTGAACGCATGACGATGACAGTTGCGGCGCCGCGCCCGGCCGCGACCCCCAGATGGTGGGCGGACGCGGGCGGCGTGGCTGCCATGGCGAGCCTGCTCGTCGTGGCCACGCTGTGGGTGGCCAACGGCGGCGTCCAGCAGCTCCTCGCCGGCGGCGGCGACGCGTGGTCCGCGGCGGGCCGGCTCACCGGCCTGGTCTCATCCGACCTGCTGCTGCTCCAGGTGCTGCTGATGGCGCGGGTGCCGCTGGTCGAGCGGGCGTTCGGGCAGGACCGGCTGGCGCGCTGGCACCGCTGGACCGGGTTCACCTCGTTCAACCTGATGGTCGCGCACATCGTGCTCATCACCATCGGCTACGCGGTCGCGTCCGACGCGAACGTGTTCGCCGAGCTGTGGGAGCTGACCGTCGAATACCCGGGGATGCTGCTCGCCGCCGCCGGCACGGTCGCGCTGGTCATGGTCGTGGTCACGTCGATGCGGGCCGCGCGGCGCCGGCTGCGCTACGAGTCGTGGCACCTGCTGCACCTGTACGCCTACCTCGGCGTGGGGCTCGCCCTGCCGCACCAGCTCTGGACCGGCGCGGACTTCCTCGCTTCGCCGCTGTCCACGGCGTACTGGTGGACGCTGTACGCCGTGTCCGCCGGCGCCGTCCTCGTCTACCGGGTCGGCCTGCCGGTGTGGCGCAACGCGCGGCACCGCCTGACCGTCAGCCACGTCGTGCCGGAGGGTCCGGGGCTGACCTCGGTCTACCTGACCGGCCGGCACCTGCACGAGCTGCCGGTCCGGGCCGGCCAGTTCCTCCAGTGGCGGTTCCTGGACGGTCCCGGCTGGACGAGGGCGCACCCGTACTCGCTGTCGGCGACCCCGCACACCGGGGTGCTGCGCATCACGGTGAAGGACCTCGGCGACGGCAGCTCCCGCGTCGCGTCGCTCACGCCGGGCACCCGCGCGCTGGTCGAGGGCCCGTACGGGCGGCTCACCGGCGAGTCGTACACCGGCGGCCCGGTCGTCATGATGGCCTGCGGCATCGGGGTGACGCCGCTGCTCGCGCTGCTCGGCGAGCTGCCCTACCGCGCCGGCGGGGCGACCCTGCTCTACCGGGCGCGCAGCGAGGCGGAGATCGCGTTCCGCGACGAGCTGGACTGGCTGGCGCGGCAGCGTGGCGTCCGGGTCGTCTACCTGCTGGGCCCGCGCGCCGGTGACGCGTCGTGGCTGCCGCGGCACGCCGCGGGGATCGGCGACGCGGAGGCGCTGCGCAGGGTGGCGCCGTCGATCGCGGCGGCCGACGTCTACGTCTGCGGGCCCGACTCGTGGACCGAGGCGGCCCGCGCCGCCGCCCGCGCCACCGGGGTCCCCGCGGCGCGCGTGCACACCGAACAGTTCGCCTGGTAACGGAGAGGATCGCCCCGTGCGACGGATCACCTTGTGGCTGCTGTCGACGCTCGCCGCCGTGGTGCTGCTGTTCAGCTACCGCACCAGCCTCGGCGGCACCGCGACCGCGGCGACCGGCTCAGCGACCGCCTCCGGCGGCGGAGGCGGCACCACGAGCGGCGGCAGCGGCAGCGGCACGGGCAGCGACAGCAGCGGCAGCGGTACGGGCAGCGGCGGCACGGACGGTACGGGTGCTACCGGCAGCGGCAGTACGGGTACCAGCGGGGCGACGGGCGGCACCGCCTACAACGGGTCGGTGGTGTCGACGCGCTGGGGCGACATCCAGGTCACCATCACCGTCGCCAGTGGGAAGATCACCGGTGTGACCGTGCCCGTGTACCCGGACGCCAACGGCAAGGACCGCCAGATCAACGCCCGCGCCCTGCCGATCCTCAACAAGGCGGTCGTCGCCGCGCAGAGCGCCGACATCGACACCGTCTCCGGCGCGACCGTCACCAGCGACGGCTACAAGGAGTCGCTGCAGGCCGCGATCGACGCCGCGCACCTGTCATGACCGCCACCCTGCCCCGCCGCGCGTGGGTCGAGCAGATCATGGGGCTGCCGGTCTCGGTCCACCTGCGCGGCCCCGGCGCCGGCGACCCGCCCGCCGAGGCCGCGGTGGCCAGGGTCTTCGCGGACCTGCGCCGCGACGACGCGGCGTTCAGCCCGTACCTCGACGACAGTGACCTGTCCCGCTGGGAACGGGGCGAGGCGCCGCCGACGCCCGCGCTGGAGGCCGTGATCGCGCTGTGCGACGAGGCGCGGGAGCGCACCGGCGGGTGGTTCGACCCGCGGGGGCTGCCCGACCCGCGCACCGGCCGCCCCCGGTACGACCCGTCGGGGCTGGTCAAGGGGTGGGCCGTGCAGCGGGCGGCGGCGCACCTGCCGGACAGTCTCGGCTGGTGCGTCAACGCCGGCGGCGACGTGCTCGTCCACGCGCCGGACGGGCAGCCGCCGTGGCGGATCGGCGTCGAGGACCCGGACGCGCCCGAGGACCGGGTGGCGCACGTCGTGACCCGGGGCACGGGCGCCGTCGCCACCTCCGGCCGTACCCACCGCGGGGATCACATCGTCGACCCGTACACCGGCAGTGCCGCGACCGGAGTACGGGCAGTCACCGTGACCGGCCCGGACCTGCTGTGGGCCGACGTCTACGCGACCGCCGCCGCGGCCCGCGGACCCTGGGCGATGGACTGGCTGGAGGAGCTCGACGGCTACGAGGCGCTCATGGTGACGGCGTCGGGCCTCGTCCGGGTCACCGAGGGCTGGCCCGCCGGCTGAGGCCGGGGTGAGGCAAGCTGGGCAGCGGAAGGGGGACGGAATGCGGATCCTCGTCGTGGACGACGACGCCGCCGTGCGGGACTCGCTCGCGCGGACCCTGCGGTTCGAGGGCTACCAGGTCGACACCGCCCGGGACGGGCAGGAGGCCCTCGACGCCGCGCACGCCGACGAGCCCGACGTGATGGTCCTCGACGTCAGCATGCCGCGGATGGACGGCCTGCAGGCGTGCCGCCGGCTGCGCGGCGAGGGCGTGCTGGTGCCGGTGCTCATGCTCACCGCCCGCGACAGCGTCGGCGACCGGGTCGCCGGCCTCGACGCGGGCGCCGACGACTACCTGGTGAAGCCGTTCGCGCTGCAGGAGCTGCTGGCCCGGATCCGGGCGCTGCTGCGCCGGTCGCTGCTGTCCGCGCCGCCGGAGCCGCCGTCGGACCTGCTCACCTTCGCCGACCTGCGGCTCGACCCGGCGACCCGGGAGGTGTGGCGGGGCGGCAACCCGCTGCGGCTGACCCGCACCGAGTTCACGATCCTCGAGGTGTTCCTGCGCCACCCGCGGCAGGTCCTGACCCGCGGGACGCTGTTCGAGCACGTGTGGGGCTACGACTTCGGCGAGACGTCCAACAGCATCCACGTGTACCTCGGCTACCTGCGCCGCAAGTTGGAGGCCGACGGCGGCCCGCGCCTGCTGCACACCGTCCGTGGCGTCGGCTTCGTCCTACGGGAGGAGCCCCTGTGAAGCCCGCGGGAGGAGCCCCTGTGAAGCCTGCGGGAGGTGCCCCGGTGCAGCGGGCCCGGGCGGTGCTGGGGCGGTGGTGGCGGCGCAGGACACTGCACGACCGGCTGTCGCTGCTGGTCACGGCGGCGGTCGCGGCGGCGGTGCTGACGGTCGCGGGGATCGCGTTCGCGGCGGTCGCGCAGATCCAGCGCCAGCAGCTGCGTTCGCAGCTGGAGACCGACGCGCGGTCCGTCGTCGCGCAGCCCGAGCTGTGGCGGGACGGCCCGCCGTCGCAGGGGCCGGGCGGGCGGCGGGATCCGCGGTTCCGGCGCGACATCGGGCCGCGCTGGCAGGTGCTCGGCCGCGACGCCACCGTCACCGCGCACTCGACGAACGACCTGCCGGTCACCGACGGCGCGCGGCGGGTCGCGGCCGGTGAGGAGCAGCAGGTCCAGGAGCGGGTGCTCCTCGACGGGCACAGCTACCTGATGCTGACCGTCGCCGCGGGCCGGGGCGGAGGGGCGGTGCAGGTGGCCGCCGACCAGACCCCGGCGAACCGGACGCTGACCATGTTCGGGCTGCTCATGGCCGCCGGCTGCGTGCTGGGCATCGGCGGGGCCGCGGCGCTCGGCCGGACCGTCGCCCGCGCCGGGCTGGTCCCCGTGCAGCAGCTGACGAAGGCCGTCGAGGACGTCGCCGTCACCATGGACCTGAACCGGCCCGTCCCGATCCACGGCGTCGACGAGATCGCCCGCCTCGGCCAGTCGGTGAACACGATGCTCGCCGCGATCGACGCCGCCCGCCAGTCGCAGCGGACCCTGGTCGAGGACGCCAGCCACGAGCTGCGGACCCCGCTGACCAGCATCCGCACCAACATCGAGCTGCTGCTGGCGGTGGAGCGGCAGCCCGAGCTGGCGCACCGGCTGCCGCCGGAGGAGCGGGCGAAGCTGCTACGGGACCTCGACGCCCAGGTCGGCGAGCTGGCGGCGCTCACCACCGAGCTGGTCGAGCTGGCCCGCGAGGAGACGACCCGGGAGCCGGCCGAGGACGTCGAGCTGACCGACGTCGTGGCGGCCGCGATCGACCGGGTGCGCATCCGCGTCCCGGCGGTGACCTTCACGTTCGACGCGGACGCCGCCCCCGTCCACGGCCGGCCCAACGAGCTGGAGCGCATGGTCGTCAACGTCCTCGACAACGCCGCCAAGTGGAGCCCGCCCGGCGCCACCGTGCACACCGGGCTCACCGCCGAGCAGGGCTGGTGCGTGCTGCGGATCGCCGACACCGGCCCCGGCATCGACGCCGAGGACCTGCCGCACGTCTTCGACCGCTTCTACCGCTCGCCGGCCGCCCGTGGCATGCCGGGCTCGGGCCTCGGCCTCGCCATCGTGGCGCAGACCGCCGCCCAGCACGGCGGCACGGTCACCGCCGCCCCAAACGACCCGCGCGGGACCGTCGTCACGATCCGGCTGCCGCGCCTGTAGCGGCCCCGCGGTCCTTCCACAGCACCACGCCCGCGCTGGCCGCGACGACGAACCCGATCGCGGCGATCTGCGCCGGGTGCAGGTCCTGGCCGAGGAGCACCCACCCCATCAGCGCCGCGATCGCCGGGCCGAGGCTCATCAGCACAGCGAACGTCGACGTCGGCAGGCGGCGCAGCGCGGTCAGCTCGAACGTGTACGGCAGTACCGACGACAACACCGCCACCGCGGCGCCCAGGGCGAGCACGCGGGGGCCGGTCAACGCCGCGCCGGCGCCGAGGATCCCGGCGGGCAGGGCCAGCAGCGCGGCGACGAGCATCGCGAGGGTCAGGCCGTCGCGCTTCGGGAAGGTGGCGCCGGCCCGCGCCGACAGCATGATGTAGCAGGCCCAGGCGGCGCCGGCGAGGAACGCGCAGCCCACCCCGAGCGGGTCGAGCTGGTCGAACCCACCGCCGCCGAGCAGCGCCACCCCGGCGAGCGCGAGCAGCGCCCACAGCCACGCCACCCGCCGCCGCGCGGTGACCACCGACAGCGTCAGCGGCCCCAGCACCTCCAGGGTGACGACCGGGCCGATCGGCATGCGCGCGATGGCGACGTAGAACGCGAGGTTCATGCCGGCGAGGACGGCGCCGAAGAGGCCGACGAGGATCCATTGCCGGGTGGTGTACCCCCTGAGCCTCGGCCGTCCGATCGCGACGAGGACCGCGCTGCCGATGAGCAGCCGCAGCGACACGACCCCGGCCGCCCCGGCGAGCGGGAAGAGGGTGGTGGCGACGGCCGCCCCACTGTGGACGGACGTCTGCGACGCGAGGACCCGCCACACCCCGCCGCCCTTGGACTCGACGGCGACGGTGGTCGGGGCGGGCGCGGTCAGGACGTCGGTCACACGGCAACGCTATGCAGTGGCGCGGATCATGGGAAATGCCGTTTCGCCGGTGGTTATGCTTGACGCGCATGACCAGTCCGCAGCGCCGCGGAGGGGCCGGCCATGCGTGGGGCCTTTGAAGGCGGCGGGAATGGCGACCATCGAGCTGCGGCACCTCCGGGGGTTCCTGGCCATCGCGGAGGAGGGCAACCTCACCCGCGCGGCCGCCCGCCTGCACCTGACCCAGCCGGCGCTGACCCGCACCCTGCAGCAGCTGGAGGCGCACCTCGGGGCCCGGCTCGTCGACCGCTCCACGCACCACCTGGCGCTGACCCCGGCCGGCCGCGAGTTCCGCCGCAACGCGGCCGCCGCGATCGCCGCCGTCGAGCACGCCCTCGACCCCGACCGGTCCCGGGGGCTGCCGGTCCGCCTCGGCCACGCATGGTCGGCGCTCGGGGCGTACACCACCGGCCTCCAGCGACGGTGGAAGCGGGCGCACCCGGACACCGTGCTGGAGCTGCTGCGCCTCGACGAGCGCAGCGCCGGCCTCGCGTCCGGCACGGTCGACGTCGCCGTGCTGCGCGGCGCGCCCGACGTCCCGGGTGTGGTGACGGCCCACCTGATGCGCGAGCCCCGGCTCGCCGCCGTCGCCGACGACAGCCCCCTGGCGGGCCGCGCCTCGCTGACGCTCGCCGACCTCGCCGCGGAGCCCCTGGCGCTGAACACGGTGACCGGCAGCACGACCCTCGCCCTGTGGCCGCCGGACGCCGCGCCGTCACAGGTCGTGCCCGTGAAGAACACCGACGACTGGCTGTCGGTCATCATCGCCGGCGACGCGGTCGGCGTGACACCCGCGGGCACCGCCGCGATGCACCCGAACCCGGCGGTGCGCTACGTCCCGCTCACCGACGCACCCCCGGTCGACGTGATCCTCGCGTGGCGGGAGCCCTTCACCCACCCGGCCGTGCCCGACCTGCTCCGCCTCGCCCACGACGTCGTCAGGCGCTGACCGCCCCCCGGATCGTGCCCGTTCCCCAGGATGCGACCATCGTCGGCGCGCTGTCAGGCGCGCGACCGATGGGAAACGACCTATGACGCTGCGGCGCAGCCACGGGGGGCGGACGGCGAAGGCCGTGCTGCTGCTGCACGGGTACACGCACGGGCCGCGGCAGGTCGAGCGGCTCGCCGGGCTGTTCTACGAACGCGGGTGCAACGTCTACGCGCCGGCGGCGCCCGGGCACGGCACGCCGGACGCCACGCACAGGGGTTTCACGTCGCGGGAGCTGCTGCGGTACGCCGGCGACGCGCTCGACGTCACCGCCACGCTGGGCGACGAGGTGGGGGTCGTCGGGGTGTCGGCCGGCGCGGCCCTCGCCACGTGGCTCGGCGCGAGCCGCGGCGACACGGTCGCCCGGCTGCTGCTGATCACGCCGCTGTTCGCGCCCCGGCGGCGGGTGCCGTGGCCGCTGACCACCCTGTACGGCCTGCGCCTCCTGCCGGACCACGTCGACGCGCGGGGCTACTCGTTCACGGCGGTCGCCCAGTACCTGCGGGTCGCGGCGAGCCTGCCGAAGCGGCCGGCGGTGGGCGCGCTGCGGCGGGTCGCGGTCGTGACGTCGCCGGGCGACACGGTCATCGACGCGGCGCGCGCCGTGGCCGTGCCGCGACGGCTGGCCGAGGCGGCCGGCGCGGCCTTCACCCACCACATGCTGCCGGAGGGTGAGGGCCACGCCCACAACGTCATCGGCGCGCACGCCGAGGCGCTCGACGAGCTCTACGCCGACCTGTACGACGCCTGACCCGTCACCCCGCGTGCCGCCCCGGCGCCCCGGTCGCGACGTGCCGGCCCGGGTGATGCGCCGGAGCATCCGGACTCTGAGCGGACTCGCCGGAAGACGAAGCCGTGGCAGGGCGGGCGGGCCACCAGAAGCGCTCGCCGAGCAGCAGGGCGATCGCCGGCACGACCACGGTCCGCACCACCAGGGTGTCCAGGACGACGCCGATGCCGACGATCACCCCGATCTGCGTCAGCACGATCACCGGCAGCACCCCGAGCACGGTGAACACGGCCGCGAGCAGGATGCCGGCGGAGGTGATGACGCCACCGGTCGCGCCCAGCGCCCGGATCACGCCCGCGCGGGTGTCGCCCAGCGCCGCCGCCTCCTGCCGGGCCCTGGTGACGAGGAAGATGTTGTAGTCGACGCCGAGCGCCACGAGGAACAGGAAGCTCAGCAGCGGCACGCCCGCGTCGAGGGCCGGGATGTCCAGGACGTGCCGCAGCACGAGGCCGGCGGCGCCGACGCTCGCGGCGAAGCTGACGATGACGGTGAGCAGGAGCAGCACCGGCGCCACGACCGAGCGCAGCAGCAGCACGAGGACGAGCAGCACCACCAGCAGCACCAGGGGGACCACGACGGTGTTGTCGCGGCTGTACGCGTCACGCTTGTCCAGGTCCGCGGCGGGCGCCCCGCCGACGAGCGTCTCGCCGGCCGAGAGCGCGCCGAGGGCCGACCGCAGCGCCCGGACCGTGTCGTCGGCGGCCGGCGTGCCCGATCCGGCCTTCAGGTCGACGCGCAGCTTGGTCAGCGTGCCGTCGTCGGAGCGTTCGGGCCGGCCGACCGCGGCGACGCCGTCCGTGCCCTCGACGGCGGCCACGACCCGGTCGGTGGCGGCCGCGGGGACGATCACGGTCACCGGCTGCGCCGAACCGGCGGGGAAGTGCCTGGCGAGGGCCTCCTGCGCGGTGACCGACTCGACCTGCGTGCGGAACTGCTCGGTCTGCGACAGCCCGATCGACGTGCTCAGCAGGCCGCCGGCGAGCACCGCGAGCAGGACGGTGGCGCCGGCGAGGACCCTGGCGGGGTGCCGGCCGACGGCGTGCGCGACGCGGGACCACAGGCCGCGGGTCGTCGGGTCGTCGCTGCCGACCCGCGGCACGAACGGCCAGAAGATCCCGCGCGGCAGGCACACCAGCGCGGCGGGCAGCACCACGAGCCCGAACAGCAGCGCCACGGCGACCCCGATCGCGGCGGCGACGCCGAGCGTCCGGTTCGCGGTCAGGACCGCCGCGAGCAGCGTCAGCAGCGCGAGGACGACGGTGCCGGCGCTGGCGACGACGGCCGGCGCGGCGTTGCGCAGCGCGACCCGCATCGCCTCCCGGCGGTCGTCGGCGCGGCGCAGCTCCTCCCGGTACCGGGAGATCAGCAGCAACGCGTAGTCGGTGCCGGCGCCGAAGACGAGCACGGACACGATGCCGCTGACCGACGCGTCGGTGCGCTCGCCGACGAGCACGGCGACCCACGGCAGCAGCTTCGCCACGACCTGGTCGCCGACGCCGATGACGACGAGCGGGACGATCCAGAGCAGCGGGCTGCGGTACGTGATGAGCAGCAGCAGCGCGACCACGCTGGCCGTGGCGATGAGCAGCGTGACGTCGGCGCCCTCGAACGCGGCGGAGATGTCGCGCCCGAACGCGGGCCCGCCGGTCACCTGCGCGTTCAGCCCGGCCGGCAGGCCGGCGTGCACGGTCTCGCGCAGCTTGTCGACGGCGGCGTACAGCTCGTCGCCCTCGCCGGTGAGCGTCACGGGCAGCAGCGCGGCCCGCCCGTCCTCGGCGACGACGGCCGGCGCCTGCCCCCCGGCGGTGGTCCTGGTCCGCTCGATCGCCGCGCGGTCGGCGTCGGTGAGGGGTGCGTCGCGCCGCTCGTACACAACGACGGCCACCTCGGCGCGGCCGCTGGCGAACCGGTCGGCCAGCTCGATGACCTTCGTCGACTGCTTGCCCGCCGGCAGCCCGTCGGCGGGCTCCTTCTCCGGCTGGGCGGGCGAGGTGAGGAACACCAGCGCCGTCAGCCCCACCGTGACCAGCAGGATCAGGACCGCGCCGAACCGGCTCGTGACGGCCGCCGTCACTCGTGTGCCCACGCTCTGTACCTTCCGGAGACAAATATTTCGACGATCGAACTTCCGTTGCCCCCTTGATACCCGCCCGACCAAAATCGACGCAAGAATCGACGCAGAAACTCGTCATGGATCACACCCCTCCTTTCCCGGCGCGGTGGCGTGTCGGAGGGTGTGGAGGTGGACGTGGACGCAGAGGAGTCGTTCCTGGCGTACGTGCGGGAGCGGGTCGCCGCGCTGTCGCGGATCGCGTTCCTGCTCACCGGGGACCGGCACCTGGCCGAGGACCTGGTGCAGGAGACGCTGCTGCGGGTGGCCGGCCGGTGGGGGCGGATCGCGGCCGGCGGGGACCCCGACCCGTACGTCCGCCGCACCCTCTACCACCAGCACGTGTCCGCGTGGCGGCGGCACCGCGGGCGGACCGTCCACGTCGCGCACCCGCCGGACCGCCCCGGCCCCGACGAGTCCGACGCGGTCACCGGCAGCGTGGCCGTCCGCGCCGCGCTCGCCAGGCTGGCGCCGCGGCAGCGCGCGGTGATCGTGCTCCGCTACTTCGAGGACCTCACCGAGGCGCAGACCGCCGACATCCTCGGCTGCCGCGTCGGCACGGTGAAGAGCCAGACCCGCGACGCGCTCGCCCGGCTGCGGGCGGTCGCCCCGGAGCTGCTCGGCGACCCTTCCGAACTGGAGGTGCGAGGATGACGCAGGAGCTCACCCGCCGCCTGGCCGCGGCCGCCGACGACATGCCCGCCGCCCGCGTCCCGTCCGACCTGTTCCGCCGCGGCCGCCGCCGGCACCGGTTACAAATGTCGACATTTGCCATTTTCGCTATTGTACTGGCATTTGCCGCTTCTATTGCACTTAGCGGGGTTGACGGCGCTGTGGTCCCGGCGAGCGGGACGAGCACCGTGCCGGGGCGGTTGCACGAGCCCTGGCCCTGGCAGGCCAGCGTGGCCGGCTCGCCCCGTGGCCCGGCCGCGCTGCTGGTCAGCGGCGGCGGGGGCTACCAGGCGATGGACCTGCCCTTCACGTACGGCAGCCGCATCAGCGCGATCGGCCGCGACGGCTCCTACCGCGTCCTGCCCTTCGGCACCACCTACCTGCAGGCCGGCCAGGACGTGCTGCTGTCCCCGGACGGCCGCTACGCCGCGGGCAACGGCACCTACGAGCGCCTCCTCGGCACCGGCGACACCGACGTGTCCATCGTGGACCTGACCACCGGCGAGGAGCGGCGCCACCAGGGCTCCGGCCCCGCCGTCCCGGTCGCGTGGAGCCACGACGGCCGCCGCCTGCTGGTGCACCGGTTCGGCGCGTCCTCCTGGTCCGACACGCCCTTCGACGGCGCCGACACCACCGGGTCCGACAACGGCGCGCTGTGGCTGCTCGACGTCGGCTCCGGCGCCGCGACGCACCTGCTGGACCTGGGCCGCACCCGCCGCGGCGCCGCCGCCTTCTCCCCCGACGGCCGCACCGTCGCCGTCCAGCTCGGCCGCGAGCTCGCGCTGCTCGACTCGGCCACCGGCACCCGCCGCCCGCTCGCCACCCTGCCGGCCGGCGCCCACCTCGGCGGCCCGTGGTCGTACACCGCGGACGGCACCGGCCTCGGCGTCCTCACCATCGCCGACGGCTGCACCACCGGCTGCTCCAACGCCGCCCGCAACGCCAGGTCCTGGCGCCTCACCGTCCTGTCCACCACGACCGGCACCGAGCTCCCCACGACGTTCCCCACCTTCGGCGGCGCCACGGCCCGCCTCGCCGGCTGGCAACGCGACGGCACCGCGGTCCTGGTCCGCTACACCGACGAGACGAACGGCGGGGAACCCTCCGACGACCCACCGGCCGCCTACCGCGCCGTCTCCGACGCCGACCTCCTGGCCCTCACCCCCGGCGGCACCACGAAGTCCCTGCTCACCAAGCCCAAGGGCGTCATCTGGGACGTGGACGTCGCCACCGACCTGGTGACGGCCGGCGCCTTCGGCGGCCCCTCCCCCGCCCCGTCGGTGTTCCCGCTGGCCCGCTGGGCGGCGACCACGGTCTTCGTCGCCCTGTGGGCCCTGGCCATGCTCACCTGGCTCACCATCACCCTGCGCCGCCGCACCCGCCGCCGCCCACCCCTGCGCCCCGCCGCGCATCCAGGAGCCAGGTGATGCCGGCGGGCGGGTTCGTTGTGCGGCTGGAAGAACGAAGTCGCGCTCCCAGGTCGGATGTCGCACCCCGGGAACCGCCGCGATCGCTTTCAGCAGGTGGGTGGGGCGGTGCTGGCCGCGGCGGCGGCGACCGGGGTGGTGGCGGCGGCCGACGGGGACTCGGACGGCGACGGGGAGGGCGACGGGGACGGGGAGGGCGGGGCCGGGCTGTACATGAGGGTGGGCGTCTGCTGGAACGCCGACGAGCCCAGGGCGATCCCCGGCAGCGTGACCTGGTGGCCGGAGGCGTCCGTGACGCGCAGGGTGACCGGGCCGGTCAGGCCCGACGGGCCGGTCCACGTGTTGTCGGTGTTGTGCTTCAGCGGCGTCCAGCCGGCGGCCGTCTGGAGCTCCACAGTGGACAGCCGGTTGCCGTGGTTGTCCAGGACGACCGAGAGGGACGAGTAGCCGGTGCCGCCCTTGGCGCGGACCTTCAGGGGGCCGGCGAGGTCGGGGTCGCGGACGGTGCCGTAGGTGATCTGGATGATGCCGGCGCTGACGGAGCCGATGCGGGAGAAGGCGCCCTTGCTCAGGTCGATCTTGCCGGCGGGGCAGGACGGGCACTGGTCGACGACCTGCACGTTGGTGGTCTGGCCGTTGGGGCCGGTCACGGCGAGGTAGGAGCCGCACGCCGCGCCGCCGGCCCATTCGGCGGGGCCGATCGCGGCGTAGGCGTCGGTGGAGGGGGCGCCGAGGTTGCACATGCCGTTGCGGTTGGTGCTGTAGTAGGAGGCGCTGCCGGAGCGCACGTTCTCGATCACCGGCGCCAGCGCGGGAAAAGCCGGAGCCGCCGGCGCGGCGGGGACCGAGGCGCAGGCCGCCTCGCCGGTGTCCTGCAGGACGAGCACGAGCGACACGACGACGGCGAGCACGCCGCCCGCGGCAGGGATGATCCAACGCAGGTGACGGCGCTCCATGGGTCCGGGAGTCTAGAAGGCAGACCGCGAAACCCGAAATCGACGACAACAAGCACAATGAGTGCACACAGTCGTTGACAGCAAGGCATCGACGGGCGTCTCATGTGTGGATGCGCAGCGTAGCGTCGTTGGTACTTGTCGCGGGCATCCTCGCCGTCCCGGCGCCCGCCGCCGCGGACCCGCCGGTCTGCGGCCCGCCGGTCGTGAGCACCACGCAGCCCGGCTACACGGTCGCGGATCCGGACTGCGACGTGAACGGCACGCCGTTCGTGCCGGTCAACGGGTCGAGCGTGTGGACCGGGATCACCGACGGTGCGGCGTACCGCATCGAGAAGCCCGCCGACTGGAACGGCGAGCTGGTGCTGTACGCGCACGGGTACCGCGGACTCGGCACGACCGTGTTCGTCGACAGCCCGTCGCTGCGCGCACACTACCTGTCGCGCGGCTTCGCCTGGGCCGCGTCCAGCTACGCGACCAACGGCTACGACGTCGGGCAGGGCGTGCGCGACTCGTACACCCTGATCGACCGCTTCAAGGAGCGCACCGGGCTGCGCGCCAGGTCCGTCTACATGACCGGCGCGTCGATGGGCGGCCACGTCACGGCGGTGGCCATCGAGGAGCACCCGCAGGCGTTCGTCGGCGCGATGCCCGTCTGCGGCGTCCTCGGCGACGCGGAGCTGTTCGACTACTTCCTCGACGCGAACGTGACCGCGGCGGCACTGACCGGCACCGCCATCACGTTCCCGAAGGCGCCCGTCGATCCGTCGTTCCAGGAGGTGTACCGCCAGCAGGTCGCCCGGCAGGTGCCGCTGCTCGGCCAGGGGGCGGGGCTGACCGCGCTGGGCCGCACGTGGGGCGACTTCGTCGAGCAGCGCAGCGGCGGCACGCGGCCGGGCTTCGACAACGCGATCGCCTACTGGAGCGCGCTGCCCGGGATCCCGCCGCTGACCACGGTGCCGTTCCTGTTCGGGGTCTACCCGGGGCTGTCCGGCGGCACCGCCGGCATCGCCGAGGGCAACCTCACGTCGAACCGGTTCACGCTGTACCAGAGCGACGACAGCCCGTGGCTCAGCCGTGACGAGCTGCGGGTCAACCGCGACGTCCTGCGGGTCGACCGCACCGACCGGCCGTCGCGGGACCTGTCGGGGGTGCCGCGCGTCGACGGGCGGCCGCGGGTGCCGGTGCTGTCGATGCACACGATCGGCGACCTGTTCGTGCCGCTGTCGATGGAGCAGGAGTACGCGCGCCGCGCCGCCCTGCAGGGCCGCGGGAAGCTGTTCGTGTCCCGCGCGGTACGGGCGCTCGGGCACTGCGAGTTCACCGTGCTGGAGCTCGCGCAGGGCTTCGACGACCTGGTCTCGTGGGTCAGGACCGGGCACCGGCCGGCCGGCGACGCGATCCTGGACCGCCGGGCCGTGGCCGCGGACGACTTCGGCTGCCGGTTCACGCTGACGCAGCGCCCGACCTTCGGGGCCGCCTGCCCCGCCTGAAATGCCACCTGCCCCGCCCGAAAATGCCACCTGCCCGCCTGAAAATGCCACCCGCCCGCCTGAAAATGAGCGGCGAGGTCGCCACGGTCCCCGGTACGGTGGCCGCAGCAACTTCCGGTGCGCCGGTGACGGTTACTTCTCCAAAAAGCGCGCCGTCACCACCGAAGATCTCGGGAGCTGCCCATGCTCGGCGACATCGCCGGCTTCTCCGGCGCGGTCCGCGTCGACCGTGCCGGCGTGACGGAGTTCGCCGCGGCGTATGGCCTCGCCGACCGCGCGGCGGACGTGCCCAACACGGTCGGGACCAGGTTCGGCATCGCGTCGGCCACCAAGGGGCTGACGGCCCTCGCCGTGATGAGCCTCGTCGAGGACAAGACGCTTGCGCTGGACACGCCGGCGCGGGAGCTGCTCGGCGCCGATCTGCCGCTCATCGGCGCGGACGTCACCGTCGAGCACCTGCTGGCGCACCGGTCCGGGATCGGCGACTACTTCGACGAGGACACCGCCGGCGACATCACCGACTTCGTGCTGCCGGTGCCGGTGCACGAGCTGGCGGACACCGAGGACTACCTGAAGGTCCTCGGCGGCCATCCGGCGAAGTTCCCGGCCGGCGAGCGGTTCGCGTACTGCAACAGCGGCTACGTCGTGCTCGCCCTCATCGCCTCCCGCGCCGCCGGGCTGCCGTTTCACGACCTCGTCACGCGGCGGGTGTGCGAGCCGGCGGGGATGACCGGAACCGGGTTCCCGCGCTCCGACGAGCTGCCCGCCGGCGCGGCGCGGGGCTACCTGCACGCGTCGGGCTCCGACCGGACCAACGTGTTCCACCTGCCGGTCCGCGGCAGCGGCGACGGCGGCGCGTACTCGACGGTCGCGGACTTCGGCGCGTTCTGGACGGCGCTCTTCGCGGGGCGGATCGTGCCTGGGGCGCGGGTGCTGGAGATGCTCCGGCCGCGCAGCGACGCGACGGAGGGGCCCCGGCGCTACGGGCTCGGCTTCTGGCTGCACGGGACCGGCAAGGCGGTCACCCTCGAAGGCTATGACGCGGGTGTGTCGTTCCGCAGCGTCCACGACCCGGACACCGCACTGACGTGGACCGTCGTGTCGAACACGTCCGACGGCGCGTGGCCCGTCGCCCGGCGCCTGGCCGAGCTGCTGGCCGGAGGCTGAGCTGCTGGCCGGAGGCTGAGTCCAAGATCCGACGGGTCGGCCCCGGGGCGCCCGCCGGCGGATAGCGTGGCGACCGTGACGCGGCTCGACTTCCGGATCCTGGGCCCGCTGGAGGTCCAGCCGCCCGGCGGCGCGCCGCTGGACCTCGGCGCGCGCAAGCAGCGGGCCGTCCTCGCGCTGCTGCTGCTCGACCCCGGCCGGGTCGTGTCGCTGGACCGGATCATCAACGGGCTGTGGACCGGCGAGGCGCCGTCGAGCGCGACCAGCACGCTGCAGGTGTACATCTCGCAGCTGCGGCGCGTCCTCGAGCCGGACCGCCCGCCGCGGACCCCGCCGTCGGTGCTGGTGACCCGGGATCCCGGGTACCTCCTCGCGATCGACGCCGGGCAGGTCGACGCGGCCCGCTTCACCCGCGGCGCCGAGGACGGCCGGGCGCAGCTCGCGGCCGGCGCGTACGCCGAGGCCGAGACCCTGCTCACCGCGGCCCTGCGGGAGTGGCGGGGCGGGCCGCTGGCCGACTTCGCCGACGAGGAGTTCGCGGCGGCGGTCGCCGCGCAGCTCGGCGAGGTGCACGACGGCGCCGTCGAGGACCTCGTCGACGTCCACCTCGCCACCGGGCGGCACGCGGCGGCGGCAGCGGCGTCCGTGGCGCTGCTGGACCGGCACCCGTTCCGCGAACGGCCCTGGGGGCAGCTGATGCTCGCCCTGTACCGCGACGGCCGCCAGGCCGACGCGCTCGCCGCGTTCCGGCGGGCGAGGACGGTCCTCGACGAGGAGCTCGGCCTGCCGCCCGGCCCGCACCTGCGCGACCTGGAGGCGGCCATCCTCCGCCACGACCCGGCGCTCACCCCCTCCGCCGGCAGCCCCGGTTTCGCGGCGCCGCCCCGCGCCGCCTTACAGGCGCCACCCAGCGCCGTGGTGAAGGCGCCGCCCGGCGGCGTGATGCAGGCGCCGCCCGGCGGCGTGATGCAGGCGCCGCCCGGCGGCGTGATGCAGGCGCCGCCCGGCGGCGTGATGCAGGCGCCGCCCGGCAGCGCGGCGCAGGCGCCGCCGGGCGCTTTGATGCAGACGTTGCCCGGCGCCGCCGTGCAGGTGGCCGAGCGCCCGCCGGGGACCGTGCTCGTCGGCAGGGGGCGGGAGGAGCGGCACCTCGACGAGCGGCTCGCCCAGGCGGCCGCGGGCCAGGGCGGCGTCGTCCTCGTCGTCGGCGAGGCCGGGCTCGGCAAGACGCTGCTCGCCGAGCGGGCCGCCGCCCTCGCCGAAGGGCACGGGCTGCGGGTCGCGTGGAGCCGGTGCGTCGAGGCGAGCGCGACCCCCGCGTTCTGGCCGTGGGCGCAGATCCTGCGGGCGCTGCCCGACACCGACGGCCGGCGGCACCTGCTCGACGTGCTCGCCGGGCGCGGCGAGAGCGGATGGCGGGCCGAGGAGCCCGGCACCGCCCTGTTCCACCTGCACGAGGCGGTCGCCGAGACGCTGTCGGAGTGCGCCGCCGGGCAGCCGCTGCTGCTCGTCGTCGACGACCTGCACGTCGCCGACGCGTCGTCGCTGCAGCTGCTCGCGCACCTGGCGCCCGCCCTGCACCGGCGGCCGATCCTGCTGCTGGGCACGATGCGCCCGGACGTCGCCGACGGCGACCCCGCGCTGCGGGAGACCCTCGCGCTGCTGGCGAACGAGCGCGGCGCCGACCGGATCCGGCTCGGCTCGTTCACGGCGGGTGACGTCGCCGCGTACCTCCACGACAGCGCGGGCGGCGACGCGCCCGGCGAGGTCGTCGTGGCGCTGCTGGAGCGCACCGGCGGCAACCCGTTCTACCTGAAGGAGTTGCTGCGGCTGCTCACCAGCGAGCACCCCGGCGGCTGGGGCACCGCGCAGGCCGTCGCCGACCTCGACGTGCCAGAAGGGGTCCGCGACGTCGTCGGCCGGCGCGTGTCGCGGCTGCCGGAGGCGACCCAGGCGATGCTGCGCACGGCGGCGGTCATCGGGCGCGACGTCGAGCTGGTCCTGCTGGAGGCCGGCACCGACGCCGAGAACGAACAGGTGATGAGCGCCCTGGAACCCGCGGTGGTCGCGGGGCTGCTCACCGAGGTGCCCGGCACCTGGGACTACCGGTTCTCGCACGCGATCGTCCGCGACACCCTCTACGGCGCGCTCACCCGGCTGCAACGCTCCCGCCTGCACCTGCGGGTCGGCGAGGCCCTCGAGGCGTTCGACCGGCCCGACGATCCCGCGCTGCTCGGCCGGCTCGTGCACCACTTCACCATGGCGGCGCGGCTCGGCGGCGCGGAGCGGGCCGTCGGCTACGCGCGGCGGGCCGCCGACCTGTCGATGGCGCAGCTGGCGTACGACGAGGCCGCCGCCTACCTGGAGGCGGCTCTCGGCGCGCTGGACCCGACCCGCCCGGGCGCGGCCGCCGACCGGTGCCGGCTGCTCGTCCAGCTGGGTGCCGCGCGCCGCGCGGGCGGGGACCTCGCCGGCACCCGCGCCGTCCTCGACGAGGCGCTCACCCTCGCCCGGCAGCTCGGCGACGACGACCTCACGATGGACGCGGCCACGCTCTTCGGCGGGGTCACGCTGTGGACGTGGCGGCCCTACCTGGTCGTCGACGAGCGGATGATCGGCATCCTCCGCGACCAGCTCGCCCGCCTCGGCGACACCGACCCGCGGCGCCGGGCCGTCCTCCTCGGCACCCTGGCGGTCGAGCTGTACCACAGCGAGGACCGGCCGGCCGGGGAGGCGCACGCCGCTGAAGCCGTGGCGCTCGCCAGGCGCACCGGCGACGCGGAGCTCCTCGCCCGCACCCTCAACAACCTCTGGAACGTCGCCCTGGTCCCGCAGGCCGAGCGGCTGCGCCGGGCCGCCGTCGACGAGCTGCTCGCCATCGACGGGCTGCCGCGCACCGTGGAGCTCACCGGCCGGCTGCACCGCATGATGAACGCCGTGACCGCCGGCGACGTCGCCGGTTTCGAGACCGACCTGGCCCGTGCCGTCCACCTCGGCGAGGAGCTGCGCACCGGGGTCCTCGCCGCGCAGGTCCGGTACGCGCGGGCCGGCCGGGCGATGCTCGACGGCCGCTGGGACGACGGCGAGCGGCTCGTCGGCGAGGCGTTCGCCCTGCAGGCGCACACCAGCCTGTGGGGCACCAACTGGATCCGGCTGGCCATGCTGTACACCAGCCGGCGCTTCCAGGGCAGGCCCGGCGAGCTGCTCGACGAGCTGGTCCGCCGCGCCGACGAGCCGCACCTGGAGCTGCTGCGCCCGACCGCGGTCCTGGCCGCCTGCGAGTCCGGCGACGAGGACCTCGCCCGGCGGCTCGTCGACCGGTGGGGCACGCGGCGGGAGATGCTGTGGTGCTGGAACCTCGTGGCGTTCCAGTGGGCGCTCGTGGCGGCGCGGCTCGACCTGCCGCCCTGCGCCGAGCTGTACGAAGAGATCCTTCCCTTCGCCGACCAGTGGTCCACGGTCGGGACCGGCTGCGCCACCTGGGGCTCGATGCGCTACGCCCTCGCCGAGCTCGCGGAGCGCCTCGGCCGCCCGGACGAGAGTGTCGCGCACGCCACGCTGGCCCTGGAGGCGCACCGCCGGCTCGGCGCCGCCCATCTTGAGGCCGCAAGTATCGCTCAAGTCGCGCGTTTAAGTGGTGCTTAACCGGCGGCCAAGCGCTGTCGTGCACCGTGGTCCGTGGCGCCGCTGCACGCGCCCCGAACCCTGAGGAACCTCTGATGACTGCATCGACCGACCTGTCCTTCGCCGACCTCGCCGCCGCCGTCGACGGCCCCGTGCTCCTGCCCTCCGACGACGGCTTCGCGGAGGAGATCTTCGCCTGGAACGTGGCGAACCCGCACCGACCAGCCGTCGCCGTCGGCGCCACCAGCACGGCCGACGTCGCCGCGGCGGTCAGCTGGGCCGGCCGCCACGGCCTGCCCGTCGCCGTCCAGGCCACCGGCCACGGCGCCGTCCGCCCCGCCGTCGACTGCGTCCTCATCACCACCAGCCGCATGCAGTCGCTCACCGTCGACGCCGCCGGCAAGCGCGCCCGCGCCGCGGCCGGCGTCCGCTGGTCGCAGGTCATCGAGGCGGCCGCCCCGCACGGCCTCGCCCCGCTGAGCGGCTCCTCGTCGCAGGTCGGCGTCGTCGGCTACACGCTCGGCGGCGGACTCGGCCCGCTTGGCCGCACCTTCGGCTTCGCCGCCGACCACGTCCGCTCCGTCGAGATCGTCACCGCCGACGGCGTCGCCCGCACCGTCGACGCCGACCACGAGAGCGACCTCTTCTGGGCCGTCCGCGGCGGCAAGGGCAACTTCGGCATCGTCACCGCCATCGAGTTCGACCTCTTCGACGTGCCGTCGCTGACCGGCGGCGGCTTCTACTTCCCGGCCACCCACGCCGCCGAGGTCCTGCACGCCTACCGCGCGTGGGCGCCGATCCTGCCCGAGCGGATGAACACGTCCCTCGCCATGCTCCGCCTCCCCCCGCTGCCGCAGCTGCCCGAGCCGCTGCGCGGGGCGTTCGTGGTGCACCTGCGGGTGGCGTACCTCGGCGACACCGACACCGCGTCGGAGCTGCTCGCTCCCATGCTCGCCGCCGCCCCGGTCCTGCTCGGCGGCGTCGGCGAGATGCCCTACCAGGCCGTCGACTCCATCCACCAGGACCCGGTCGACCCCACGCCCACCCGCGAGGGCGGCGCCCTCCTCGGCGACCTGACCGCGGCCACCGTCGAGGGCCTGCTCGCCACCGCCGGCCCGCAGGTCGACGTCCCGCTCATCATGGTCGAGCTCCGCCACCTCGGCGGCGCCCTCTCCCGCCCGCCGGCCGTCCCGAACGCGATCCCCGGCCGCGACGCCGCCTTCTCGCTCTTCGTCATCGGCCTGGGCGTCCCGGAGCTGGTGCCGGCCGTCGACGCCGTCACCGCCGCGGTCCTGGCCTCGGCCGCGGACGCCACCGTGCCGGGCGGCTTCATGAACTTCTCCGGCGGCGCCGGCCCCGAGGCCCTCCAGTCCAACTGGCCCGCCCCGGACCGCGACCGCCTGCTGCGCATCAAGCGCTCCTACGACCCGACCAACGTCTTCTCCACCAACCAGGCCCTCCTGCCCTGACCCCTCGCAGCCGAGTCCCGCGACGCTGACCGACCTCGGGTCCCGATCGGGATCCGCTGGCCGCAACGGCACGGGACTCACTGTTGCTCGTGAAGGTGGAGACAGTGACACCTGCCTGGTCACGCCGCGGGCAGTTGCGGCAGCACTTCGGACCGCCGGCGCCGGCCTGATCCTGGGCGCGGACGGCATCAACCTCGATCCGAATCCGCGATGCGCGGACTCACAGTCTCAACGCGGTCGCAGCGGCGGCGTCGTTGACGAAGGCGACCAGGCCGTTCGTCAGGGTCGGCGCCGTTGCGTGCCACCTACCGACCAGATGCCGCCAGCGCACCGTGCCGGTGGCGGTGTCGACGGCGTAGAGGTATTCACCGACTCCGAAACAGGCGATGTCACCGGCCAGGGTCACCGCGCCGGGGTAGTAGCCGGTCCGCAGCGTCCAACGGACGCGCCCCGTCGCTGCTTCGACCGCATGCAGATCGCGGGTGGCGAAATACGCGGCGCCACCGGCGATCGTGATCGCCGAGAACGGCCCACCCCAGCCGTTGGCATGCATGTACCAGCCTGTCTCGCCGGTCTCGCGGTCCAGTCCGTACACCCGTTTGCCCTCCGGCCGAGCTGCCACGACCACACCGTCGGCGGCGGCAAGGACCCATTCGAGGGGCATCTCGCTGGCGAACCGCAGCAGAAGTGGTCGCGGCTTCGGCACGACCTGCCACCGGATCTCGCCCGAGGCGGGCGCGAGGCTGGCCACCCGTCCGGCATCCGTGCCGACGACGACGCCGTCGGTATCGGCGATCGACGCGACCGGCCCCCCGACGAGCTCTCGCGCCCAGCGGTCCTCACCGGAGTCCGCGGCAAGGCTGACCACGCGATTCTCCCGACGCACCACGACGTGACCGCCTGGCGCCAGCACCGGCAGGCGGGCGTCTATGCGGTGTCGCCAACGCGCGGCGCCGGTCGCCAGATCCACCGCGGTGAGGTCGGGCGTGGCGAGATCGTCGCGGACGGCCACATATACGTTGGCACCGTCCGCGACCAGCGCGGTCCGCTCCGCGGGTCCGGCGATCGGATGCCGCCACTGCCGCTCGCCCGTGCCGCTGTCGAGGCAGTGCACCTGGCCTCCGTCGTCACAGACCAGCACGCGGGAGCCGGCCACGAGCACCGGCCTGACAAGGCTCCGCTCCGGCTCGGCGAAGGCCCATCGGACCGCGCCGGTCAGCGCGTCGAGCCCGTACAGTCGATGGTCTGTGCCCGCCATGAGCAGGGTGTCGCCGGCGACCGGAGGAGCGAAGGTCGCCGGTTCACGCGACTTGACATCCAGGGCGATCTTCCAGGTGTTGCGTTGGTGCGTCGCTACCAACGGAGGAATCGGCCGCCGGATGCCACGCACGACGGGCCCGACCCGTTCGACCGTCCACGCGACCTCGGCAGCAGGCGGGGCAGCAGGCACCTTGGCGGTCTGGGCAGGAGCCACCTCGGTGGCCGGCGACTCGTCCACGATGGACGGTTGGCTGACGGATTCCGGAGCCGGCGAGGCCGTTGCGGCGACGTTGCGTGCGAGGGTGAAGGTGCCGGAGGTGTTCCGTGCGGCGGCCTCCGCCCTCGGCAGACCCTTGCTGCGCAGTCGTTGCGACACGTGGTGATACACCGTGTCGAGGCTGAGATACTCGCCGCCGCCGGGCAGCCCTTCGGTGAGCAGTCCGACCAGTTCGCCGGTGAACGCCGTGTGCTCGGCACCGACCGGCGCCATCGCCAGCTTGGTGGCGGACGTGGCGGTCAACACGTACGCACCGTCGATGACGACCTGCCCGGCCGGTCCGCCTCCCATGCCGTCCAGCGCAGCCCCGCTGAAGCAACAGTCCAGGATGACGATCTTCACCGCGGCGGGGCTGTCGAGCACCGTGTCCCGCAGTCGCTGGTACGGCAGGCAGTCCACGTCGGAGAACTCCACCGAGGACTCGGCAACGGCCAGGTACAGCTCACGGCGGCGTCCGGCCCGCATCCCGTGACCGGCGTAGTAGACGAGGAGTGCGTCGGTGGCCTCGTCAGCGGCCTTGGCCACCGCCTGCGCCACCGCGACCGGTGTCCGGGGGTCGGAGACCACGGTGATGGACTCGCTGGGCAGCCCGCACCGAAGGGGATCGGTCAGGATGTCGGTGAGCGACCGGAGGTTGTTCGCGACCGCGGAGAGATCTGCCAGCTCGGGCTCGTGGTAGGCGCCGACGCCGATGAGCACGGCGCGCGAGGCGAGCGGGTCAGCGAGGATCAAGGCCATCCTCGACGGGTCGTCGGCAGCAACACCGGTACGTATCGGTGATGGTGCCGAGGTACCCGGGCGTGGGCGAGCCGTGCTCGGCCTGGACGGTCCACGAACGGATGTCGTCGTCGGACCGCAGCCATCGGCGGAGGGCCTCGACCTCCTCCCCGCCGTCGTCCGGCTGAAGCCGGAGTTCGTCCGTCATAGCGGACAAGATAGTGTCCGTCGCCGAGCCGTTGCACCCTACGTTCGGCCGCAAGGCGTGTGCTGCCGCGCTGTGCAGCAATTGATCGAGATGCCGACCGCCTCCGGCCCGGCGCCGCGCTCACACCGGCGCCGGGCTTGCCCGTGCACGCGGTCCAGGATTGCCCGATGGTCAGCGGGGTTGGGGTCCGGCTCGGCGTCGACTTCGGGACGACAAACACCGTGGCCGCGCTCGGCCGGCCCGACGGGTCGGTCCGGCCGCTGGTCTTCGACGGGAGCCCGGCGCTGCCGTCCGCGGTGTACCGCGGTCAGGACGGGCGGCTGCTCGCCGGGCGCGACGCGCTGCACGGCGGCGGGGTGCGGCCGGAGAGCCTGGAGCCCAACCCGAAGCGCTGCATCGACGACACGGCCGTGCTGCTCGGGCCCGTCCAGGTGCCCGTGCGGGAGCTCGTCGCGGCGGTGCTGCGGCGGGTCGCCGCGGAGGCGGAGCGGGTCGCCGGGGCGGCACCGGCCGAGGCCGTGCTGACATGCCCGGCGACGTGGGGGGCGCGCCGGCGGCAGGTCCTGCTCGACGCGGCCGCGGACGCGGGGCTGGGTCCGGTGCGGCTGGTGGCGGAGCCGGTCGCGGCGGCGGCCTGGTTCGCCTCGACGGAGGGCGTCACGGTCCCTGTCGGCGGCTGCATCGTCGTGTACGACTTCGGCGCCGGCACCTTCGACGCGGCGGCCGTCCGGCGCGACGCCGACGGGTTCACGGTCCTGGCCGACGAGGGCCTCCTGGAGACCGGCGGGCTGGACGTCGACGCGGCGGTCGTCAGCTACCTCGGCGCGGTGCACGCCGCCCGGGCGCCGGGGGCGTGGCAGCGGCTGAGCAACCCCGCCACCGCGCAGGACCTGCGGCAGCGGCGGCAGCTCTGGGACGGCGTACGCACGGCCAAGGAGGCGCTGTCCCGGGCGGCGGTGACCGAGCTGCACCTGCCGATCGTCGACGACGTCGCGGTCCTCGGCCGGGAACCGCGGCGGCGAGCTCGGCCTGTCCTTCGGCCTCGCGTCGCCGGCCGCGGCGCAGGACGTGTTCGCCGTGTCGAAGGCGTTCGCCGACAAGTACCACGTGACGAGCCTCGACGAGTTCGCGCGTGCCTGCTCGGGCACCGCGACCGTCCTCGGTCGACCCGCCGAGTGCCCGGCCGGCTACCCGTGCCGGCAGTCGCTCGCCGACGTGTACGCCCTGCGCGCCGGCGCCTTCACCGAGCTGCCGGACCGCGGTCCCGCCGCCCGCGCCGCCCTCACGGGCGGCACGGTCTCACTCGCCCTGATCTCGAGCAGCGACCCGGTCTTCGCGTAGCGTCGTCCCTACCAGGCTTCTACCCGGCTTCTACCAGCGGACCGGGCCCTCGTCGTCGAAGAAACCGCCCGACGGGCCGTCGGCGGGCAGGGTCGCGAGGTGCACCGCGATCGCCGCGCCCTGCTCCGGGGTCCGGAAGCCGCTGTGGTGGTTCAGGTCGGTGGCGCAGTAGCCGGGGCAGCCGGCGTTGACCAGGATCGCCGTGTCGCGTAGCTCCTTGGCGTACTGGACGGTGACGGCGTTCAGGAAGGCCTTCGACGGCGCGTACGCCACCGACGCCGGCATCCCGCTCAGCGGCCCCTGCGGGTCGGTCTGCTCCGCGAACGAGCCGACGGAGCTCGACATGTTCACGATCCGCGGCCGCGGGGACCGGCGCAGCAGCGGGAGCATCGCGTTGGTCACGCGGATCACCCCGTACACGTTGGTGTCCACGGCGGCCTGCACGACGGCCAGGTCGACGGTGCTCGGCACCTGCGGCGTGCCGCCGATGATCCCGGCGTTGTTGACGAGCACGTCCAGCTGGTCCAGTCGCGCCGCGGCCGCGTCGACGCTCGCCTGGTCGGTGACGTCGAGCGCGACCCCGAACGCGTCGGCGCCGCCCGCGCGCAGCTTCGCCACCGCCTCCTCGCGCCGCCCGGCGTCGCGGGCCCCGACCCCGACACGCCACCCGAGCTCCCCGAGCCGCGCCGCGATCTCGTACCCGATCCCCTTGTTCGCGCCGGTCACCAGCGCGACGGTTACTGCAGTGGTCATACCCACGATGCTGGTCCGCCCCCGCCCCGGCCGCCAACACCGTCTGGGTCAGGACCGATACCGTAGCGGTATGGAAACGCGCGAGCTGGCGTACTTCGTCGCGGTCGCCGAGGAGCTGCACTTCGGCCGGGCCGCCGCACGCCTCGGCATCGCCCAGCCGCCGCTGTCGCGGGCGATCCGCCAGCTGGAGCGCCGCCTCGGCGTCACCCTCCTGGAGCGCACCAGCCGCTCGGTCGCGCTCACCGCGGCGGGCGAGGTCCTGCTCCGTGAGGGCCGTGCCGCCCTGGACGCGGTCGCCGCCGCCGACCGCCGCACCCGCCGCGCCGGCCACCCCGCCGCCAAGCTCGTGCTCGCCACGAAGTCCGGCGCGGCCGGCGACCTCCTGCCCGCGCTGCTCTCGGCGTACGCCGCAACCGCCCCCGCCGCCGTCACCATCGAGGTGCTCCTGTGCGGCATCGGCGAACAGGAACGCCTGCTCCGCGACGGCCGCGCCGACGTGGCGCTGCTGCACCTGCCCTTCGACGACGTGACCGGCCTCGACGTCGAGGAGCTGCACACCGAGGGCCAGGTCGCGGTCCTACCCGCCGGCCACCGCCTCGCCGGCCACACCCACCTGCTGACCGCCGACCTGGCCGGCGAGCCGTTCCCCACCTGGCCCGGCTCCCCCGCCTCACCCGCCCCCGGCCCCGGCCCCGGCCCGCTGGTCCGCGACAGCACGCAGCTCTACCAGCTGATCGCCCTCGGCATGGTCGTCGCCACCCTGCCGTCCTCCTGCCGCTCCCAGCTACGCCCCGACCTGGTCGCCGTCCCCGTCCTGGACGCCCCCACGGTGACCACGGTGATCGCCTGGCCCCCACACAGCCGCTCCCCCGCCCTGGCCACCCTGATCCGCTGCGCCATGGACCTCAGCACCCCCGCAGCGCTCACAACCCCAGCGTGACACCGACAACGACCACGCCAAGCGCCGACCAGCATCACTCCCCGTCGGCCCGGCACCCGTGCATCGCGTCAACGTCCGCCGGCGGCAACGTGCTCACCGCCGACGCAGCGTCCCCACGGCACCAGCTGATCCCGGCCACACCGCAGATCCACGCCGACCCGCGCGCCGTGGCCATCGGCACCCCGCAGCGCTCGCAGCCCCAGCCCACCGGGCAGAACCGCGTCGCCGCCCTCCTCGAGGCCCCGGGCCGACCAGCATCACCCGGCCGGTCCACACCGAAGCAGCGACCTCGCGGCACCGGCTGATCCCCGGCCACACCCCAGGTCCCGGAGCCCACAGGCTCCTGATCTCAGATGTCCGCCAAAAAGCGGGGCAGGCCCACCAGCCGACCGGGTCCGCCGTGGCCATCCGCTCACCGGCGTCGCCACCGGGGCATGCCGCCATCACCGGACGCGAACTCCCCTTCGCCGGATCGCCACAAGCGCTCCCGCGAGCCAAACACCACGCGCCCTCACGCCAGGTAGCGCAGCCAAGCTCCCGACCAGCCCGACACCTGCACCGCATCAACCATGCCGCTCACCGACCGACACCACGGACCCCCAATGCCCGCCGGCACGGCCACGCTCCCGACCGGCTCACAACCCGCCCAGCAAACGCACCGCCAACGCTCCGACGCGACCACGCTCATCTCCGACCCAACTCCCGCGCACCGCCACCGCTGCAACACCCGCCGACACGACCACGCCCACAACCGCCCAACAACGCACCACTGCTTCGACACCCGCGCACGACCACGGCTCCGATACGACCGGCGCGACCACACACCCCACCAACACCCGCGCATCACCACTGCCGTAATACCCACCGATACGGCCTGCCGCCTCATCCGCACGAAATCCGCGCACCGCCACCACCGCAACACCCGCCCAGCCACGCCGCTCACCCACACGACATCCGCGCACCGCCACCGCATCAACGCCTGCCGGCACGACCACGCGCCCAGCCAAACTCATTACCGCCCAACAACGCACCGCCACCGCATCAAGTCCCGCCGTCACCGGCGCACCGCCACCGGCTCCACTGCCAGCCGGTGCGGCCACGCACCCCGCCGCCCGGCATCCGCGCACCGCGTCAACGCCCGTCTGGTGGCAACCATGCTCGCCGCCGGGCCGACGCCCACGCAGGTGCTATCGCTCGATGCCCGCCCGCGCGGTCGCGCTTCCCAAGGGCTCGCGTCCGTGCACCGTCGGCGCCTTGGTCAGGCCTGCGGCGGCGCGGGCGTGGACCTCTCCGTCACGCGGGGGCCTGGGCATCGGCGGGAGCTAAGCGGGCGAGCTCAGTGCGGTACCAGCCGATCTTCTCCTTGATCCTCGTCTGCTCGTCGCGCAGGTCGGCGATCTTGCGCTCGATGTCCCGGTCGTGCTCCTCCAGCAGCTCGGCGCGCTCGGCGAAGGTGCTGTCACCGTCGCGGGCCAGCTCCGCGTACCGACGCATCCGCGCGATCGGCATGCCTGTGTCCCGCAGGCAGCGCAGGACCTCCAGCCACGCGAGGTCGTCGTCGGTGAACATGCGCTGCCCGCCGGCGGTGCGGTCGATGCCGTCAAGAAGGCCGATCCGCTCGTAGTAGCGCAGCGTGTCGAGGCTGAACCCGGTCTTCTGAACGGTCTCCCGTGGCGAGTACGGCATGCCTCAGTTTCCCACGAACGCACGAATCCCATCGCCCAGCTCACGCATGGTCGCGAGCACCTCACCGACCGTCGCCTCGTCCGGTGGCCAGTTGGCCAGCACCGCGTACGCGCACCCGTTCACGACACCGACGTCCGCCCGGACGCCGTCGTCGGTGCCGGTCTTGTTGCGCAGGACCAGGCCGTCGTGCGACAACGGGTCGAGCGCGAACGCCGACGCGACCATCGACAGATCCGCCGACGTGCGCATCCAATCCAGCACCCGCTCGCCGCCGTCGATCCCCGGCAGCCGGTGCAACAGCAGCGACAGCTCGGCGGCGGTGCCCGACGACAGCCGCGGCGGATGCGCGGCCGTCCGCACGTCGCGGACCATGTCGTGCAGCGCCGTCGACGCCAGCCCCAGTTCATGCCCGAGGGCCGCGACCCGCTCCAGCCCGACGTGGTGCAGCAGCACGTTGGTCGCGAGGTTGTCGCTCACCGACGCGACCAGCACCGCCAGGTCGTGCGCGGGCAGCACGTCGGTGCGCAGGTGCTGCCACAACCCGGAGTCCGCCACCGGCTCGACGTCCCGCCGGTCGCACGGCAGGTCCAGCGGGAGCGCGCGGGCGACCTCGATCAGCAGCAGCAGCTTGCCGACACTCGCTGTGGAGAGCACGGTGTCGGGGCGGTGGTCGTACACCACCTGGCCGCCGCTGTCACGAACACATACCGACCAGGAGATGGGGCTGTCTGTCCCCCGGCCGGTCGGCGCATTCCGCCGGACCGTCAGATCAGGCCACCCGACGCCCGGCCGATGGCGAGGCATGCGACACACCCCCCGCGCTGTATTCCTGGCCGTCACAGCCATCTTCGCCGTCGTTTGCTCCACGGTACCGGCATCCGCCGCGACCTCCCCCGCGACCTGGTGGAAACCGGCGGTCGGCGCCACCTGGCAGATGCAGTTCACCGGAAGGCTCGACACGTCCGTCACCGCCGACGTGTACGACATCGACGGCGCCGACTCCACGAAGGCCCAGGTCACCCAGCTGCACGCGGCCGGCCGGAAGGTGCTCTGCTACGTCGACGCCGGCTCCTGGGAGGACTGGCGCGCCGACGCCGCCCGCTTCCCGGCCGCCGTGCGCGGCAAGGCCCTCGACGGCTGGGCGGGCGAGCGGTGGCTCGACATCCGCCAGTGGGACACGCTGCGCCCGATCCTCGCCGACCGCTTCGCGACCTGCAAGGCGAAGGGCTTCGACGCCGTCGACCCCGACAACATGGACGGCTACACCAACCCCACCGGCTTCCCCCTCACCGCCGCCGACCAGCTCCTGTTCAACCGCCGCGTCGCCGACCTCGCCCACTCCCTCGGCCTGGCCGTCGGCCTGAAGAACGACCTCGACCAGATCACCAAGCTGCAACCGTCCTTCGACTTCGCCGTCAACGAATCGTGCCTGCAGTGGAAGGAGTGCGCCCTGCTCACCCCGTTCATCACCGCCGGCAAGCCCGTCTTCCACGTCGAGTACAAGGCCTCCTTGTGCCCGACCGCGGCCGGCCTCCGCTTCAGCTCGATCCGCAAGAACCTCCGCCTCGACGCCTTCCGCGCCCCCTGCTGACCGGCGCTCACTCGTCGAGCCAGTGCTGCTCCCCGAGCATCGCGGCGGTCTCCTCGTACGTACGTCGCGAGCCGCGGCTCCCCACTCACCGGATCCGTGGTGCGCCACCTCCTCCACGACGGCCGCCGACGCGGGCTTCAACGACGGCAACTTCTCCACCAGCCCCTTGCCCCCAGGCCGCGACGTGACTCCGTGACCCACGCTCGTACGTGCACCGCCGCGCCGGCGGCGCCTCGAAGTCATCAAGCAACCCGAGCAGACCGAGGTCCACGACTTCCCTGCCGGGAATCCGGTCCCGGTACTCACCTGCCGCGACCAGCCCGGCAACCGCCTCGAAGTCCTGATCGTCCAGTACCCCGCCACTCTGCTGCAGCAACGCGCTCACCCCGCACCCGCCACGGCGACCACCCAGCCGCGACGGACCGCTCACCGCCCGTGCCGCGGCACCTGGCACGCCTGGATCATCCGTAACCAGGTCACCAAACCCCGCTGGCGCCGACGACGGCTCCCGGTCGTCAACCCTCCGCCGACCTCCACACCACGGCCGGCCCTCGTCACCCAATTCCCACGTCCCTGACGAGCGGCCCACCACAACGCAACATCACTCGGTCGCCGCCCCATCCCGCGCGGCTTTCCCGCAGGCTGGCAACCCACCAGCCCAACGAGAGGTGGCAGACCACAGCCCTTGACGAAGCCACCTCCCTGCACGACCCCGCACCGCGACCCTGCGCAACGCCAGAATCCGGCATTGCGGTGCCATGCACGGCAGACAGCCCGACACAGCACCGCAGGTCTCCGCACCGCACGACCGTGCCCTCCCGACCACGGCGTACCTGGCCGGGCCCACTTCCCCGCACCAGCCCACCCACACCGTCCCGACCAAGGCGATCCGGCCGAACTCACCTCCTGACCGCCCCAGCCCACGCCGTCCCGATGCCACGCCCGGCCCGCGCCCTCCTCAACTGCCTGCCCAAGTCCGCACCTCCTCACCTGGCCCGTCAACCCGTGCCATCCCGACGCCCTGCCCGGCCCGGACGCTCCTCAAAGGCCCGGCCCGGACGCTCCTCAAAGGCCCGGCCCGCGCGCTCCTCACCTAGCGGCCCAGCCCACGCCGGTCGAGCTAAGCGATGCGGTCAACGGGCAGCGGGAAGTCGACGGTCACGTCGAGGCCGCCTTCCGGGCGGGGCAGGACGCGTAACGTGGCGCCGTGCGCGGTCGCGATGGCCTGCACGATCGCAAGGCCGAGACCGTGCCCGCTCGCAGCCCGGCCGATCCGCTGCCCCTCCAGTCGCTGAAACGGTTGCAGCAGCCGCCCGATCTCCTCTACCGGGACCGCCGGCCCCGTGTTGCGCACCGTCAGCCGAGCCACCTCCCGCACGGTCGAACCCGCGCCACGCGCCGTCGCCCCGGCCGCGCCCCGAACCGGAGCGCCAGCACCCCAGGGCAGAAGCCGGCCCACGCCCCGCGCCGCCGGAGCCCCGTCCCCTGCCGCTGGTCCAGGCGCGTCCCGGACCGGAGCGCCCGCACCCTGCGCTGCAAGCCGAGCCGCGGCACGACCCGTCTGGCTGCCCGTGCTCTGCGTCGTCGGCAGGGTGGCGTCCTGCACCGTGGACGTGACGACCTCGATCCAGCCGCCGTCGATGTTGTACCGCACCGCGTTGTCGACCAGGTTCGCCACCAGGCTCTCCGCCAGGCGTGGGTCGCCGGCACCGACGGCTGGGCCCAGCGTCGCGTCGACGCGGACACCGCGGACCTTCGCCTCGCTCGACCGGCGACGGATCGCGGCGGCCGCGATCTCTGCCAGGTCGACCGGCTCCGCCTGCTCGACGCCCTGCTCGCCGCTGGCGAGGGTCAGCAGGGCGTCGACGAGCCGCTCCTGGGCGGCGCCGAGAGCGAGCACCTCGCGGCACGCTTCGCGGAGGGTGTCGGCGGTGGCGTCGGGGTCGGCGAGCGCGACCTGCAGCAGCGCCCGCTCCGCGGCCAGCGGCGTGCGCAGCTCATGGGACGCGTTGGCCACGAACCGCCGCTGCGACGCGAACGCCGCCTCCAGCCGCTCGAAGACGCTGTCGAGGGTCTCGGCGAGATCCGTGAACTCGTCGTCGTCACCGGTCTTGCCGAGCCGCCGGTCCAGGCTCGTCGCCGAGATGTCCTGCGCCGTGGCGATGATGGCGCGCAACGGACGCAGCAGCCGCCCGGCCGTGATCCAACCGCCGATCACCGCGACGACGCTGGCGATCAGCACCGTGAGGGCGATGACGCGGAACATCCGCTCCTCGTAGAAGTCGGTCGGAGGGTCGCGGATGATCCGGACGGCGCCGACGGTCTCGCTGGCGGGAGCGGACACGCTCTCCCCGAAGGAGAACAGCGCGATGCCTGCCGTCACGGCGATGATGAACGGCACGGCGTACAGCGTCGTGAGCCGCAGCTGCAGCCCGCGCCGCCGCCGGCGTCGGGTGCTCACGAGGCCCCGATTCGGTAGCCGGCCTCGCGGACCGTGTGGATGAGCTCGGGCGCGCCGAGCTTGCCGCGCAACCGGCGGATCGTCGTCTTCACCACCGTGGTGAACGGGTCGGCCGCCTCGTCCCACACCCGCTCCAGCAGATCCTCAGCGGAGACTGGCCGGCCGCCGGCGGCGAGCAGGCACTCCAGGACGCCGAACTCCTTGGGGCTGAGCTCCAGGCGGCGCCCGCCCCTCGACGCGACCCGCCGGGATGGGTCGAGCGTCAGGTCGCCTAGCTCGTACACCAGCGGCAATGCCTCAGCGGGGCGCCGCGCGAGCGCCCGAATGCGGGCCACCAGCTCGTCGAAGTCGAACGGCTTGGGTAGATAGTCGTCGGCGCCGAGGCCGAGGCCGTCCACGCGCTGCTTGACGGTGCTCGCCGCGGTGAGCATCAGCACACGGCTGCTGGAGCGGGCCGCGACGATCCGCCGGCACACCTCGTCACCGTGGACGCCTGGCAGGTCGCGGTCGAGGACGACGACGTCATACCGATTGACGGTGAGTCGCTCGAGCGCCTCCGTGCCGTCGAGGACCACGTCGACCGCCATGCCCTCACGGCGCAGCCCCGTCCCGACCGTCCTGGCCAGGACCTCGAAGTCTTCAACCACCAGCACCCGCATGCCCACCACCATGCCAGGTCGAAGGTGTCAGTGAGGTGTCAGCCGCTGTCACCGTGATGTCACCGGCCGCCACGTACAACGGACCGCATGATTGTCGTCAGCGGACTCCGCAAACGATTCGGGTCGCACACCGCCCTCGACGGGATGAGCTTCGCCGTCGAGCCTGGCCAGGTCACCGGCTTCGTCGGGCCCAACGGCGCCGGCAAGTCCACCACGATGCGGGTGATCCTCGGCCTCGACGCGCCCGACGCCGGCACCGCGCTCGTCGCCGGCCGCCCTTATCGCAGCCTCACCCGCCCGCTGTGCCACCTCGGTTCGCTGCTCGACGCGGGCGCGTTGCAGCCCGGCCGCACCGCGCGCAATCACCTCCTGTGGATCGCGCATTCACAAGGGCTGCCGAGTCGCCGCGTCGACGAGGTCCTCGAGCGGGCCGGCCTGCAGACCGTGGCCCGGCGCGCGGCCGGCGGGTTCTCCCTCGGCATGCGTCAGCGTCTCGGCATCGCCGCCGCGCTGCTCGGTGACCCGCCCGCGCTGATGCTCGACGAGCCGTTCAACGGCATGGACCCCGAGGGGATCGTGTGGATGCGCCAGCACCTGCGCGGGCTCGCGGCGGAGGGCCGCGCCGTCCTCGTCTCCAGTCACCTCATGAGCGAGCTCGAGGACACCGCTGACCATGTCGTGGTCGTCGGCCGGGGCCGGGTGATCGCCGACACCAACATCGCCGCGCTGCTCAAGACGGCCGCCGCAGGCAGAGTCACCCTGCGCGCAGGTGCTTCTTCGATCGATGCTGCGGCAGGTGTACTGGAAGCAGAAGGCGCCTCCGTCAGCCGCACCGACGTCGGCACGCTGACGGTCACCGGGCTGCCGGCCGAGGCCGTCGTGACGCTGCTGACCACGCGTGGCGTGCCGTTCGCGGAGATCTCGTCGCACCGGGCGACCCTCGAGGAGGCCTATCTCGAACTGACCCGCGACGCCGTCGAGTTCCGCGCCGCGACCGGGTCGGAGGCGGCGGCATGAGCGGTCCGGAGCGCAGCGGAGGAGCCGCGAATCAGTGTTGCAGCGTTGGCTCAGGCCGACGCCGGAGCGTAGCGGAGGTGGCGGCATGAGCGGCTTCGCACGACTCGTACACGCGGAATGGACGAAATTCAGGACGGTGCGTGGCTGGTTGATCGGCATGGCCGCGGCCGCCGCCGCCATCGTCGGTCTCGGCCTGTTCCCAGGCATGGAGGGCACGTGCGGCTCCGGCTGCGGCCTGCCCGTCGGTCCAGGGGGCGAGGAGGTCACGGACGTGTTCACGTTCGTGCACCGGCCCCTCGCCGGCGACGGCACCATCACCGTCCGGGTCGCGTCGCTGACCGGCGAGCTGCCGCCCGACGGGCCGGGCAAGGAACCGCAGCCGGGGCTGGTGCCGTGGGCGAAGGCGGGCCTGATCGTCAGGAGCGGCACGAAGCAGGGCGCCACGTATGCGGCGGTCATGGTCACCGGCGCGCACGGCGTGCGGTTGCAGCACGACTATGTCCACGACCGTGCCGGGAAGCCGGGCGCCGTCAGCGAGTCCGCGCCGCGTTGGCTGCGGCTGACCCGCGCCGGCGACGTCGTCACCGCCCTGGAGTCCGCCGACGGCACCTCGTGGACGGGCGTGGGCACCGTCCGACTCAAGGATCTGCCGGCGACCGCGGAGGTCGGGCTGTTCGTCACGTCGCCGATGTTCGTGGAAGGGATCGGCGCGGCCGGCGCGTCCAGCGCCCCCAGCCTCGCCACCGCCGGCTTCGACCACCTCACCACGACCGGCGGCTGGCAGTCCGCGACCTGGACGACCGAACGCATCGGCGGCACCGCCGACGAGCACCCGATCGGCAGCGGCCCGCCGCCCGGGCCGGCAGCGGGCGACGCTTCCGGTGGAAGCAGAGCACCTGCCGGAGGGCAGGCGCCGGGCGCCGAGCAGACCGGCGACGGCTTCACGGTCAGCGGCTCCGGCGACATCGCCCCGGCCGTGGCCGGGGCCGCCGGGCTCGGCACGACGATCAGCCAGACGCTCGTCGGCACGTTCGCCGGTCTGGTCTTCGTCGTCGTGGTCGGCGCGATGACGATGACCGGCGAATACCGGCGCGGCCTGATCCGCACGTCGCTCGCCGCCGCGCCCCGCCGCGGTGCCGCGCTCGCCGCGAAGGCGACCGTGCTCGGCGCCGTCACGTTCGTCGTCGGGGTCGCCGCGGCAGCGGTCGTCGTCACCATCGGGCCGGGGCTGCTCCGCGACAACGGCGTGTACGTCCATCCGGTCTCCACCGCCACCGAGCTGCGGGTCATCGCCGGCACCGGCGCCCTGCTCGCCGTCGCCGCGGTCCTCGCTCTCGCGTTCGGCGTCCTGCTGCGCCGCGGCACCACGGCGGTCACGCTGGCGTTTGTGGCGACGGTCCTGCCGTATCTGCTGTCGATGACCGTCCTGCCCGTCGCCGCGGGCGCGTGGCTGCTGCGCGTGACGCCAGCCGCCGCGTTCGCCATCCAGCAGAGCACGCCGCAGTACGCCCAGGTCGAGGGCCTGTACACGCCCGCCAACGGCTTCTTCCCGCTCACCCCGTGGTCTGGGCTGGCGGTCCTGCTCGCCTGGGCGACCGTGGGGCTGGCCTTTGCCGCGTACCGCTTCCGCAGGAGGGACGTATGAGCCGCGACCTGCTTCCGCCGGAACGCCGCGGGAACCACGACCTGCCACCGCCACCCGGCGAACACCGGGACCGCACCCCGCCACCGCTGGACGACCGGGCCGGCTCCTGGGAGGCGCGCCACCAGCGTGGCACGGACCCAGGGCGCCTGCCGGCGGCGCCACGACGCACGCCGACGACCGACCCGCAGCACGACCTGACGACCGGGCCGCGGGACGAGCCGCAGCGCGAGCCTCGACGCGAGCCGACAGCCCAGCCGCGACGCGAGCTCACGGCCGAGCCGCGACGCGAGCTGACGGCCGAGCCGCGACATGAGACGACAGCCGGGCTGTGGCGCGGGCTGGCGGCAGAGTGGCGGCGGTACCTGCGGGCGGAGTGGACGAAGCTGCGGACCGCCACGGAGACCGTGTGGCTGGTGCTCGGGATCGTGGCGGCGACCGTCGGGGTCGGCCTCGTCGTCGTGCTCAACATTCCGTGCACCACCGAGTTCTGCGAGGGCGACCCGACGAAGACGGGCCTCACCGGTGTCCAGCTCGGGCAGGCAGTCGTAGCGATCCTCGCCGTGCTCGCCGTCGGTGGGGAGTACGGCACCGGCATGATTCACGGCACCCTCGCCGCCATGCCGCGCCGCACCGGGGTCCTGGCGGCCAAGGCCGTCGTGGTCACCGCCGTCATCGCGCCCGCGGCGGCGGTGGCAGTAGCGGTCTCCGCCCTCGCCGGCCGTCATTTCCTGCCGGCGGACGTGTCATGGCCGTCGGTTCTGCGGGCCACGGGTGGCTCGGTGCTGTACCTGATGCTCATCGGACTGCTCGCCCTCGGCGTGGCCACGGTGGTCCGCAACGCCGCCGCGGCGGTCGGGGTGGTGCTTGCCCTGCTGTTCCTGTTCCCGATCCTCGCCGCCGCCGCGCCCGACCCGACGTGGGAGCGGCACCTGCTGCAGGTCGGCCCGATGACCGCCGGCCTCGCCGTCCAAGCCACGACGGGCCTGGACAAGTTACCGATCGGGCCGTGGGCAGGCCTTGCCGTGACCGCGGCCTGGGCGGTGGGGGCGCTGCTCGCCGCGGTCATCGCCCTGGAGGCCCGCGACGCCTGACCATCTCAGCACGCTGACGGCCCACCGCCTGACAGCGATGCGTCGGCCCGGGGTGGCGCACGATGCTCGCCCCGCGACATCCCAACCGTCGGGCTGAGGCTGACGAGGGGGTCCGCTCCCGCCGGTCCAGCGCAGACCGACGAACCGCAGCAGGCAACCAGCGACACGACGGCCACCGCAGCCGTGATCGCGGCGGGGACCTGGCGGCAGGCGTTCATCACGGGTGGTGCGGCGGTCCGATGGGGGTTGTGCGCGGCGCCGTCGGGCCACCCGCCGGTCCAGGTGCGAACACCACCGATTGCCCGAACCAGGCGGCGCACCCGCGGCACCACCCGGGTTGATCGAAGGATGAAAACGGCCGGCCACACGACCAGATCCAGCCTTCGATCAACCCGCCCGCGCACCACCAGCGCGAGTTGTGCGCGACGCGTTCGGGCCACCCGCCGGTCCAGGCGCGAGCACCACCGATTGCCAGAGCCCGGCGGCGCACCCGCGGCACCGTTCGGGTTGATCGAAGGATGGAAACGGCTGGCCGCGCGACCGGGTTCGGCCTTCGATCGACCCGCTGGCGTGAGTGGGGTGCTTAGTGGGAGGGGCGGGTGGGTACGGGGGCGGGTGTGAATGTCGCTGTGGTTGCGCATGCTGGGAAGAGCATCGGTGGGGGGCTTGACGAGCTGCGGCGGGAGTTGGCCCGGGCGGGGGTCGAGGCGCCTGACTGGCGGGAGGTGCCGAAGAGCAGGAAGGCGCCGAAGCAGGTGCGCAAGGCCGTCGAGCGGGGTGCCGACCTGGTGTTCGTGTGGGGCGGCGACGGCATGGTGCAGCGGTGTGTCGACGCGCTGGCCGGGTCGGACGTGACGGTGGCGATCGTGCCTGCCGGGACCGCGAACCTGTTCGCCACGTCGCTGGACATTCCGCAGGACATCGGTGCGGCGGTGAGGATCGGGCTGGAGGGGGCGCGGCGGCGGTTCGACCTGGGGAAGGTCGGCGGGGAGCACTTCGCGGTGATGGCGGGTGCCGGGTTCGACGCGGCGATGATCGATGACGCCGATCGGGGGATGAAGAGCCGGGCGGGGAAGCTGGCGTACTTCGGCACCGCCGTCCGGCATGTCAAGGACGAGCCGGTCGAGGCGACCGTCGAGCTGGACGGCGCCGAGTGGTTCTCCGGGCCGGCGACCTGTGTGCTGCTGGGCAACATCGGCACCATCGCCGGTGGGATCGAGGCGTTCGACGACGCGAGTCCGTTCGACGGGCGGCTGGAGGTCGGGGTGTCCACCGCGCACGGCGCCCTGCAGTGGGCCCGGACGCTGGGGAGGATGGCGTTCGCGCGGACGGACGGCTCGCCGTTCGTGAAGGTGGCGAGTGCCCGCAAGGTCAAGGTGCGGTTCGCGGAGCCGGTGCTGCTGGAGCTCGACGGCGGCTCCCGGACCGAGGTCCGCAAGCTCAAGGCCCGCGCCGTGCCGGCTGCCATCAGCATCGCCGTCCCTTAACGCGGGTGTGATAGGACACCGGCATGCATCGCGGGCGATGGATCGCTGGGGTACTGGTCGTGCTGCTGGCCGGTGGGTGCGGAGCGCAGGACGAGGCGGCGCCGCCGGCGGAGAACGGGGATCAGCTGCGGCGGCAGGCGCGGGAGGCGTTGGACCGGTACGACCAGGCGGTCGCGCGGGCCGGCGGCCAGGGGATCGTCGTCGTCGGGGCGCGGACCGGGCAGGTCGGCGAGTGGGAGGACGACAAGGCGCGGTTCAAGGTGTCGCTGCTCGTGGGCAAGGTCGCCGCTGTCGCGGCGCTGCCCGCCGCCCCACAGGCCGACGGTGTGGTGGTGTGGGACGGAGGCGCCAGTCGTACAGTGGCGGTCATCGCCGCCGGAGCGGCCCTCGCGGAGCTGGTCAAGGACGGTGCCGGGGACTGCGCCGACTGCCCGGTGATCGAGGTGACCGGAGCGCGGCTCGGCACGGCACGGATCCAGACGGCGCAGGGTGCGGCGACGGCGCCGGCGTGGGAGTTCGCGCTGCGGGGGTCGGCGGTGCTGGTGACCAGGACGGCGTTCGCGGGCGTGACGGTGGTGCCGCCGCCGTGGAACGCCAGCCACCCGCCGGGCGGGCTGAGCATCCAGACGGTGCGGGTCGCCGGCACGACGCTGACGGCGGAGTTCATCGGGGCGGTCGACCCGGCGAGCGCCGGACCGTGCGGGGTCGACTACACGGCGGAGGCGGTCGAGTCGCCGAACGCGGTCGTCGTCATCGTCCACGAGCATCCGGCCTCCGGGAACGCCCGGTGCACCGCCCTGGGCGCGACCAGGACGGCGACCGTGCAGCTGGCGGCGGAGCTGGGTGGCCGGGCGGTGCTCGAAGTGCGACAAGGAACGCCGGTGCCGGTCACGGGCGGATAATCGACGGTGTGGCACTGGAGAAGCTGGGTTTCCTGACGATCGGGTTGTTCGACGAGGCGGATCCGCGCAAGGGTCACGAGTCGACGCTGGAGGTGATCGAGCTCGGGGAGCGCCTCGGGTTCGACAGTGCGTGGGTGCGGCACCGGCACCTGCAGTTCGGGATCTCGTCGCCGGTGGCGGTGCTCGCCGCGGCCACGCAGCGGACCAGCAGGATCGAGCTCGGCACCGCCGTCATCCCGCTCGGCTGGGAGAATCCGCTCCGGCTCGCCGAGGACCTGGCGACCGTGGACGTGCTGTCGGGCGGGCGGCTCAACCCGGGCGTGAGCGTCGGGCCGCCGATGCACTTCGAGCGGGTGAAGGGCGCGCTGTACCCGCACACCGCCGGCGCCGAGGACTTCGGCTACGACCGGGTGGGACGGCTGCTCGACCTCGTCCGCGGGGTTCCGGTCGCCGAGGCGGGCACGGAGGGCTTCGAGGTGTTCTCCGACCACGTGCAGCCGCACTCCCCCGGTCTCGGCAGCCGGATGTGGTACGGCGGAGGCAGCCTCGCCTCGGCGCGCTGGGCGGGCGAGCACGGCATGAACTTCCTGACCAGCAGCGTGGTGAAGGCCGAGGAGTCGGAGGACTTCGCCGGGATCCAGCGCTCGCACATCCGCGCGTTCCGCGCCGCGCACCCCGACGGCGACCGGGCCCGCGTCTCGCAGGGCCTGGTGGTCATCCCGACGGACTCCGCGACGCCTGATCAGCGGCGGCGTTACGAGGTGTACGCGGAGCAGCGCACCCCGCGCACGGCGACGCCACAGGGACCGGCCCGGTTGATGTTCGCCCCGGATCTGGTCGGACCGTCGGCGCAGATCGCGGAGCGGCTGCACGCGCACGCCGGCTACCAGGAGGTGCGGGAGGTGGCGTTCGCGCTGCCGTTCACGTTCGAGCACGAGGACTATCTGCAGATCCTCACCGACATCGCCACGAATCTCGGCCCCGCGCTCGGATGGCGGCGGCGGGATGTCGATCCGGGCGGGGCGAGTTCGTACAGCGGGTGAAGGCGAGTCCGCACACCTGGAGGTACGCATGCGCACACTGAACGTGATCGAGTTCCTGACCCTGGACGGGGTCATGCAGGGGTTGGCGTCGCCGGACGACGACCGCGACGGCGGGTTCGAGCACGGCGGGTGGGGCGCGCCGTACTTCGACGACGTCCAGGCGGCCGCCGCGCTGGAGGGCCTGGCGTCGACGACGGCGTACCTGTTCGGCCGCCGCACCTACGAGCACATGATCGCGTTCTGGCCCGGGCAGCCCGACTCGAACCCGATGGCGGCCCACCTGAACTCGACCGTGAAGCACGTCGCGACCGGCACGCTGCGGTCGCTGACGTGGAACAACGCGCACGTGCTCGACGGCCCGCTCGGCCCGTCGGTGCGCAAGCTCAAGTCCGAGGGAGAGGGCACGATCGCGGTGCTGGGCAGCGGCGTGCTCGTCCAGGACCTGATCGCCGAGGACCTGGTGGACGGTTACCGCCTGTTCCTGCACCCGCTGCTGCTCGGCACCGGCAAGCGCCTGTTCCGCGGCGCGGCCGCCCCGCGGCGGCTGTCCCTTGTGGACTGCACCCCCACTTCCACCGGCGTCGTCATGCTGTCGTACGACGTGATCTAGACGACGTGTTTGCGGGCGGTGTCGCGGGCGCGCGACACCGCCGGCATCCGGGAGCGCAGCAGCCACGAGTCGGTCTGGCAGCCGCGGCAGGTGCGCACGGCCCCGACCGGCACGCGGGTGTCGCCGCGGACATACTCGAGCCGGTGCAGGTCGACGAGCGGGCGGCCGCACCTGCGGCAGTCGCCCTCACCGGTGCCGATCGTCGTGTACGCGACGTGCTGGGTGGTGTACCGCACGGTCGAGTACGACTTCTCGTCGCCGATCCGCAGGTCGGGGTCGCGCGGGGCGCCCGCATACGGGCCGGTTTCGGCGTGCGAGACCGCCCCGGCCACCCCGCCGAGGACCCGGAACCGGCGGCGCAGCCACGCCATGAACGCCGACCGCCGCTCAACTGACTCCACGCGCGCCCCTCTCCACTGATGGTGCCGGCAGCAGCGCGGCGAGCACGCCGGCGGCGACCGACGCCACGTCGGTCGACGGGTCGACGGCGTGCAGCAGGGCGAGGCCGCCGCCGAGGGCGCCCCACGCGACCACGAACTGCGCCAGCGGCACCGCCGGCCGGATCCCCAGCCGGTGGCAGTGGCGGTCGAGGTCGGCGGCGACGGCCTCGTCGAGGCGGCGCTGGGTCTCGGCCTGGTGCGCGGAGCGGCCCGCGACGGCGGCGAGGTGCTCGGCGGAGACCAGGGTCCAGCGGGCCGCCGCCGGGTCGCGGACGAACGCCGCCGGGTTGAGCACCTCCAGCAGCTCGTCGCGGCTGCCCGCGCGGTCGAGGGCGGCCCGCAGCCCGTCCAACAGCGCGCCGGCCCGGGCGTCGACGATCGCCTGCCACAGGCCTTCCTTGCCGCCGAAGTGCTTGTAGACGGCGCCGCGCGTGAAGCCGGCCTCGGCGGCGATCTCCTCGACCGTCGCGCTCAGGTAGCCGCGCCGCAGGAAGACGGCCAGCCCGGCGTCCAGCAGCTGCTCATGCGTCCGTTGCTGCTGCTGTACGCGGGTCAGCCGCACCAACTCGCACCGCCCGAACTCAGAAACGCCGTGTATCCAGAAACGCTACGTCACCGAGTGTGGCGGTGACAAGAGGGCACCCAGGACGGTGTCGAGGTAGGCGCCCTGACCACCGGCGTCGGCCGGGAGCAGCTCCGGCAGGCGGGCGGCGAGCTGCGACTGCCCGACGTACGCCGAATAGGCCAGCAGCGCCCGCCGGGCGGCCTCGCCCGGGGCGAACCCGGCCTCGGTGAACAGCTGCTCGACGTACTCCAGCCGGCGCCGGGTCACCCGCTGCACCACCGGCGCGACCAGGGGGTGGTCGGCGACGGCGAGGACGTTGGTCTCCAGGCGGCTCGACCGGGCGTGCCCGAGCACCGTCGTGAACAGCAGCGACAGCTTCCGTGGCGGGTCCCCCGCCGCCTCCACCATGTCGATGATCGCGTCGGTGCAGGCGCGCTCCCACAACTGCATGGTCGCCTCGATGAGCGCGTCGCGGTTGGTGAAGTGCCAGTAGAAGCTGCCCTTGGTGGCGCCCAGCCGCGCCGCGATGGGCTCGACCGCGACCGCGGGCAGCCCTCCGTCGGCGATCGCGGCCAGTGCCGCCGCCGTCCAGTCCTCCGCGCTGAGCCGCCGTTGTGCCATGCCCATACGGTAGCGTACGGTTCTTCCATACGGCACCGTACGGAACGAGGGACGGGCAGGTAGCCATGGAGAACGTTCAACGCCGCACGATCGACGCGCCGCCGGAGCTGATGGGCGCGCTGCTGGACCGGGTCGCCGGGCCCGACGACGCGTTGTGGCCGGTCAAGGCTTGGCCGCCGATGCGGTTCGACCGGCCGCTCGGCCCGGGCGCGTCCGGCGGGCACGGCATGATCCGGTACGACGTCGTCGAGCACGTCCCCGGCCGGCTGCTGCGGTGCCGGTTCGACCCGACGATCGGCGTCGTCGGCGAGCACGAGCTGCGGATCGAGCCCGACGGCGACGGCACCGCGGTCGTGCACGTCATCCGGGGCCGGCTCACCGGCGCGATGCGGGTGCTGTGGCCCGTCGCCGTCCGGTGGCTGCACGAGGCGTTGCTGCGGGACCTGCTCGACAACGCCGAGCGCGCCGGCACCGGCACGGTGCGCCGCCCGGCCCGCTGGTCACCGTGGGTGCGCCTGCTGCGCCGCGCCTTCAGGGGGCCGCGGCGGGTGCCGCTCCCCCGCGGCGCGCGGCTCGCGGCCGGGACGCTGGACCGGGTCGACCTGATGGACGCGTGGCAGGGCACCCGGCCGCCGGGCGCGAGCGCCGACCCGGCCGCCTGGCGGACCGCGATGTTCGGCCGCCCGCCGCGCTGGGTCGGCGCGCTGATGCGGCTGCGCAACCACATCCCGGGCCTGGAGCCCCTCGACGCCAGGAAGGTGTTCGCGCCGCTGGACGCCCGCGCCGACGAGGTCCTGTTCGGCGCCGACACCCGCCACTTCGACCTGCGGATCTCACTGTTCGTCGACGCGGAGTCGGTGGTCTGCTCGACCCTCGCCCGCCCCCGGACCCGCCGCGGCCGCGCCTACCTGGCCGTGGTCGGCCGCGTCCACCCGTTCGTGGTCAGGACGATGCTCGGCCGCGCCCTCCGCGCCGCCCCACCGGCGATCGCCTGACCAAGGCTGCCCCGGCGACCATCTGACCAAGACCACCTGACCAAGACCACCTGAAAGTCCTAAGCGGTACCCATGATGGCCAGCAGCGAGCCGTCGGGGTCGGCGAAGAAGGCCATCCACTCCTCCACCCCGTTCTCGTGCCGGTGGATCATCGTGGGCGGCGCCTGGAAGGTGACGCCACGGCCGGTCAGCGAGTCGTGGGCGGCGTGGATGTCCGGCACGCGGAAGTAGACGATCGACTGGGCGGCGGGGTCGAACGCGCCGGACTCGGGCCGGCTCAGGAACAGCCGGGTGCCGTCGCAGTCGAAGAACGCCAGGTCGCCGAACGTGTACAGGTGGGGCAGGCCGAGCACCCCGCCGTAGAAGTCGACCGCGCGGCCGATGTCGCTCACGTGCCGGGCGATCTGCCCGATCGGTCCGAGCCCGAACAACGCCATGGACCCGACCATAGACCTGTCACTCCCGGACGGACGAGAGGCGCCCCGGCGGCGTGCGCAGCGCGAGCGCCGCCGGGACCAGGCTCGCGACGAGGGTGATCGCCACGCACACGGCGGCGATCACCCCGATCGGCGTCCACGGCACCACGGTGCGCGGGTCCGCCACGAGACCGGTGAGCCCGGCCCGCAGCCCGGCCAGCATCCCCGCGGTGACGGCGCCGGCGAGCAGGACCCCCGTGGCGCCCACCAGCAGCGCCTCCACCGCGATCATCGCGAGGACCTGCCGCGGCGTGGCGCCGCCGAGGCGCAGGACGGCGAGGTCCCGCACCCGGGCCCCGGTGGCCATGACGAGCGTGTTGGCGATCGCGATCGACGTGTACACCAGTGCCATGCCGAGCACGGCGACCAGCGCCAGGTGGTTGAGGCGGCGCTGCGCGGCGTTCAGCGACCGGAAGTACTCGGCGGCGGTGACGACCCGCGCATCGTCCAGGGTGGACCCGGTGAGGTAGACCGCGTCGGCGCCGGTCCGCGGGGCGTGCGCCGCCCGGAGCGCCCACGGCAGCAGGACCGTCTCGTCGAGGTCGAGCGACGGCTCCAGCACCGCCACGACCCGCAGCTGGACGGGTGAGGCGTCGTCCAGCCACAGCGTCGCCGTGCCGCCGGTCCGCCAGCCCGCGGCGCGGGCCAGCCCGGCGCCGGCCACGACGGTGTCGGTGCCCGCGAGGTCGGCGACCGAGCCGGAGCGCACCGGCAGCCGCAGCACGCCGTCGACGCCCGGTCCGGCGTACAGCGCGTCGAACTCCTCCGGATAGTCGTCGGTCGACACGTACACGACGGACTGCGCCGTGGGAACGCCCGCGACAGCACCCGAAGCGACCGGAATGCCGGCGGACCCCGACGGCAGGGCGATGGAGCCGGCGGTCACGCGGGCGGCCGACGCGCGCTCCGAGGCGTCCCACAGCGTCGCGGTCGCCGCGAAGGTCGCCGCCGCGATGCCCACCGTGACGAGGATCGGCGCGACCGTCGACGCGGTCCGCCGGACCGCGGTGCGGGCGTTGTCGCGGGCCAGCGCCGCCGCGACGCCGGGCACCAGCAGCCCTGCCAGCCACGCCAGCCGCGGCGCGAAGACCGGTGCCAGCAGCGCGATCCCGGTGATGGCCAGCTGCGCGTCGAGCAGGACGAGGGCGATCGCCTCGCCGCCGAGGGACGGGATGACGGCCAGCAGCACGGCCGCGCCGCCGAGGAAGAGCACGCCGAAGACCCAGCGGCCGGCGGTCATGACCCGCCGCTCCGCGGCCGCCTCGCGCAGGGCCTCGATCGGGCGGACCTTCCCGGCCCGCCGGGCGGCGACGGCGGCGCCGGCGAGCGCGACGAGCAGGCTCACCCCGAAGGCGGCGAGCAGCGGCCACAGGATGAACCGGGCGGTGAACCCGGGCGGCGCGAACCCGGACCGGGCCAGCCACGCCGCGAACGGCGGCGCGACCAGCAGACCGGCGAGGCAGCCGGCGAGGCCCGCGACGACGCCGACGATGAGGGACTCGCCGAGGACGAGCCGCCGCACCTGGCGCGGCGTGGCCCCGGCGGCGCGCAGCAGCGCGAGCTCCTGGCGACGCTGCACGACCGCGAACGCGAACGTGCCGGCGACCACGAACACGGACACGAAGAGGGCGACGCCGGCGGTGGTGCCGAGCAGCGACGCGGCGGCGGCGAGGAGGTCGCCGCCGGGGTCGGCCTCGGCGCCGGCCCGGCGGTCGCCGGTGAGCACGGCCGGGCCCGGCCCGACGACCTCGCGGACCTGCGCCGCGGTGACCCCGTCGACGGCGATCGCGTCGACCCGCCCCTCGGCGAGCGCCGCCGCGGCCGGGTCGGTGAGGTAGACGGCGGGCGGGCCGGTGACGATCCCGGCGACCAGCAGCGCCCGCGGCCCCAGCGGCGTCGACACCTCGACCCGGTCGCCCGGGCGGGCGCCGACGGCCTCGGGGAGCGCGACCTCGTCGACGGCGTGCGGCGGATGGCCGTCGCGCATGGTGTACGGGTGCAGCCCCGCGCTCGACCACGGGTGCGCCTCGAGCGCGACGCCGGCCACGTCGACCGGGACGGCACGGTCCACGACGACGGTGGCGCCGGGCAGCGCGGCGAGCCGCTCGGCGGTGCCGGCCGGCAGTTGCCGCGGGCGACGGGTCCGGGTGCTGGAGGTGTAGTGCTCCCCGTCGCCCTCGTCGACGGTGACGCTGACGGTCTGGCTGCCGGTGACGACGACGGCCGGCCGCGCGTACCACACCGGCGGACGGCCGTCGGAGACGGTCGAGGCGATCGTCAGGCCCGTCGTGGCGAGCAGGCACGCGCCCAGCGACAGCGCCACGAACACCCCGGCGAACGACGCCCACCGCGCCCGCAGCGTCTGCGTGGCGACGCTCAGCACGGCACCGCCTCCAGGGACGTCATGCGCGCGGCGACGGCCTGCGCGGTCGGCCGGTCCAGGGTGCCCGCGACGCGCCCGTCGGCGAGGAACACGACCCGGTCGGCGTAGGACGCCGCGAGTGGGTCGTGGGTGACCATGACGACGGTCTGCCGGGCGCCGCCGTCCGCCGTGGACACCATGGCGCGCAGCAGCCGCAGCACGTCGCGCCCGGTCGCGGAGTCCAGCGCGCCGGTCGGCTCGTCGGCGAACAGGACCGCGGGCCGGGTGACGAGCGCCCGGGCGATCGCGACCCGCTGCTGCTGCCCGCCGGACAGCTCCGCCGGCCGGTGCCTTCCCCGGCCGCCGAGCCCGACGGCGTCGAGGACGGCGCGGACCTCTGCGCGCGCCGGCCGCCGGCCCGCGAGGCGCAGCGGCAGCGCCACGTTCTGCTCCGCGGTTAGCGACGGCAGCAGGTTGAACGCCTGGAACACGAAGCCGATCGTGTCGCGCCGCAGCAGCGTCAGCCCGGTCTCCGACAGCGTCGACAGGTCGGTCCCGGCGACGGTGACGGTGCCGCCGGTCGGCCGGTCCAGCCCGGCGGCGCACTGCAGCAGCGTGCTCTTGCCGGACCCTGACGGGCCCATCACCGCGGTGAACGTCCCGGCCGCGAACCCGAGCGTGACCTCGTGCAGCGCGGTGACCGCCCGGTCCCCGGCGCCGAACCGCCGGTGCACCCTGTCGAGCGTGACGACATCCGTCTCCATGCCGTCGATTCCACCGTGGACGACCCGGCCGGCACACGCCCGTACACCAGCCGAACACCGGTATGGCAGGCACTACTACAAACCGTATGGCAGGCCCGACACCATGATCCGCTACGATCGGCGCCGTCGAGGCGGAGGTATGGCATGACCACGGTTGCCGAGCACATCAACGTGGCGTTCGCCGGGGACGGCGCCGGGGAAACCGACCTGTCGTGGGGGCAGCAGGACATCTGGCAGGCGATGGTGCGCCAGCGCTCGTGGCTGCCGAACGGCGCCTGGGGCCCGCTGCCCGAGGGCACCACCGTCGACGACGTCGCCGAGCAGCTGCGGTACATGATGAGCCGCTTCCCCACGGCGCGCACGAAGCTGCGGTTCGACGCGGAGGGTCGCCCGAGCCAGGTCGTGGCCGGGTCCGGCGAGATCACGCTCGAGATCGTCGACGCGGGCGACGACGACCCGGCGGCCGTCGCGGAGGCGGAGCGGCTGCGGCTGCAGGACGCCGAGTACGACTTCGCCACGGACTGGCCGGTCAGGATGACCGCTGTGCGGTCCGGCGGCCGGCTGACCCATCTCGTCGTCGTCATGTGTCACCTGGTCGCCGACGGCTTCGGCACCGGGGTGATGCTGGAGGACCTCGCCACCAGGGTCGAGACGCCGATCCCGGAGCTGCAGCCGCTGGAGCAGGCCCGGTGGCAGGCGTCGCCGTCCGGCCAGCGGCAGAACACCCTCGCGCTGCGGCACTGGGACGGCATCCTGCGCGGCATGGCACCGCGCCGCTTCCCGGACCCGGCCGGGAAGCCCGAGCCGCGGCACTGGCGGGGCGAGCTCACGTCGTGGGCCCTCGCGCCCGCGCTGCGGGTGGTGACCGAGCGGACCGGTGTGCCGCCGGCGCCGGCGCTGCTCGGGGTGTTCGCCGTCGCGCTCGCCCGGGTCACCGGGGTCAACCCGGTGGTGCTGCGCCCGATGGTCAACAACCGGTTCCGCCCCGGGCTAGACCGGGTGGTGTGCATGCTCGCCCAGTACGGCATCTGCCAGCTCGACGTGGCGGGCGCGTCGTTCGCGGAGGTCCTCGACCGGGCCAAGCGCGGCGCCATGACCACGTACAAGCACGCGTACTACCACCCGGTGGAGCTCGACGACCTGGTGCGCCGGGTGGTCGAGGAGCGGGGCGGCGACCTGGAGCTGCCGGCCTACTTCAACGACCGGCGCGCCGCGGGTGAGGGGGCCACCGAGTTCCAGGGCCGCAAGGACGCGGCGTTCGAGTGGACGACCCGGCAGGACGTGCCGTTCGAGCCGCTGATCGTGCACATCGACGACCTGCCCGACGACGCGGTGCGGGCGATCATCTTCATGGACACGCACGTGATCTCCCCGGCGGACGGCGAGGCGCTGCTGCGCGGCATGGAGGCCGTCGCGGTCGAGGCCGCCCTGGACCCCGAGGCGCCGACAGGAGTGTGACGGCGCTGCGGCGATCCCGCCCCTGGTAAGGCCTTTCGAGGTTTACGATCTGGTTTGTCCGGATTGCGGACTTTGAGTTCGGGGGTATTGCATGGTCTCTGTGACGCGGGTTCTGGCGGTGGCGGCAACGGCCGCGGTACTGGGCGTCGGGGTGCCGGCCGCGGCCGGCGCCAGCTCCGGCCACTACCCGGTGGCGACCTGGTCGATGAACGAGGGCCCGGGCGCCCGCACGATGATCGACAGCAGCGGCAACGGACTGCACGGCCAGATCGGCAACGAGGTCATCACCGACGTCGACGTCCGCGGCGCGACCGGCTACCGGTTCACCCGCCTGCAGCCCGACCGGCCGCCCACGCACCCGCGGCACCTGGTGACCGTGCCGGACAGCTCCGCCCTCGACCCCGGCAGCCGCGACTACGCCGTCACGCTCAGGCTGCGCACGACCTACCAGTTCGGCAACATCATCCAGAAGGGCCAGGCCACCACGTCGGGCGGCAACTTCAAGTTCCAGATCCCGAACGGCATCGTGCAGTGCCTGTTCCGCGGCTCCAACGGCACGATCATCGTGCAGGCGTCCCGGCGGATCAACGACGGCTGGTGGCACGTCGTGCGCTGCGAGCGGACCCGCTCCGGCGTCAGCCTCGAGATCGACGGCCGGACCGTGGCCCGCCGCGGCGGCTGGACCGGCTCGATCTCCAACGCCTGGCCGCTGTCCATCGGCGGCAAGACCGACTGCGACCAGCGCGACGTCGGCTGCGACTACTACGCCGGCGACCTCGACTGGGTCGAGATCGAGGCCCGCTGACCCGCTGACAGGGGCGCCGACAGGCCGTTCAGTGCAGGATGCTCGTCGGCGGCGTGCCGGCGAGCACTCTCGCACCCACCAGCGGGGCGTCCTCCGTCGCCGCCTGATGTACGCGCACCGCCTGATACGTGAGCCGGTCCGCGAGCGCCTGCCGCAACGGCGGCCACAGCTCGGCCCGGCGCGCCGCGATCGCCCCGCCGACCGCGACCGCCTCCAGTCCCGCGGTGAGCGCGAAGTTGGCGATGCCGGCGGCCACGCGCTGCGCGTACACCTGCCAGAAGCGCGGATCGTCGACGTCCTCCAACCCGCGGCCCAGCCGCCGGCGCAGCTGCGCACCGCCGAGCAGCGTCTCCAGGCAGCCGGTCTGCCCGCAGCCGCAGCGCCGGTCGTTGCCCTCGACGAGCTGGTGGCCGGCCTCGGTGGTCAGCGCCACGAAGTGCTCCCCCCGCCCGAGCCGCACGGCCGCGCCGACGCCGGTCGACAGGGTGAGGTAGCCGCACCGGTCCTCCCCGCGCAGCGTGCCGAGCGCGTGCTCGCCGAGCAGGCCGCAGGTCGCGTCGTGGGCGACCCGCACCGGGCAGCCGAGCGCCGCCGCCAGGTCGCGGCCCAGGGGCCGGCCCTCATACGCCCGCAGGTGCAGCGAGACCCGCACGTCGCCGTCCTCGGTGACCCGCCCGCCGAACGACACGCCGACCGCCTCGGGCCGGCCCTGGACCGCGTCCCGCAGCAGGGCGAGCTGCCGGTCGTAGTCCGGCTCGGTCGGGAAGCGCACGACCGTCCCGTCCTCGGCCGCCACTCTGGTACGGGTGCCGCCGACATCGATCGCCACGACCCTCATCAGTTGGTTCACCGCGGCGGCGCCGGCTGGTCCCACGGCGGCGCCGCTTGATCCGGCAGCGGCGCCGGCTGGTCCCACGGTCCGGTCTCCGGGGCCGGCTGGCTCCACGGCGTGGCGGGCGGCGCCGTGGCCAGGAGCGCGGCGATGACCAGCGCCAGGCCGAGCACCTGCAGGACCACGAAGAGCAGGTTGATCCCGGCGATGGCGAGCCGCATCTCCATCAAGCGCCCGCCGCGCAGGATCTCCGGCAGCAGCAGCTGGTAGAGCAGGTTCGCCACGGCCCCCGCGAGCAGCACGGCCAGCCCCGCCGACCCCAGCGCCCGGACCCGCGGCAGCAGCCGCCCCCGCCGGTTCCACAGCAGCACCACGCCGACGGTCAGCGTGACGACCGCCGGGAGCGAGAACAGCAGTTGCGGCAGGAGGTACTCCAGCTCGAACATGGGCCCGACCGTAGCAGCGCACCCTCGCAGCGCGGGGTACGACAATGGAACGATGATCGACACGCTGCGGCACCCGACGGAGGACGACCACACCCGCGTCATGGCGGTCATGGACGAATGGTGGGGCGGCCTGGGCGGCGAGTCCGGCAGCGTGTACCGGGCGACGCTGCTGCCCCGCCTGTACTTCCAGCACTTCACCGACACCAGCTACGTGCTCGACCTGTCCGGCGGCCGGCTCGGCGCGTTCCTCGTCGGGTTCGTGTCGCAGTCCGACCCCGGGGTCGGCTACATCCACTTCGTCGGTGTCTCGCCGGCGCTGCGGCGCACCGGGGTCGGCGGCAGGCTGTACCGCCGCTTCTTCACCGACGTCGCGGCGCGCGGCGTCCGGAGGGTCCACTCGATCACCGGCGTCGCGAACCGCCAGTCCCTCGCCTTCCACACCCGGCTCGGCTTCACCCTCGTGCCGGGCGACACCTCGCTCGACGGCCTGCCCGTGCACACCAACTACGACGGGCCGGGCCGCGACGCCCTCAAGTTCGTGAAGCACCTCCCATGACGGCGCGGGTGGTGTTCTTCGACCCCGAGCACGGCATCGGGCTGCGGATCGCGGCCGGCAGCGGACGCAGCTGGCAGGACCAGCCCGACGGGGACCCGCGGCACGCCCACTGCTCGCTCGACATCCCCCGTGACACGCTGCTGCCGTACATGGGCGAGGACCGACCCTGCTCGGACACCCTGTTCGTGCCGTGGTCCGACCTGGCCGCCTTCGCCGACGACCTGGCGGCGCTGCGACCCGGCGGCACCGCCCGCCTCGGCGACGCCGGCACCGCCCTGACGATCCGGATGCGCCGCGACGGCCACCTTCGCGCCGAGGCCGTGTTCAGCGTCGGCCACCACGTCGCCACCACCGTCCGCTGCCGCACCCTGTGGGACTGGCACCACGGCACCCCCGGCGACCTGCCCGCCCTGGCGGACCGCATCCGCGCCGTGGACCGCGTCCGCGCCGCGGGCCGTTAGGATCGATCGATGTCGGTGCTGCTGGTGGGGGCGAATCCGGGGCTGACCGTGGAGCGCGACGGCGGGACGGTCGCGTTCGTGTCGGTGTGGCGGGTCGACTGGTCGGCGCACGGCGCCGGGCGGGCGATCGTGCTGTGGCACGAGGGCCGCACCACGCTCGTCACGGACCGGCCGGTGCTGGGCCGGTGGCTGGCGGACACGTTCAACCGGCACTTCCCCGAGGTCGGTGGGCTGCCGTGGCCCGAGCCGGCGCTCATCGAGGCACCGGTCGCCGTGGAGCTCGACCTCGCCGCCGGCTGCACGGCCACCGGCGGCGGGATCACGGTCGAGCTGAGCGGGCCGTCCGGGCACCGCCTGATCACCGTCGACGACTTTCAGGGCACCGGGCGGAACCTGTCCACGGTGTTCGCCCGGTGCGGGCACGGCGCTCTCACGGCCGGGGGGACGCCGGTGCCGGGGACGGCGTCGGGGTTTCTCGCCGACGCCGAAGTGTGGACCTCGGCAGGGTGAGCACGGCCGCGGCCAGCAGCAGGTGCACCGCGCAGAAGACGATCGCGACCGCCGGGGTGGCCGTGCCGCCGACGAACACCGTGATGTGCGACGCCCAGTCCAGCCGCGCCGGGCGCCCTTCCGGCCAGTCGTTGAGGTAGTAGAACGACAGGTCGTTGAGGCCCGACACGACCACCAGCGCCGACGCGAACCCGAGCCGCAGCACCCGCTCCGTGCTCGCGCCGCCGAGCCGGTAGCCGAACAGGATCGCCAGGACGGTGAACGCGTTGACGAAGATCGCCATCTGGTAGAACGGCGCGAAGTCGCCGCCGTCGGCGAGCGCGACGACCCGCAGCACGTACAGGGTGTCCAGGACGCCCATGTACCCGAGGACGACGGCGGCGAGCAGGATCAGGCCCGGCGCGGCCCGCTGCGGGAAGCCGCCGATCGCGACGACCGCGAACAGCACCGGGCTGATCCGCAGCAGGAACTCCGCCGGGTTGTCGATCGTGCGGTCCGGCGGCAGGACACCCATGATGAGCACGGTCATCGCCGCGCCGGCGACCCCGGCCGCCAGCCACCACCAGCGACGGATCACTTCTGCGTCCAGAACGGCCCGAGCGCCAGCGCGTCCATGTCGGTCTTGAGGTAGCAGCGGACCGCGTCCTGCGGCGTGCACACGATCGGCTCCTCGTTGTCGTTGAACGAGGTGTTCACCACCATCGGCACGCCGGTCAGCGCGTAGAACTCGCTGATCAGCTCGTGGTAGACCGGGTTGTCGACGGGCGAGACGGTCTGCACGCGGGCGGTGCCGTCCTCGTGCGTGATCGCCGGGACGACGGCCCGCTGGTGCTCCAGGACGTCGAAGACGAGCAGCATTACCGGGCTCGGGTAGCCGCTGGCGAAGTACTCCCCCGCGTGCTCGACCAGGCACGACGGCGCGAACGGGCGGAACGGCTCGCGGTGCTTGACCTTCTCGTTGAGCCGGTCCTTCGTGTCGGCGCCGCGCGGGTCGGCGAGGATCGAGCGGTTGCCGAGCGCCCGCGGGCCGACCTCGCCGCGACCCTGGAACCAGCCGATGATCTTCCCGTCCGCGATCGCGGCGGCGGCGGTCTTCGTGATCGGGTCCCGGCGCTCGTACGGCAGGCCGGCCTCCGCGAGCGCCTTCTCCATGTCCGCCTCGGCGTAGGTGGGTCCGAGGAAGATGTACTCGCCCCGCGGGCGGGGCAGGCCCAGCCCGGCGGAGACGACGGTCGCGGCGCCGAGCGCGGAGCCGTCGTCGGCGGCGGCCGGCTGGGCGAAGAACTCCTCGAACCCGGTCTGCAGCAGGATCTTGCCGTTCATGACGCTGTTGAGCGCGACCCCGCCGGCGGTCAGCAGCCGCGGGTTGCCGGTCTTCTCGTGCACCCACTTCGCGACGTGCAGGCCCGCCTCCTCCAGGGTGTTCTGCAGCGCGTACGCGACGTCGGCGTAGTGCTGCGGCACGGCGTCGCGGGTCTTCGGCCGGGGCGGGCCGAACGTGGCGCGGAACTTGTCCGACACCTGGTGCTTGCCGGTCGCGTGGTGGCGGAACCAGCTGAGGTTCAGTGCGTAGCGGCCGTCGCTGTCGAGGCGGACCAGGTCGCGGAACTGCTCCACGAACGTCGGCCGCCCGTACGCGGCGAGGCCCATGACCTTGCCCTCGTCGCGGGTCGGGTGGAAGCCGAGCCAGCCGGTCACGTCGGCGTACATGGCGCCGAGCGAGTGCGGGAACTTCACCCGCCGCAGGTCGTGGATCCTGTCGCCCTCGCCGACTGCCAGCAGCGTGCTGGTGCCGTCGCTGCCGATGCCGTCCCAGGCGATGATCGCGGCGTCGTCCCACGGCGAGATGTGCAGGGCGCTGCCCGCGTGCGCGTGGTGGTGGTCGACCAGGTGCACCTTGAGCTTCGTCGGCCCGTCGTAGCCGGTCGCCGCCCGCAGCAACGCCTCCAGCTGCGACGCGCGGCGCCACAGCACGAGCAGGGTGCCGCCCATGTGGTGGTCGTCGGCGTTGGTGGACGTCTCCCGCCGGGTGGTCGTCTCATGGAAGCCGCGGGCCTTGCCGTAGTCGCCGGCGTCGTTGCGCAGCACGGCCAGGGTGGCCGGGAAGTAACGCAGGAAGTGCTTGCCGGCGTGCCACAGCAGGCGCCGGCCCTGGAAGAAGTACGCGACGTGGTCGACGTCGCCGAGGGTGATGCCCGCGCTGCGCAGGCACCACTGGATCGCCCCGACGGGGAAGCCCCCGTCGTGCTTGATCCTGCTGAACCGCTCCTCCTCACAGAACGCGACGATCCGCCCGTCGTGCAGGAGTGCCGCAGCCGAGTCGTGGTGTTGACTCAAGCCGAGTACATACATTGATCCTCATCTCATCGACCGAAGATCGTCCAGTCCCCCCGCCAACCTGCAAAAGTATTGACGTAAGTGGTTGCCGAAGGGAAGCCTTCCGGTCGGATTGTTGACCGCCTGCAGATCTTGGCGGAACATCATCAGCATCGAAGAACTGGTATTGGATCTTCTCGATCCGACCGGCTCCGCCGCGCCGCCGTGGTGGGGCCCCGCGGTCCGCGACGCCGAGCTGCACTCGGTGCTGGACTGGCCGGTCATGCGGACGCTGGCGTCGACCCGGCGCGGCCCGGTCCTCGTCGGCGCACTCCGCGACGGCGACAAGGTCGCGGGGCTCGTCACGCTGCGCCTGCGCAGGCTCCCGGCCCTCGGCCTCGCCGTCGCCGACGTCGAGAGCATGATCATCGGGGCGTTCTCCGGCATCGCCCTGGCCGGCGGCCTGCCCGGCACGCTGCACCCCAGCGGCGGCCCGGCGCCGTCCCTCTTCGCGGCCGCGGTCAGGACCCTCGAGGCGTCGCTGCGGCAGCGCTACGGCAAGCGCCTCCAGGCCGTCATGTACCGCCACATCTACCGCCGCGAGCTGCCCCACCTCCTGCACGGCGTCTCGGTCGTGCGAGCCGGCGCCCCGGCCCTGCTGCTGCGCAACACGTTCCCCGACTACGACTCGTACCTGCGAACCCTGCGCAAGTCGCGGCGCGTCGACCAGCAGCGGCTGGTCCGCAACATCGACGCCGACCCGTCGCTCACGGTCGCCTTCGGCCCGGCCGCCGACGCGGGCCTCGACGCCACCACCCTGCACCGCCTCTGCGCCGACACCGCCCGCCGCAACCACACCCACCGCTGGCCGCCGATGCGGGTCTGGCCACGGTCCCTGTTCGAGACCGTCCTGCAGCAGCCGGACGTCCTCGCCCTGCGCTACACCGGCCCGGACGGCCTGGTCGCGGCGACCCTCACCTTCGACCACCCCGTCGCGCCGATCCTGGGCCCGTGGGGCGCCCTCCCACTCGGCGGCCCGCGGCGCAGCGGCCTCTGGTTCGACCACCTGGCCCGCCTCATCCGCTGGGGCATCGAGCAGCAACGCCCCCTCATCGTCGGCGGCAAGGGCGCCCAGGGCCCGAAGGAGGCCCTCGGCTTCACCCCAGAACCACAGTGGACAGTCCTCCGCCGCCTGACCCCCTGACCCCACAAGCCCTCGCCACCCGGCGCACCCTCGCGGCGCCCACACCCTCCGCCACCCAGACGCTCCCCGCCAGCACAGACATTGGCCAATGCCCGTGAATGCGGCATTTGCTCCATCGACGTTGCGCGATCTACACCCAATTCGATCTCTAAAATGTGGGTAGATCGCGCAGCGTCGATGGCGAAACGGGGACGATTTGGGGCATTGACCAATGTCTGCATGCGGGTCGGGCACATCGTCGCCGCCGCGTTCGCACGCGTGACCGAGTCGCACGCGTGACCGAGTCGCACGCGTGACCGAGCGGCGGTCGCTTCGAAGGCGGCGCGTGACCTGGATTCGATTTGATCTCTGGAATTGCGGCTGTATCACGGAGCATCGATGACAAAGGAGGGCGTATTGGGGCATTGACCAACGTCTGGGCGTGGGCGGGGTGCCTCGCTGGCGTCGCACTCCCCGGTATCCGGCCCGGCACAAAAGACGGCGCTGGTGGCGGGCGTCAGGTGCAGGGCGCCGCCGAGGGGCCTGCACACCGGCAGCAGGCAGCGCCGGTCCGGCGCGGTTACTCCAGGCCCGCCTGGAAGCCGCGGCGGCGGAGGCCCGCTGCGGCGGCGTTGGCGTTGCGGCGCAGGCGCTCCACCTCGGTCGCGAGCCGGGCCGCACCCTCGTCGGTGAGCCGGTAGTAGCGGCGGAGCCGGCCGTCGACGGCCTCCTCGCGCTCCACAGCGACCAACCCCTGCTCCGCCAGACGGTCCAGCGCGCCATACAGCGTGCCCGCGCCGAGCACCACCGCGCCGCCGGAGAGGGCCGTCACCTGCTGCAGGATCCCGTAGCCGTGCAGCGGCTCGCCGGTGAGCGCGGTCAGCACCAGAAACGTCGGCTCCTGTAAAGGCGGCATGACCAGCAAATTACAACCGTCGTGATATTACGTCAATCGTAACATGCTGAAATCGGGCAGCGGCTCATGGCAGCATTCGGTGGTCGATGATGGCGGTGCACTGGCGACAGCACGGGACGAGGAGACCGGATGGGCGCACTGCGACGGCTGCGGGCCATGTCCGGGCCGATGCGCGCCTCGTGTCTGGTGCTGGCCGCCTGCACGACCTGGTTCCTGGTCAACCTGGTGACGCCGGTGGGGCCGCCGGTCCTGCTGTGGCTGCCCACCCCGGCCGGCGCGCTGCTGCTCACGGCCGCGTTCCGGCGCACGGCGAGGACGATGACGCTGCCCGCGCCGACCCGCAGGTTCTGGGGGCACCTGAGCATCGCCGCGCTGTGCGTCGGGGTCGCGCACACCGGCCAGGCGATCGACGTGCTCACCCACCCGGACGTCGGCGGCGCGTACAACGGGCCCGTCCTGCTGGCCTTCGACAGCGCCGCGGTGCTGCTCATCCTGTACGCGCTGTACCGTCTCCCACTGTCGCGGCGCAGCGCCGGCGAGCGGCTGCGGGTGGCGCTGGACGGCGGCACGGTCGTCGCCGGCGCCGCCGTGTTCATCTGGCACTTCCAGGCCAGGGTCGCGCTGCGCACCGACAACCGCAACGAGGTCCTCGGCGCGCTGATCCTCGCCGTGCTCGCCCTGGTCGTGGTGCTCGCGGTGGCGAAGGTGATGCTGTCGGGCTACGAGTTCATCGACAAGTCGGCGCTGCAGTGGCTCGCCTTCTCGATCTTCTACGGCGCCACCAGCTCGATGCTGCAGCCGCTGCTCGCCTCGGGCCACCCGCACCTGATGTCGACGCAGTTCGGCATCCCGGTGGTGTGCTGCCTGGCGTCATGGGCCGCGGAGCGGGAGCGCGGCGCACCCCGTAAAGCGGCGGTGGCGGTGACGGCGAAGCGGCGCCCGTTCAGCCTGGTGCCCTACGCGGCCGTCGCCGCCGTCTACGTCCTGCTCGTCGTCGAGACCTGGTTCGGCGACCACGGCGACGAGAAGATGCTGGTGCTCGGCGCGGTCACCCTCACGGCGCTGGTCATGGTGCGGCAGGTGGCCGCGTTCGTCGACAACGGCCGGCTCCTCGCCCGGCTCGACCACACCGCCACCCACGACGCGCTCACCCAGCTGCCCAACCGGGCGCTCTTCGGCCAGCGCCTCCAGCAGGCGCTGCGGGAGTCCGGCCCGGTCAGCGTCGCGCTCATCGACCTCGACGACTTCAAGGAGGTCAACGACACGCTCGGGCACGAGGTCGGCGACCTGCTGCTGGTCGAGGTGGCCCGGCGCCTCGCGGGTCGCGCCGGCGCCGCGGACACGGTCGCCCGGCTCGGCGGCGACGAGTTCGTCGTGGTGCTGCCCGGCGCCGACCCGGCCGCCGCCAGCCTCGCCGTGGAGAGGCTCGCCGACGCGCTGCGGGCGCCCGCCGTCGTCAACGGCCACGAGCTGCCGATCTCCGCCAGCATCGGCATCGCCGACGGCCGCGACGGCGACGACCCGAGCCTGCTGCTGCGCCGTGCCGACATCGCCATGTACGCGGCGAAGCGGCTCACCGGCACCGCCTACCTGCACTACGACTGCGCGATGTCGGAGCTCGGCGGCGAGAAAGGCGTGGCCGGTGCCGGAGACGACCATCCGTCCCAGCTGCGTGAAGCCATCGACAGCGGGCGCTGCTTCCTGGTGTACCAGCCGATCGTGTCCCTCGACGACGGCCGGCTCGTCGGCGCCGAGGCCCTGGTCCGCTGGGACCACCCGGTGCACGGCGTCCTGCCGCCCGACGCGTTCATCCCCCTCGCCGAACGCACCGGCCTGATCGTGCCGCTCGGCCGGTTCGTGTTCGCCGACGCGTGCCGGCAGTTCGCGGCGTGGGACGCCCGGCACGGCGCCGCCGCCCCGGCGGTGCTCAACATCAACGTGTCTCCGCGCGAGCTGCGCGAGGCCGACTACGCCGGGTTCGTCGCCGAGACCCTGACGCTGCACGCCGTCGACCCGGCCCGCATCGTCCTGGAGATCACCGAGTCGATGGCCCTGACCCTCGGGCCGGCGACCGCGACCCTCGAGCGGCTCCGCGCGCTGGGCCTGCGGATCTCGCTCGACGACTTCGGCACCGGCAGCTCCACCCTCCGGCTGCTGCACGACTGCCCGGTCGACGAGGTCAAGCTCGACCGCTCCTTCACCCAGGCGCCCGCGTCGCCGTCGGGAGAGGGTCGTCCACCGGTCGCCGCCGCCGTCATCCAGCTCGCCCAGGCGCTGCGGCTGCACGCCGTCGCGGAGGGCGTCGAGACGCCGGAGCAGGCCGAGCAGCTGCGGTCGCTGGGGTACCGCTCGGCCCAGGGCTACCACTTCGCCCGCCCCGTGCCCGCCGCGCAGCTCACCGAGTGGATGACGGATCGCGCACCGCGCCCGACGACCTCACCCGGGTCGGCCGCGACGGCGCCGACGCGCTCCGACGCGGCACCGACCCGCGTCGCTACTTGAGCGTGATCTTCTGCTGGGCGCTGCCCGTCAGCTTCAGCGTGGCCGGCTTGCCGGCGCGGGTCAGCGCGCCCTTGGGCTCGAACCGGAACGTCAGCGTCTGCACCGAGCCCTCCGCGACCTCCATCCGCACCTCGTCGCGAATCGTGTAGCCGTTGGTCGGCACCGTCTCGCCCACGACGTCGGCCTGGGACGCCTCGACGGTCACCGCCTTGCCGTTGGCCGTCAGCTGCAGGCTCTGCCGCATGTCGATGGTGCCGTCCAGCACGCCGATCGAGGTGAGCTTCGCCTCCACCCACACCCGCAGCCACGTGTGCCCGGCCGGCGCCCACGTGCCCTGCTGGCGGTGGTCGTACGGCTCCAGCGCCGCCGACACCTCGATCTCCACATAGGTCTGCTGCGGCTCGCCGCTGATCTGCCCGACGAGCTTGTAGGACGTCTCGCCGTAGGGCCGCGGCTTCAGATAGGCGGCGACGGCGCCCGGCCCGACGGCGCCCGTGCGCAGGTCGATGCTCTGGTCCTTGTCGGCGTCGGACACGACGAGCGTCACCGGCGCCCCGGCGGGCACGAGCGCGACGAGCACACTGTTCGGCGACACGATCCCCTCGACCGGGCGGGCCTTGTCGCCGACCCGCAGCCGCGCCTTCACCACCGCGGACGGCTGCGTCTCCAGGCCCGGCACCGCCGCCAACCGCGCGAACACGAACTCCTTGCCCTGCCCGGCGGCGATCGGTCCGCTCGCGTCACGCGGCACGCCGGTCGCCGACTGCATCTTGCCGAACTGCGTGACGACCGCCGGCTCCAGGTGATCGGCGGTGCCGACCTCGGTGAGCCGCACCGCGTAGTCGGGCCCGCCGATCGCGGCGCCGGCCGGCAGCTGCTTCGCCGACGGCACCGCCAGCCCGCCGCCCGCGACGACGGCCAGCTCCTCGGCGACCGACGCCTGCGACGACGAAGCCGCCGCGGGGACCTTCACCGGCTCCCCGCCGCACCCCGCCAGCAGCGCGCACGCCACCACGACAACCCCGACCCGTCTGTGCATCGGCACACCCTATAGGTGGATGCGACGATGGGATCGTGGACGTCAAGGGCCTGCAAGCCGGCTCACACAACACACAGATCAACCATTACGCGGCCGCCCCGCCGCCGCTCGCCTGGCCGCTGCTCGTGGGCCGCGCCCCGCTGCGCGCCGACGCCTTCCAGTCCAGAGGTTCCCTTGTCGCCGTCGCGTCGCCGGTACTGGTGGGCGACGGCGGCACGGGGAAGACCCAGCTCGCCGCCGCGCTGTTCGAGCAGGCCCGCGCCGACGGCACCGACCTCGCGGTCTGGGTCACGGCATCCTCGCGCACCGCGACGCTGACCGGCTACGCGGACGCCGCCGGCGCCCTCCGCCTCGCCACCGGCGACGTGGAGCGCGCCGCCGCCGCCTTCCTGACCTGGCTCGCGAACACCGACAGGACCTGGATCGTGGTCCTGGACGACGTCGCCGACCCCGCCGACCTGCGCGGCCTGTGGCCCTCCGGCCCGACCGGCCGCCTCGTGCTGACCACCCGCCGCCGCGACGCGGCCCTGCGCTCCCGCGGCACCGTGATCGACGTCGACGTCTTCACCCCGGCGGAGTCGGCCGCCTACCTGACGGCCAAGCTGGACCGGGACGACCCCGACGCCGCGGCCCTGGCGGCGGACCTCGGCCACCTGCCCCTCGCCTTGGCGCAGGCCGCCGCGCTGATCGTCGACGACGCCCTGACCTGCGCCGAGTACCGCTCCCTGTTCGCCGACCGGACCAGCCGCCTGACGGACCTGTTCCCGAACGCGACGGGCGACGACCACGACCACGAACTCGCGGCCACCTGGTCCCTGGCCGCCGACCGCGCCGACGCCCTCGCCCCGGTGGGCCTGGCCCGCCCGATGCTGCTACTGGCCGCCACCCTGGACCCCAACGGCATCCCCGAATCGGTCCTCACCAGCACCGCGGCGTGCACCTACCTCGGCGGCACGGCACAGGATGCCCGCAAGACCCTGCGCAACCTGCACCGCCTGAGCCTGATCTCACACAACGCCACCGACCCACTGCGATCGGTGCGGATGCACGCCCTGGCCCAACGGTCCGCGATAGAATCGGCGCCAGGCGAAGACCTGCGAGGCGTGCAGCGGGTCGGCGCCGACGCGCTGCTGGAGGCGTGGGAGGCGGCAGGGCAGTCGACGTCGATCACGGCGCGGTTCGTCGCCAACGGCAGGGTCTGGGCCGACCGACTGGACTCGCCGGATGCCGCGATGTTCCTGCACCCGTTCGTGACCCGGGTCGGCGAGTCCGCCGGCGAGATCGGGTTGCCAGAGATCGCGCAGGCCTACTTCTCCGAAATAGCGGGCATCGTCGGCCAGCTCTGGGGTGACAGCCACCGCGGCACCTTGGCGTTGCGGTATCGGATCGGCTACTGGCAGGGCGAGCGAGGCGACTTCCCCGGAGCGGTGTCCTTGCTGGAACAGGTCCTGGCAGATCAGACCCGGATCCTCGGCACGGCGCATCCCGACACGCTGCGCACCCGGGGCAACCTGGCCTACTGGCGCGGGCACGCCGGCGACCCTGCCAGGGCCGCTCGCGAAACCTCGGAGGTCCTCTCCATTCTAGTGCGGACCCCCGACATCGAGGCATCGACGGTCCTGAGCACGCGGCACAACCTGGCGCACTGGCGGGGGCTTGCCGGGGACCCGCAGGCCGCCGCCGAGGAGAGCGCGCGGCTGCTCGTCGACGCCGAGCGCGTGCTCGGGCCCGATCATCCTGACACGCTCGACACCCGCCGGAACCTCGCGCACTGGCGGGGGCTCGCCGGCGACCCGGGCGCGGCCGTCGAGGGCCTCGATGCGGTCCTCGCCGACTATGTACGCGTGCTCGGCGCGGATCATCCCGACACGATGCAGGTGCGGGAGAACCTCGTACATTGGCGGCCTCAGGATCTCGACGCGCTGCTCGCCGACAGGACCAGGGTCCTCGGGGCCGATCATCCGCACACCGTGCGGACGCGGCGGATACGTCAGTAGACGTCGCGGACGTAGCGCTTGTCGGCGGCGAGCTGCTTCACATAGGCCTCGGCGGCGTCCGGGGTCAGGTGGCCGTGGGCGACGGCGATCTCGCGCAGGGTCCGGTCGACGTCCTTGGCCATGCGGCTGGCGTCGCCGCAGACGTAGAAGCAGGCGCCGTCCTGGAGCCAGGACCACAGGTGGGCGCCGTGCTCGCGCATGCGGTCCTGCACGTACACCTTGTTGCGCTGGTCGCGGGAGAACGCGAGGTCCAGGCGGGTGAGGACGCCGGTGTCGCGCAGGGCGAGCAGCTCGTCGGCGTAGTAGAAGTCGGTGCCGCGGCGCTGCTCGCCGAAGAACAGCCAGTTGGCGCCGCGGGCGCCGCGCGCCTGGCGCTCCTGGAGGAAGCCGAGGAACGGGGCGACGCCGGTACCGGGGCCGACCATGATCATGGGGGTGGCCGGGTCGGCCGGTGGGCGGAAGTGCGGGGCGCGCTGGACGAAGACCGGCACCGCGCCGTCGGCGGGCAGGTCGGCGAGGAACGTCGACGCGACGCCCTTGCGGATCTGGCCGCGGCTGTTCGCGAAGCGGACCACCGACACCGTGAGGCTGACCCGGGTGGGGTCGAGCAGCGGCGTCGAGGAGATCGAGTACTGCCGCGGCTGGAGCCGCTTCAGCACGCCCGCCCACTCCTGCGCGGTCGCGTCGACGGGCCACTCGGCGATGACGTCGATCGCCTGGCGCCCCCACGTCCACTTCGCCAGCTCGCCCTGGTTGTCGGGGCGCAGCAGGGTCTTCAGGTGCGGGTCGGTGTTGCGCTCGGCGACGAACCGCAGCAGGTCCGGGCTGATCTTCGCGATCTCCAGGCGGCGGTGCAGCGCCTCGGCGAGCGGCAGCGTGCCGTGCTGGGCGACCTCGACCGGCTCGTCGGCGCGCAGGCCCGTGACCTTCAGCCACTCGTCGACCAGGTCCGGGCAGTTGACGGGCCAGACGCCGAGGGAGTCGCCGGCCTCGTACGGCAGGACGCCTTCCTCGGACTCGAACGTGAACTGCCGCACCTCCTTCGCCGAGCCGGGCAGGCTCAGCAGGCGGTTGCCGGTGAGCCGGGCCGTCAGCGGCTGGTTGCGGGTCGGCACCGGCGGTGGCGCCGCCCGCCGGGCCGGCGTGGCCCGCAGCGCGGCGATGACCTGGTCGAGCCAGGCGCTGGCGGCCGGCTGGTAGTCCGGCTCACAGTCGACGCGGGCGGTGAGCCTGGTCGCGCCGAGCTCGCTGAGCCGCGCGTCGAGGCGGCGGCCGTGGCCGCAGAAGTCGTCGTAGTTGGAGTCGCCGAACGCGAGCACGGCGTACCGGCGGTCGTCGAGCCGCGGCGTGTCCGGCCCGCCGAGCGACTGCCAGAACGCGGCGCCGTTGTCGGGCGCGTCCCCGTCGCCGAACGTGCTGGTGATGATGAGCAGGTCCGCCGGCCCGGCCAGGGTGTCGACGCCGACGTCGGCCATGCTGCGCACGCTCGCCCGCCAGCCCGCGTCGGCGAGCCGCCGGCCGACGACGCCGGCGAAGTCCTCGGCGTTGCCGGTCTGCGACGCCCACAGCACGTGGACCGCCGGGCCGGCCGCCTCCTCGGGCGCGGCCACCACGACCGGCGCCGCCGCCGGCACCCGCGAGTACCGCCCGGCGAGCAGCCCGTTCACCCACAGGGCCCGCTCGGGCAGGATCGGCGCCGACGCCGGGAGCACGGGCACGGTCGTGTGATCCGGCGGGGCGGCGACGAGCGCGTCCAGGAATCCGGCCAGATACCGCTTCTCATCGTCGGTGAGCTGCGGCGGTACCGGCGGCAGACCCAGCATCTCGCGAAGGCCCGGCTCGTCCGGAGGCAGGTCCGCGACCCTGGCCAGGGACACGGCGCAGACCTTCAGCTCCGGCTGGAAGGAGATCGGGTCGACGGCGTCGTTCGTGACGGCGTTGACGCTGAGGTACTCGCCGAACAGGTCGTTCCAGTGGAACGGCGCGAAGCAGCCGCCCGGCATCACCCGGTCCGTCACGACGGCGGGCAGCACCGCGCGGCCGCGGCGGGACGCGACCTCGACCCGGTCGCCGTCGGCGATCCCGAGGCGCGCGGCGTCGGCCGGGTTCAGCTCCACGAACGGGCCGGGGTTGAGCTTGTTGAGCTTGCCGACCCGGCCGGTCTTCGTCAGCGTGTGCCACTGGTGCTGCACGCGGCCCGTGTTGAGCAGGAACGGGTAGTCGTCGTCGGGCAGCTCCGCCGCCGGCAGGTGCGGCCGCGCGAAGAAGACCGCGCGGCGGCTCGGCGTCGCGAACGCCAGTCGCGGCCGCGAGCCGTCGGGCCGCTCGTGCAGGTGCTGGCTGACGCCGTCGTTGAGGTAGCGGATCGGGTTGCGGGCCCCCGCCCCCGGCGGCGCCGGCCATTGCACCGGGCCGTCGCGGAGCTGGTCGTAGCTGACGCCGCGCAGGTCGTACCCGGTGGCCGGGTTCCAGAACGCCCGCAGCTCGGCGAAGATCTCCTCGGCGCTGCCGTAGTCGAAGGCCGCGCCGTGTCCCAGCTCCGTCGCGATGCGGGCGATCAGCTGCCAGTCGGGCAGGGCGTCGCCGGGCGGGGTCACGGCGCGGTGCACGAGCGTCAGGTTCCGCTCGGAATTGATCATGGTGCCGTCGGTCTCGCCCCAGATCGTCGCGGGGAGGATCACGTCGGCGTACGCGTTGGTCTCGGTGTCGCCGTACACGTCCTGCGTGATGACCAGCTCGGCGGCCTCGAGGCCCTCGATGACGGTGCGGCGGTTGCCCACGGACGCGACGGGGTTGGTGCAGATGATCCAGCAGGCCTTGATCTCGCCGTCGGCCATCCGCTGGAACATGTCGACGGTGCCGGTGCCGACCTCGGTGCGGATGGTGCCGCGCGGCAGCCCCCACTGGTCCTCGGCGAACGCGCGGTCCTGCTCGACGAGCACCGAGCGCTGCCCGGGCAGGCCGGGGCCCATGTACCCCATCTCGCGGCCGCCCATGGCGTTGGGCTGGCCGGTGAGCGACAGCGGCCCGCTGCCGGTGCGGCAGATCGCCCCCGTGGCGAGGTGCAGGTTGACCAGGGCGTTCGTGTTCCAGGTGCCGTGCGTCGACTGGTTCAGCCCCATCGTCCAGCAGCTGACCCAGTTCTTCGCTGTACCGATGAGCGCCGCCGCTTTGTGCAATGACTGTTCGGAAATGCCGGTTATTTCGGACACTACCGAGGGTGGGTAGTCGGCCAGGAAGGCGGGCATGGCGTCCCAGCCCTCCGTGTGCGACTCGATGAACTCCTCGTCGGTGTGGCCGCCCTCGACGAGCAGGTGCAGCAGCCCGTTCAGCAGCGCGAGGTCGGTGCCGGGGTTGACCTGCAGAAACAGGTCGGCCTTGTCGGCGGTGGCGGTGCGCCGTGGGTCGACCACGATGAGCTTCGCGCCGGCCTTCATGCGGTCGAGCATCCGCAGGAACAGGATCGGGTGGCAGTCGGCCATGTTCGCGCCGATGACCAGGAACACGTCGGCGTGGTCGAGGTCGTCGTACGAGCCGGGCGGCCCGTCCGATCCCAGCGACAGCTTGTAGCCGCTGCCGGCGCTCGCCATGCACAGCCGCGAGTTCGACTCGATCTGGTTGGTGCCGATGAAGCCCTTCGCCAGCTTGTTCGCCAGGTACTGCGCCTCGAGGGTCATCTGCCCCGACACGTACAGCGCGACGGCGTCTGGCCCGTGCTCGTCGATGATCGCCCGCAGCCGCCGCGCGGTCTCGGTGATCGTGGCGTCGAGGTCGGCGTCCTGCGGCGCGGCACCGCGCTCCCGGCGGACCTTCGCCGTGCCGAGCCGCCCGGGCGCCGCGAGCATGTCGGCGCTCGTCGCCCCCTTGGTGCACAACCGCCCACGGTTGGCCGGGTGCTCCTTGTCGCCGGCCGCCTTCAGCGCGGTCCGCCGGCCGTCCGGCCCGGTCTGGATGTCCAGCACCATCCCGCAGCCGACGCCACAGTACGAACACACCGTCCTGACCTGCGTGCCGAGTGCTACCACAACCACATCCCTCCGCCCGGCCGACACCGTCGCGTCGACCGTGACGCTGCGGGCAGCCTAAGGAGAGCGCGTTACACGCACGTCACGCCGTTCATCGCCACCCCGTTACACGTGCCCCACATCGACACCGCCCGAGCTGTGAACGACCTCGCCGCCGTCGCGCGGCGCGCCTTGGAAGTCGTCGGCGCTCGGCGCGTCCTGGAAGTCGTCGGCGCTCGGCGCGTCCTGGAAGTCGTCGGCGCGAGGCGCCTTCTGGAAGTCGGTCAGGTCGCGCAGCCGCCGGACGGGCGACAGGACCAGCGCGAGCGGGGCGGCCAGGGTCGCCGCGGCGAACAGCCACAGCGTCGTGCGCCCGTCCAGCGCGCCGGCCAGGGCACCCGCGACGAGACCGCCGACGGGGATCGCGCCCCAGGACACGAACCGGACCGTGGCCATGACCCTCGGCAGCAGGTCCGGCGGGCTGGCGATCTGGCGGTAGGTCCGGGTCGTGACGCTCAGCACGACCACCCCGCCGGCGAACACCACGTTGCCGGCGGCGAACGCCACGAACGCCGGCCAGCCGGCGCCGACCGGCACGAGGGCCGCGCCGGCGACCGCCGCGAACCCGGCCCAGACCAGGGCCCTGGCGGATCCGAGCCGGCCCGTGATCCGCGCCGTCAGCGCCGCGCCGACGAGGGACCCGACGCCCTCCGCGGCGAGCAGCAGGCCGACCAGCCCGGCGGGCGCGTGCAGCTCGCGCACCAGGTACAGCGGGTACACGGCCAGCTGCGCGCCGCAGACGAAGTTGACGGCGGTCGCGGTCCACATGCCGGGGCCCATCACCGGATGGCGGACCACGAACCACCATCCTTCCCGGATCAGCCCCCAGGCCGGCCCCGTCCCGGCACGGACCCTGCCGCCCCGAACCGGCAGGGTCCGCAGCAGCGCGGCGGAGACGACGAAGCTGGCGGCGTCCACCAGTACCGTGGCGACGGGACCGAACAGTTGGACGCAGAACCCACCGACGGACGGCCCGCCGAGCTGGGTGGCGGCGTGCGTGGCCGACACGAGGCTGTTGCGGGCCTGCAGCCGCTCCCGCTCGACGATCTCCGGCAGGAAGGTCGCGTTGGCCACGTCGAAGATGACGTTGGCGAAGCTCACGACGAGTGCCACCGCGACCAGCTGCGGCACGCTCAGCCACCCCCACCACCAGGCGAGCGGCACCGACCCGACGGCGGCGGCCCGGGCGAGGTCCGCGCCGACCTGCACCCCACGCAGCGGCAGCCGCTGCACGAACACCCCCGCCGGCAGCCCGATGACCAGCCACGCGAGATAGCTCGCCGCCGCGATCAGCCCCATCTCGAACGGGCCCGCGTCGAGCACCGTCAACGCCGTCAGCGGCAGCGCGACCGCCCCGACCGCCGACCCGACGCTGCTGGTGGTCCCGGCCGCCCACCAGGTCCAGAACAGCGTCTCTTTGCGTTGCGAAGTGAGTTCCATAATGGAACGGACTATAGTCGGTAAGCATGGACCGCGCTGCCCTCGCCGACGCCGACTGCGGCATCAGCCAGGCGCTCGGCGTGATGGGCGACGGCTGGACGTTCCTGATCGTGCGGGACATCGCCGGCGGCACGACCCGCTTCGACGCACTGCAGCGCACCCTCGGCGTGAGCCGGCGCGCCCTCACCGAGCGCCTCGCCCGGCTCGTCGAGCACGGGGTGCTGCACCGGCGGCAGTATTCGGCGCACCCGCCGCGCTACGACTACCTGCTCACCGCGAAGGGCGAAGGGCTGCTGCCCGTGCTGGTCGCCCTGCAGGACTGGGGCACCCGCCACGTCATGGGCTCAGGCGCCCTGACCGCGACCGCCGCCTCTGCCCCCGGCTCCGCCTCTACCTCCGGCTCCGGCTCCGCTTCCGGCTTCGGCTCCGGCGAGGTGCGCAGGGTGCACGCCCTGACCGGCCGCCGCCTGCCCGCCGTCACGCTCACCGCACACGACGGCACCCCGGTCGACCTCGGCACCCCGGTCTCATGGATGTTGCTGTACTGCTTCCCCGGCGCCTTCGCCCCGGACGCCCACGGTTATCCGCCCGGGTGGGGCGACATCCCCGGCGCGCCCGGCTGCACCCTGGAGTCGCTGACCTACGCCGACCGCCACCCGGCGTTCCTGGCGAAGGGCGTCGCCGTGCACGGCGTGAGCACCCAGCGCCCCGACCAGCTGGCCGCGTTCGCCGCCCACGCCCGCCTGCCGTTCCCGCTGCTGTCGGACCAGGACCTCATGCTGACCGCCGGCCTGCTCCTGCCGACCTTCCGCGCCGCGGGCGTCGACCGCCTCAAGCGGCTCACCCTGCTCGCCGACCCTACGGGCGTGATCCGCGAGGTGCAGTTCCCGATCACCGACCCGGCCGCCTCGGTCGACGAGATCCTCGCCCGCGTCCCGGCCCCTGACACTTCTCCGGCGCGCCTTACAGCGTGACTGCGGCCCGCCCGTCGGGCCGGCTGTCGGGGTCGAGCACCCAGTGCTCACGGATCGCCGCCCGGTACATCCGGTAGATCCCGTCACCGGTGACCTCTTCGATCCTGACCAGCCGCCCACCCTTCGGCACCGCCGCGGCACCATACGCCGCCGCGACCTCCGCCACGGCCTCCCCGGAGACCTCCTCCGCCACCCCACTCATGTACACGGCGAACGCCCCACCCACCTCCACCCGCGAGTCGAACACCACCATGCTCACCTCGGGCCGCACCGCCAGGTTCCGCGAGTGCAACGCCTCCGGCGACGACATCCAGACGAGTTCCCGATACCCGTTCATCGTGTAGAAGACCGGCGACACCCAGGGCTTCCCACCCGCGTCCGCGGTGCCCAGCACCACATACCGCCCCTCGTCCAGCACACCCCGCGCAGCATTCTCAAACCCGGCCATACCAACACCGTATGCCAACCCCCGGCACCCGCAGACGCCGTCAGCGCGTCAGGACGAACGTGACCTCACCCGGACCGGCCGGATCGCGGACCCACACCTCAACCTCCACCAACCCTTCGGGCACCGGAACCCAGTGCTCGACGGCGCTGACCGTCATCCCCGCATCGAGACCGGCCGGCCCGACCTCGAGACGTCCCGCGTGCACCAGGCTCCAGCCATCGAGCACGGGCCGCCCGTCGTACACGCGGACAGTCACCGGCCCGCAATCATCACTCCAGGTCGCGACCAGCATCATGCCCGGCCCGGACACCGCCGTGTGCGGCCCACCGCCCCACTCCGGCACGCTGCAGTCCCCACCGGTCACGGACAACCTGATCTGGCTGTACTCGGGCTCGATGCCCACCTCAAGCAACAGCTCACCTTCCGCCATCGGCTGATGATGCACGACCACGCCCACGCAAGAAACCACGCACGCACCCCGCGCCCGCCGACAACAACCAACCCCCGCCGCGATCAGGCAAGCAACAGGAGCAGCCAGCACAAGCACGCGCGACCACACCACGCACGCACCCACGCCCACACAGCGCGCCACCTACACCTCCCCCACCCAGCCCGAAGCCGCCCCCGTCGCCACGGCGGGCAAAACGCGGACCGATGCCGCGGACTCGAACCAGGCAACGCCACTTGCCGTCGTGGTCGGGACTGTGGTCGGCGTGGATGGGGCGTGGCCGGTGTCTGGGCCGGCCGCGCACACCGCGGATCCGTGGCGCCGCGTCGAGCAACGGCAGCAATTGACCAACGTCGCTGCGGTGATCGTCGGTCAGCGTCACGGCGAACGGGACGCCGACGCGTCGGTGATCAGGTGGCGCTCGCTGCCCAGCTTGCCCCGGTCGGCCAGGATCGGGCTGGTGTGCTGCCCCGTTGAGCGCACGCAGGTGCGAAGGGCGCCGCCCGGATCGGCGTGCACGCCGGCGATGAGTCGACGGCCGCCGCGGACAGGTCGCAGCTCGCGGCGGAGCTCGGTGAGCGCAGCGGCGCCACCAGCTATCCAGCCGCCCGGCGGAACGTGGCTCGGCCAGGATCAGTTCGTGTGGCTGCTGCCAGACGCCGGGCTCGGGCGACTCCTGCAACCGCCGCCAGCAGGTAGCGCCGGAGGTCCCGAACGCGGCAGCCGGCAACGCGCTTCACGACACTCCGGTCCGGGCCGCGAAGCCGAGACACGCTGAACTGATCTCGAAGGCGCGGCGCACGCGACGGTCGTGGCGAAGTCGACGGAGCTGGACGCAGTGCCCGGCCACTGTGTGTGCGACGTTGTCAACGCTCCGGCGGTCGCCGCGGTCAGGAAAAGGGCGGTCAGGACAGGAACAGGGCGGCCAACCGGGGCAGGTGCAGCCGCATCTGCTCGTCGTCCTCGAGGTCCCAGCGCTCGCCGCGAGCCGGTGACGGACGGGTCGGCGACCGGGTGGCTAATGCCTCGTCGTAGCCGGACGGGGAGCCGGTGCTGCGGGTGTAGGCCGTGCGGGCCACATACAGCATCGCCTCGCAGCCGAGCCAGCCCTTGCCGGTGGTCGCCATGCGCTGGACCACCGGCAGGTCGGCGAGGGAGTCGGGGGCGGCGACGGCGGCGTCGAACGCGGACCGGCCCTGCAGCATCAGGCCGGCCCGGAAGTCCATGAAGCCGTCGTCGCCGCAGCCGCCCTCGATGAGATAGGCGGCGGCCCACAGCGGAGCCAGAAATGCCGAGTCGAAGACCGAAGAGAAGCAGCGCCCGAACGCGACGATCGACGAGGGCGGCAGGGCCGCGACCCGCGACAGCACCTCGCCCGGCAGCGGGTCGTCGGCCGAGTCACGATCCCCCGCCGACGACCCGCATGCCGCCCTCGCTTCCTCGATCAGGCCCCACCACTCCCGCAGCTCCATGACCGACACGCTAGCCCCGGGGTACGACAGAAATCGCCGCTACTCGAAGCGCAGCCCATCGGGGCGCATGAGGCGCCACAGCGCGGGCAGGCTCGCGGTGGTGACGAGCAGGACCACCCCGCCGGCGATGCCGCACACGATCGCGATGCCGGTCACGTCGGCGTGGAAGGGCACGTCGACCGTGGCCAGGAGCATGGCGCCCAGGCCGAGGCCGAGGCCGGTCGCCAGCACCAGGCCCAGGACGACCGGGAGCAGGGTCTGCCAGAGGATCGACCAGCCCAGCGTGGAGCGGCGGGTGCCGAAGGCGACCAGCGCGGCCAGGGTCCGCCGCCGCTCGCGCAGCTGCTCGATCGTGCCGACCAGCAGGCTCAGCCCGACGAGCAGCAGGGTGACGGCCGATCCGGCGAACAGGCCGCGGCGGATGCTCATGAACGTGCTGTCGCGCACCTTCGAGCGCAGGATCGACACGTCCATGGCCGGGCTGATGGCCATCGCCGCGTTGCGCAGCCGCTCCTCGGCGTCCAGGCCGGCGGCCGGGTCCAGGTGGACGTAGGACTCGAAGGTGGGCTCCGCGCGGGCGGCCGGCGCGGCGCCGGGCGTGACGAGGATGCCGTCGACGTCCTGGCCCCACGGGTCCTTGCGGGCCTGCGCCCGGTGCGCCGTCGCCGGCACGGTCCACTGTGGACCTTGCGGGGTGGCGGACGGGTCGCCCATGCGCACGGTCCGGCCGATGAGGTCGGGACGGTCCAGCACGAACACGTCACCGTCCGCGCAGCGCTCCAGCGCGGCCATCTCGCGCAGCACGTCGCAGTCGCCGACCCGCACTCCCACGAAGTCGTCGTCGCTGATGGAGGCGATGTCCCTCCTGTACGTGCGGACCGACGTCACTCCGGAGGCCCGCAGCTTCGCGTCGATCCCGGCGGCGTCCTTGGCCGTCGTGATCGGGGACACGGTGAGCAGCGTGACCGCCTGCGCACGGGTCGGGTCCTGCCCGGTGTTGATGGTGAACTCGGACTCGGCCGCGGCGAACAGCATCTGCAGCGCGATCGTGCCGGCCGCCGCGACCGCGATGGCGCCGACGGCCCGCACGGAGCTGCCGCCGGACAGTTGCAGGCGGCGCACCGCCATCTGCCACGACACGCTCCCGCCGGCGCCGAGGCGGCCGACCAGCCGGTCGAAGACCCACGGCAGCAGCAGCGCCACGCCGAGCAGCAGCAGCGACACCCCGCCGACCGCCTGCCACGGGTTGAACTCGCCGTGCTTGCCGGTCAGCGGCGCGAGCAGGCCGACGCCGGCGAGCGGGACGAGCACCCGCCACCACAGGCGCCGGTGGGTGCTGGAGGTGGCGCGGCGCACGACGCCGAGCGGCTCGACGACCACCCGCCGCATCGCCACCAGGGTCATCGCCAGCGCGGCCACCGGCACGGCCACGACGAGCAGCGCGAGCAGCGGCAGCGGCGGGCGCACGTCGGAGCCGTACACGCTGAGGTCGGCGATCTCGAACACCTCGACGAACTGCCGGCCGGCGAGGAAGAAGACGCCACCGGCGAGCAGGCCGAGGGTCGCGCTGATCACCGCCTCGCCGCCGGCGATCCGGCGGGTCATGGCACCGTCGGCGCCGACGAGCCGGACGGCGGCGAGCCGCCGGTCGCGCTGCTCGCCGCCGAAGCGGGTGGCGGCGGCCACGAACATCGCCACCGGCATGAGCAGCACCACGAAGATGACCACGACCAGCATGAGCAGGAAGGGGTCCAGCGGACGGTGCACGCTGCGGCTGCCGTACGAGTCGATGCGCTGGACCTGCGGCTGGCCGAACGCCAGGTCGCCGCGCTGGGCGTAGAACACCAGCTCGTTCGGCCCGGAAAGACCGGCCTTGCCGATCGTGCCCGCCACGGTGCCGGGCATCCGGTCGCGCAGCAGCGCGCCGTCGGAGGAGGCGAGCAGGTCCCGCAGCGCCGGCGACACGAGCATCGTGCCGGGCGCCGGCATCGCCTGCACGCCGGGCGGCAGCACCGGGTGGGCGCCGTCGGCACGGACGAGCCGGCCGCGGACGTTCTTGCCGTGGAAGGAGGTCGCGAGGTTCAGCGTCAGCACGGTCGTGTCCCCGGCCGGCAACTCGTCGCCACCGTACCGGTCGTCGTCGCGGGCGGCGGTGCGGTCGCTGCGCGCGTCGAGCATCGTCGGGATGGACACGGACAGCAGCAGCACCGCGACGCCGAGGCCGACGCCGACGGCGGTGAGCGCGGTGCGCAGCAGCCCCTCCCGGCCGCCGCTGAGCGCGAGCCGGACCCCGAGGCCGATCTCCGTCGCCCAGCGCCGCAGCCGGCCGGCCTGCACGGGACCGTCCTCCGGCGCGTGCCGGCCGCCCCCACCGAGCGCCACGGACGGCGAGTCGATGGCACTCATGCCGCCACCTCGCCGTACATCGCGATCATGACTGCCTCGCCAGGTCGAGGGCCTTGCCGTCGCGGACGACGATCTCGCGGTCGGCGTAGGCGGCGACCCGGGCCTCGTGCGTCACGAGCACGACGGCGGCGCCGGTGTCCCGCGCCGCCTCGGTGAACAGGCGCATGACCCGCTCGCCGTTGAGGGAGTCCAGGGCGCCGGTCGGCTCGTCGGCGAAGACGACCCGCGCGCCGGTGACGAGCGCCCGGGCGACGGCGACGCGCTGCCCCTGGCCGCCGGACACCTCGCCGGGCCGCTTGCCGGCCACGTCGGTGATCTCCAGGCGCTCCAGCCACCCGGCGGCGCGCCGCTGGGCGTCCTTGCGCCGGTGGCCGGACAGGCGCAGCGGCAGCGCCACGTTCTCCAGGCAGGTCAGCTCGGGCACGAGCTGACCGAACTGGAACACGAAGCCGAACTCGCCGCGCCGCAGCGCGCTGCGCCGGGCGTCGGACATCGCCGACAGCTCCTGGTCACGGTAGAGGACCTGCCCGCCGTCGGGGCGGACGATCCCGGCGAGGCAGTGCAGCAGGGTCGACTTGCCGGAGCCGGACGGCCCCATCACGGCGACGACCTCGCCGGCCGCGACCGACATGGAGGCGCCCGACAAGGCCTGCGTGGATCCGAACGACTTCGTCAGGGACACGGCGGAGAGCATCAGGCACGCACCTTCCGGGCCAGGTCGTCGAGGCGGGCGGCGGTGAGCTCCAGCCAGCGCAGGTCGGCCTCCAGGTGGAACAGGGCGTGGTCGCAGATCAGCTGGTCGGCGAGGTCACCGCCGGTCTTGCGGCGAGTCAGCTCGCGCATGAGGCGCAGGTGCTCGGCCCGCTGCGTGTCCAGCAGCTCGGCGGCGGGGCGGCCGGTCAGCAGCGCGAGGATCACCTTCATGTAGAGGGTGTTCTGCAGGTACGGCTCGGGCTTCTCCGGCGAGGCCAGCCACTGCTCGACGTCCGTGACGCCGGCCTGGGTGATCGCGTAGCGCTTGCGGTCGGGGCCCTCGCCGGGCTCGACGCTGTCGACGGTGACCAGGCCGTGCTTCAGCAGCCGGGACAGGGTCGAGTAGACCTGCCCGTAGGCGAGGGGGCGGTCGCTGCCGAACCGCTCGTCGTAGGCCCGCTTCAGGTCGTAACCGTGGCGGGGCTGGGACTCGAGCAGCCCCAGAAACGCTTGACCGATGGACATGAGGGCGACTGTACACCATGTGTATACCTACGTTGTATACACACGTTGTAGAGCCACTGAGCTGGGCGGATGCGCAGAACGTCTCATGCGTTTGGAGGAGACGATGTGCCAACCGCCGCCGTGCTGAGTGGCCTAGGTCACAGCACGGCCGTTTTGTCCAATTCAACCGGCATGTCGCTCGGTAGGTTCGCCCGGACACGCCGCTGATCACCCAATTTCTCCCCCTGGAGGAACGGTGGCGCGGGTGCTGCAAACCCGACCGAGAAGGAGAGCCGGTGCGCCTGCCGACCCTGTCCAACAAGGCCAAACTCGCTGCCGTCGCGGCGATCGTGGCGGTTCCCGCCGTCGCACTGCCGATCGCGTTCGCCTCCAAGGACGGCGGCCTGCCCGGCGTCGGATCCGGTGGAGCCGACGCCGCGTACGCGTTCCCCGCCACCCCTGACCAGATCCCCGACACCCCGGTGCGGGTCAACCAGGTGGGCTACCTGCCCAACGGCCCGAAGCTGGCCACCGTCATCAGCGACTCGAGCACCCCATTGCCGTGGCAGCTCAAGGACAAGGCCGGCGCCGTCGTCGCCTCCGGCGAGACCACCCCGCACGGCATGGACCCCAGCTCCGGCCAGAACACCCACACCGTCGACTTCAGCTCCTACAAGGGCAGCGGCAGCACGTACACCCTGGAGGTCGACGGCAAGGCCAGCCTGCCGTTCGACCTGGACCCGAAGGCCTACCGCCAGCTCGCGATCGACGCCATGTCGTTCTACTACCCGCAGCGCAGCGGCGTCGCCATCGACAACAAGATCGCGCCCGGCTACGGCCGCGCCGCGGGCCACACCGCGGAGACCCCGAACGGCGGCGACACCAAGGTGCCGTGCGCGCCCGGCTCCTGCGACTACACCCTCGACGTGACCGGCGGCTGGTACGACGCCGGCGACCACGGCAAGTACGTCGTCAACGGCGGCATCTCCGTCGCGCAGCTCATGAGCTCCTACGAGCGCTCCCCGAAGGCCGCGAAGGCGCGCGCCCTGCGCCAGCCCGAGACCGGCGGCAAGGCCCCCGACGTGCTCAACGAGGCCCGCTGGGAGCTCGACTTCCTCATGAAGATGCAGGTCCCGGCCGGGCAGAAGCTCGCCGGCATGGCACACCACAAGGTCCAGGACGTCGCCTGGACCGGGCTGCCGACCGACCCGGCCGCCGACACGCAGCAGCGGGTGCTCAAGCCGCCGTCGACCGCCGCGACCCTCAACCTGGCCGCCGCGGCGGCGCAGGGCGCCCGGGTGTTCAAGGACTACGACCCGGCCTACGCCGAGAAGCTGCTGACCTCGGCCCGCGCCGCGTTCGCGGCGGCGCAGGCGAACCCGAAGGTCTACGCGCCGGACTCCGACTCCACGGGTGGCGGCGCGTACGGTGACACCGACGTCGACGACGAGTTCTACTGGGCGGCGGCGGAGCTGTACATCACCACCGGCGAGAAGAAGTTCTCCGACGTCGTGACCGCGTCGCCGGTGCACAAGTCCGACGTCTTCGCCAACGCGTTCGACTGGCGCGCCGTCGGCGCCCTCGGCCGGCTCGACCTGGCGACGATCGACAACAAGCTGGGCGACCGGGAGCGGGTGAAGGCCAGCGTCGTCGCCGGCGCCGACAAGCACCTCGCCACGCTCACCTCGCAGGCGTACGGCCAGGCGTACGCGCCCAACGGCGGCTACGACTGGGCGTCCAACAGCCAGATGCTCAACAACCTCGCGGTCGTCGGCACCGCGTTCGACCTCACCGGCGAGGCGAAGTACCGCGACGGCGTCCTGACCGGCATGGACTACATCTTCGGCCGCAACGCGCTCAACCAGTCCTACGTGACCGGCTACGGCGAGAAGGCGTCGAAGAACCAGCACAGCCGCTGGTACGCCAACCAGCTCGACCCGAAGCTGCCCAACCCGCCGCGCGGCACGCTCGCCGGTGGACCGAACTCGTCGCTGCAGGACGAGGTCGCCTCGGCGGCGCTGAAGGGCTGCAAGCCGCAGCTGTGCTACATCGACGACATCAAGTCGTGGTCGACGAACGAGCTGACCATCAACTGGAACTCGTCGCTGTCGTGGGTCGCCTCCTTCGCGGCCGACCAGACCTGACCCTGACCGCCTGAACGACGGGCCCGGCCGATCACCACGATCGGCCGGGCCCGCTCGTCGTCGGCCGCCGCGGCGGTCACTCCGATGGCTGGGGCCATTCGTCGCCCCATTGAGCGTCCCGGGCCTGCTTGTACCGCGGACCCTCCCGCTTGGAGACGAGCGTCGGGCCGACCGTGGTGTCCGGGTTGCAGACCTGCAGCGTGACCAGCCCTTTGCGGAACGCGGGGTGCCGCACCACCCGCCCCTGCTCGTTCGTGACCGCCACATCTTTCGTGGCCGCCACGTCTTTCGTGACGGCCACGTAGGAGAACTTCTCGTCCTCGTAGCCGAGCTCGGCGGACTTGAGCCGGCGGTGCAGCGCGGAGCGGTTGATGCGGGCGGTGAAGTGGCACCAGTCCTTGCCCGTCATCCCGCACGCCTGCTGGTGCGGGCAGGGCGCGGCCACGGTCCAGCCACCCGCGATGAGGCGGTCTCTCGCCTCGAGGATTCGCCGGTACCCCAGCGGGGTGCCCGGCTCCACGATGACCACCGCCTGCTCCGCCGCCGCGCCAGCGGCTTCGACGAGGTCACGCTGGGCGTCCTCGGTCAGCTCGCCCAGCACGTACGACACCAGCACCATGTCCACAGTGGACAACGGCTCGCCGAGGTGCCACTCCTGCCACGTGGCCCGCGGGAGCATGCGCTGGCCGAGCTTCAGCGCCTCCGGCACCTGGTCGAGGACGGTCATCTCCTGGATGCCCGGGAACCGCTCGAGGGCCGCCCAGGTCGCGGCGCCCGAGCCGCCGCCGACGTCGAGGATGCTGCGCGGGTCGACGCGTTCCCCGAGCTGCGCCAGCACGGCCTCTACGGCGGCGTGGGTGGCCGGCATCCGGTAGGCGGCGTACGCGGTGGCGTCGACCATGTTGCGGATCAGCGGCTCGTCGGCGGGGCGGCCGCTGCGGTAGTCGGCGATGAGGCGCTGCACCGACTCGGCGAGCCGCTTCGGCGGGACTGGCTCCAACAGCCGGTCCAGGGCTTCTCTGAGGTCCGTCACTGCCGTGCCGCCTTCCTTGCCGTCATGGTCCAGAACCAGCGTTGGGCGAGCAGGGTCAGCAGGCCCGCCGTGATGATGGCCGCCAGGTTGAGCAGCAGCTGCACCGCCGAGCCGAGCGCCTCGTCGGGCACCCAATACGCGATGGCGACGGCGATGTTGGCGGCCGCCGGCACGGTCGTCACCGAGATGAGGACGCCGATCAGCGGGCCGGCCTTCGACGACGTCAGCGACAGCATGCCGGCGATGCCGGCGAGGAAGCCGACCACCCAGGACAGGGCGTCGGGGCGCCAGATGAAGTCCGTCATCGGCCGCTCCTGCAGCAGCATGCTCCGGTCGACCAGGCCGGCGAGGTCGAGCAGGAACGTCGCGCCGACCGTCGCGAGCATCGCCGTCACGAAGCCAACAGACAGGGCAAGCGCGGATTTCTTCACAAATATTGGCCTTTTTCGAACGATTCCCACGCACAGTGCGGCAAGGGGGCCGAACTCGGGGCCGACCACCATCGCACCGACGATGAGGATCGGCTGGTCGAACAGCACACCGATGCCCGCGATGATCGCCGCGATGGCGAACATCAGCAGGTACGTGCCGGACAGCTCCGTCTCGTCGCCCGTCTTCTGCTCGATCTCGTCCCAGACGACCGCGTCGCCGGCCAGCCCGGGCGCGGCGTCGGCCGCGGCGGCCGCCACGTGCGACAACGCCACCTCGACCTGGTCGATCGCGATCGAACCGGTCTCGTGGATCTTCAGCTTGCGCAGCGCCGACAACACCGGGCTGCCGGCCTCCCGGACGACGTCGCAGAGCACCAGGTCGCCGTCGGGCTGGCGGGCCGCGCCGGGCAGCACGACCAGGTTGGTCGCGCCGGGGGCGGCCTCGATGACCCGGACGACGTCGTCGGTCCGGTCCGGTGGGGAGATGACCCGCAGATGCAGCACGCCTGCGATTTTTGTCGGTGGTCGTCGCTACGCTGTCGGCGCCCCCTCGTTGGTTCGTACTTTGAAAGGCCGTGACCGATGCCCCAGACGACCTATCTCGAGCTGTCCGAGGACAGCGGCAGCGCCCACAAGTTCTATGAGGTGACCGTCGACGGCGCCGAGATGTCGATCCGCTATGGCCGCATCGGCGACCCCGGCACCTTGAAGACCACCACCTACCCCGACCACGCGAAGGCAACCGCCGAGGCCGCGAAGAAGATCGGCGAGAAGTCCCGCAAGGGCTATGCCCCGGCCGTCGCCGGCCAGCGCGCCAAGCGTTCCGTCTCCCGCCGCGTCATCGTCAGCGCCCGCTCCACCGCGAAGACCGCGCCGCTCCTGTGGCGTTACAAGTCGGGCTCCTCCGCCTTCGGCATCTTCGTCGACGACCGCGTCTGCATGGTCGGCAACGAGGCCGGCGTCGTCACCACCCTCACCCACGACGCCCAGGTCGAGCGCCAGTTCCAGCTCCCCGACGGGGTGAAGTGCATCGTCGCCGACGACGACTGGCTCTATGCCGGCTGCGACGACGGCAACGTCTATGACCTCTCCGGCAAGGTCCCGCGCCTGGCCTATTCCATCGCCCCCGACATCGACATCTACTGGCTCGACATCCACGACGGCGTCCTCGGCGTCGCCGACGCCAAGGGCGGCATCTGCAGCATCGACCACGAGGACGACTTCCTCTGGCGCCGCCAGGGCAACGGCTCCAGCGGCTGGATGGTCCGCTGCGACGACAACGCCGTGCACCACGGCCACAGCAAGGGCGTCACCAGCTATGACTGGCGCACCGGCAAGGAGCTGTGGAACCAGCCCACCCGCGGCGCCGTCCTCTTCGGCTGGCAGGAGCGCGACACCCTCTACGCCGGCATGTCGTCCAACTCGGTCCTGTCCTTCACCAAGAGCGGTCAGACCGCCGTCACGTACCGCTGCGACAACACCATCTACTCCTGCGCCGCCGCCCCCGACGGCCGCTACGTCTTCGCCGGCGACTCCAGCTCCTCGGTGTATTGCTTCGCGGCCGACGGCACCCGCCTGTGGAAGCTCGGCACCGGCTGCGGCAGCGCCTACTCGATGCAGTATCACGCCGACCGGCTCTACATCGTCACCACCGACGGCTCCCTGGCCTGCATCGACGCCAGCGAGGAGGCCGTCCGCGCCGCCGAGCAGGGCGTCGTCCCCGAGTATGTCGACGTCAAGGCCCCCCGCATGGAGGCCGTCGCCCCCTCCACCACCGTCGAGGTCGCCACCGACCCCAGCGACGGCATCATCGTCGAGTGCTTCGAGGAGGGCGGCCGCCTGCGCATCCGCGTCGTCTCCCCCGGCTACCACCAGGACTGGCAGGTCCAGTTCCCCAAGGGCATCCGCGAGGCCCACGCCCGCTATGTCGTCCCCGAGATCCGCGAGGCCTCCCGCGGCGGCTTCTACCGCGCCCACGGCGACATCCGCCGCCTCGTCTGACCCGAGCCCGCCGCGCGCCGGTCCGAGGGCCTCTCCCCCTCGGCCCGGCGCCTCTGTCCACGCACCCGCTCCAACCACACACCCGCCCAGCGCTCACCCACACCCCCGCCTCAGTCGCACCCAGCCGGCACCGCGCCCCGGCCTGGCACGACACCCGGTCCTGGCACGGTGCCCGGCCTGGCACGACACCCGGTCCTGGCACGGCACCCGGTTCACCGGCTCTGACCACGCGCCCGCTCCGACCACACCCGCCCGGCGCTCACGCACAGCCCCGACTCAGTCGCACCCGGCCGACACCGCACACAACCCGACATCGCGCCCGGCCTGACGCGGCACCCGGCCTGGCACGGCGTCCGATTCACCAGCTCTGACCACGCATCCGCTCCGACCACACACCCGCCCGGCGCTCACACACAGCCCCGACCCAGTCGCACCCGGCCGACACCGCACACAACCCGCCACGTGCACAACCCGGCATCGCGCCCGGGCCTGGCGCGGCACCCGGCCCGGCACGGTGCCCGGTCCGGCACGGTGCCCGGTCCGGCACGGTGCCCGGTCCGGCACGGTGCCCGGTCCGGCACGGTGCCCGGTCCGGTGCGGTGCCCGGTCCGGTGCGGTGCCCGGTCCGGTGCGGTGCCCGGTCCGGTGCGGTGCCCGGTCCGGTGCGGTGCCCGGTCCGGTGCGGTGCCCGGTCCGGTGCGGCACCCGGTCCGGTGCGGCACCCGGTTCACCGGCTCTGACCACGCACTCGGTCGGCGCTCACACACGGCCCCGGGTCAGTCGCACCCCGGCCGGCACCGCACCCGGCCGGCACCGCACACAGCCCGGCATCGCGCCCGGCCTGGCGCGGCACCCAGTGTGGCGCGGCGGCCGGTTCACCGGCTCTGACCACACACCCGCCCGGCGCTCACACACAGCCCCGACCCAGTCGCACCCGGCCGGCACCGTACAGCCAGGCACCGTGCACAACCCGGCATCGCGCCCGGTCTGGCGCGGCGACCGGTTCAGTCGCGCCGATCTGGTCGCGCCGATCTGGTCGCGACGATCTGGATCACGCTCGACCAGGCGTGCCCAGAGCAGCGGCGTAGTGGGCTGTGGCTGGCTGGCCCTGACACGCCGAAACGGACCGGCCGCGATACCCCCAAGATGGACTGGCCACGCCCCGCGTGCGGGCGCCGCGGGTCCCCACGGTGCAGCGAGCCCTCCACCGCTGATGCCAGTTCGGGCAGTGCAGGCAACCCCTCCCCGCCAGCAGGACCGAATCACCCCATATGTGCACGTAATTCCCCCGCGGCCCGTCTGATCCGAGGACCTCCACGCCGGTGGCGTCAACCCAGCGCCGTGATCCATGGACGGGGTTGGTCGTTTGCGCGGCCGGATTCGTCCGTGGATCACGGCGGCGGGGAGGCGGCTCGTCCGGTGCTCACGCCGGGCGCCGCTCGGGGTGGGGCAGAGAATGGGGGTATGGAGGCTGCGGTGCGGTGGGTGCGGTCGTTGGCGGCGGCGGAGAGTGTGGCGCTGGTGGTCGGAGGGCGCTGCGGGTTGCGGGTGACGGGGTGCGAGCTGGTCAGGTCGCTGGTCAACGACGTGTACCGGGTGGACGTCGAGGGTGGCCTGGTCTATGCGTGCAAGGTGTACGCCGCCGGGAAGGCGCATGTCGCGTGGGAGCAGGATCTCGCGGTGCACCTTGCGGCGGCGGGGGTCACCGAGGCGGTGCCCGTTCCGATGGAGGACGGGGCGCTCGTCGGGGAGATCGAGGCGCCTGAGGGGGTGCGGCAGTTCACCGTCACGGTGTGGATGCGGGGTGGCAAGCCGCGGCCGCCGTGGTCCGGGGAGTTGTTCTTCCGGTACGGCGCGGCGCTCGCCCGGTTCCACGAGGCGGCGGACGGGTTCGGCAGCACGCATCCGGCCAGGACGTACGATCCGGTCCGCACGCTGGACGACGCGTTGTCGTACATCGGCGACCCCATGGTGCACGAGATCGCGGAGCGGGTCAGGCCGCTGCTGGACGGCATCGGCGACGTCGGGGTGCGGCACGGGGACGCCAGCCTGGACAACGTGCACCTGACCGATGACGGCAGGATGCTGTGGCACGACTTCGACCTTGCCGCCGTGGGGCCGCGAGGGGCGGACCTGACCGGGGCGTATGCGAGCGGGCACTGGCCGGCGTTCGAGGCCGGGTACGCCTCGCGACGGCGGACGACCGGCGACGTGCGGGCGCTGCGGGTGGTGGAGCTGGTGCGCAACATCGCGTGGCACCTGCGGGACAAGGTGGAGTTGCGGGGCACGGAGTCGACGGCCGAGGGCTGGGTCGAACGCGAGCTGCAGAGCCTGAGAGATCTGCTGTAGGCGGCGACAGCCCCGCCGCCGCCTACAGCGTCACTCCGCTACCCGACGGCGCAGGTCGTGCCGTTGAGGGTGAACGCGGTCGGTTGGGCGTTGGTGGTGTTGTTCCAGGAGGCGATGAAGCCGAAGTCGACGCTGCCGCCGTTGGCGGCGATCGTCTTCGTGTAGTCGGCGGGGGTGATGGTGACGTTCGCGCCGCTCTGGGTGTAGACGCCGCCCCAGATCTGGTTGATGACCTGGCCGTTGGCGTAGGTCCACTTGAGGGTCCAGCCGTTCACCGGGGCGGCGGAGCGGTTGGTGATCTTCACGGCGCCCTGGAAGTTGCCGCCCCACTGGCCGGCGACGGAGTACGCGACGGTGCAGGCGGCCGACGAGGACGGTGACTGCGACGCCGACGCCGATGCCGACGGGGACACGGACCGCGACGGCGACACCGAGACCGACGGCGACGCGGAGCGGGACTGCGAGGCGGACGGCGACGCGGAGAACGACGTCGGCGGGGCGCCGGTGCGGTCGCCGTAGATGATGCCGCGGCCGTTCGTGCCGAGGTACACCCGGCCGTAGATGCGCGGGTCGCCGGTGATGGTGTCGCCGATGTTGCCGTACTGGTGCTGGTCGTCGTTGATCCGCAGCCAGGAGGCGGCGGTGTCGTCGGAGCGGTAGACGCCCTTCTTGCCGTCGACCTGCGCCACGGCGAACACGGCCACGTTCGGGCGGCCCGGTGCGCCCTTGCCGAACCCGACGGCGTTCGCCGCCTGTACCGACGCGACCTTGGCGAACGAGACGCCACCGTCGGTCGACCGGAAGAGCCCGGAGGTGCCACCGGCCAGCCAGATCTCGCCGGCCACGCCCGGGACCGCCTTGAACGACGCCGTGGCGGGCAGGCCACTGGCGGCCGCCGTGAACGTGGCGCCGCCGTTGGTGCTGCGGTAGAACGTACCGCCGCTGAAACCGTAGAAGGTGCCCGGAAGCACCCGGTCGGACTCGACAACGGCATTCTGCGGAAGTCCATTAATAGAAGTCCACGTGTTGCCGAAGCCGACCGAGTAGACGGGAGCGGAGTTCTTCGGCGCCCAGACGAACCTGGACCCGTCGGCCGCGGCGGCGATGGTGCCGCCCTCGTTGATGCCGCCCGGCTCGCTGCCCTGGAACCAGTTCGCGCCGCCGTCGGTGGAGAACGCGGCGTGGCTGTCGTTGGGGCGGTCACTGTCGGCGAAGTTGCCGGCACGGACCATGACGCTCGGGTTGAGCTCGGCGTAGTCGAGGCTGGTGGTGCTGGTGAAGTACGGCGACTGGAACATCATCGCGGGCACGGCGTCGAGGTTCGTGTGCCGGAAGCCGCCGATGTCGCCGAGGCCGGAGATGAGCGGCGCGCCGGTCGGCGGGCTGATGAGGTCCAGCACCGCGGTCTCCTCCAGGCCCGCGGCCATGGGCTTGATCGTGATCTGGCCGCCGGTGTCCCAGGTGGTGAGGTCGGTGCTGCCGTACACGGTGGCGCCGGTGCCGTACATGAACCGGTTGGAGTTGAAGGGGTCGATCTCCATCGACTCGGTCATCCAGCCGAGCTTCGGCGTCACCTCGGGGGGCTGCGGGTTGGCCCCGAGGGAGAGCCACGGCGAGCGGCTGACGTCCATCTTGTACCGGAAGCTCCGGTTGGGGTAGCTGGTGAAGTCCCAGATCCGGGTCCAGGTCGCGCCGCCATCGGTGCTGCGGAAGAAGATGACGTCCGGCCACCACGAGATCTGCGTGGCGACCATGATGGTGCCGGGGTGCTGGCGGTCGATGGTGAGGCCGCTGTACCCGAAGTAGTCGTCGCTGCTGCTGCTCGGCACGGGGCTGATCTGCGTCCAGGCGCCGGTCGCGGTGTTGTACTTCCAGACGTCACCCTTGCCGCCGTCGTACGGGCCGCCGGTGTCGCTGGTCGCGATGTACAGGTAGCCGCCGGCGGTGTCCAGGACGCCCTTGTGCGACAGGTACCCGGTCGGCTGCCCCGCGACGCGCTCCCAAGTGGTGCCGCCGTTCGTGGTGCGGTACACGGTGTTCTGCTTGTCGGCGACCCCCACATAGATGGTCTGCGTCGCATTACCAAGAGTCCCGGAGCGCTTGTCGAACGTCACCCAGGTGATGCCCTGGTTGTCGGTCAGGTACCCGTTGGGGTCGCTCGGGTCCTGTGCGTAGTTGCCCGGGTTGGGGAACGCGGTCACCTTCGCCCAGGTGACGCCGGAGTCGGTGCTGCGCCACAGCCCGTTGCCGCTGGGTGCGCCGAGGTACAGGATCGAGTTCTTGTTCGGGTCGATCGCCAGCCGCTCCCCCATGCCGCGGCCGGGCATGTTGCCGCCGAGCTTGAACGGCAGGGCCGAGGTCTGCCAGGTGGCGCCCTTGTCGGAGGAGCGCAGGACCGCGCCGTTGTTGGGGTCCCAGCTGTTGGTGTACATGCCGGCGGCCGCGTACACCTTGTTCGGGTCGACCTCGTCGGTGGCGAGGCTGACGACGCCGTTGTAGCCCCAGTTGTCCTGGCCGACCCAGTCCAGCAGGGGGATCCAGCGGTTCGTGGCGGGGTCGAGGCGGTACGCCCCGCCGATGTCCGTCCGGGCGTACACCAGATTCTGCTGCTTCTGGTTGAAGATGATGCCCGGCACGAAGCCGCCGCCCTCGATCTGGACGTTCTTGAGCGCGTACGGGTCCGCGGCCGCGGCCTGCGCGGGGCTGGTGGCGGTCTGCACGGCGACGCCGACGGCGACGACCGTCACCGCCCCCGCCAGCCCGGCAATGAGCCCTCTCAGCTTGGTTCGCATGGGCCGCATGGTGTGAGCGCTCACTGTCCCGGGTCAACGAAGCTGGTGTCCCACCCCAGGTCAAACCCCTTCGGAGTGTGAAACTCTCACCACGCGGGTCGCTTGCGTATGGTTGAGCCCCGTGAGACGGGCCCGACCGCTGATCGCCCTCGCCGCCGCGCTCGTCGTCGGCGGGTGGCTGCTGTTCTCCCCCACGTCGCGGGACACGCCGCCCTCGGTCGCGCCGTCGGGTGCGGGGACGGTCACGGCGACGCTGGAGCCGGGGGTGATGCCCGCGAAGCTCGCCGACGGGGTGATCTACACGCCGCTGCTCTATCTGGAGACCGGCGCCTCCGTCGGGACCGCCCCGTCCGCCGACGGTAAGGCCGAGCGGCTCGTGTTTCGGGAGGCTGCCGCGGTACGGGAGCTGCGCAGCGTGCCGAAGGACCTGTTCCCGCAGTGGCTGGGCCTCACCGCCGCCGACGGGGTCCTCTACTGGGCGGAGTCGGCCGCGACCGCCGCGGGGCCCTACGAGACGCGGCTGTGGCGCGCGCCTCTGGCCGGAGGGGCACCGGTCGCGCTGACCGCCGACACGGGCGGGATTGTGTTCTTCGACTCACAGTACGACCTGGTCGTCGCCGAGGAGCGGGTGCACTGGGTGGCCGCCACGCCCGACGACGCGCCGAAGACGGAGGTGCGGTCGGTCGCCGTCACCGGTGGCGCCGTCAGCACGGAGGTCATCGACGGCCGGTACAGGTGGAGCTCCTGGCCCTGGCTCGTCAGCGTCGACCCGGGCGCGGCGACGCTGCTGAACCGGGCCGACGGGCAGCGGCGATCCGTGCCGGCGACCGCGGCGGAGACCATGCTGTGCACGCCGGAGTGGTGCCGCGCCATCCAGGAGACGGCGAGCGGGCGCAACCTCGTCGACGTCATGCGCGCCGACGGCGAGGGACGGCGCCGGGTCGCGGGTGACCTGAACGCCGTCGGCGTCGATGTCGGCCTGCTGGACCGCTTCGAGCTGCTGACCGGGGTCGAGGACGAGTCGCTGCGGCTGCTCGCGTACGACCTGACGACGGGCCGGACGACCGTGCTCGCGCGGGACGTCGGCGTGGTGACGACCAAGGCCGGCCTCGTCTGGTGGTCCACCGGGAGCCCCGAACCGACCGCCTGGCACGTGCTGGACCTGCGGCGGCTGGCGTAGCCACAACCCCTGTAATAGGCCGGAATCGAACGTGTGCTCGACTAGTAATCAAGCCGCGTAGGCTGGTCACCGGCCTTTTCACGGACGGAGACCTCGATCAGGAGGGGTTTTGTGACGAATCCAACGGCCACGGCATCGACCAAGATCGACGCCGCGGTGCTGAAGATCGCGGGGGTCGTGGTCCTCGGTGCGATCATGTCGATTCTCGACATCACTGTCGTCAGCGTGGCGCTGCCGACCTTCCAGACCGAATTCAACGCGTCGTACGCGACCGTCGCCTGGACGATGACCGGTTACACCCTCGCGCTGGCAACCGTCATCCCCCTCACCGGCTGGGCGGCGGACCGGTTCGGCACGAAGCGGCTGTACATGGTCGCCCTCGCCCTCTTCACGATCGGCTCCGGCCTGTGCGCCACCGCCGACTCCATCGGCCAGCTCATCGGCTGGCGGGTCGTGCAGGGTCTCGGCGGCGGCATGCTCATGCCGCTGGGCATGACGATGCTGACCCGGGCCGCCGGCCCGGAGCGGATCGGCCGGCTCATGGCCATCCTCGGCATCCCGATGCTGCTCGGCCCGATCACCGGCCCGATCCTCGGCGGCTGGCTCATCGACGACTACAGCTGGCACTGGATCTTCCTCATCAACCTGCCGATCGGCGTCGTCGCGCTGGTCTACGCGGCGCTCGCGCTGCCGAAGGACGAAGCGCACCCGTCGGAGTCCTTCGACTTCCTCGGCATGTTGATGCTGTCCCCGGGCCTCGCGCTGTTCCTGTTCGGCGTGTCGTCGTGGCCGGAGGCCGGCACGTTCTCCGCGACGAAGGTGTGGCTGCCGATGCTCATCGGCGGGCTGCTCGTCATCAGCTTCGTCTTCTACTCCTTCAAACCGGCGCACCCGCTGCTGGACCTGCGGCTGTTCCGCAACCGCAAGCTGACGATCGCGACGATCACCCTGTTCGTGTTCATCATCGCGTTCATGGGCGCCGGCCTGCTGTTCCCGAGCTACTTCCTGCAGGTCGGCGGCGAGTCCACGCTGCACGCCGGTCTGCTGATGGCGCCGCAGGGCATCGGCGCGATGCTCACCATGCCGATCGCCGGCATGCTCGCCGACAAGGTCCCGGTCGGCCGGACGGTGCCGTTCGCGATGGCGCTCATCGCCGCCGGCTTCTTCACGTTCACGCAGGTCACCGCCGACACGTCGTACTGGCTGCTGTGCGGCTCGCTGTTCGTCATGGGCCTCGGCATGGGCGGCACGATGATGCCGATCATGACGTCGGCGCTCAAGACGCTCGGCCACGCCGAGGTCGCCCGCGGCTCCACGCTGGTCAACATCCTCCAGCAGATCGGCGGCTCCATCGGCGGCGCCGTCATGTCGGTGATCCTGACCAGGCAGCTCAACGAGTCGGACCTGGTGCCGGGCTCCAACCCGCCGGTCACCGAGGCCCAGCTGGCCATCGCGGCGCAGCACTCCGACCAGATCAAGGCGCAGGTGCCGCCGCCGCTGTTCGAGAAGGGCCTGGACTTCGTCGCGGAATCGTTCGCCACGACGTTCTGGGTCGGCTTCGCGCTGGTCCTGTTGACGTTCATCCCGATCGCCTTCCTGCCGCGCAAGAAGGAGCCGAAGGCGGCCGGCGACGACGCGGCGGCCGGCGCCGCGACGCCGGTGATCGTGCACTGACGTCCTGATTGGGAAAGGCCGCCCCGGTTGCCGGGGGCGGCCTTTTTCATGCCCGTTTGAAAGATCCGGCCGCGAAGAACTCGGCGAACGGCCGCACGAACGCCGGCCGGGCGATGTTGGCCGAGTTGTGCGACGCGCCGGGGATGAGCATCGCCCTCCCCCTCGGGGCGGCGTCGGCGACGGCCTGGCAGTTCTCCATGAAGTACCGGGGGCTGCGGGCACCCGCGGCGAGCAGGAGCTCCGCGCTGACGCCCGCGTAGTCCTCCGCCTTGCCGCTGTGGTCATGGATGCGGCGGATCTCCGGCGGCATCGTCAGCATGAGCTCGACGAACCGCTTGCCGATGCTCGTGCGCAGGAACAGGCTGGTCATGGCCTTGGCGACCGGGAACGGCACCTTGGCGCCGAAGTCGTCCGGGTAGGTGGCCCTGGCCATCACCGTCATCGCCCGTGCGTGGTCACCCTGCCGCACGAGCCGCTCGAACTCGTCGAGGAACTCCGCCGAGGGGCGGCCGCCGAAGTACAGGCCGGGGTCGTACACCGCGATCCGCTCCAATGGGAGGGTGAGACCCGCCCGGAGCGCGGTGAACCCGCCGCCGCTGTGCCCGAAGACGCTGCGCGCACCGGTGTGCTCGAGGACCGCACCGAGGTCGGCGAGGTCCGTCTCCACCGTCTCCGTGCCGGTCAGCGGCGCCGAGTCGACCCGGCCGCGCCGGTTGTACAGGTGCACGGTGAACCTGTCCGCGAGCGCGGCGGCCAGCCGTTGGTAGTCCCGGACGGCGACGCCCCCGCCGTGCAGGATCACGATCCCCGGCCCGGTGCCGGTCGAATACACGGTGACCTTCGCACCGTCCCCTGAGGTGACCTTCGCTTCTCTCATGTTCAATTATGCGAACGGTGTTTGCAGTTTTTCAACCCTATGCAGAACTGGCAGTAGCTATATAGAGTACGGACATGGCCGGTTTGCGCATGACGACGCCGCGGCTGCTCGTGCTGCGGGCACTGCTCGACGACCCGGCGCGCGAGCGCTACGGGCTCGACCTGGCCACGGAGGCGGGGCTCGAGCCGGGCACGATCTACCCGATCCTGGTCGCCTTCGAGGGCGCGGGCTGGCTGTCCAGCCGCGAGGAGGAGATCGACGTGCACGCCGCCGGCCGCCCCCGCCGGCGCTATTACCTGCTGACCGCGGCAGGCGTGACCGCCGCCCGAGCGGCCCTCGCCAAGCGGTCCGCCCCGCGCGTCGGGCGCCTGGCGTGGTGACCGGCGCGGCCCCGGCCGCTCTCACCACCGGCGTGCGGCTCGCCGTCGCGACGCTCGCGCTGCTGCTGCCCGCCGCGTTCCGCGACCGCCAACGCGCCGAGTGGACCGCGGACCTCATGACCCTGCCGGCCGGCCACTGGCGCTACCTGTTCGGCGCGGCCCGCACGCTCCCGGCGCTGCGCGCCGCCGCACACCGCGCCGGCCTCTCCCGCGGCCCGGTCGCCGCCGCCGCGACCTTCCCCTCGGACGCGCTGGCCCGCACGCTGCTCGCCGGCCTCGGCTGGCCCGTGCTGTCCTGGCTGCTCATGGTGCCGCTGCGCTACTTCCTGTTCGACATCCCCGGCCGCATCGCCGCCGGCGGCGGCCCCGACGACCCGAAGAGCCTCTGGCCCTCCGGCGCGCTGTTCGTCGTCCTGCTCCCGCTGATCCTGGCGCTGACCTTCGGCGCCTATGTCGCCCTTGCCGGCGGCTGGCTCCTCGCCGCCTCGATCGGCCTGGCCGGTGCCGCCGTGGGCGTCGGCCTGCGGCGCCTCTGGCTCGCCGTCGCCGGCCTGTCCCTCGCCGCGGCCGCCCTGCTCGCCGTGACGGTCGCCGGCCTGCCCGTCTTCGACGCCGACCCGGGCTATGGCGCCGCCCTCCTCGGCACGACGGCCGTCGCCCTCGGCCTGTGGTCCCGCACCCTGAGCCGGTGGCAGCGAGGCTGGCTGCTCACGATCGGCCTGGCCGCAGCCGCGGTGCTGGCCGCCCACCACACCCCCCTCGGCGCGGCCATGCACACCTGGTACCTGGACTGACCCGCTCCGACGACCGACCCGCCGGCCCGCCGGTCCCTCTGAGGAGCGCGGGCCCGCACCCTCCAGACTTGCGCTCCCAAGCCGCTCTGTGCCGGGCGGCAACTCACACCTCCGCGTCTGGGCCGATCCCCGCCTTGGGCGGCCGCCGCGTCTGGGGCTGACCGTCGTATTGGGTGGCCGCCGCGTCTGGGTGCCCTCTGTTTGATCTGCACACCAGCACCCCGGCCCACACCTGCGACTGGCTCCAGGTGGCTCCCGAGTGATCCCGTGCGGTTCTGGTAGCTCCGGCTACCACACGGGATCATGGAGCAGCGACCGGCGCCGATGACCGGAGACCTTCCCGCCCGGCTCCCACTCCCGCCCGCCTGGTCAGCATCCTCAAGGCCGGCGCTCCACCGGTCGGCGGCCACCACGGCCAGGTGCCCACACACCGCCATCTTCCAGGGGCAGCGCGTGGAGATCAGCTTCCACCGGGGCCGCTGCCTGGCCCAGCAGCCAGACGATGCCGCCGTCACCGACAGCACGCCGCCAGGCAGCCCCGACACCGACGGTCCGCCAACGAAGTCCGAAGCCGCTTCGGACTGCGGGCACCCTGTGCGCAGCCGGATCCCGCGCCCACGCACCATGCAGACGTCGATCAATGCCCCGATACACCCCGTTCCAAGGCGGAAGTCGCCCAGCCGCCAACCCCACCACCGCTGGCCACCCGACCTCACCACCGCCCAAGCCATTGCAAGCCACAGGACGACCAGCCCACAGGCGAACCCAGGGCTCCACCCAGCCACGCGGACAGGGCTGCCGGCTGAAAAGGCGTGGAGCTGGAAGACGTCGATCAATGCCCCGAAACGCCCCGTTCCAAGACCGATGCCGCGCAGCCGCCGGCCCCGCCACCACCGAGAGCGGGCCACCACCGGCCCGCACCACCGAGAGCGGGCCACCACCGGCCCGCCGCCACCGACCGCGGGCCACCACCAACAGCGGGCCGCCACCAAGCAGCCACCGACCCAGCTGCTGCCCAGGGCCATCGCCAACCGCGGGGTGCTCGACCCGCAGGCGAGGCCCACAACCACTCACCACCACAGACATTGGTCAATGCCCCGAATCGCCCCATTACGAGGTGGATGTCGCGCAGTCACCGGCCCTGTCGCCGCTGGCAGCGGACCGTCGTCACCGGGATGCTGCCGGACCTGCAGCGGTGGGCGACGGCAGTTCTGTCGCGGCGGGAGAAGGCGGGGTCGGGTCCGGAGGCGAGGAGGGCCTGGTCCGGCGGTACAGGAGCAGCGCCGTCAAACCGCCCGCCACGAGGCCCCAGAAGGCGGGGCCGATGTTCAGGATCGTGGTGCCTGACGCTGTCACGACGAAGGTGACCACCGCGGCCTCGCGGCCCGACGGGTCGGTGACCGCGCTGGCCAGCGAGGCGCCGAGGGCGGACAGCAGGGCCAGGCCGGCGACGGCGATGACCAGGACCGGCGGCGAGAGCAGTACGAGCGCCATCGCCAGACCCGCGCCGAGGCCGAGGGTGAGCTGCCCGGCGCCGAGGGCGGCCGTGGCGACCCAGCGCCGGCGGGGGTCGGGGTGGGTGTCGGGGCCGGCGGTGAGGGCCGCGGTGATCGCCGCCAGGTTGAGGGCGTGGCCGCCGAACGGGGCGGCGAAGGCGCTCGCCAAGCCGGTGGTGACGAGGACGCCGCGGAGGGGTGGGGTGTAGCCGTACGTGGCCATGACGGCCATGCCGGGGACGTTCTGGGCGGCCATGGTCACCAGGAACAGCGGGACGGCGATGCTGATCAGGGCCGGCAGGTTGAACGTCGGCACCGTGAGCACCGCGGCGGGGGCGATCGAGACGCCGGTGAGGTGGACGCCGCGGACGGCGATCGCGACGACGGCGGCCAGCAGCGCGCCCGGGACGGCCCACTGGCGGGCGAAGCGGGTCAGCACCGCCCAGGCGAGCACCACCGGGATGGCGAGCGCGGGCACGTCGACGACGGCGCGGACGGGAGCGGTACAGAGGCTGAGGATGACGCCCGCGAGCATGGCGCCGGCGATCGGGCGCGGGATCGCGGCGATCGCCCGGCCGAGCCACGGCGACAGGCCCGCGACGACGATGAGCGCGGCGCAGACGAGGAACGCGCCGACGGCCGCGGGCCAGCCGCCCTGCACATGGCCGGTGGCGACGAGCAGCGCGGCGCCGGGGGTGGACCAGGCGATGCTGATCGGCATGCGGAACCGCAGCGCGAGGAAGACGGCGGTCGCGGCGATGCCGGCGCACAGGGCGAGCAGCCCGGACGCGGCCTGCGCGGGGGTGGCGCCGACGGCGCGCAGGCCGGCGAGCACGACGGTGAACGAGCTCGCGTACCCGACCACGGCGCTCACCAGCCCCGCCAGGATCGGCTGTGCCGAATCGAACCGCCGCATGACCACCCTCCGTTTCGCGTTCCGTATACGGAACGACTTGAAGAGAATGGCACCATAGCTGCGTGGAGACAAGTCTCGGTGACCGGCTGCGGGAGCTGCGGGCCGCGCGGGGGATGTCGCTGTCGGAGCTGGCGCGGGCCGCCGGCATCGGCAAGGCCACGCTGTCCGGGCTGGAGCACGGGACCAGGAACCCCACGCTGGAGACGCTCTACGCGGTGGCGGGTGCGCTGGGCGTACCGCTGACGGCGCTGGTGCGGGAGCAGCACGGCGAACCCGTCCGGGGGTCCGCGGTCACGGCGACGCTGCTGGAGGTGTTCGACGAGCCGGGGGTGACGTTCGAGCTGCTGCGCATGCGGGTGCGCCCAGGCGTCGTGCAGCAGTCACCACCCCACGCGCCGGGCGTGACCGAGCACGTCACGGTGTCGGAGGGTGTACTGCGGGCGGGCCCCACCAGCGCACCATTGATCGCGGGGCCGGGCGAGCACATCGCGTGGGCCGCCGATGTGCCGCACGTGTACGGCACCGTCGGCCCGGACGAGGTGGTCGCCACGCTCCTGATCAGGTCTCCCCGCGGGCAGACCTAGTCGACCGTGGTGTCCTCGGAGTCCTGGTCCTTGTCGTGGCCGTGCCCGGTGAGCCCATCCACGATCGCGTCGATGGGCTGCCCGATGTAGTCGAAGTCGGGCACCGCGATCCGCTCCGCTTCGTCACGGATGATGTCGATGTCCACGGTCTCGTCGACGCGCGGGACGTCATGCCTGCTGGTCATACTGAACCAGTTTCCGGCCGGGGCAGCCGCCAAACCCGGACTGTGGCATCGTCGCCACGATGGAGGTCCGCACAGCGCGCACCGAGGACGTCGACGCCCTCGTCACGATCCATCAGGTGGCCCGCCGCACGTACTACGGCGACCTGGAGATCCCTGACGACACGAGGGAGTTGCGGGACGCGTACACCATCAGCATCCAGGCAACGGATCGCCTCGTGCTGTGCGTCGACGGCGCCCACGGGCCTTTCGGTTTCGTGTCGTTGGGACCGCCGGCGCGGCTCGTCGGCCTGTACGTCGACCCCGCGCACTGGCTCCGCGGCGCCGGCGGCGCCCTGCACGACGCCGGCGTCGCCGCCTGGCGCGAGGCCGGGATCACCGAGGGTCAGCTGGAGGTCTGGGACGGCAACGACCGCGCCAAGGCCTTCTACCTGCGGCGCGGCTGGCAGCCGTCCGGCGATCGCCGCGACGGCCCGCTGGGGCGCGACTTCGTGGTCCTAGGACTGAAGGTGGTGTAGGGCTCAGTCTTTGGACCGTTCTGCGGGAGCGCCGGCTCTCATACGATTCCAAGGGTGAGACGGATGGTCGACGCCATGCGCGTGGTCTGGGACGAACCGCGCGCCCCAGACGCGCCCCGGCGGGTGTGGCGCGACTGGGCGCTCGTCGGCGTGTTCGGCCCGCTCGCCGTGCTGGAGGGGCTGCTCCGCCCCGACCTGCCGATGCGCGCGCTCTCCGTCCTGGTCGTCCTGGCCGGCGTCGTGGCGGTGGTGCCCTGGCGCCGGCGTCAGCCGTTGGCGGCGGTCGCGGTGGCGTTCGGCGCGACCGGCCTGCTGCCGCTGCTGGCGGGCCATGCCATGGACAATGGCGCCGCCGTTGCGGTGCTGCTTCTGGTGTACGCGCTGACGCGCTGGGGCTCCGGCCGCGAAATCGTGCTCGGCACGGCGGTCATCGCCGTGAAGGCCGGCGTGTTGGACCAGCTCGTGCAGGTCAAGCCGAGCGACACCGTCGCGGGGCTGGCCGTGCTGTCCAGCTGTCTCGCGCTGGGCCTGGCGCTGCGGTATCGTGCCGGCGCCCGCCGCCGCGAGATCGACCGCATCCGCCTCCTCGAACGCGAGCGCCTGGCCCGCGACCTGCACGACACCGTCGCCCACCACGTCTCGGCAATGGCCATCCGCGCCCAGGCCGGCATCGCCACCGCTGCGACGGACCCTGACGCCGCGCTCTCCGCCCTGCACCTCATCGAGGCCGAGGCGTCGCAGGCCCTGACGGAGATGCGCGCCATGGTCCGCCTCCTGCGCCACGCCGGCCCGGCCGACCCGCCCGAGCTGTCCCCGACCCCGTCCTTCGCCGACCTGGCGTACCTCGCCGACCCGGCCGCCGTGCCCACCAATGCGCAGCCCGCCACCACACAGCCCGCCACCACACGGACCGACAACACCCAGCCCACCAAAACCCCTGCCAACGAAACCCCGGCCAACGAAACCCCGGCCAACGAGGCCCGAGACGACAAAGCCCGGGCCGACGGCAAGTGGGCAGAAGGCACACGGACCAGCGAGACACAGACCGGCACCGCACGGAGCGACCACTCGCCGCCCGACGACGCACGAGCCGACAACCTTCGAGTCAGCGACCTTCGAGTCAGCACCCCTCGAACCAGCAACCCACACCCCAGCGACCCCCGAACCGACAGCACACAGACCCACGAGGCCCACGCCGGCGAAACCCCGGTCGACAGCACGCGGGCAGAAGACACACAGACCGGCCAGGCACAGACCGACGGCGCACGGAGCGACCACTCGCCGCCCGACGACGCACGAGCCGACAACCTTCGGATCAGCGACCCCCGAACCAGCGACCCACAGACCGGCGACCCACGAACCGGCAGCACGCGGGTCGACGGCGCGCGGAGCGGTGACCCGCAGACGTACGACCCCCGGACCCACGACACGCGGACAGTCAGCACCCGAAGCGGCGACACTCGGACCGATGGCACTCCGGCCTCTTGGGCTCGGATCGGCGACCCGCAGGCGGACGGAGCGCGGACCGGCAAGGCGCGGACCGGGCCTCGCGTGGACGTCGAGCTCTCCGGCGACCTCGACGGCATCCCGGCGCCGGTGGGTGCGGCCATCTACCGCCTGGCCCAGGAGTCGGTCACCAACGCCAGACGGCACGCCCGGCATGCGACCAGGATCGAGGTGCGGGTCCACGCCGACGACACGTCGGTGCGGCTGCGGGTCACCGACGACGGCGACTCAGGCTCGGCCCGGCCGGCGACCGCCCACGGGTACGGCCTCATCGGCATGACCGAACGCGCCACCCTCCTCGGCGGCACATGCGAGGCCGGCCCGACGCACCTCGACGGCACCGGCCGCGGCTGGACCGTGACCGCCGTCCTGCCACGCTCAGGGGCGACTGCCCCGTCCCGACCTGGACGGCCCGAGCCCGGGACCACACGCTCACCCGAAGCGCCACAGCCACTCGGACCGGCACCGTCGCCAGGACCGACCCCGTCGACCAAGACACCGCCGGCCGAGCACTTGCCCACGGCTCCCCCGTCCTCCGAGGAACCTCGCTCCGATCCCCCGCGCCCCGAGACGCCGCGCGTCGAGCCCCTGCACCTCGAGCGGCCGAGCGCCGATCCCCCGCGTTTCGAGAAGTCGGGCGCCGAGGCGTCCGGCTTCCGGCGGCCGGTCTCCGAGATTCCGGACACGTTGCCGTCGCAGGTCGGGTCGCCGTGCACCGAGGGAACCGGGCCGCATCAGCCCGCCTGCACCGCTACGAAGGCCCTGGCATCGGACCGGGAGCCGGCATCCGACGCGGCGCACACGGAGGAGTCCTCGGGGCGCTCCCGTTCCGAGACATTGCGGTCCGAGGGGTCGCGTTCTGGCGTTGAGGTGCGACGGTCTGGGGTGGTGGGGTGAGCGTCCGGGTGGTGGTGGCCGACGATCAAGAGATCGTGCGGACCGGGTTGAGCATGATTCTCAATGCACAGCCGGGGATTGAGGTCGTCGGGGTCGCTGCGAACGGGCATCGGGCGGTTGAGCTGGCGCGGCAGGTGCGGCCTGACGTCTGCCTGTTCGACATTCGCATGCCGGGGGTCGACGGGATCGAGGCGACGCGGGCGTTGGCCGGGCCGGGGGTCGAGGATCCGCTCGCGGTGGTCGTCATCACCACGTTCGACCTGGACGAGTACGTGTACGCGGCGCTGCGGGCGGGGGCGCGGGGGTTCCTGCTCAAGGATGCCGGGCCGGCGCTGCTGGCGCAGGCAGTGCACGCCGCGGCGAACGGGGAGGCGCTCATCGCGCCGGTGGTCACCGCCAGGTTGTTGCGGGCGTTCGCCGGGGCGGGGCCGGTGCCCAGCCCGCCGCAGCCGGTCGAGGCGCTCACCGAGCGGGAGGAGCAGGTGCTCGCGAAGGTTGCCGGGGGGCGGAGCAACGCCGAGATCGCCGCGGAGCTGGGGATCACGCTCAGCACGGTGAAGACGCACGTGGCCAGTCTGATGGCGAAGCTCGGGGTCAGGAACCGGGTCGAGATCGCCATCTGGGCCTACGAGACGAGGCGGGTAGTACTTAAGCACGGTCCGCCGTAGGTCCAAGTGGCGATGAGTGGCGGCGGGGGTGGCGTTCACCATCGACGCATGACCAAAGCCACCTGGCTCGTCCCGACCGGGCTGATCGCGCTCAGCTTCGTGCCGATGGCCGCCGGCACCATCCGTCTCGTCGAACTGGGCGGCGGCGGGACGCGTACACCTGACAACGCCCGCTTCTTCGACCAGCCGCTGCCGGTCGTGCTGCACATCATCAGTGCCAGCGTGTTCCTGCTGCTCGGCGCGTTCCAGTTCTCCCCCGGGCTGCGCCGCAGGCGGGCCGGCTGGCATCGGGTGACGGGGCGGCTGCTGATCCCGCTGGGCATCGTCGCGGCGCTCACCGGTCTGTGGATGTCGGTGATGTACGACCTGCCGCCCGCCGACGGCACGCTGGTGATGCTGGAGCGCCTGCTGTTCGGCACGGTGATGGCGGTGGCGCTCGGGCTCGGGTTCGCCGCCGCCCGGCGTCGCGACATCCCCACGCACAGCGCCTGGGTGACGCGTGGCTACGCGATCGGTCTCGGCGCCGGCACGCAGGCGATCACCCACGCGCCCTGGTTCCTGTTCGTCGGCGAGCCCGGGCCGTCCGCGCGGGCGTTCCTGATGGGCGCCGGCTGGGTCATCAACCTCGCCGTGGCGGAGTGGGCGATCCGCCGCCGCCGCGCGAAGTCCCAGCAGCGCCCGAGCCGCAGCGCACCGGTCCCCGCAACGCCATGACGCCACGACGCCGCAACGCCACGACGGCACGGCACGGCACGGCACGGCAAACGGCAACGGCAACGGCAACGGCAACGGCAACGGCAACGGCAGGGCACAGCCTCAGGCGGCGGGCTTCCACACCGCCGTGACCGAGCCGGTGAGGACCGTCCACTTGGGACGGTCGACGTGGACGGGGACGGGGTGTTGCGGGCCTGCGGTGACGCCGTTGACCATGCCGTAGTCGACGCGCGGGCGCACCAGGCCGGGCAGCCCGCGCTCCAGCATCAGCGACAGCGTCGTGCGGACCTGCAGGTCGGCGAACTCGGCGCCCAGGCAGCGGCGCGGGCCGAGGCCGAACGGGATGAACTCGTACTGCCGGGGCGCCGGCTCCCCCGCGCGCCAGCGCTGCGGCCGGAAGGCCTGCGGTGACGGGTACACGAGCGGATCGCGGTGCTCGGGCAACGGTGCCATGAAGAGCAGCGCCCCCTTCAGCACCGGCGGCGAAGGGGCCGAGGGACGCGGCGTCGTCGAAGCCCAGCAGGCAGCGCATCAAGTTCGTCTTGGAGATGCGCAGGCACTCCTGCTTGAGGTCGAACGGGTCCCCGCCCGGCGCGGCGAACCGGGACCGCGCGAACGTGTCGGCGAACACCTCCCGGTTGTGCGCCATCGCGGTGCGGTGCACGGCCGGCATCAGCAGCTTCCGCCGGCGGGTGTGCTCGGCGCCGTTGGCGGTGATGACCGCGTCGAACATGCCTGACCACGGCCGGCCGGGCGGCAGGTCGAAGAGCCCGTCGGCCCGGTGGAACGCGGTGTTGTCGGTGAACACCTGGCGCACGCCGTCGCGGCCGCGGACCACGACGACGGATCCGTTGCCGGCGGTGACCGGGTCCACGCGCAGGAGCTGCGGCTGGGGCAGACGTGGTGCTGGAGCCCGGGTTCTGGGTCAGGGCCGAGCGCGACGAGAAGCGGCTCGCCGCCAGCGCGCTCGGCGCCGGGACCTCACCGCGCCGGTCGACGAGCTGGCCCGCCGGATCGCGACGCGGGCCGCGGCGGGCGAACCGGGTGCGGTGCCGATCAGCCGCGAGCTCCTCGACACCCGCGTGCCGCTGTTCGAGGCACCCGACGTGCCGCCGTTCGAGGCACCCGACGTGCCGCTGTTCGAGGCACCCGACGTGCCGCTGTTCGAGGCACCCGACGTGCCGCTGTTCGAGGCACCCGACGTGCCGCTGTTCGAGGCACCCGACGTGCCGCTGTTCGAGGCACCGACGGCCGAGGAGCTCGCGCTGTTCGATCAGCCGGCAGACGTGAACCGGGCGGCCGGCTCGCCCGACAGATGACCCGGAGGCAACCGCCGCCCGCAGACGACGAGGAGCAGGTCCTGCGCGAGGCCTCGCAGCGGCGTACCGCCGCCGCCGAACCGCCAATCGAGATCCGTGGCCTCCAGCGTGACGCCGCTCAGGTCCACGCCGAAGTATTCGACGTTGCGCGGCCGCATCGCGTCCAGGACCAGCCGGAGCCGGTCGAGCGGCACCCGCCGGTCGAGCCCGAGCGCGACCGTGCTGTCGAGGCCGTGGATGATCTCGTGCGACAGCGCCCCGGTCGCGCCCCCGCCCGGCGGCGCCCACGGGTGCTCGATGTTGTCCCGCAGCGACCGCAGCAGCGCCTCGGCCGGCATCCGGGCGGCGTCCCGCCGGGCGACCCGGTCCGACATCGCGTTGAACCGGCCGCCGGAGCGCACCATCTCCCACACGAACCCGCCCAGCCCCATCCGGAACGGCATCGTGGTGTGCGCCACCACCTCCCGGACCCGCCACCCGGCGCACAGTGACGGCGCGTCCCATTGCGCCGGGGTCAGCGCCCCGAACACCTCCGCCAGCTCCGACCGCTCCGCCACGACCGCGGCCCTCTCCTGCGACATGCGACATCCTCCTCGTTCGGCGTTTCCGGAGGGTGTACGAACGGAGCGGGCGAGACTCATCGGTCACGAGCATGGGTTGGCTACACTGCCGAGTCATGATGACCTTGACCCGCCGCCTCGCCACGGTCGCCGCCGCGCTGGCCATCGGGCTGGGCGCGCTGACGGCGTGCAGCTCCGACAACGTGACGTGCTCGACCAGCGCGTGCACCGTCACCTTCGACCGCGGCGTGGACGCCGAGTCCAAGGTCCTCGGCATCAAGGTCAAGCTGATCAGCGTGGACAACGGCAACGTGAAGGTCGACGTCGGCGGCACCACGGTCAGCGTCCCCGTCGACGGCAGCGCCGAGGCCCAGGGCTTCACCATCGCCGTGCAGAGCGTCACCGACTCCAACGTCGTCGTGCGGGTCACGAAGAACTGACCGGTGGCCGGCGGCCGGTCTGCGGACCGGCCCCCGCCGCATGGCAAGCGGGCGGATACCGACCGGTAGGGTGTCCGGCGTGAACATCGCCGCTCTGGTCCTCGTCGGCCTCGTCGCCGCGCTCCACGCCTACTTCCTGGTGCTGGAGATGTTCCTGTGGACGGCCCCGCGCACGCGGGCGGCGTTCGGCACCACGGCCGAGTTCGCCGAGTCCAGCAAGGCCCTGGCCGCGAACCAGGGCCTGTACAACGGCTTCCTCGCCGCCGGCCTGGTCTACGGCATCGTCGCCGACGACCCGGTCGGCTTCGCGATGCGCGTCTTCTTCCTCGCGTGCGTGATCGTCGCCGGCCTGTACGGCGCCGCGACCGCCAGCCGCCGCATCCTCCTCGTCCAGGCCCTCCCCGGCGCCCTGGCCCTGATCGCCGTCGTGCTCGCCCACTAGGCCGCGCCAGGCCGCGCCAGGCCGCGCCACCCTGAGCCCCCGCGCCGGCGGGCTGAGCCGAACCACCGCGCGCACGTCGCACACGGGCCTACGCTGAGTTAAGTGAAGATCACTCGCTGTGCACTGGTGCTGTGTCTGAGTCTCGCCGTCGGGGCCTGTGCCGACAAGGACAAGCCGGGTGGCGAAGGGACGGCCACGGCGGCGTTCAACGCGGGGCTGACCGAGGTCGTGAACCCGTCCACGGCGACCGGCGGCACGTTGAAGCTGGCCAGCGCGCACGACGTGGACTCGTGGGACCCGACGCGGTCGTACGTGACGGCGGTGTACAACCTGCAGCGGCTCTACGTCCGGACGCTGCTGACGCCGGACGCGAAGCCCGGGGCCGACGGGCTGAAGCTGGTCCCGGACCTCGCCACGGCGGCGCCGGAGATCTCGGCGGACAAGCTGACGTACACGTTCAAGCTGCGCGACGGGATCAGGTTCGAGGACGGGTCGGCGATCACGGCGAAGGACGTGCGGCACGGCATCGAGCGGCTGTTCGCGCAGGAGGAGCTCAGCGGCGGGCCGACGTACCTCATCGACCAGCTCGACCAGGGCCAGCACTACCCCGGTCCGTTCGCCGACAAGAACGGCCTGAAGAGCATCTCGACGCCGGACGACAAGACGATCACGTTCAAGCTGGCGGAGCCGTTCGCCGACTTCCCGTACCTGCTCGCGATGGGCGTCGCCGCGCCGGTGCCGGCGGCCAAGGACACGGGCGCGAAGTACGGCGACAAGCCGGTGTCGAGCGGGCCGTACCGGTTCGAGACGATCGACCCGGGCAAGGAGGCCGTGCTGGTCCGCAACGAGCAGTGGGACCGGGCCACGGACACGGTGCGCAAGGCGCTGCCGGACCGCATCGAGCTGGCCGTCGGCACCGCGCCCGACGAGATCGACCGGCAGCTGCTGGACGGGGACCTCGACGCGGACGCCGGGCAGGGCGGGGTGCAGTCGGCGTCGCAGCCGAAGGTCCTGCTCGACCCGGTGCTGAAGGCCCGCGCCGACGAACCGACGACCGGGTTCGTGCAGTACGCGGCGATGAGCACGGCGGTGAAGCCGTTCGACGACGTGCACTGCCGGCGGGCCGTGCAGTACGCCGTCGACAAGACCACCGTGCAGACCGCCCGCGGCGGGCCGGACGCGGGCGGCGACATCGCCGGCGCGATGCTGCCGCCGGGCATCCCGGGGCACGACCCGTCGCTGGACCCGTTCCAGACGAGGAGCGGCAAGCCGCAGCCGGACAAGGCCAAGGCGGAGCTGACCGCGTGCGGCAAGCCGGACGGCTTCGAGACCGTCATCGCCACCACCAACAGCCCGAAGGCGTCGAAGACCGCCGAGGCGATCCAGGCGGCCCTGGCGACGGTCGGCATCAAGGCCCGCATTGACGCGTCGGACCCGTCGATCTACGCCCGGTCGGTCGTGGGCTCCCCCTCGAACGTGCACACCAAGGGGTACGGGCTGATCATGGGTGCCTGGTCGGCGGACTTCCCGACGGGCTACGGCTTCTTCCCGACGCTGATCGACGGGCGGCTCATCCTGCCCAGCGGCAACAACAACTACGCGGAGCTGTCCGACTCGGCGATCAACGCGCTCATCGACCGGGCCCGTGACACCACGGACCCGGCCGAAGCGGCGAAGCTGTGGTCGCAGGTCGACGCCGCGGTCATGGACTCCGCGACGATGTTGCCGCTGACGTACGACAAGGTGCTCAACTACCGCAACCCGCGAATGACGAACGTGTTCGTGAACCAGTACTACGGCATGTGGGACGTCACGGCACTCGGGGTGGCCTGAGCATGGCGTAGAGGGGCGGCCCGTCGCCGATGTGGAACGGCTGGGTGTCCGCGTACCCGTGCCGGCCGTACAGCGCCGCGTTGCGCCGCCCGGTCGCCTCCAGGTAGGCGGGCAGCCCGGCCTCGTCGGTGATCCGGTGATGCTCGCGCAGCAGCCTGCTCCCCAGGCCCTGCCCCTGCCGCTCCGGCCGGACGCCGAGGAACGCCAGGTAGTCGTGCGCCAGGCCGTCCGGGTGCGCGGCGAGCATGTCCTCGTCGAGCTGGACGAACCGGCCGGTCGCCTCGCCGCACGCGGCCGCGAGGCGCCGGTCGTAGTCCGCGATCTCCGGCTCGAACTTGCCGTCGAGGCGCACCCACGCCGCGACCGCCGCGCCGTCGGCGGTGACGTACACCGTCCCGTGCTCGACGAACCACGGCGTCACGAGGTCGAAGTACCGCCGGTACACCTCGATCCGCTCCGACCGGTCGGGCACCAGCCAGTGCGCGATGTCGGTGTCGTCGAGCGCGGTGGCGAGCACCGCCGCGACCGTGCCGGTGTCGCCGGCCCCGGCGACGCGGATCGCCGGGGCCGTCGAGGTCGACGTCATCGGGACGGACCGGCCCGGTGCGCGGCGGTGTCCTCGGGCTGGACCGTGAGCAGCGCCGCGCTCACGCCCTGGCCGATGCCGCGGTACGTGTCGGGGTTGCCGGCCCGCAGGAACGCCGCCCACGCGGCGCCGACCAGGGCGGCGGCCAGGAACAGGCCCGGGAACAGGTACCGCGCCAGGTCGGTCGGCTTGACGCCCAGCAGCGTGTCGAACTCCAGGATCGTCACGATCAGTACCCCACCCAGCAGCACCGCGCCGATCGCCGGGGCGATGAACCGCCGCCACGGCGACACCTGGGCGACCTCGCCGTCGCGGGTGCGCAGGAAGAACGCCAGCACCGCCACCGACGTCACGGTCATCAGGATGAGCACGCCGAAGCCGCCGGTCACGGTCCACCAGAAGAACAGGTGGACGAACGGGTCCAGGCCGTCGCTCGCGGCGAACACGGCGAGGACGACGGCGGCCAGGATCGTCTGCGTGAGCGAGCCCCACAGCGGCGCCCGGAAGCGGCGCCCGGTGGTGCCGAAGAAGCTGAACAGCACCCGCTCCCGGCCGAGCGCGAACGTGTAGCGGGCGGCGGTGTTGTGGAACGCGAGCAGCGCCGCGAACAGGCTGGTGATGAACAGCGCGTGGCCCAGGGTCAGCCAGATCTCCGCGAGGTGCGGGCTCACCAGCACGAACATCGTCTCGCTGGAGTTCTCCGTCGACAGGCCGATGATCTTGTCCGGTCCGGCGGCGACCGACATGGCCCACGAGCAGAACGCGTACAGCAGGCCGATGATGATCAGCGACAGGTAGGTGGCGCGGGGGATGTTCCGCTTCGCGTTGCGGGTCTCCTCGCTGTAGACGGCGGTCGACTCGAAGCCGACGAAGCCGGCCACGGCGGTGGCGAGCGCCGCACCCGTGCCCGCGCTGAACAGCTGCGACGGGTTGACCGTGTCGAAGGTGACCGTGCCGCCGGCGGGGTGCGCGAGCTCCACGACCGAGAAGATCAGCGCGATGATGACCTCGGCGCCGAGCAGGACGCCGAGCACGATGCCGCTGAACTCGATGCTCAGCACGCCGAGGACGGCGATGACGGCCCAGGCGATGAACGCGCACGCCCACCACTTCAGGTCGATGCCCCACTGGTCGGCGAGGAAGCCGCTGAGCACCGGGCCGAACCCGCCGTACAGGCCGATCTGCATGAAGTTGTACGCGAGCACGGCGACACCGGCGGCGCCGAGGCCGGTCACGCGGCCCAGGCCCTGCGCCACGTAGGCGTAGAACGCGCCGGAGTTGACGATGTGCCGGGACATCTCGGTGTACCCGACGCTGAAGATGCCCAGCATGGCGGCCATGGCGATGTACGCGACGGGGATGCCGAGCACGCCGGTGACGGCCCAGCCCGCGGTCGCGCCGCCGGCGATGACGGTGAACGGCGCCGCCGCCGCGATCACCATCAGGATGACGGTCAGGACCGTCAGCTTGTTCTGGTCGAGTGCCGAGTCGACCTTGCTGGTGTAACCGCCTGTTGGCGGCGCGGTGCTGACAGGCATGACATCCTCCGGGGGAAGCGGGGGTGGGGGGTGTTTCAGCGTCCGTTCATCACCTTGTTGCCGATGACGACCCTCGTTTCCTGGATGAGGGTCTGCACATCCGCGTGGGACTGCTGGATGAGGTGGTCGAAGTATGCGTACGCGGCCTGACCACCGCCGTCGAGAATGCTCGGGAGCAGCCCCGTCGCATCGGCGATACCCAGCAGGTGGACATCGATCTGGTCGACCGGTCTGCGCTGCGCCAATGCCGTCCCCAGCCGCACCCTCGGCCACACGAACTCGTTCGTGTCGGTCGGCTGATAGAACGTGAAGCGGCGCAGCAGCCGCCGGCCCTCCTGGGGAATGACATGATTCCCGGCGACCATCCTGCGGGCGACCCGTTCATAGGCCTCCATCGACAGATATGCCAGCCAGGTGCGCACGTCGCGGGGCGTGCGCTCGCCGCGGATGTCGTCCAGGACCGCGTGCGCGACGGAGTCGCCGGGCGTCGACCCGCTGCGCACGAACAGCAGCCCGTCCTCGACGGTCAGGATGCCGGCCCAGCCCAGCTCGCCGATCAGCGCGGAGGCGAGACCGATCCGGGTGGCGTCGTCGGACAGCCGCAGTGTGCCGCTGCGGTCGTCATGACAGAGCCGGAAGAAGTCGTCGGCGAGCGGCTCCCGGCGCATGCGGTCAGCCAACAACCGCGTGCCATTCCCGCTGGTGCCGCACAGTCGTCCCCCGTGAATGAATGGTCCGTGACCGAGTCCGCACAGCACCGTAGCGGTTGGTCACGACACACTTCAATCCCGAACGACGTTTTAACGACTTGGAAACGGATCGGTCCAAGCGCGCGTGACCCGATTTGCGAGGTCAGCACCACTATGACGAACTTCGATCGCGAAGATTTCTTTCGTTCCATACGGGTAAAATGGATCTTCATGGACGTGTTCACGATCGCCGCACCAGGTGACGGCCCCTACGGCATCACGACCGGCCCCGACGGCGCGCTGTGGTGCACACTGGTCCACGCGGGTGCGGTAATGCGCATAGCCCTGGACGGGACCACGACGCGCTTCAATGTGCGGGACGGCGGCGGGCCCGCGCTGATCACGCCCGATCTCTGGTTCTCGTTGCTGCACACCGGCGCCGTGGGGCGGATCTCCCCCTCCGGCGAGGTGTCGCTGGTACCGCTGCCGGGTGTCCAGGGGTCGTACGGCGTCGCCTCCGGCCCGGACGGGGGTTGCACGTACACCACGATGCAGCCGCCACACATCGGATTCATCGGAAATGACGGATCTGTCGCGACCGTGTCCCTGCCGGAGGGGTCGATGCCATCAATGGTGACGGTCGCCGGCGGCTCGACCTGGTGCACGCTGAACCAGGCCGGCGCGGTGGCTCAGGTCGGGCCGTCCGGTGCGCTGACGATCCACCCGCTGCCCACGCCGGACGCCGGGCCGGTCGGCATCACCACCGCGGGCGACGGCGCCGTCTGGTTCACGGAGATCGCCGCCGGTCAGATCGGCCGTTTCACCGCCGACGGCACGATCACCGAGTTTCCGCTCCCGGACCGCGCCGGCCGTCCCCACGCGATCACCGCCGACCCGGCCGGGGGCTGCTGGTTCACCGAATGGGCGGGCAACCGCATCGGCCACATCACCGCGGCCGGCGCCGTCACCACCTACGACCTCCCGGTCGCGGGCGCCGAACCGCACGGCATCACGGTCGCCCCCGACGGCACCGTCTGGACCGCCCTGGAGACCGGCGCCGTCGCCCGCCTCACGCGAACGTGAGGCGGGCGTTCCCGGCTTACGACAGCACGCGCAGCTGGACCGTGGTGGCCATGTTGGACAGCTGGGCGAGGATCTCCGCCGGGTAGTCGATCGCGATGTCGGACAGCAGGTAGCCGAACTCGCCGCGGGTCGCCAGGATCTGGCCCTCCACGTTGACCTTGTGGCCGGCGAGGATGCTGTTGACGTCGGCGAGCACGCCCGGGACGTTGTGGTGCAGCAGGGCGATGCGGTGGGTGCCGGGGGCCTGCTGCAGGGCGAGCGACGGCAGGTTGACGCTGAGCGTGGTGGAGCCCTCCTGCACATACTTGTGCAGCTTCTCCGCCACGAACGAGCCGATGTCCGACTGCGCCTCCTCGGTGGAGCCGCCGATGTGCGGGGTGAGGATGACGTTGGGCAGGCCGCGCAGCGCGGACTGGAACTCGTCGCCCTTCGCCTTCGGCTCCTTCGGGAAGACGTCGACGGCGGCGCCGGCCAGGTGCCCGTTCTCCAGGTGCTTGCGCAGCGCCTCGTGGTCGATGACGAAGCCGCGGCTCAGGTTGAGGAAGATGCTGCGCGGGCGCATCCTGGCGAACTGCTCCTCGCCGAAGAACCCGCTGTTGCCCGGGCGGCCGTCGACGTGCAGGGTGACGATGTCGGACAGCTCCAGCAGCTCGTCGAGCGTGGCGCACCGCTGCGCGTTGCCGAGGGCCAGCTTGTCGGCGGTGTCGTAGAAGTACACCTTGAGGCCGAGGTTCTCGGCGAGGACGGACAGCTGGGTGCCGATGTTGCCATAGCCCACGATGCCGATCGACCGGCCGCGGACCTCGTGCGACCCCTCGGCGTCCTTGTCCCAGACGCCGTTGTGCATCCCGGCGTTCTTCTCGGTGAGCCGCCGGGTCAGCGCGATGATCTCGGCGACGGCGAGCTCGACGACGCTACGGGTGTTGGAGAACGGCGCGTTGAAGACGGCGATCCCGGACTCGGCCGCGGACCGCAGGTCGATCTGGTCGGTGCCGATGCAGAACGCGCCGATCGCCCGCAGGTGCGGCGCGGCGGCCAGGGCCGCGGCCGACACCTGCGTCTTGGACCGGATGCCCAGCAGGTGAACCCCTTCGGAGAGCTTGGCGATCAGCTCGTCCTCGTCGAGCGCGCGCCCGAGGGTCTCGACCACATATCCCTCGGACCGCATCCGCTCGACGGCGACGGGGTGGATGTTTTCGAGGAACAGGACCCGCACCGGGTCGCTCTGGGAAGTCATTGACTGCACCCCACCTACCCTAAGTGACCTCAGGTGCCACTGGTACGTGACCCGCGACTCGTCCCGCCCTGTGCGACCGCGTGCCGCTCCTGCAGCTTGGCCCGGATCTGCTCAGGCGTGTAGGCCCGCCGCCGGCGCTCCGCCCGCGCCACCACCACTCCCGTGGCCGCGACACCCACCACACCGGCCAGGCCGAGGACCTTCCACCACTTCGCCTTCATGGGCATCTAGGGTACTGGTCGTGCAGGGAGCTATCGATCTCGACGACGCCGTCCGGATGACCCGGACGGGCGACCTCTGGGTGTTCCGCGGCCGTTCCAAGGCCGACCGGGCGATCCAGACGCTCACCAACAGCCCCGTCAACCACGTGGGCATGGCCGTCGTCCTGGACGACCTGCCACCTCTCATGTGGCACGCCGAGCTGGGCAAGTCCCTGCCCGACATGTGGACCGGCGGCCACCAGCGCGGCGTCCAGCTCCACGACCTGCGCGACGCGGTGCTGGTCTGGGGCCGCCGCTACGGCCAGCGCCCCTGGCTCCGCCAGCTGCACTACGACGTGTCGCCCCCGATGGAGGAAGCGGTGCTGCGCACCATCGCCCGCCTCGACGGCACCCCGTTCCCGTCCACCGCCCGCCTCGCCGGCCGCTGGTTCTCCGGCCGCGTCCCGAACATCCGCAAGCGCAACGAGTCCTCCCTCGAGACCGCCTACTGCGCCGAGGTGGTCGCCGTCACCTACGAGGAGATGGGCCTGCTCCCCAAAGGCCGCCGCGCCAACTGGTACGACCCCGGCAAGTTCTGGAGCGGCGACGACCTCGACCTCCAGCACGGCGCCACCCTCGGCGACGAGATCGCCGTCACGCTCCCACCAGCCTGACCCGGCCGTCCTTCCCCGGCTCGGCTCGGCTCAGCCGGCCAGGGCGGTCGCGGGCATCAGGGTGGCGGCCAGCTCCCGGGCGAACCGCATCCGCGGCGCGGCCGTCTCCGGACGCTCCCCGTACTCCCGGGCCAGGACGTCGACGCAACCCTGCGCACCGTGCCGGGTGACGGCGACGGTCACCGCGGCCCACGCCTCCGCGACGGTGACGGGGCGCGACGGCTGCAGGTCGGAGGCGAAGACAGCTTCCGCGATGAACTCCGTGACGGTGCCGATCATGTCTGCCTCCCAGTGCTGTTCCCCCGTGTGTGCTGCCAACCACAACTCAACGCTCCAACGGGAGCAGCACCACACCCCAAACGGGTTCCGGATGGTTGCGGACCAACCGTTCACCCGACACCGGTGGGCGCGACGCCGGCTCAGTCGTAGGTGACGTACCAGTCGTCGCCGTCGCCGGTGAGGACGCGGGTGAGGTAGTCGGCGAGGTCGTCGGCCACCGTGCGGCGCGTGTCGGTCTCGTGCTCCCAGACGAAGACGCCCTCGGCGGGGGCGTCGGCGAGGTACGCGAACTGGTCACCGCCGCCGTTGTCGCCGAAGAACAGCAGGCCGTCGAACGGGGCGTAGAGCTCGGCGAACTCCCCGAACGTCCGGAACTCCTGGTTGCCGGCCAGGATCCGGGCGGCCGGCCAGATCACGTCGAGCCCCCACTCGCCGCGCAGGCCGTCGGTCTCCGCCAGCAGGTCCCGCAGGTCCGCCGGCACCGGCTGGCCCAGACCCCGCTCGACGGCGTCGATCGCGGCCGCGTCGGTGGGCGGGGAGAACTCCGCCGCCGGGAAGAGCTCGGCGGCCAGCTCGATCCACATGGGCTCGACCGGGTCCTCAGCGGCCCGAGCGGCGCTTGGCCACCATGGTGACCACCACGACCACGACCACGGTGACGACGACGGCGGTGCACAGGCCGCAGAGGACCAGCACGTGCCATGGCTTCAGCGCGCCCATCGGTGGTTCCTTCCGCCGGTGCCGGACATCGACGAGCGATCCTAGCCAGGGAGCTTGACGGTCGGGTCGTCCGGGTGGCCGCCGAGGCGCTGGGTGGTCGGTTCCTCGGCGGTGAGGCGGATGGTGGCCTGCTCGCCGATCGGGTCGGGCGCGGGGGTCGGGAGAGCATCGTCGTCGTCGAGGGGCGGGACGAGCTGCGGGACGACGCGGTGGACGGTGGACAGGACCGCGGCGACGATGAGGCCCGCGGTGCCGGCGATGCCCAGGGCGCCGCCCGCGTAGGCGGCGAAGAGGCGGCGGCGGCTCAGGTCGTCGACGGCGACGTCCAGGGCCTGATTGGTCAGGTAGAGGGCGGCCGCGGCGCCGAGCAGCAGGCCCAGGGAGATGAGGGTGAGGAAGACGGTGGCGTAGGTGCTGGGGGCGCCGTACGTGACGCCGCCGTGGCGGCGCTGGACGAGGACGATGAAGACGCTGGCGAACGCGGCCCAGGCGCCGACGACGAGGAGGGCGGCGACGGCGTCGCTGGGGCGGTGCCAGCCGGCGGAGAGGGTCGCGACGCCGGCGAGGGCGGCGAAGCCGGCGGCGATCAGGGCGCCGGTGGCGCGCGCCTTCGCCGGCAGGACCAGGACGAAGGCGACGGCCACGGAGGCGGCGATCGTGGTGTGGCCGCTCGGCAGGCTGTTGCCGACGCCGGAGCGCTCCAGGTCGACGCCGAGGTCGGGGCGGGTGAGGAGGGCCTTGATGACCTGGGTGGTGACGTTGGCGCCGCCGATGAGCAGGATGGCGCCTACGGCGAGGGCGACCCGGCGGCGGATGAGGGCGATGAAGCCGACCGTCACGGTGGCGACGGTGAGGGAGAGCACGGAGATGCCGTTGAGGACGCGGTCGACGATCGTCTCGACGCGGGCGCGGCCGATGCTGTTGCCGGTGATGGCGAAGTAGTCCAGCAGCTGCCCGTGCTCGGTCTGGACGAAGAACTGCCAGACCCGGGTGGCGCCGTAGGCTTCCGCGGCGCCGAGGAGAAGCAGCCACACCACGAGCCCGAGCGGCCATCCACGCATGGCGTGCAACATAGCCGATCCGGCGGCGATACAAACCTGGCAGGTGACCGGAATGCGTGGCCACGCACCAATCAGGGTAGAGAGTCGTTGCTGTCCACGAGAAGGAGGCGGAAATGATCACCAGAGTGCGGCCGGCCGGTGTCCTGGTCGGCTATGCGGTCGAGGCCGTCGACGGTCCCGTGGGCACGATCGACCGGGGCACGTACGACACCGGCCGCCTCGTCGTGAAGACCCGCGGCGGCGCGCCGGTCACGCTGCCGGTCGACGCCGTGCACCGCATCGACCACCGCCGCCGGACGGTCTACCTCGGGGTGAGCCGGGCGTCGGTGTCGGGCTGAGCGGACGCGACCTCGACACGGTTCCGGCCGGCGCGCTTGGCGTCGTACAGGGCGGCGTCCGCACGGGCCACCAGCTCGTCGGAGGTCTCCACGCCGTTCCACTGGGCGAGGCCGGCGGAGAACGTCTGGCCCAGCGGCGTCGCCGCCATGAGCCGCCGCAGCACCGCCACGGACTCGGCGGTGTCCGCGCCCGGCAGCAGCGCGATGAACTCCTCCCCGCCGTAGCGGGCCAGGTGGTCGGTGCCGCGCAGCTGCCCCGACCAGGCCGCGGCGGCGGACTTCAGCAGCCGGTCGCCGGCCGGGTGACCGTACTCGTCGTTGAAGCGCTTGAAGTGGTCGAGGTCGATCATGACGACGGCCAGCCCGGCACCGTCGCGGCGGGCGCGTTCGAGGGCCGCAGGCAGCTCGGCGCCCCAGGCGCGCCGGTTGGGCAGGCCGGTGAGCTCGTCGGTGCGCGACAGCTCACGGACCCGGGCGGTCTGCGCCTCCAGCTGCCGCAGCAGCTGCGCCATGCGGATGACGACCAGCAGGAACAGCACGATGGAGCAGATCGCGATCGGCAGCGCGTCGGTGACCTCACCGGCCGCGATCTGGCCGAGCAGCAGCAGCGGCGCCATCAGCGACGCGAGGGTGAGCAGGACGAGCAGGCCGGGGCCGAGCTTCGGCGGCGGGCCGGCGGTCTCGCCGATCTGGGCGGCGGAGCGGTGCAGCGCGGCGTGGCCGACGAGGACGTACGCGAGGAGGAACACCGCCCCGAGGACGCGGTGCGCGGCGGGGCCGGGCTCCACGCCGATCGTGTTCAGCACGGCCCAGGTGACGTCGCCGGCCAGGAAGAGAAACGCCGAGGCGATCATCAGGCGGAACGCGGCGCTCCGGGCGCCGCCGCCGAGCAGCAGGCGGGTCAGCATCGCCAGGACGAGCACGTCGCCGACCGGGTACGCGACGCCGGTGAGGTGGGCCAGCGGTGACAGGTCGGTCTGGTCGATCGCCGGACGGATCATGAACACCCACGCGAGCAGGCCGAGGCCGGTGGTGACGGTGGTGGCGTCGACGAGCGCGCCCCAGTCGTGCCCCTCGGACCGGCGGCGGATCAGCAGGACCAGGCCGATCGCGAGCCCCGGGTAGAGCGCCAGGTAGCCGACGTCGGGCCAGCCCGGCGACTCGTACTCGGCGTTGACGTGGAAGCTGTAGGCCTCGACGAGGATGCCGGTCGCGTTGCCGCCGACCCCGGCCGCGAACGCCAGCCAGGCCGCCCGGGCGGTCCCCCGGTGCCGCAGCGCGCCCGCGATGATCGCCGAGACCGCCAGGTAACCGGTGAGCACCTGCACCGCGACCTGCCACCAGCTGCCGTCGGGCACCAGGAACGACAGTGCGACGCAGGTCCCAGCGGCCACCAGGTACCACCGCAGCATCATGTCACTTAGCGTAACCGCACAATCACACCAGTAGGGCCGCGGTGGCGAGGCCCGTGCCCGCGACCGCGACGGCGGCCCCGGTCAGCAGGAACCGCAGCGGCGGCACCCGCAGGCCGGCCGCGCGGCAGCGCTCCCACCACAGCAGCGTGGCGAGGGACGCCCACGGCACGGCGAGCGGCCCGACGTTGACGCCGACGAGCAGCGCCAGCAGCTGCGTGCGGTGTCCTGCCTCGATGCCGCGTTCTCCGGCGATGTACGCGGGAAGGTTGTTCACAACGTTGGCGAGGCCCATCCCGGTGGCGGCAGACCGGAACGCCCCGGCGGCGCCGCCCTGGTCGCCGATGAGGGTGGCCGCGAACCGGTCCAGCCCGTGCGCGCCGAGCGTCTCGACGACCAGGAACATCCCCGTCACGAAGACCAGCAGCCGCCACGGGAGCAGGCCCGGCCGCAGCGCCGCGCGGTCCCGCAGCGCGAACGCGCCGGCGACCACGACCGCGGCGGCCCCGGACGCCAGCCACAGGGGCACCTCGATCAGCACGCCCGCGACGAACACCAGGCACGCGCCCAGCGCGACCCGGAACAGCACGGGGTCCCTGGGCCGGTGCGCCGGAGGCGGCGCGAACCGTCGGGGCGTGCGCCGCCAGTACGCGAGCCACAACGCCAACGCGGTGACACCGATGGCCGCCAGTTGCGGCAGCCACATCCGTCCCGCGAACGCGACCGGCCCCAGCCCGACCCGTCCGGCGGCGAGAAGGTTCGTCAGGTTGGACACGGGCAGCAGGAGGCTCGCGGTGTTGGCCAGCCACACGGTGGTCACGGCGAGCGGCAGCGGCGGCAGGCCGAGGCGCCGGGCGAGGGCCAGCATGACCGGCGTGAGCAGCACGGCGGTCGTGTCCAGGTTGAGGGTGATGGTGGTCAGGGCCGCGAACCCGACGCAGACGCCGAAGAGCGCGACGGTCCGCCCGCGGGCGAGCGTGGCGAGGCGGTCGGCGAGCACGTCGAACACCTCGGCCTGCGCCGTCAGCTCCGCCAGGATGATCACCGCCCCGAGGAACGCGAGCAGCGGCGCGATCCGCCGCACCGTCGCCTCCGCCTCGGTCACCGGCAGCAGGCCGGTCGCGACCGCGACGCCACCGGCGGCGAACAGCCCGATCCCGACCCAGTCCAACGCATGCAGCCGCCTCATCGCGGATGATCGTCGCACCGCGCCGAACCTGCGCGCGCCTCGGGTCAGCCTCGGGTCAGCCTCAGCGCGCGGCGGCGTCCTCGCTCTCCGGCTCGGCCAGCGACGCGTTCGTCCAGCGCAGCGCCGACAGCATGTCCTCGGCCAGGTCGGGGACCACGGCGGTCGCGGCGTCCCGCTGATACGTGCGGACCTCCGTGAGCACCGCGCCCAGCTGCCCCCGGCCGTGCACGACGGCCTCCGCGACGTCCTCGGTGAGCGGCAGCTGGTCGGTCAGCTCGCTGGCGGGGCGGCCGAGCAGGTCGCCGAGCGCCGACAGGAGGCCGACCGTGAACGCCGCCGGGCCGGGTGCGCCGCGCCGCTCGGCGACCGTCTGGCACATGCGGGCCCGCAGGACGGCGTCGGTGAGCTGCGCCTCGTCGCCGTCGGCGAAGTCGGCGACCATCATCAGCGTCGCCCACTGCCGCACCTGCGGGATGCCCAGCATGACCACGGCCTGGAAGATCGAGGAGACCGGCTGCGGCAGGCCGTTGGAGGCGGCGTTGACGCCGCGCAGGACGCGGACGGCGAGCGCCGGGTCGCGTTCGATGGTCTCCACGGCCCGGTCCAGGTCGACCTCGTCGGCGGCGAGCTCCGCGAGCAGCCGCATGCGGGCCAGCCGCGACGGGCTCAGCGTGTGCGTGGTGATGAGGTGCGGCCGGCTGAGCACATGGCCCTGGAAGAGCTGGAACTGCAGCTTGCGCGCCAGGTCGAGCAGCTCCTGCGTCTCGACCCGCTGGGCGACGAGCCGGATCCGCGGGAACCGGCGGCACTGCCCGGCGATCGCACCGATCTCGGCCCGGTCGCCGGCGAGCATGTTGACCTTCACGTAATGCGCGAACGGCAGCAGCCTGGCCCGGGACGCGTCACCGGCGAAGTCGTCGACCGCGATGCGGTGGCCCTGCTCGACGAGCCGCCCGACGCCGTCGAGCACCTCGTCGTCGACGGCGACGTCCGCCATCAGCTCCAGCCCGACCGACCCCGGCGGGAACGGCAGCGGCAGCTCCCCCACGATGAACTCGCGGGTCAGGTTGATGAAGCAGCGCCGGTCGCCGACGAGCTCGGTGATGCCGAACGCGGTGAACGCCTCCACGATCACCCGGCTCGTCGCGGCGCTGTCGCGGACCGAGGCGTGCATCGCCTCCGGGCCGTCGCGGAACAGCAGCTCGTAGGCGGCGACGTGACCGTGCCTGTCGTAGAGCGCCTGCCGGCCGATGTGTACGGGTCGCGTGCTGTCCACGTCCGCCTATCGGCAGGTCGCGCCGCCGGTTGCGCGTTTTACGGCGTCGCCGGGCGGGTCCTGGGCGCGATGATGTGGCCGGTGTACGCGACGGCGTCCAGGTAGGCCAGGGCGGTCTCCTCCACCGGCACCGGCGCGGCCAGCAGCATCGGCAGGTCGGACGCCTCGTATGCGGCGACGAGCGACAGCAGCTCCCCGAGCGGCCCGACCCCGTCGACGAGGGCCTCGGTCACCTCGTGGCTGAGCGACAGGCGCAGCGCCAGCTCGGCGGCGCGCTGGCCGAGCAGCTCGGCGACGGCGGAGACGAGGCCGACGGTGAACGCGGGCTCCGGCGGCACCCCCATCCGCTCGGCGATGTTCTGGCACATGCGGGCCCGGGTGATCGCGCCGCTCAGCTGCGACGCGCCGGGGTCGTCGAGGTCGCTGACCAGCATCAGCGTGGCCCAGTCGCGGAGCCGGTCGACGCCGAGCAGCAGCACCGCCTCGTGGACGGAGGACACCTTCACCGGCAGGCCGAGCGCGTCGGCGTTCGCGGCCGCCATGAGCCGCAGGCTGAGCGCCGGGTCGCTGGTGACCAGGCCGACCACCCGGTTCAGCGGGATGCCGGGGCCGACGAGGAGGCTGAGCAGCTCGACCCGGGCCAGCCGCGACGGCGACAGCGCGGTGGTGGAGACGACCTGCGGGCGGCCCAGCACGTACCCCTGGAAGAGGTCGAACCCGAGCGCCCTGGTGTGCTCCAGCTGCTCCTGTGTCTCCAGGCGCTCCGCGACGAGGGTGAGGCCGGGGTACTTGCGGCAGCGCTCCACGGTCGCGACGAGCTCGTCCGGGGGTGTCTCCAGCACGTCGATCTTCACGTACGCGGCCAGTTCGAGCAGCGGCTCGTGGCCCAGCCCGAACACGTAGTCGTCCAGGGCGATGCGGTACCCCTGCGCGACGAGCTTCCCGACGGCCTCCACCACGACGTCGTCGATCGTGACGGTCTCGAGGATCTCCAGCACGACCTGCTCATGGTCGAACGGCAGCGGCAGGTCGCCGACGAGGAACTCGCGGGTGAGGTTGACGAAGCACAGCCCGCGCCCGCACAGAGGCTCGATCCCGATCTCGGTGAAGGCGGTGATGAGGACGCGGCTGGTGGCGTACGCGCCGCGCTCGTCGGCCGCCACCGCCCCGGCGTCGCCGCGGAAGAGCAACTCGTAGCCGTGGACGTCACCGTGCCGGTCGAAGATCGGCTGACGTCCGACGTGCACTGCGCCGGAAGGGGGGAACATACCGCACTCATCGACTCCGGCGGCGCGACACTGACCCCTTTGCCGCGGAAATGTTCCGCTTCAGGCCGCCCCGGCCATGGCGTGGATCTTCCAGCCGTGGTCCGGGAAGCCGGCGGCGTCGGCGACGTGGGCGCTGGCCGTGTTCGCCGGGTCGTGCAGGTAGGTTGCGACCGCGCCGCCCGCGACGATCCGCCGGGTGGCCTTGGCGACGAGCCGCCGGGCCAGGCCCTGCCCGCGGGCCCGCTCGTCGGTGCCGACGGAGATCTCGACGCCGGAGACGTCGTGCGGCTTCAACCCGACCCCGGCCAGGTAGGCGCCGCCGGCGTCGCGGGCGATGAGCACCTCGCCCGGGAACGGCCGCAGCCAGTCGGGGATGCCCGGGCCGTCCGCCGGCTCCCAGTCCCCCGCGTCGGGCAGCTCGGCCGGCGCCTGCGACCAGCGGAACACCCCGGTGAAGCACACCTGCTCCGGGCGCCCCAGCAGCCCCGGCAGCCGCTCCAGGAGGTCTTCGAGGGGCATCCGCGCCAGCAGCGCGGCGACCTCGTCGCGGTGCGCGGGCGGCACGGACAGCACCCCGCGGCCTCCGGCGTCGGTCACCCCGAGCATGAGCTGCTCGGCGCCGTCCCAGCGGGGCTTGTCCCGCGCCGGGTGCCCGACGACCGTGATCCCCTGGTCCGGTGCAGGCCACGCGCCGAGCCAGACCTGCAGGAACCTCGCCAGCACGCACGCCTCCGCGGTAAAAGATCGAGAGCCCAGGCACATCCTAGGCTCTCGATCTTCAATCGTTCAGCCCACGAAGAGGACTTCCTGGACTTCGGCGGTCACTCCCGAGGCGAAGTTGCGCTGGACCTGCGCCGCCTCGGCCGCGCTCGGGTTGGCGTTGGTGCAGGACACCGGCGCGCTGCTGCCCGACATGAGGTCCGAGCACAGCCCGGTCCTGCGGTCCGGCAGGCCCAGGATGTGCCCGAACTCGTGCGTGGCGATCCGCAGCTGGTAGTAGCCGTCGTCGACCGCCTCACGCCCCATGTACCAGCGACCGTTTCCAAGGCTCGTCGAATACGTCCTGGGCCAACCGTTGTCGGCGTAGACCCGGATGTTGGGCGTCCGGCCGGCGGTGACCGGGACCAGCCGGACGTTGCTGACCTTGCCGTTCCAGAGGGTGGCCGCCTGGTTGACCACGGCCACGAACTCCTGCGCCTGGCTCGCGTCGTAGTAGAGGGTACGGGTGGCCGCGTGCGCGGGGACCGCGCCGACCAACTGGACGCCGACCAGCGCCGCAATGGCGAGCAGCACGGTGGCGAATCTGCGTCTGACCATGCCGCTCAGGCTAGATGGCATCGCCAGTCATCGATATATACCAGATGACCCATACTGGATGCCGTGGCGTACGTCTGGCTCCTGGACGTCGACGGCGTCGTCAACGCCCGCAAGCCGGCGTGGCACGCCGCCCCGCATCATGGCCGCGCGTACGCCGAGGGGGTCGGCTGGCCGATGCGCTGGGCGCCGGCCCTGACCACCCGCATCCGCCGCCTGCACACCTCCGGCGCCGTCGAGGTCCGCTGGTGCTCCACCTGGTGCCCGTGGGCGGACCAGCTGGAGCGCCTCTTCCGCCTGCCGCCGCTGGCGTGCGCGTTCACCACCGTGGCCGACGCGCCCGCCGCGAAGCTGGCCGCCGCCCGCGCGGTCCTGGCCGGCGGTGACCACCTGGTCTGGACCGACGACGATGAGGTCCCGGCCGCCGGGCCGCTGCTGGACGAGCTCACCGCCGCCGGCCGCGCCCTGCTGATCCGGCCGGACGCCCGCCGCGGCCTCACCCCGGCCCACCTGGACGACATCGAGGCCTTCGCCACGCCGTGATCAGGCGCGGACCCGGGCGCTCGCCGGGTCGTACAGTGGCCGCAGCGACGCCTTGAGGGGGTATTCGCGGTCCGCGACCACCACGGTCAGCGGGGCGGCGTCCAGCCAGGCCTGGTCGAGCGGCGAGGTGCCCGCGTCGAGGAACGCGAGGCCGACGGCGCCGCCGAGGGTGTGGCCGTAGGAGGCGGCGCGCACGTAGCCGACGTCCCGGCCGTCGCGGCGGACCACCTCACCGTGGAAGAGCAGCGCGGACGGGTCGGTCACGAGGATCTGCACCAGGCGGCGCGACAGCGGCCCCGCGTCGCGCACGGCGAGCAGCGCGTCGCGGCCGATGAACGACGGCTTGTCGAAGGCGACCGCGAAGCCGAGGCCCGCCGACAGCGGGTCGTCGGTGTTGTCGATGTCGTGGCCGTAGTCGCGGTAGCCCTTCTCCAGCCGGAGGCTCGCGAGGGCCTTGAGGCCCGCGTGCCGGAGGCCGAACTCGGCGCCGGCCTCGACGAGCCGGTCGTGGACGTGCACGGCCTGCTCGGTGGGGATGTAGAGCTCGTAGCCGAGCTCGCCGACGTACGTGATGCGCAGGCACAGCACGCGGGCGTAGCCGATCTCCAGCTCGCGGGCGCCGCGGAAGGGCATCGTCACGTCCGTGTCGCTGACGGCCGCCAGCAGGTCGCGCGACCGCGGGCCCTGCACGTTGAGCTGGGCCCACCCGGAGGTGACGTCGGTGACGACCGCGCCGTGGCGCCGCAGGCGGGTCAGGACGTGCCGGTGGGCGGTGTCGGAGGCGACCACCCAGAAGCGGTCCTCGGCCAGCTCGGTGACGGTGAGGTCGGCCTCGATCGTGCCGCGCTCGTTGAGCCACTGGGTGTAGGTGACGAGGCCGCTGCCGGTGACCCGGTTCGCCGACAGCCGCTCCAGGACGGCGCCGGCGTCGGGGCCCTGGACGAGGAACTTCGCCATGAACGACATGTCCATGAGCGCCACCCCCTCGCGCACCGCCCGGTGCTCGGCCTCCCACTGCGGGAACCATGACGGGCGGGACCAGGACGGCACGGGTTCCGAGGTGACGCCGTACACGTCGGGCATCTCCCAGCCGGAGACGTCGCGCAGGTGCGGCGACAGCCCGGCGAGCCGGTCGTGCAGCGGGGAGCGGCGGGCGCCCCGGGCCGACCGCATCGCCCTGTCGGGGTAGTGCGTCTTGTACACCGTGCCCAGCGCCTCGACGGTGCGCTCCGAGCGGTACCGCAGGTTGCGCTGGTACGGCTGCAGCCGGTCGATGTGCATGCCGGTCACGTCGACGTCCGGCTCGCCGGCGGCGATCCAGTGCGCCAGGGCGCGGCCGATCCCGCCGCCGGTGAGGATGCCGATCGAGTTGAGGCCGGCCGCGACGAAGTACCCGCGCAGCTCCGGGGACTCGCCGAAGATCGGCGCCAGGTCGGGGGTGAAGCTCTCCGGCCCGCAGAAGAACGTGCGGACGCCGGCGGTCGCGGTCACCGGGATGCGGTTCATCGCCGCCTCCAGGTAGGGCGCCATCCGGTCCCAGTCCGGCGGCAGCGTGCCGAAGGAGAAGTCGTCCGGCACCCGCTCGACGCTCCACGGCGCCGCCTCGCCCTCGAACAGGCCGATCATGAGCCCGCTGCCTTCTTCGCGGAAGTACCCGTAGGCGCCGGGGTCCTCCAGCACGGGCAGCCCGGCGTGGACGCCGTCGATCGGCTCGGTGATGAGGTAGTAGTGCTCGGCGGCCTGCAGCGGGATGCTGACGCCGGCCTCCTCGCCGAGCTGCCGCGCCCACATCCCGGCGCAGTTGACGACGACCTCGGCCTCGATGTCGCCGTACGCCGTCCGCACGCCGGTGACGGTGTCCCGCTTGCGCAGCACGCCGGTCACCGGGACGCCTTCGAGAATCTTCACGCCGCGCTGCCGGGCGCCCTTCGCCAGGGACATGGTGACGTCGACGGGGTTGGCGCGGCCGTCCTCGGCGACGTAGAAGCCCGCGAGGACGTCGTCGACCCGCGCCAGCGGGAACAGGTCGAGGACCTCCTTCGGCGAGATCTCGTGCACGTCGACGCCGAGGTGCCGGTTGAACGCGGCCACCCGCCGGTACTCCTCCAGGCGGCCGGGGTCGGCGGCGAGCTCGATGAACCCGCACTGCCGCAGCCCGGTGGACAGGCCGGTCTCCGCCTCGAGCGACGCGTACAGGTCGCGGGTGTACTGCCGCATCCGCGTCGAGGTCTCCGACAGCGACCCGAAGGTCACCATCAGCCCGGCGGCGTGCCAGGTGGTCCCGGCGGTCAGCCGGTCCCGCTCCAGCAGCAGCACGTCGGTGACGCCCTCCTTCGCCAGGTGGTAGGCGACCGACGTGCCGATCACCCCACCGCCGATCACGACGACGCGGGCCCGCTGTGGAAGCTGCATCCTGAGAGACTAAGCGGATGGCGGTCGTCGTGATCGGGGCGGGCGTGGCCGGGCTGGCGTGCGCCCGGGCGCTGCACGACGCGGGCGTCGCGGTCCGCGTCCTGGAGCGCGCCGCGGCCCCGGGCGGGCGGCTCGGCGGCGACGTCCTCGACGGGCGGCCGGTCGACCTCGGCGCCGCCTACTTCACGGTGTCCGACCCCGGGTTCGCGGCGGTCGTCTCGCGGTGGCATCGCGCCGGTCTGGTGCACCCTTGGTCCGGGGATTTCACGGTGTACGGCACGCCGCCCGCCTCCCCGCGGCCGGCGCCGGTGCGGTGGGCCGCTCCCGGCGGGCTGGCCTCGCTCGCCGCGGATCTGGCGGTGGGGCTTAACGTCACCTGTGGGTCCGCTGTCAAAGACCTGACAGTTCTCGGCGGCACGGTCGTCCTGGCGATGCCGGCGCCGCAGGCGGCCCTGCTCCTGCCGGCCGCCGCGCCGCTCGCCGAGGCCCAGGACTGGCAGCCGTCCCTGGCCGTCGCGCTGCGCTACCGCCGCCGCTGCTGGAAGCCGCTGACCGGCGCGTTCGTCAACGATCACCCCGTCCTCACCACGGTGTGCGACGACGGGTCCCGTCGCGGCGACGGCGCTCCGGTGCTGGTGGCGCACACCACACCCGCGTTCGCCATCGAATCGGCCGTCGCGGACGTTGAGGCGGCCGTGAGGGAGTTGCTGGAGCTGCCCGACGCCGCGGTCTCCGTGGCCGCTCGGCGCTGGCCGGCGGCCCGCCCCACCCGGCCCTCGGAGTCCACGTTTGCGCAGGTGGATGGCGTGTTCCTGGCCGGCGACGGGTTCGGCCGGCCGCGGGTCGAGGCGGCCTGGCTGTCCGGCCGCGCGGTTGCCGCCGCGACAGTCGGAAACCAGAATCCGAAAACTCCACGAACGGCCAGCCGGGCGAGGTAGCCTCGTGGGCGCCAACGCTGTTGATATGTCCACAGTGGACCGATTTGGTCCCGGCATTATTCATTCATGTCGGTCGGGGAACACATCCGAGGCCGGCGGCGTTCGTTACACAACCACAGTCACCAAGAGAGGGTGAACGCCATGGCCATCAGCACCGACTACGACGCGCCACGCCACCCCGTCGGCACTGACCTCGCCGAGGACAGCCTCGAGGAGCTCACCGCCCGGCGGGCCAACGCCCAGTCGCCGTCCGTCGACGTCGACGACAGCGACACCGGCTTCGAGCTGCCCGGGGCGGAGCTTCCCGACGAGGAGCTCACCGTGCCGGTCGTGCCGATGCGGCTGGACGAGTTCCGCTGCTCCAGCTGCTTCCTCGTGCACCACCGCAGCCAGCTGTCCCGCGAGAAGAACGGCGCTCCGGTCTGCCGCGAGTGCGACTGAGCTCGGTGAGGTCCCTGGTCGTTCAGGGGCGGCGGGCCGGCACCCGGATCCGGGTCAGGTCCTCCGCCACCACGACCTCACCGCCGAACACGCTCGCCGCCTCCTCGGCGAAGCGTGTCGGGTCGTCGTACCGCTGTGAGAAATGGGTGAGCACGAGCGTGCGCACCCCGCACTCGGCCGCGACCCGGGCCGCCTGACCAGCCGTCAGGTGCCCGTGCGCCGCGGCCAGACCGGCGTCGGCGTCCAGGTACGTTGACTCGATCACCAGCAGGTCGGCGCCGTCGGCCAGCGCGTACACGCCCTCGCACAGGCGGGTGTCCATGACGAACGCGAAGCGCTGACCTGGTCGCGGCACGCTGACGTCCTCGACGGCCACCGCCCGGCCGTCGACCGTCACGCTGCCGTCGCGCTGGAGCGCCCCGACCGCGGGCCCCTGCACGCCGTGCCGCTTGAGCAGCTCGGGCAGCATGCGCCGGCCGTCCGCCTCGACGAGCCGGTAGCCGTAGGTCTCGATCCCGTGGTCCAGCTGCCGCGCTTCCAGCACCCAGTTCTTCGCTGTGGCGATTTGCCCGCCTTTATCAACTTTGACCGGATTTATCGTAGCGGCGTCGTAGAAAACGGACGCGTGCCGCAGGCGGTCGAAGTACACCTGGCCGCTCGCCGGGAAGTACGCCTCCACCGGCCGGGCCGCGTTGTCCAGGGAGATCCGCTGGATCACCCCCGGCAGGCCGAGGCAGTGATCGCCGTGGAAGTGCGTGACGCAGATGCGGGTGATGTCGCTCGCCGCCACCCCCACGCTCGTCATCTGCCGCTGGGTCCCGTCACCGGGATCGAACAGGATGCCTTCCTCGTCCCAGCGCAGGAAGTACCCGTTGTGGTTCCTGGCCTTGGTCGGCACCTGACTGCTGGTCCCCAGCACGACGAGCTCACGCATCTGGGGGACCTTACAGTTGGCGGATGGTCGATGACTCCAAATTTGCGCTCGTGCTGGGCGGGGGCGGCGTCACGGGCGTCGCCTGGGAGATCGGGATGATCGCCGGGCTGGCCGCCGCCGGTGTCGACCTCACCGAGGCGGACCTGGTCGTGGGCACCTCCGCCGGCTCCGTCGCCGGCGCCCAGATCACCAGCGGCAGGCCGCTCGAGGAGCTCTACGAGCGCCAGCTCGCCCCCGCCACGGGTGAGATCGCCGCCCACTTCGGCGTCGGCACCATGCTCCGCTACGCGTCGGCCGGCCTGCGCCCCGGCGACGACCGGCAGGCCCTGCGACGGCTGGGGCACGCCGCCCGTACCGCCGAAACCGTGCCCGAGCAGAGCCGCAGGGACGTGATCGCCGGGCGGCTCCCCAGCCACGACTGGCCGGACAGCCCCCGGCTCCTCATCACGGCCGTCGACACCGAGACCGGCGAGGAGGTCGTCTTCGACCGCGACAGCGGCGTCGACCTCGTCTCCGCCGTGACGGCCAGCTGCGCCGTGCCGGTCGTCTGGCCACCCGTCACCATCGCCGGCCGCCGGTACATGGACGGCGGCTCGCGCTCCGCGGCCAACGCCCACCTCGCGCGCGGGTACGACCGCGTGGTCGTCCTCGCCCCGACGACCACGTCGCTGCGCCGCTCCGGCCGGGTCGCCACCGAGCTCGCCGCGCTCGGCCCCGCCGTCCGCTCCGCCGTGGTCACCCTCGACGCCGAGGCGAGGGCCGCCATCGGCCGCAACGTCCTGGACCCCGCGAAGCGCGCCACCGCCGCCCAGGCCGGCCGCCGCCAGTCCGCCGCCGCCCTGGCCGCCGTCACGGCCGTCCTGGCTGATTGACCGACGGCGACCGGCCGTCCTGACCGACCGCTCGATGGCGGCCCGGCCGGTCAGCCCGCGGGTGCGACCGGGGCGGTGCCGCAGATGAAGTGCGGCTCCGGGTCGTAGCGCCAGGAGAAGCGTTCCCGGCGCAGCTCCTTGCCGCCCTGCTTGAACACGCGCCACGCCTCCTGGGTGAAGCCCGGCAGGCCGTCGGTGGGATTGCAGTCGGTTTCGCGGAGGTACGTCGTGGGCGGCTGGACCATCTTCGTCCGCGGGCCGTACTCGAGGGCGATGTCGTAGCGCTTCGTGCCGTACAGGGTGACCGTGACCGACGTGTCGGTGGTGGCGGTGTCGATGAGCACCCCGGTCGGGGAGTCGTTGCGGAAGCGCAGGTCCAGCGACGGGTACACCACGGTCGCCTCGATCACCGACGGGTAGCGGTCGAACCAGTACGTGTGCGGGCGGTGCTCCACGTCCTGCAGGCCGGCGTGGAAGACCGCGTTGAACAGGGTGGTCGCGACCTGCGACACGCCGCCGCCCGGCGAGTTCTTGATCTTGCCGTCCTCGATGCCGGGGGCGTCGACGTAGCCCTTCGCGTGGGTGCGCTGGCCGACGTGGCCGTTGAGGGAGAACGTCTGGTCCGGCAGGACGACCGCGCCGCGCAGGGCCTCGGCCATGGTGCGGATGTTGACGACGCGGGGCTGCCCGGCGACGAACTTCGTGGTGAAGGTCGACAGCTGCTCCTTGACGCCGAGCGCGCCCAGCTGCGCCGCGGTCACGGCGGCCGGCTTCACCGCGAGCCCCACCTCGACCCGGCGCGGTGTCGCCGACGTCCGCAGGACCGCCAGGATCGCCGGGCTCGCCGCCACCAGGTCGGCCTGCTGGCCGTCGACCTGCGGCCGCACGACCGGCCGGCCCCGCTCGACGGTGAACGTGGCGTCGGTCGCGGCGACCTCGACCTTGCCGAAGGCCGGCACCGCCTTGCGCAGGGCGGCCACGTCCAGCGACGGCTGGATGAGCCCGTCGGCGTCGGACTCCAGCTTCAGCGCCGCCGCGATCGCCGTCGCCGGGACGGCGACCTCACCCCGGGGCGTGGCCACGACCAGCGGCGCGGCGACGGCGGGCGTCGCCAGCTCGCCGAGCAGCCGGTCGACGTCGGCCTTGGTGCTGCGCGGCACGAGGTCCACGACCGGGAAGTCGACGGTGCCGCGGCGCAGCCAGCCCGCCTCCATGATCGCGCCGACCTTGTGCCGGTCGATGCCGCGGCCGCTGACCGGGTACACGGCGACGGGCTGCTGCTTGTCGAAGCGGACCGCGGGCAGGACCGGGGCGTCGCCCTGGGTGCCGAGGTGCGCCATCAGCGCCTCGTAGAGCCGGGTCGCGTCGGCGCGGACGACCGGGGCGACGCTGATCCCGCCGTGCAGCCACGCGAACGGACCGGGCGTCGCGGCGACGGCGCGGTCGACGGTCGCCTCCACGTCCAGCACCAGCCCGACGGCGGCGGGGTCGACGGTGGCGCCGGCCGTGCCGACGCGGACCGCGACCGGGGCGGTGACCCGCTGCCGGAGGGTGTCTCGCAGCAGCCGCACCGCCTCGCCGCGGGAGTGGCCGCCGAGGTCGACGCCGAGGACGTGCACCCCGCGGTCGACATCCTTCGCGTACGTGCTGACCGCCGTCACCACCGGCACCACGACCACGAGGGTCAGGGTCGCCGCGAGACGCCGCCGCCGGCGGGCCCGCGCGCGCCGCACGATCGGCGGCACCACGACACCCTCACGGGGACGATCCTGCGGGGCGGTGGGAGCCAGCCGGCGCAGCCGGGACAGCAGGTCCGTTGCCATACGACGAACAATGCCCGATTTGTACTGTCTGTCTGGCTCGATCGGCCCCGATGTCCCCCAACGTGTCACTGTGATGGCGGCGCGTACTGCGGATATGCCGATCTCGGCCCGGGTCGCCGACCGGCAGCGACACTGATGGGCCTCGCTGGCAGGATGTACGGGTGCGGCAGTTCCGGACGTTGGCCATGCGTGTGCGCTCGCCTGAGGCGAGTGCCGCGATGACCCATGCCGCGCGCCGGATCGGCCTGCCCGTCGCCCAGCTCCCCGGCGACCCCGCCGAGGTGACCGGACTGCGCTCCGCCGACGGCGTGGCCTGGCGGGCGGCCGGCGGCTACCTGACCACCCTCATCGCCGGCGGCGTCGACATCCGCCTGCACGGCGCCAACCCGAGCTGGTTCGCGGGCCTCCCCCGCGACGTCACCGGCCGCGACGTCAGCCTGGTCACCGTCGGCGAGGCCCCCGACCTCGTCGGCCCCCGCCCCGCGGTGGCGAAGCTCGCCGACGAGAAGCACCCCGCCTTCTCCGCCGCCTGGGTCCGCGACGCCGACGACCTGCGCAACCGCCTGCGCAGCGCCCGCCTGCCGGCCGATAGCACGCTGATCATCATGGACCACTGGCTGGACCTCGCCTCCGAGTACCGCGTCTTCACCATCGGCCGCGAGCCGGTCGCCTGGTCGCCGTACGTCGTGGAGGGCGAGGAGTGGAGCCCGACGCTGCGCCACCACCGCGCCTCCTGGCACGACGAGGCCGCCACGTTCGTCGCCCTGATGCTGGCCGCCCTCCCCGACGGCGACGTGCCCCCGACCGCCGTCATCGACGTCGGCCGCACCGACGCCGGCGACTTCGCCGTCCTCGAGGTCAACAACGTCTGGAGCTCAGGCCTCTACAGCTGCGACCCAGACGGCGTCCTCCGCGCCGTCCTCGCCGCCAACGACCCCGACTGCGCCCCCCGCTGGCGCTGGCAACCCGCCCCCGCCCTCGGCGCCTGACCGGCCCGCCCTTCCCCGGACGCCGGGCGCGATGCCTTGCGGCGGGTCAGGCGCGGTGGAGACGGCGGACCGGGTGGATCAGGAGCAGGGCGGCGCAGACGCAGACGGTCACCGCGGTCGACAGGTACAGCAGGTCCAGCGGGGGGACGACGGTGGAGACGGGGCCGACCAGGGCCTGGCCGACCGCCACGCCGGAGACGGAGCCGGCGACCTCGTAGGCGGTGACGCGGTTGAGGACCTCGGGGGCGACGAGGGTCTGCACGCTGGTGGACCACATCACCGACCAGAAGGCCCATGAGACGCCGCCGAGGAGGTGGCCCGCGATCAGGAGCGGCAACGGTGGTTGCAGGGCTACCGACAGCGGGATGCAGGCGAAGCCGATCAGGCCGGCGGCGCCCGCGGCGAGCGGGCGGGCGGGGCGCAGGCGGATGGCGATGAGGCCGCCGAGGACGGTGCCGCAGCCGAGGCCCGCCATCGTCCAGCCGTACGCGGCGTCGCCGAGGCGGTCGCCGATCAGGCGGGAGCTGAGCGGGATGTACGGGCCGAACACGAACACGCCGAAGAACAGCCAGACCACGATGACCGACCACATCCAGCTGCGGGAGCGGAACTCGGTCCAGCCGCGACGCAGGTCGTGCAGGACCGTCGAGCCGATGGTCCGGCCGGCGGCACCGCTGGGCGTCCGGCCGATCAGGGCCAGGCACGCGCCGCTGAGCACGAAGGTCGCGGCGTCGACCGCGTAGACCGCGCCGGGGCCGGTCAGCGTCATCAGCAGGCCCGCGAGGACCGGGCCGCCGAGCTGCGTCGCCGCGTCGGCGATCTTGAGGGTACCGTTGGCGCGCTGCGGGTCCGTCGCGACGAGCGGGACCATGCCGTTGACGCCGGGCTGGAACATCGCGGCCGCCAGGCCGGCCAGGGCCGAGGTCGCCAGCAGGAGCCAGAGGGGCGGCGTACCGGCGAAGAACGCGATGGCGACCACACCCTGTGTGGCGACGCGCACCACGTCGGCGCCCACCATCATCGTCCGTGCGCCGATCCGGTCGGAGAAGACGCCGCCGAACACCACGAAGAGCACGAACGGCGCCGTCCAGACGGCAAGAACGTACCCAACACCCGACACGCCGTAGATCGCCCCGACGGCGAGCGCGGCGGCGACCGGCATCATCGCGTCGCCCAGCAGCGACACCACCCGCGCGCCGAAGTAGTACGTGAAGTCCCTGTTCCAAAGGGGTTTCGTGAGGACGGGCTCCGCCAGGACGGCGGTCATCGGTAGCACTCCATGATCACCCATTCTTGCCGCGGCGCCACGGGTGCACAGGCGTCCGGCGCGACATCATTGGGTACATTCGTGCCATGCGTCAGCGGGTGGTGGCCCTCCTCGGGCAAGGGCAGGAGCTGTACCCGGTGACCTGCGCGTCGGCCGTCTTCGGCGACCACGGGCCCGACATCCCGCGGCACTACGAGTTCGAGCTGTGCGCCGAGCACCCCGGCCCGGTCCGCACCACGATGGGCGTCGACATCGTCGTCGAGCGGGGGCTCGAGGCGCTGGACGACGCCGGGACGATCCTCATCGCCGGCTGCCCCTCCCCGTCGCTCACCCCCGCCACCTGCGACGCCGTCCTGGCCGCCCACACGCGGGGCGCCCGCATCGTGGCGGTGAGCTCCGGCATCAAGCTGCCGGCCCACCTCGGCCTGCTCGACGGCCGCACCGCCGCGGCGCACTGGGAGATCACCGGCTGGCTCGCCCGCAACTACCCGAAGGTCCGCGCCGACGACACCGTGCTCTACGTCGACCACGGCGACGTCGCGACCGCCGGCGCCACCGCCACCACGCTCGACCTGTGCCTCAACCAGGTCCGCCGCGAGCACGGCGCGGCCCTCGCGATGCGCATCGGCCGCCAGTTCGCCGCCGCCCCGCAGCGCGAGGGTCACCAGCGGCAGTTCCCGGCCCTGCCGACGACCGGCCCCGTCCCCGACTCCCTGGCGCCGCTGCTGGACTGGATCGCCGCCAACCTCGACCGCCCGCTCACCCTGGCCGACATGGCCACGAAGTCGGGGATGTCCGCCCGGACGCTCAACCGGCACTTCCACGAGCAGCTCGGCATCTCACCGGGCCGGTGGCTGCTCGACCGGCGCATCGCGAGCACCCGGGCGCTGCTCGAGGAGACCGACCTGCCCGTGGAGACGATCGCCGAGCGCGTCGGCCTCTCCTCGGCGGTCAACCTCCGCCGCCGCTTCCGCAGCGCCGTGAACACCACCCCGGCCGCGTACCGCCGCGCCTTCCGCTGACCTGCCTTACTCACACATGTGGGAGCTGTCAATGCCCCACCGCTGGTGGTTCGAGATATGAAAACCACTCCGAGACAGTTGGTGGCGGGCGGTGACGGTAGGAGGATGGCCTCGACACCAGCGAAAGTATCGGGGGATATCGCGTGTCTGCCTTTCGGATCATTGTGCCGGCGCTGACGTTGCGCGCCGAGAAGCCGCCGCAGTCGCCGTGGAGCTTCCGCGTCCCGTGATTTCTTGATCGACCTCCTGCCCTCTGTGTCGAGGTTCCGCTCACTGCTGCCCTGATGGCGGGCGGTGACGCGGTGTATTCACGTGCGCGAAAGGGCCTGACTGCATGCCAAGATTCGGCAATAACGCATCGATGTCTATCGATAGTGATGTATTAGATCTCTGCGGTATCGGACTCGGGCCTTCGAACCTGAGCCTGGCCGCGCTGCTCGCACCGCTGGACGACGTGGAAAAGGTTTTCCTCGAGGCCCGGCCGTCATTCTCCTGGCACCCCGGGATGCTGCTGCCCGGTGCGCAGCTGCAGGTGTCGTTCCTGAAGGATCTGGTGACGACGGTGGACCCCACCAGTCGCTACTCGTTCCTGAACTTCCTCGCCCAGCACCAGCGCATGTACCGCTTCCTCATCGCCCGGCGCGACGCCCCGGTCACCAGGGAGGAGTTCCAGCAGTACTACGCCTGGGTGGCGCGGAGCCTGCCGTTCGTCCGGTTCGGACAGCGGGTCGGCGCCGTCGAGCACGACGGCGACAGCTTCGTCGTGCGGGTCGGCCAGCAGCAACAGGTCCACGCCCGTAACCTCGTCGTCGGCGTCGGCCACCAGCCGTTCGTGCCCGCGTGCGCCACCGGGCTCGGGCCGCAGGTGATCCACGCCAGCGAGTTCGGCACGGCCGACCCGCCGTCGGCGGGCCGGCGCGTCGTCGTGGTGGGCGGCGGCCAGAGCGGCGCCGAGATCGTCGACCACCTGCTGGGCCGCGGCGACGAGCTGCCCGCACACATCACGTGGGTCGCCCGCCAGCACGGGTTCCTGCCGCTGGACGACTCCGCCTTCGCCAACGAGTGGTTCAACCCCCAGTTCGTCCACCAGTACTTCCAGCTGCCCGACCAGGTGCGCCGGCGGCTGCTGGAGCGGCAGCGCACCGCCAGCAACGGCATCTCCGAAGGGCTGCTGGAGCGCATCTACCGCCGCCTCTACGAGGTCGACTACCTCAGCGCGGCACGGGTCGCGTATCGCCTGCGCACCTCGACCGAGCTCGTCGGGCTGACCAGGACGGGCCAGGGCCTGCGGGTCACGCTCGACGACCTGATCTCCCGGCAGCGCGAGACGCTCGACGCCGACCTGGTGGTCCTGGCGACGGGCTACCGGCACGTGGTGCCCGACTTCCTGCGGCCGCTGCTCGGCGCCGACGACCTCGCCGACGTCAAGACCAACCTGGACTACAGCGTGCGCTGGAAGGGCGCCGCGCTCGGCGCGATCTACCTGCAGAACGGGGCCGAGCACACGCACGGCATCGCCGATCCCAACCTCAGCCTGGGGCCGTGGCGCAGCGCCACCATCGTCAACAGCCTGCTGGGCCGCGAGGTCTACCGCACCGGCGCCGCGGAGTCCGCCCTCTGGCCGGCCGCCGGTGCCGCGGGCTCATCCGCAGACGGAAAGGACGCACCGTTGATCGTGTCACTGGCCAAGGAGCTGACGGAGCGCACCGACGAGGGCGACGAGCTGCACCTCATCGACCTGACGTCCGCCACCGACCTGCCCACCGCGCCGTTCCAGGCGTCCTGGTGGACGGTCAGCCCGGGCAGCGCGACCCAGGTGGACCGGCACGACGCCCACGAGATCTGGCTCGTCAGCGCCGGCGTGGGCCGCTTCACCTGCGGCGGCGAGACCGCCGAGGTCCGCGGCGGAGACGTGCTGAGGATCCCGCCGGACACCGCACACCGCATCGAGAACCATGGCACCGAGGTGCTCAGCGTGTACTCCGTCTGGTGGGGCTGAGCGGTGCGCGGCCACCGGGACCTGGTGATCGTCGGCGCGGGCATGACGGGAGCGCTGGTGCTCGAGCGGTACCGGCGGATCCACCCTGACGCGTCCGTGCTGGTCCTCGACCGTTCGACGGCCGCGGCCGGGGCGACCGGCCGGTCGGCGGGTGTGTGCGTGCCGCTCGGCGGGGTGCCGGGCAGGACGCCGCTGGTCGGCCCGGGCCAGGCCTACTTCGCCGGCGCGGCCCGGTGGCGGGAGGCCGGGCTCGTGCGTCCGCTCGAGGTCTGGTTCGTGCTGCGCCGCCACAACGTGCCGGGCTTCCTCGACGCGTGGCAGGGCGGGCCGCTGCGACCGGTCGCCGCGCAGCGGGTCGCCACCGTCCGCGAGCGCGCCGGCGACCTGCGCGTCGACCCCGACGAGGCGGTGCTCGCCTCCTCCGGCGACTGCTACGCCGTGGACGCCGCCCGGCTCACACGTGCGCTGCTCGACCTCCATCTGAGCGGGCCGGGTTCGGCGCTGTGGGAAGGGAGCGAGGTGGTCGCCATCTCGCCTGAGCCGGGCGCGGTGCGGGTGGTCCTGGCGTCGGGGCACGCCGTGCGCGCCCGGGCCGTGGCCGTGGCAGCGGGCGGCTGGTGCCCGGAGTGGCCCGGCGCGGCACCGGCTCAGCCCGTGAAGCGCATCGCCGCCCTCACCGTGGACCACCCCGGCGACGGCCTGCCGATGCTCGACTTCATCGACGACGAGCTGTTCATCCTGCCCGGCGACGCGGGCCTGACGGTGAGCTTCCGGCGGGAGTCGTTCGCGGTCCCCGGCGCCCCGCTCGACCCGACGGTCACCGCCGCCGACCTCGACGAGGGCCGGCGCGCCCTCACCAGGCGCAGCCCGGCACTGGCCGCGGCGGTCGTGGGCGCCCACGTCGGCCACGACGCCTATCCGCACGGCGGCGCACCCGTGGTGACGGTCACCGCGGCGGGCCGGGTGGTCGACGCCCGCGGCATGGGCGGCTCGGGCGTCCGCCTCGGCCCAGCGGTCGCCGACCGGGTCGTCGCCGCCCTGACCGCCGCCTTCCCGCCACCTGCCGCTACACCGCCGCCGGCCACTACACCGCCGCCGGCCACTACACCGCCGCCGGCCGCTGCACCGCCGCCCGCCGTGCCAGCTGCGTCCGCGCCTGTCCCAGCGGCCATCCTGCCGACCGCCATCACGCCGGTAACGAGCAAGTCGGCCATGCCCACCACGCCGGCCATCACCGCGCAGTCATCCGTCCCCTCGACCGGCGCCGCGGCGGGGTCCGTTCTGCCGGCTCCGGTCGCGCCGGTCGCCACAGTCGTTCCGGGCAGCGTTGCGGGGGGTCGGGATGTTCGGTGAGCTGCGCCGCCAGTACGCGAGCCGGTCGCGGCACCTGGTGCTGGCCGGGTATCCGACGCCGAACGGGCCGCTGCACCTCGGGCACATCGCGGGGCCGTTCCTGCGTGGTGACGTGCTGCGACGATACCTGCGCTCACGCGGGCACGACGCGCTCGCGGTCGGCACGTCCGACTCGTGGGAGTCGAACATCCTCTTCACCGCGGCGAAGGAACGCCGCGACCCGATGGCCGTGGCCGGCGACTACCAGGGTCGTATCACCGCGGCACTGGCCGACTTCGGTGTCGTGCAGGACGACTACCTCGACGTGCACGCGGCGCCGCACCGTGCCGAGCACCGGCGCTACAGCGACGCGCTGGTCCATGCCCTGCACGCCGAGGGACGGCTGCGGTTGCGGGCGGAGCGGCTGTGGTTCGACGCCGCCGCCGGGCGCCCGCTCGTCGGCTGCTGGCTGAGCGGGAAGTGCCCGAAGTGCGCGGCGCCGGCCACCGGCAACTCGTGCGAGGAGTGCGGGACCTGGTTCGGCCCGACGGACCTGCGCGAGCCGGCGCCGCGAGCGGTGCCGGGCCTGAGGCCGGGCCAGGGGGCCGGTGCGCCGCCGGGCGGGACGCTCTCGGCCGTCACCGTCACCAGCGCGTTCGCCGCCCCGGCGGCCGGGATGCGGGCCGAGCGGTGCGCCGAGCGGATCGGCCAGGTCGACACGTACCTGCCGATCGTCGAGGAGTACCAGCGGTGGAACCCGGCGGGCATCCGGTTGACGTACCCGATCGGCTGGGGCGTGCCGTGGCCCCTCGCCGGCCCGGATCACGGGTCCGTGCACTACAGCTACGGCACCGGCCTCGTCGCGGCGAGCAAGGTGATCGGTGACTTCGCGGCCGACCGGCACGGGGTGCCGAATCCGATGTCGGCGGGCTCCGACGTGATCACGGTGGCCGCCGGCGGGCTGGACGCCGTCATGCCGTGGCTGGTGCTGCTCGGCCTGACGACCCGCGGGCTGGACTTCCGGCCGTTCGACTTCTTCCTGTTCAACCAGTTCCTGGACCTGCACGGGGCGAAGTTCTCCACGTCGCGGCGGCACACGATCTGGGTCGGCGACTACGTCGCGGCCGGGCTCGACGTCGACTGTGCCCGGCTGTACCTGGCGAGCCTCAGCCCGCTGACGAAGAGCCAGGACTTCCGCTGCGACACGTTCGCCCGGTTCGCCGCCGGGTGGGCGGAGCGGCTCGACCGGGTCGTGGCGGACCGCTCGGCCGCGCTGGTCGACGGCCCTCCGGCGACCCCCGCGGAGGCGCCGGGTGCCGTCGAGGCGCTCGCCGCCCAGGACCGTTGCCTGCGCCTGCCGGTCACCGACCCGGCCGCGGCGGTGGGCGTGCTCGGCGACTGGGTCGACCGGCTGGCGGCGTCCGGCGGCGACGCCGGTGGGCGACCGCACGACCCGGGCACCGCCTGGTCGCAGTTGTGGACGCTCGCGGTCCTCGCCGCGCCGCTGGCACCGGGCTGGGCGGGACGGCTCTGGGCCGCGCTCGGGCTCGCCGGCGACCCGGACGTCCACACCACGTCCGGCGAGGCGTGCTGGCGGCCGGGGCGGTACACCGGCCTGCGCCCGCCGGCCGAGGCCGCGGTGCGGTTCCTGATGGACAACCCCTCCCTGGGCGGCTACCCGGACGCCCCGACGCCATCCGATGCAAAGGCGGTCCCGCAGTGACATCCAGCGTGATGTTCGTCAATCTCAGGCCGTACCAGCTCGAAGCGAACGCGGTGCTGCTCGCGGCCCGGCGGGCCGGGCTGCGGGTGGCGCTGCTCGCCGACCGGATCCCGCGGGGCACGGTGATGTCGCTGGTCGACGACGTCGAGCTGGTGGACACGTTCGACGTGCCGGCGGCCCGGCGGGCGGCCGCGGCGCTCGTCCAGCGGGCGGCCGTGCGCGGCGTCGTGACCTGGTCGGACCGGGACGTGCGGCTGGTCGCGCGGATCGCGGAGGACCACGGCCTGCCCGGGTTGCGGGACAGCGCGGCCCGCCTGGTGCGGGACAAGCACGCCGGGCGGCAGGCCCTCGCGGGCCGGCCCGATCTCATTCCCGCGTTCCAGCTGGTCGACGGTGAGGCGAGCCTCGCCGGGGCCATCGCGCGCATCGGCTTCCCGGCGGTGCTCAAGCCGCTGACCGGATCCGGCAGCAAGGGCATCTTCGAGGTCGCCGACGAGGCCGGCGCCCGCCGGGCGTGGGACGTCCTGCGGCGGTACACCACCGGGTCGGGAGACCCGATGTTCGCCGGGACCGAGCACCGCTGGCTGTACGAGGAGTGCCTCGACGGCACCGAGCACAGCGTCGAAGGCCTCGTCCAGCGCGGGGAGGTCCGCCTCGTCGCGGTCACCGACAAGGTCACGACCGCGCCGCACCACATCGAGGTCGAGCACGTGCAGCCCAGCGCGCTGGGCCCGGCCGCGCTGGCCTCGGTCGGCGAGCTGACCCGGGCGGTCGTGGCCGCGTTCGGGATGGACGACTGCGCGTTCCACCTGGAGTGCAAGGTCGACGGCCGGGGCCGCGCCCGCCTCGTGGAGATCGCCGGGCGGGCGGGCGGCGGCATGATCGCCTCGCACCTGGTGCCGCTCGCCACCGGCGTGGACTACTGCGCCGACATCGTCCGCGTCGCGACGGGAAGCCCGATGGCACCCGCCGGCGCCCCTTCCGGCATTGTCGCCGGGGTCCGGTCCGCCTTCGCCCGGACCGCCGGTGAGATCGACGAGGTCACCGGATACGGCGCCGCGCTCGCCGTGCCCGGCGTCGTCCAGGTCGCGGTGCTGCTCGGCGCCGGCGACCGGGTGAAGCTCCCGCCCGAGGACTTCATGAGCCAGCGGGTCGCGACCGTCATCGCCCAGGCCGGCGACCGCGAGGAGCTGCGGGCCAACCTGGTCGCCGCCTGCGACCACCTGCGGGTGCGGCTGCGTGACCCGGGGCGGGACGAGACCCTCGAGGAGGTGGCCGCGGGCTGGGACCGGCTGCAACGCGTGCGGGCCATGGACGAGGCGCGGGCGGCCGTGCTCGGGCCGGGCTTCGTCGGGCAGCACAGCAACGTCACACCGCACTACGTGCGGGCCCTGGCGGAGCGCCTCGGGCTCGGGCCGGGCTCCCGCGTGCTCGACGCGGGCTGCGGCACCGGCGGGCTCAGCCTCGCACTTGCCGCGGCCACCGGCTGCGAGGTGGTCGGCGTCGACCTGAGCCCGGCGGCGGTCGAGGTGGCCACCGAGCGGGCCGCGGGGCACCCCGGCGGCCCACGGACCACGTTCGTCGTCGGGGACCTGGGCGAGCTGAGCGGGTTCTGCGACGAGTTCGACGCGGTGCTGGCGTTCGGCTCCGGGTACTGGTCGGCGCCCGAGACCGCGGTGCCGCGGTGGCGGCGGGTCCTCCGCGACTCCGGCAGCGCCGTGCTGCTGCTCACCCGGATCCTCGCCGACCGGTCCGACCGGGACCGCGAGGTGGACCTGCAGCCGGGCCTGTTCCTGCCGCACGCCGACTGGGAGGGCGTCCTGGAGAAGGCCGGTTTCACCGTCGCGACCGCCGACCGCACCGACATCGACGGCCTGTACTTCCGGGCGTACCTCGACCGGCTCCGCGAACGGGAGGCGGCGTTGCGCGCGGAGATGGGCGACGAGGACGGCGCCAACTACATCGGGATGTTCGAGCAGTTCCTCGCGTACCACGACGCGGACCTGCTGCGCCGGTGGGAGATCGTCGCGACCCTGCGGGACGCGGCATGACCGCCGCCGAGCTGCTCGTCCTCGACCTCGACGGGGTCCTCGTGGAGAGCCAGGACGCGGAGTCGCGGGCGCTGTGGGAGCTGGCGGGCCGGGCCGGGGCGGCGCTGACGCTCCAGGAGGCGGAGGTCGAGTTCCGGGGCAAGAAGATGGCCGACTGCGTCACCTTCGTCGAAGGCCTGATCGGCGCCCCCGTCGAGGACGGGTTCGTGGCCGCGGTACGGGCGCGCTGCGAGGAGCTGACCCGGGAGAGCATGCGCCCCGTCGACGGGGTCGCCGACGCGCTCGAACGCATCGACCTGCCGATGTGCGTCGCGTCGAGCAGCCCGGCGGCGATCATCGAGCAGCGGCTGCGCGCCACCGGGCTGTGGGCGCGGTTCGCCGGGCGGGCCTTCTCCGCGTACGAGGTGGGCAGCTGGAAACCGGACCCGGGCCTGTTCCTGTACACGGCCGCGGCGTTCGGGGTGGCGCCCGAGGCGTGCGTCGTGGTCGAGGACAGCCTCGTCGGTGTGCGGGCCGGGCTCGCCGCCGGCATGCGCACGCTCGGGTACGCGGACGGGCCGTACGCGGACCTGCTCGCCGCCGAAGGCGTGCCGACGTTCGACGACATGCGGCAGCTACCGCGCCTGGTGTCCACGCCCGCCGGAACAGGACCCACCGGGACAGGGCACGGCGGGACAGGAGGTGCCTGGTGACGGAGCCGATGCCCCGCCTGCTGATCGTCGGCGCCGGCGACCTCGCCGGTCAGGTCCTGTACCAGCTGGCCCGCGACCTCCGGCCGGTCGCCGTCACGCTCGGCGGCCGCCGTGACGCCGAGGTCCGCGGCAAGGTCAACCTCGCCCGGCTGGCCGCGCTGCAGGTCGGCCGGCAGCCCGTCGTCGACGGCCGCCGGGTGGACCTCGACGACGTCGACGCCACCGCCGAGACCATCGCCGCGCTGCGCCCCGACGTCATCTTCAACGCGGCGAGCCTGCAGTCGTGGTGGGTCATCGGCACCCTGCCGCCCGCGGCGTTCCAGCGCCTGTACCGGGCGAACTTCGGCCCCTGGCTGCCGATGCACCTGACGCCGGCGCTGCGGCTGATGACGGCCGTGCGCCGGTCCGGGGTCAGGCCCGTCGTGGTCAACGCCGCGTACCCCGACGCCGTCCACCCGGTCCTGCACACGGCCGGGCTGGCGCCCGACGCCGGCATCGGGAACGTGGCCAACAACGTGCCGGCGCTGCGGCTGATCGCCGCCGAGCGGCTCGGCGTGCCCGTGCGCGACGTCGGCGTGCGGTTCGTGGCGCACCACTACGTGAGCCATCACGTCTCCCGTACCGGCGACGCCGAACCAGACACGTTCCGGCTGCAGGTCACCGTCAAGGGTGCGGACCGCACCGCCGACGTCGACGTCGGCACGCTGTTCCTGCCGCTGACCAGCAGCCACCGCCGGCTCGGCGGGATGGCCGGGCAGCTGATGACGGCCGCGTCGGCGCTCAGCGTGCTGCGGCCGCTGCTGCACGGCGACGCCGCGCAGGCCCACGCGCCGGGGGTCGGCGGGCTGCCGGGCGGATATCCGGTGCGCATCGGCCACGGCGCGGTCGCCCTCGACCTGCCCGCGTCGGTCGGCCTCGGCGACGCCGTCGCGGTGAACGAGGCCGGGCAGCGCCGCGACGGCATCGACCGGATCCGCCCCGACGGCACGGTGGAGTTCACCGAGGAGTCGGCCGGGATCATGCGGGAGTCGCTCGGGTACGACTGCCGCACCATGCGGCTGGCGGACTGCGCCGACCACGCGCTGGAGCTGGGCGCCCGGTACCAGGAGTACGCGGCCCGCAGCGGCCAGGACCGGACGGCCGCCCCGACCGCGGTCGGCTGAAACCCTTCCCAGGCAAGGAGAAGACCATGTCCGCAGACGACCGCCGGCGGGTGCTGCTGATCGACCGGATCGGCTACAGCCACTACCGCCGCCACGACGGCTCGCCGTTCATGCCCGCCGACCGGTTCGCGGTGACGGTCCTGACCGACCGCGCCAAGGTCGGCGAGGTGTCCGGCGCCGAGATCGACGCGGTGATCGGCATCGACCTCGACGACGTGCCGCTCATGCTCAAGGCCGGGGAGATGGTGCACCGGCACCGCCCCCTGGACCTCGTCGTCGCCATCTCCGAGCGGCTGCTGCTGCCCGCCGCGCGGCTCCGCGACCGGCTCGGGATCCCCGGGCAGAGCGAGGAGCGCACCCTGCTGGTGCGCAACAAGCTGCGGATGAAGGAGCACCTGGGCGGGCTCGGCGTCAGGGTGCCGCGGCACGAGCCCTTCAGCCCCGAGGCGGTCGCCACGCTGCTCGAACGGCACGGCCGGGTGGTGCTCAAGCCGACGGAGGGGATGGCGTCGACCGGGGTGTTCGTCCTCGACCGGATCGAGCAGCTGCGGCCGGTGCTGGACGCCAACCCGGGCCTCGATCGGGCGAACTACGAGGTCGAGGAGTTCATCGATGGTAATCTCCACCACGTGGACAGCGTCGTGCGGGACGGCGAGCCCGTCGTCGCCACGGTGTCCAGGACGGTCGACCCGACCACCAGCTATCACGACGCGGCGCCCTGCCGGGACCACAACATCGGGCCCGGGCCGGACCGGGAGGCGCTGCTGGCGTTCAACGCCGCGGTGCTGAAGTGTTTCCCGTGGTTCAGCGGGGTCACCCACCACGAGATGTTCCTCGACCGCGCCGGCGAGGTGGTGTTCTGCGAGATCGCGGGCCGCCCGGGCGGCGGCGGCATCATCCCCGGCTTCCGGCACCAGACGGGCGTCGACCTCGACGAGGCCGCCGTCATGGCGCAGCTGGGCGACGCCCTGCCGGTCCCGGCGAAAGACCCTGCGACGGACCCGGTGCCGCTGATCGGTTACGTGATGGTCTACCAGCCCGGCGGCGTGCTGGAGGCGACCCCCGCGGCGCCGGACGTGCCGTGGCTGGTCGACCTGGCGTACCTGCGGCGCCCGGGCGACGTGCTGCCGGTGCCGACCCGGTGGAGCGACGCCGTCGCCGCCGTCACGGTGGAGGGCGCGACCGAGTCGGAGGTCCTCGACCGTCTCGACCACATGGTGCGGCACGTCCGGGGCACCGGCTGAAAAGCAGCAAAGACGAGCAGCGAAGACGAGCAGCGAAGGAGCTGTCATGGGCAAGGCTCGACCCGGCCGCGCGGACCGGCGGCTCAGCCGCCCCGCGTGGTGGTTCGTCGGCGGGTACGGGCTGTCGGCCGTCGGCACCGGGCTCTGCTACCCCTTCCTGGCGATCTACCTGCACCAGTTCCAGGGGCTGCCGGCGGGCGAGACGGCGGTGCTGCTGCTCGTGCTCGCCGGCGCCGCGGTGCCGATGTCCGTGTACGGCGGTGCGCTCGTCGACCGGCGCTCGCCCAGGGCGGTCGCCGTCGGCGCGCTGCTGGTGCAGACGGCGGGGTGGCTGCTGCTGGCGGCCGGGCGCGGCTACGCCGCCCAGCTGGCGGCGCTGCTCGTCATCGGCGTCGGCACCGGCCTGTTCCTGCCGGCCGTGGTCCCGATCATCGCCAGGCTCAGCGGCAGCGAGGAGGTCAAGGTCCGCACGATGTCGATGCGGTACCTGCTGCTCAACGTCGGCCTGGGCGTCGGCGGCGGGCTCGGCGGCCTGCTGCTGGGCGCCGCGACCGACGCCACCTACCGGTGGCTGTTCGCCGCCGACGGCGTCAGCTGCGCGCTGTACGCCGTGGTGATCGCCGTGTTCGTCCCGCTGCCGGAGGACGCCGACGCGGTCGGGTCCCAGCGCAAGACCCTGGCCCGGTTCCGGCCCGGGCGCAGTTACGTGCTGCTGCTGGTCGCGCAGCTGCTGCTGGTGACGTTCGGGATGGCGCAGCTGGAGAGCGGCGTGCCGCTCGCCGTGCGCACCGAGATGGGTGGCTCCACGACGCTGGTCGGCGCCCTGTACGCCGTCGGCACGTTCGTCGTGCTGGCCGGGCAGCTGCCGGTGTCCCGCTGGGTGGAGCGGGTGCACAAGACCCGTGCGCTGATCGCGATGAGCCTCGCGTGGGCCGGTGCGTGGCTGGTCGGCTACGCCGCGGGCGCCGTGAGCGGCGGGGCGAGGACCGCGCTGCTCGTCGTCATGATGGTCACGTTCGCGCTCGGCGAGTGCGCCTACAGCCCGGCGTTCTACACGCTCGTGGAGCGGCTGGCACCCCCCGGCACCCTGGGCCGGGCCACCGGCGCCGCGTGGGCGACGTTCCAGGTCGGCAACACGATCGGGCCGCCGGTCGCGGTGTACCTGCTCAGCACGCCCGTCCCGTTCTGGCTGGTGCTCGCGGTCGCGGCGACGGCCGCCGCGGGGCTGGTGTTCGCCGTGGACCGGCGGATGCACACGCCGGCGGAGCCGGAGCGGGCGCTGAGCACGGTCGCCGGGTAACGCTGGACATCGATCCGTCCGGTAACTAGCGTGATAGGTATGACTCCTTACGTCGCCGACCCCGGTGCGTGGCAGGAAAGCTGGGACCTGCAGCAGTCCGCGTTCATGCCGGACCGGGAGCACCGCATCGCCGCGATGATCGACGCCGTGGAAGCGGTCACCGAGGATCCGCCCCGGGTGCTGGACCTGGCCGGCGGCACGGGATCGATCGCGCTCCGGGTGCTGCGCCGCCTGCCCGGCGCCCAGGTCACCCTGCTCGACGTCGATCCCGTGCTGCTGTGCATCGCCCGGGCGTCACTGCGCGACCGGGCGCAGATCGTGACCGCCGACCTGCGCGACCCGGCCTGGACCGGCGCGCTGCCGCACGCCGGATACGACGCCGTGCTCGCCGCGACGGCCCTGCACTGGCTGCCGGCCGAGCGGCTGCGCGTGCTGTACGGCGAGATCCGGACCGTCCTGCGCCCGGGCGGCCTGCTCGTCAACGCCGACCACATGCCGGACCCGCAGCTGCCCGGCCTCACCAAGCAGCTGGTCGCCTCCGCCGACGCGCGGCGGGACGCCAGATACGCCGCCGGCGCCGCGCCGACCTGGTCCGCGTGGTGGGACCTCGCCGCCGCCAACCCGGTGCTCGGCCCGCTGGCGGCGGACCGGGCCGTCATCCACCCCAAGGGCGCGAGCGCGGAGTTCCTGCCGCCGGTCAGCTGGCACCTCGAGGCCCTGCGCGACGCCGGTTTCACCGAGTCGGGCACGCTGTGGCGCGGCGGACCTGACGCGGCGGTCGCTGCCGTACGGTAGCCGCGTGGTTGATCTCGTGGGCCGGCTGCAGGTCGGCTTCCACTGGCGGCGCGCGCCGTACTCGGATGTGGCCTGGGCGGACGTGACGGAGTGGTGGCGGGACCCGGTGGTGCTGCGGGACCTGCCCGCCGCCGTCGCGGGGCTCGTGCCCGGGTCGCCGACGCTCGTCGCCGGGCCCGTCTCGCGCGGCAGCCTGCTCGGCGCGCTCGTCGCGGCGCACCTCGGCGTCGGGCTCGTCGAGGTGCGCAAGAACGACCGGGCGGCGTCCGGCCCCGATCCGGGCTTCGTGCGCCGAGCGCTGCCCGGTTCGTACCATGGCGGCGGCGGTGTCATGAGCTTCCGCCGCGGCCTGGTCCGGCCGGGCGACCGGGTGCTCTGCGTGGACGACTGGGTGGAGAGCGGCACGCAGGCCGAGGCGACCCGGGACATGGTGCTCGAGGTCGGTGCGGATTTCGTCGGTACCGCCTGCGTCGTCGACGACATCGCCGATACCCCGGAGGGCGACGCGTTACGGACGGCGCTCGGCCTGCGCGCCCTGCTCCGCGCTCACGACCTCTGAGGCAGGAACGCGGCCCGGACGCGCAGCAGCCAGTCCTCGGCGACCCGCTCGTCCGGCGACGCCGGCAGCACGCCGGGCGTCGCGTCGAACTTCGCCTCGTAGTCGGCGAGCATCGTGCGCGCGGCGTCCACGTCACCACCCGCGACCCGCTCCCCGAAGTCGAGGAACCGCTGCGGCTCCTCCAGCCGGATGTGGATCACGCCGGTCGTGTACGCGGTGTACCCCTGCCAGCACAGCCGCAGCAGGTGCCGGGCGTGCTTCGCGGTCCGGTGCCGCGTCTCGGACGAGAACGACCCGTCGCCGCGCGACTCCAGCTTCCGGAACTGCTGCGTCGCGTAGCCGAGGTACGCGTCCCGGATCCGCTTCGACGACAGGAACGACGACCGGATCGCGATGAGCTCGTCCCCGAGCGGCGTGCGCGTCTCGTACAGCTCCTGCGGCAGCCACATGAGCTCCGACACCGTCGGGTTGCCGCCGAGCGCCAGGCCGCAGTACTTGCGGGCCTCGTGCAGCGTCACGTCAGGGTGCGTCGACACCACCGACTCGACCGGCTGGTGCAGCCCGTGAAACGCCACCGTCGGCGCCGCGAACACCCCGAGCCGGTCCACATCGGACCCCGGCCCCGCCAGCCCGTACGCGGTCGAGCCCACGATCCCCGCCAGCAGCACATTCTCCGGTGTCATGCCCCCCAGTGTCCCGGACGTGTCACCCGGGTTTCACCCCCGCCGCCCCGGTCCGCCCGGTCACCCGGAGCAGCGGGTGGTGGCGGGGTCGGTCAGCTGCATCAGCAGGCACAGCGCCCGGTCCGCGTCGACGTCGTCGGTCGCGTCCTCCGGGATGAGCGGCCCGAGCGCGACGAGGGCCAGCACGGCGACCACCCCGACCATCACGGAGACCCGGAACCAGGCCGGCACCGGCTCGACCCACTGCCGCAGCGCACCCGCCCGGCCGGGCGCCGCCGCACCGGACCGGTTCAGGTCGCGCAGCGGGGCGAGGCCGAGCACCCGCCAGAACTCCTCGTCGGCGACCTGCTCCGGCGGGTCGGGCAGCTCGCCCGGACCGGTGTCCAGCAGCCGCAGGTCCCGGTACGCCGGCGACCCGTCCGAGAGATAGTCGCGGACCGTCCAGAACTCCTCGTCGTCGCCGTCCTCGACGAACCCGGTCGCCATCCGCCGCGGCCGCGGCACGGTCGGCGCCTGCGCGGCCCGCTGCCCGGCCGCCTCCCACCCGGCGGGGGCCGGCGCCGACCCCGCCGCGGTCCACTGCCGCCGGGTGCCTTCGGAGCGCCACAGCCTGAGCCGCTCGGTCAGCGCGCCGATCTGCGCGGTGAGCTCCGCGACCTGCGCTCTGAGCAGGACGTTCTCGGCGAGCGCCTGGTCCCGCTCGACGGTGATCTGGGTGAGGGTCGACTGCGCGTGCTCGACCCGCCCGGCGAGCTTCACCACCTCGGAGACCAGCGGGACCTCCGACACCAGCGGCACCGCGTCGGCGACGTCGGCTTCCGCGACCGGTGCGGGCTCCTCGCCGTCCGGGGCGGCCCCGTGCACGGCCGTGTACAACCGGACCAGGTCCTGGTGCACCTGCCCGGGGTCGTCGAGGTCCGCCCGCAGCGCCCGCTCCACCCGCTGGCAGGTCTCCCAGGTCGGGCCGCCCTTCAGCAGTTGCTCCGACACCCGCCGGCTGATCCTGCGCCGCTCCTTGCCGGGGTCCAGCTTCTCCAACCGGCAGACCGTCTGCGCGAACCTGCTGAAGGTGTCCTGCTCGCCGTAACCCTTGATCAGCAGGTCACGGACGTAGCCGGCGAGCTCGACGACCCGGGGGTCCCGGTCCTTCTCGAACTGCTCCTTGGGCGACAGGTAATGCGTGCGCCGCCTGTCGACCGCCGGCAATGGATCACCGTCGACTCCGACGTCTTCCCGGTCGGCCATGCTGGGTCCCTCCGACGCTGTGCCATCGAGCCTGCACGCCGCCACTGGCGCACCGGGAAAGCATCGACAGATTGTTACCATCACGTGCAGCGACACGCGAATCCGTTGTCCTTCTTTTGACCGTCGTGTTGACCGTCCGGCCGTTTGAGCAGCTCAGCCCGTCGCCCGCCAAAGCCGCTGCAACCTGCGGCAAGACCGGACAAGTTGACTGGTGCGACGACCGCACGTTGTCCGGTCGCCTGTTGATCTCGCGCCGGACGTAATGATGCGCCGCGACGTTTTCAATCGTCGCTCAGCGTGTTTGCATCGACCGTGTGGCGGTGCGTTCGCGCACCGTTCACTGCGCTCCGCCCATGAATTGGCGCGACGGACCCCCGGCGCGCCACCAATTGCGCAATTGAAAGGAAGTGAACCCACCTCATGCCTGAGCAGATCCCGCTCCGGCGGGTCCGGACACTGCGGGGGATCACCTTGATCGCCCGGCAGGGATCGCTGATTCTCGACGGCGTCGGTCTCACCGCCGCGATGACAGCGCACGAGAGCGCCGCCCTGGTCGGCGGCGCTCTCGCGATCGGGCTCCGGCTCGCTGCTGACGGTTTGGACGGCCTCGGCAGCTGAGATCGAAGCTCTCCTGGTGGCAGGGCCGGATCGGATCCGACCCTGCCGCCGCTCAGCACGAACCTAGGCCGATCCTCCGGTGGTCGCAACGGGGCGCTGGAAGGAGAAGCCCTTCGGGGCGGTGGGGATGCGGATGGTGGTCGCCAGTGCCGGGGCCGGGTCCTCGGTGCGCAGGAGGGCGGACTCGGGATAGCGGTCGGTGGCCTCGTGCCAGGCGATGATGCCGGACATCCAGTTCTGCAGCTGGACGACGTAGGTGTCGATGCCGGCGCGGGCGGCCTCCGGGAGGCGGAGGTGCTCGTAGAGGGCGGGCAGCTCGACCGCGACGATCCGCTCGAACTGCTGCATGCGGGCCGTCATCAGGTCGCGGACGACGAGCGCGGCCTGGTCGCGGGAGATGTCGAGGAAGTTCTCGACGACGAGGACCATGTTGTGCAGCTCGCTCTCGAACTCGATCTCCTTCTGGTACGAGAACAGGTCGTTGACGAAGCAGGCGTAGTCGCTGGCGGCGGCCTCGAGGTTCTGGATCGGGCGGGTGCCGTAGACGTCCGGCGGGACCTGGCGGCCCTGGCGGAAGCGGGCCAGGCTCATCGTCAGGTCGGAGCCGAACGTGCGCCGGCGCATCTCGATGTAGTCGACGGGGTCGGGGATGCGCCGCTCGTGCTGGTTCTGCAGCTCCCACACCCAGCTGTCCAGCATGACGTCCACGGCCGCGCGGAACTCCTCCCGGTGCGCGGCGCCCATGGGGCCGGCGGTCCGGGGCCACAGGTCGGCGAGGCCCCGTTCGAGCGGGCTCACCGGTACCGACGCGGAAACCAGATCCAGAGGCATGAGGGACTTCAGTCGGGCCACCATCGCGCGGGCCCCGGTCAGGTCGCCGGTGGGGCCGTAGACCTGCGGGAACCAGTCGTCGCCGTAGGTGCCCCAGCTGAGCCACTGGGTGCCCAGCTCCAGCTCCGCCGCGGTGCCGTCGGGGTTGAGCGCGCCGGCGCAGACCGCGAAGTCGTAGCCGGCCAGCTTCCGCTCCGTCCACACCGACGGCGACGGACCCGGCCGCGGCACCGCATCGAAGAAGCCCATCGCGCGGGACCACTCGATGACGCCGCGACGGGCCGACTCCAGGTGACCGTTCTGCCGCGAGACGTAGGGCATGTACAGCTCGGGCACCGGCAGCGGGCCGGTGGTGCGGGCCGGGCGGACGTCGTGCTGACGGGCCCGCACGGACAGGCCCAGCCTCGCCGCGGACGTGCCGATCCCCATCGGCCCGCCGAGCGTGAACTGCCCCGTCGGCCGGACGTCGGCGTTCATGTACCGGCTGGAGCGCAGGTGCCACTCGTGCCCGCCCGCCTGCCAGTCCTGCAGCCCCTGGGCGTACTTGAGGACCCGCAGCCGCTCGACCGGGTCCAGGGCGTGCTCGGCGAAGAGCGGCTCCAGCTCGGTCACAACCGTGTGCTCGAACTGCTGCAGGCGCGACGTCAGGATGCTGTTGACGGCGTCGGCGGCCTCCTGCGGCGCGTAGCCGAGGAAGCGCTCCAGGACCAGCACGCAGTTGGCCAGCTCACCCTCCTGCTGCGTTTCGCGCTCGTACGAGAAGAGGTCGTTGCGCAGGTGCACCCCGTCGGCGAAGGTGTCCTTGAGGACCCGCAGCGGCCGGCTGTGCGCGACGCGCGCCGGGATCTCCGCGCCCGCGGCGAACTCGACGAGGTTCGCCGACCAGGGCGCGCCACCGACCTTGCGCCGCATCTCGATGTACTCGATGGGGTTGGAGACGCGGCCGGCGTTGATGTTCGCCAGCTCCCACAGCGACTCGTCGAGCAGGTTGCGGGTGCTGTGCACGAAACGCTCCCGCCAGTCGGCGGACATCGCCGGCACGGTGCGCTCCCACAGCTCCTTCAGCCCCTTCTCGACCGGGTTCGTGGGCTCGTCGACGACGGCGCCGTGCAGCGGCATGAACAGCCGCAGCCGCTCCAGGTAGGCCTCCGCCCCGCGCATGTCCTGGGTGCGCTTGAAGACGTCGAGGAAGTGGTCGTCGAAGAAGAACACCCACACGTACCAGTCGGTGACCAGGTCGAGCGCGGCCGCGGACGCCTCCGGGTGCGTGTAGGCGCACAGCAGCGCGTAGTCGTGGTCGTCCAGGTCGCGCTCGTCCCAGATGCCGGAGCCCTCCACCATGCCCATCTCGCGCGCCCACGCCTTGGTGTGCGTGCGGGCGCCCTCCAGGTTCGGGTTCAGGCGGGCCGGGTACGGCTGGTAGAAGTCGGGAAGCGTAAACGGGCTCACTGTTGTCCTATCGTGCTGTGCCGTCGTCGACGACATCGGTGAAAACGTCGACGGTGACGCTCTCGCCGCGCTGGAACGGGAACTCCAGCTCGTAGACCGCGAAGAGCATCAGCGCCGACATGGCGGCGAGCAGGGCGATGATCGTGAGGTACTCGCCGCTGCCCTTGACCCCGAACATCAGGGCGTTGGCGAGGGTGAGCACGTCGCCGACGATCAGGGCGAGCCACATGACCTTCGGCAGGCCCGCGTCGGCGGCGGCGAGGCGGGCGTCCCGGTTGAGGGTGAGGGCGCGCAGGTCGGCGCGGGCCTCGGACTGCCGGTTCGCGGCCGCGTCGGCACCGTCGGGCAGCGGCGCGTCGACGCACTTCCACAGCTTGGAGATCACGGCGCTGCCCGCCCTGCCGACCGGCTGCCCGCCCGCCATCGCCGGCCACTCCTGCTGCTCGACGATGTGGATGTACTCCCCGGTCAGCTCCCGCATCGCGGCGCCTTCGGCGGCGGGCAGCGTGTCGGCGTAGTGGTTGAGGTCGACGACGGCGCGGGCCTCGGCGCGGCTGCTGTCCTGCGCGCCGTCGCCCGCCTCCCAGACGCTCACGATCACGAACGTCATGAGGATGGCGTACAGGACACCGATGATCGCGAATGCGATGCCGGCCACGTCGTTGTTCTCCGGTGCGCCCGCGACTGCGCTGCCCGAGGGGCTCGTGTGGGTGTCGCGGGGGCCCGGCGACGCCGGTTCGACGCTGCACCGGGTCACCGCCGGCGGCACCGTGGCCCGCACGCCGCTCGGGTACGCGGTCAACGCCATCGGCTGCGCCGGCGACGGCACGCTCTTCGCCCTCGCCACGGCCCGCGCCGGGCGAAAGCTGCGCGCCGGTCCGCACGTGGTGCGCATCGGCGGCGACGGCCGCGTCACCGACCTGGGCGCGGTCCCCGGCACCCGGCGCGCGTCCGGATATCCGCTCGCCGACGCGTACGGCGGCACGGTCGTCGCCGCCGGCGGTGTCGTCCGGCTGCTGGTCGGGACGGCGTCCTCGGTGCGGCCCGTGCAGCTCTCGCCGGGCGCGCCCCGGCTGCTGCCGTCGCGTCCGCTGCCGTCGCTGCCGTACGCCGGTGACTGGGCGGTCGAGCCGTCCAGCGGTGACCTGCTCACGGTCGCGGCCCGCGGCGGCCGGGCGCAGCTCGTGCGGGTGGGCTCGCGGGTGTCGTTCACGCCGCTGCCGGCGGTGCTGCCGGGCCGGTCCGCGTACGGCGGCGTGGCCGTGCACCCGGACGGCACGCTGACCGCGCTGTTCAACCAGGCGTCCGGCCCGGGCGCGGGTCCGGGGACGGGGCACGCGCCGGGTGGCAGCGCCCTGTTCCGGATCCCGCTGTCGGACCCGTCGCGGGCGGTGAAGCTCGCGGACCTCGGCTCGGTCGCGTCGTCGGACGCCACGGCGTGCCCGGTCCAGCCTCCCCCGGCCGTCGCCGGCGAGCCTGATCCGGTGCTGCCGTCGCCCACGCCGACGCGCCGGCCGGTGCCCTCGCCTTCTCCCGCGGCAGCGGAGGTGCCGGCCCCGATGGTGACGATGGCGCCGCCGCGGCCCCAGGTGCGCAAGGCAACCCCCGCCCCGCCCTCCTCCGTGCCCCCGCCGCCCTCCACGCCGGCCCACCGGTCCAACGTGCGCCCCGCCGAGCCCGTCGCCGTCCCGGCCTCGGCGTCGTCACCGGTCGGCAAGCGGTTCATCCCCGTCGCCGCCGGGTTCATGATCGCCGCCGTGGCGATGACCCGCCTGTTCCGCCGCCGCCGCTGACCCCGCCTCTCGGCCGCTGTCCACCGCCGCGGGTCCTCGCCCGCGGCGGTGCGGGCCGCCGTCCGCCGGTTCATGAGCGGACCGTCGACGGGAGGGAGAACTGCAGCCGCTCCACGGCGACGCGGCGCTCCTCGACGGTCAGCGGGCCGAGGGCGCGCAGGGCGGCGATGACCTCGTCGACCAGGTGCGGCGGGGCCGAGGCGCCCGCGGACAGGCCGATGACGCGGGCTCCGGCCAGCCACGCCGGGTCGATCTCCGACGCGTCGTCGATGAGGTGGGCGGGTGTGCCGAGGCGGCGGGCCAGCTCGACCAGGCGCAGCGAGTTGGACGAGTTCGCGGAGCCGACGACCAGGACCAGGTCGGCGTCGCGGGCGACCGCCGCCACCGCCTCCTGCCGGTTGGTCGTGGCGTAGCAGATGTCGTCGGATCCGGGCCCCCGCAAGGCCGGGAACCGTGCCCGCAGCGCGTCGACCACCTCGCCGACCTCGTCCGCGGCGAGCGTGGTCTGCGTCAGGTACGACACCCGCGACGGATCCTCGACCCGCAGCCGCGCGACGTCGCCGGCGGACTCGACGAGGACCGTCCGCTCGGGGGCCTCGCCGAGGGTCCCGTCGACCTCCTCGTGGCCGGCGTGCCCGACGAGCACGACCGTGTCGCCCCGGGCGGCGAACCGGCGGGCCTCGGCGTGGACCTTGGTGACGAGCGGGCAGGTCGCGTCGACCACGCGCAGCGACCTGGCCTCAGCCTCGGCCCTGACCTGCGGGGCGACGCCGTGCGCGGAGAACACGACGGTCGCCCCGTCCGGCACCTCGTCGAGCTCCTCGACGAAGACGGCGCCCCGGGCTTCCAGATCGGCCACGACATGACGGTTGTGGACGATCTGCTTCCGCACGTACACCGGACGATCGGCAGCGTCGAGGACCCGCTCCACAACCTCGATCGCCCGCTCGACGCCCGCGCAGAAGGACCTCGGGGCGGCCAGCAGGACCGTCCGTCGCATCGCCGCCACCGTCACCGGTCCCGCCGCGTCGCGAACCGGGCGAGCTCGCACAGCTCCGCCTCGACGAGCGGGTCGGCCTCGGCGGCGGCGAGGGCGTCGAGGGCACGGACGAGGAGCTGGTCGGCCTGCGCCTGGCTCCACATCCGCGCCCCGGCCGCCTCCACGAGGGTCGCGGCCCGGCCGACCCGGGGCTCCGGCAGCGCGCCGGCGCCCGTGTAGAACGCCGCGAGCTCCAGGCCGGCCGGGGTGCCGGAGGTCAGGGCAGCGACCACCGGCAGGGACTTCTTACGGCTGCGGAGGTCCGAGTGGACCGGCTTCCCGGTCGTCGCCGGGTCGCCCCAGATGCCGAGCAGGTCGTCGGCGAACTGGAACGCCAGGCCAAGGTCCTCGCCGAACTGCGCCAGCCGCAGCACCTGCGCGGGCCGGCCGCCGCCGAGCAGGGCGCCGATCGCGCACGCCGAGCCCAGCAGCGCCCCGGTCTTCGCCTGCGCCATGGCCAGGCACGCCTCGACGTCGACGTCCGCGCGGCGCTCGAAGTCGAGGTCCGCGCTCTGGCCGTCGATGAGCCGCTGTACCGCGGCGCCGAGCATGCCGGTGGCCCTGGTCGCGGCCGGGTGCCCGCTCGCGAGCAGCGTGTCCATCGCGAGGGTGAGCAGCGCGTCGCCGGCAAGGATCGCGACGCTGGTGCCGAACACGCTCCACGCCGTCGGCCGGTGCCGGCGGGTGGCGTCGCCGTCCATGACGTCGTCGTGCAGGAGCGAGAAGTTGTGCACCAGCTCGACGGCGACGGCGCCCGTCACGGCCTGCCCGGCGCCGCCGACGGCGGCCGCGCTGAGCAGCACCAGCGCGGGCCGCAGCGCCTTGCCGGGGTCCGCGTCGACGGGCCGGCCGTGCTCGTCCCACCAGCCGAAGTGGTACCCCGCGACGTGCCGCATCGTCGCCGGCAACGTGTCGACGGCGGCGCGCAACGCCGGTATGACGGCGTCCCGGCTCTGCGCGAGGACCACGCCCGCGGATCTGGGCTGGATGGCGCTGGGACCGACGACGTGGGCGGCGACCATCCGGTCAGCCTCCGATCTCGACGTGTTCGAGGATGCCGAGCGCGTCCGGGACGAGCACGGCTGCGGAGTAGTACGTGCTGACGAGGTACGAGCTGACCGCGTGCTCGTCGATGCCCATGAACCGCACGTTGAGCCCCGGCTCGACCTCGTCGGGGATGCCCGTGCGGCGCAGCCCGATCACGCCCTGGTCGTCGGCGCCGGTCCGCAGGACCAGGATCGAGCTGGTCCCCCGGTCGCTGATCGGGATCTTGTCGCACGGCAGCAGCGGCACCCCCCGCCACGACTGGACCTGGCGGTTCTCGAGGGCGATCGTCGGCGGGTACAGGCCGCGGCTGTTGCACTGCCGGCCGAACGCGGCGATCGCCTTCGGGTGGGCGAGCAGCAGCCGCGACTTGCGCCGCCTGGAGAGCAGCTCGTCGAGGTCGTCGGGGGTCGGCGGGCCGGTGCGGGTGGCGATGCGCTGCTTCAGGTCGGCGTTGTGGAGCAGCCCGAAGTCGCGGTTGTTGATCAGCTCGTGCTCCTGCCGCTCGCGCAGCGCCTCGATCGTCAGCCGCAGCTGCTGCTCGAACTGGTTCATCGGCTGGTTGTAGAGGTCCGCGACGCGCGTATGGAGGCGCAGGATCGTCTGGGCGACACTGAGCTCGTACTCGCGCGGCGTGGTTTCGTAGTCGACGAAGGTGCCCGGCAGGACCGGCTCGCCCTCGTGCCCGGCCGCCAGGTCGATCGCCGCTTCGCCGTGCTTGTTCTGCTTTTTGCCCGCTTTTTGCTGATATTTCGTGACGTGCGCGCCGATCGTGTCGCTGAACCGGTCGATCTCCTGCCGGCGCAGCGCGAGCAGCGTCGTCGGGGTGCTGGTGCGGATCGTGAAGCCCCAGCTGTGGTGCGTGCCCTCGAAGACGCCGTCGCCGAAGAAGTCGCCGTCGGTGAGCACGCCGAGGAGGGTCTCGTCGCCGTACTCGCCGACGCCGAGCTGCCGGACCTTGCCCCTGACCAGCAGGTACACCCGGTCGGCGGGCTGCCCGGCGGTCACGACCGTCTCGTCGGGGCCGAGCTCCAGCTGCTCGAACCGCTCGGCCATCTGGTGCAGGACCGAGTCGTCCGGGAACTCGCGCAGCGCCGGCAGCTCCCGCAGCTCCTGCGGGATCACCTTCACGTCGGCGCCCTGGTTGGTGAACGTGACCCGACCGTCGCCGACGGTGTAGGTGAGCCTGCGGTTGACGCGGTACGTGCCGCCCTCGGCCTCGACCCACGGGAGCATCCGCAGCAGCCAGCGGGGCGAGACGCCCTGCATCTGCGGGACGGATTTGGTGGTGGTCGCAATGGTACGTGCGGCGCGGGTACCGAGGCTGCGCCGAACCTCTTCCTCGGTTTGCACGACGTCAGTTCTCCCGCCCGATTTCCACATTCTCGAGAATGCCGAGGGCGTCCGGCACCAACACCGCGGCGGAATAGTAGGCGCTCACCAGATACGAAATGATGGCCTGCTCGCTGATGCCCATGAAACGCACCGAAAGGCCGGGCTCGTACTCGTCGGGAATGCCGGTCTGGTGCAGGCCGATGACACCCTGCTGCTGCTCACCGACGCGCATCAACATGATGGACGTGGTGCGGGTGTCGCTGACCTCGATCTTATTGCTCGGGAAGATCGGCACGCCGCGCCACGCCGGGACCTGGTGCCCGCCGAAGTCGATGTTGCCGGGGTAGACGCCGCGGCGGCTGCACTCACGGCCGAACGCGGCGATCGCGCGCGGGTGGGCGAGGAAGAACGTCGGCTCCTTCCACACCAGCGACAGCAGCTCGTCCATGTCGTCCGGGGTCGGCGGGCCGGTGCGGGTGTAGATGCGCTGGTCGTACGCCGCGTTGTGGAGCAGGCCGAAGTCGCGGTTGTTGACCAGCTCGTGCTCCTGCCGCTCGCGCAGCGCCTCGATCGTCAGCCGCAGCTGCTGCTCGACCTGGTCCATCGGCTTGTTGTAGAGGTCCGCGACACGGGTGTGCACGCGCAGGACGGTCTGCGCGACGCTGAGCTCGTACTCCCGCGGCGACGCCTCGTAGTCGACGTACGTGCCGGGCAGGACCGGCTCGCCGTCATGCCCCGAGGCCATCTCGATGGCGGCCTCGCCGTGCTTGTTCTGCGGCTTCTGCGGCTGGTCCCGCATCCGGCGGATGTGCTCGCGCAGCGCGTCGGCCTGCCCGTTGAGCTGCTGCATCGCCTGCCACGACAGCGCGAGCACGGTGCAGCTGGTCAGCGCCTTGGCGGTGAACTCCCAGTTCGTCGCGCCGCCGGTGAGGACCTCGGCGCCGAAGTAGTCGCCGTCGGCCATGACCCCGAGGACGGTCTCGTCGCCGTACTCCCCCGCGCCGATCTTGTTGATCTTCCCGTGCGCGATGAGGAACACCCGGTCCGCCGGCTGCCCCTTGGTGACGATCACGTCCCCGGGCGCGAACTCCTGCTGCACGAACCGGTCCGCGAGGCTCCGCAGCGCGTTGACGTCCTCGAACCCGCGCAGCGCCGGCAGCTCGCCCAGCTCCTGCGGGATGACCTGCACCTGCGAGCCGGTGGACACGAACGTGACCCGCCCGTCGCCGACCGCGTAGCTGAGCCGGCGGTTGACCCGGTACGCGCCGCCGCCCGCCTGCACCCAGGGCAGCATCTTCAGCAGCCACCGCGAGGTGATCTCCTGCATCTGCGGCACCGACTTGGTGGTCGTCGCGAGGTTCCGCGCCGCACCGGTGCTCAGGCTCAGGCTGCGCTGCTCCTGCTCGTCATTGCCTTGCGCATTCGATCCGATGGATTCCAGCAGGGTCATTTGTTTGCTTCCAATCACGCATTCGGCGCCGATTGACACGGTTGAACCGCCACCCGACTACATTCGGCGGCGGCAACGTTCAGAAAGGGGATTGATCGCAAGCGGGTCCAGCAACTCCGCCATCCTTGCGAACGGTTCAAGTATGCCGCCGCACCTGGCCGAACGGGCGATAAACCAAAAATGGTCAGCCATTTTCCGACCAATACCGCTAGCGCCGCTCTTCTTTTCGTGCAGCGCTTTCCACCACCCGCAACTGTCGGGTCCCCGACAGTTCACCGACCGCTGACGAGCTCCACCTCAAACCCGTCCGCATCCTCGAGATACGCCGCGTAGTGTCCAGCCCCACCCGCATACGGATGCCGCTCGGGAAACATCAACACCCACCCGTGCGCCCCCGCTTCGGCGACGATCGCCTCCACCCGCTCCCGCCCGTCCACCCACAACGCCAGATGGTTCACCCCAGGCCGGCACCGCTCATGCTTTTCCCCCGTCAACCCCGGCGACTGCTCGAAGACGATGTACGTCCGCTCGAACCGCCAACTCCGCCCGACCGCCCACTCCTGGTACACCTCCCACCCAAGCTCTTCCAGCAACCACCCCCAACTCCGCACCGCCCGCCCGAGATCCGGCACCCAAACCTCAACGTGATGCAACACCGCACACCCCTCCCATCCTTCGAACACCGCTCCCCGCAACCAGCAGCCCCTCACCCCCACAGCACCCACCAGTCCACAACCTCCCACCGACCACCCCCACCGCCAGCCCCGCAACCTCTCCCACCGACCGACCCCACCGCCAGGCCCACAACCTCTTACCCACAGCACCCACAAGCCAGGTCCGCAGCCCTCCTCCCACATCGCCCATGCCAGACCCACAACCGCCACTCGGGCGCCGTGCCCTACGCGAGGTCGCCGAGCAGCGTGATCGACCCGTCAATCCCGCAGCATCCACGCCACGCCCCCAGCGTCTCCACCCGCGGCACTCCACGCCACCGCCCCAGCGCCCACCCGCGGCACCCATGCCACACTCGCAGCACCCCACCTGCAGAGCGCCCACCAGGCCCAAACCCTCCCAGCCGCACCCACGCCACCTCCGAGCACACGCCACGTCCGCAGGACCCCACGCCACCGCCCCAACGCCCACCCGCGGCACCCATGCCACACTCGCAGCACCCCACCTGCAGAGCGCCCACCAGGCCCAAACCCTCCCAGCCGCACCCACGCCACCTCCGAGCACACGCCACGTCCGCAGGACCCCACGCCA
>NZ_BAAAQD010000001.1:0-67669 GCF_039531485.1 Dactylosporangium maewongense | reverse complement strand
CGCCCACCCGCGGCACCCATGCCACACTCGCAGCACCCCACCTGCAGAGCGCCCACCAGGCCCAAACCCTCCCAGCCGCACCCACGCCACCTCCGAGCACACGCCACGTCCGCAGGACCCCACGCCAGGGCCGCAGGACTTGTGCCAGGGCCGCAATCCCCACTCCGCAGCACTACTGCCAGACCCCACCCCGCGGCACCATGCCGAGCCTGTAACCCTTACCCGCAGGGCTCTCACTCCAGGCCCGCAGCACCCGCCCGCCGGACAATCGCCCGGCGGCCTCCAGTCGGCTGCCCACCACCGCGACCCACCCGCCCGCGACGGCCTGGATCGCCAGCGCCGATCCGCAGAATCCCGACTCGACGCCCTCGCCCGCCGCGACCTACTCGAAGCGGCTTGGATCGCCGGCGCCGACCCGCAGGATCTCGGGCTCGTCGCCGGACAGGTCCACGACGGTCGTCGGCTCGACGCCGCACTCGCCGTCGATGACCGCATCGACTTGGTGATCGAGCAGCTCCTTGATCTCCCATCCCTGGGTCATCGGCTCGTCCTGGTCCGGCAGCAGCAGCGTGCTGGACAGCAGCGGCTCGCCGAGCTCCGCCAGCAGCGCCTGCGTGACCGTGTGCTCCGGGATGCGCACCCCCACAGTCCGCTTCTTGGGGTGCAGCAACCGCCGCGGCACCTCGGGGCTCGCCGGCAGGATGAACGTGTAACTGCCCGGCGTCACCCCCTTCACCAGCCGGAACACCGAGTTGCTGATCTGCACGAACTGCCCCAGCTGCGCGAAGTCCCGGCACATCAGCGTGAAGTGGTGCCGGTCATCCAGCTTCCGGATGTCCCGGATCCGCTCCAGCCCCGGCCGGCTGCCCAGCTGGCACCCCAGCGCAAAGCAGGAATCCGTCGGGTACGCGATCAACCCGTCATCCCGCAACACCGTGACAACCTGCTGCAGCAGCCGCGGCTGCGGATTGTCGGGATGCACGTCGAGGAATCTGGCCACGACCAGAGCGTACGCGGCCGGACTCCCGCCGCCACCTACAGCGCACCCGCACCGCGGACACCCGCAGACGGCTCACCGCGACATCACCGCACGATCCCGGCACAAACGCCCCGGCGGACCTCGCCCGACACAACACCCTGGCGGACCTCGCCCGACACAACACCCCTGGCGGACCTCGCCCTTCACAGCGCCCCTGCCGACCTTGAATGGCGCCACGACCCACCACCGCCGCGACCCGACTCGCAGACCGCTGCCCCACCCCACACCGAACCCAACCGCAGACCCTCGGTCCCCTACCCCTGCCAAGCCGACGCAGCGATCGGCCATTGCCCTTCCCGCTGCCAGCGCCCGGCCCGCCCGACGCAGGCCGCCCTTCGAAACACTCCTTCTCGACCGCACCACCCTGTAGCTCCCCCTCGACCTGGCACCCATCAGGGGCGGACGCGGGTCGCGGCTCCGACACAACCGTCACCTCGGACGCCGGCACAGTGGACTTGTCCACCTCGGACGCTCGCACAGTTGCCGAGACCGCCTCGGGCTCTTGGACAGTGGACTCGTTCACCTGGGGCGCTCGGACAGCGGACTCATCCACCTCGGGTGCATGGACAGTGGCCTTGCTTGCCTCGGGCGTGTGGGCGGCGGCCTGGTCCAGATCGGCGATCAGCCTGGCATTGCGGAGTCGGGTGAGCTTGGTCGCATGCCGGGCAGCCAGGCCGTGACGGCGGGCCTCCGCAAACTCCGCCCGGGCCCGGACCCGCCCGTCTTGTGCCCACCGCGGCCCAGCGGCAGCGAGAGTCGCAGCAGGCCGGGCGTGCCCCTCGGTGGGCTCGACGGCCACCGAGGCCGCCGGTGACCGGTCGGCACTCGAAGTGGTTCGTGGAAAGGCGAAACAGAGCTGTTGATGGCGCACACCCGACCCCCGTCCCGGTGGCTTGCGCCGCCCGAAAGCGGCTTGAACCCATCGTCGTGGGTGCACCGACCGACGTCCAGCCGCAAGCGCCAGCATCTACGAAGAGGTATCAAGTCGCTACTCATCGTCGATTCCCGGTGATGAGCGGAGCACGCCGCGTGGGGAAGGAGTAGGAAGATGGCATGACGGATCTGGAGGCTGTGACCGACTGGGTTTCGGGCTACGTCAGGGCCTGGAACAGCAATGATCCCGCCGAGATCGGCGGCCTGTTCGCCGAGGATGCCGCGTACTACCCGGCGCCGTTCGAGGAGCCGTGGCGGGGGCGGGCGACGATCGTGAAGCAGTGGCTGGCTCGTCGGGACCGGCCGGGCGAGACCACGTTCACGTGGCATCCGGTGACGGTCGGATCTGAGTTAAGCGTTGTGCAAGGCGTGACCGTGTATCCGAAGCGGGTGTTCAGCAACCTGTGGCTGATCCGGCTCGACACCGTGGGGCAGTGCCGGGAGTTCACAGAGTGGTGGATGCAGCAGCCAGCTCGCGCCTGATCGCGCCGACGAGGAAGACGATGAACGCGACCGGGGCGGCGGGAAGGCCGACCAGTGCGGTGAGCACACCGGGACGGGCCGGCCAGGCGGGTGCCGGGCGGCCGGGGCTGGTGTGTCCGGCGAGGAGGGCACGATCGGCGATGTCGATGGACAGGATCTGATCGGGCAGGACCATCAGCTCTTGAGCCTGCGTCGGGACGGCGGCCCGTGCCGAGGACTGCGGCGACGCCGAAGTCGAAGCCTGGACCGAGAACTCTGACGGGGTCGGAGGTGAGACCTGCGACGACGCCGAAGCCGGGACCTGGGCCGCGGGGTGTGAGGGGGCCTGGGACTGCGACGAGGACGGGGGTGCGACTTGCGCCTGGGGCGGCGTTTGCGGCGAGGCCGAAGCCTGGGCCGAGAGCTGCGGGGCAGCCGGAGGTAAGACCTGCGACGAGACCGAAGCCGCGACCTGAACCGAGAACTGCGACGCAGCCGGAGGTAAGACCTGCGACGAGACCGAAGACTGGGCCGAGAGCTGTGGGGCAGCCGGAGGTGAGACCTGCGGCGAGGCCGAAGCCGCGACCTGAGCCGAGAACTGCGACGCGGCCAGAGGTGAGACCTGCGGCGAAGGCGAGGCTTGGGCTGGAGGGGGCGGCGGGGACGTGACCTGGGCGGGTGACGAAGGCTGCGGCGAAGGCTGGGACTGCGGCGAGGGCGGTGGGGGCGTCGTCAGGGAGGGGGTGATGGCGAGGATCGACAGGCGTTGGACCAGGGCGTAGGCGGTCGGGGGGTAGTCGCGTTCGTCATCGAGGGGGCCGAGGTCGGTCACGGGCTCGGGGCGGAAGGCGACGACCAGGGCGCGGTCGGCCCACCAGCCGATGAGGCGGAGGGTGGTCACGCCGTACAGGTGGATGGTGCCTGGGAGGGGGGATCCGTTGGTTTCGGAGATGAAGGTGATGGTGGAGTCGCGGCCTGCGTCGGTGACGACGGCGAGGGAGTTGTCAGCGGGCGTGTAGGCGCCCTTGCCGGCGAGGCGTTGGCCGGCGGGAAGGGAGAAGCAGCCCTGCTTGGCGCACACCGTGGTGTCGAGCTGGACGGCGAGGTCGCCGTTGGAGGAGAAGGCGGCGGCGATCGGCGTCCGGGGCGTGGCGGCGAGGCCGGCGGGGAAGGGGAGGACTGTGCGGTACGTGCCGGTGTCGAGCGTGAGGACGCCGATGGAGGAGCCTTCGATGTACACGGCGAGGCGGTCCTGGTGCGGCGACCAGGCCAGCGGCGTGGCGTGTCCGCCGGCCGGTGCGGGGACTGGGAGCCGGCGGATGTGGCCGTCGCCGAGTGTGCGCACCGCGATCGAGGAGTCCGGGGAGGAGCCCAGGGCGTCGTGCGGGTACGCGACCATGGTGCCGTCGGGGGACAGGAGCAGCGACTCGCCGGGGGTTGCGGCGCCCTCGGAGGCCACGTCGAGGATGTGCTGGCCGCCGCGGGCGTCGACGAACGACACGCTGCCCTCGGTGTCGGTCAGGATGTTGTGCAGGCCGGGTGTGCTGCCGCCGATCGCGACCGGCACCGCGGTGACGGGCGCCGAGTCGAGTGTCGGTGTCCACGGCCACGGTGCGTCGACCCGGGCGGGGAAGCCGTCCAGGGCAACCGCGGGCGGTTGGTGCCAGGTGGAGGCGACGCCCATGCCGTAGGTGAGGCCGAGCAGGCCCAGGTAGGCGGCGACGACGTACAGCAGCCAGCGAGCGACAGGAGTCACGAAGGGCCCGGGAAGAACGGCCGGAGGCGCCGGCGGACGACGGTGGTGTGGGCGAGCAGGAGGGCCGTCGTCAGGAGGTGGAAGACGGCGAAGGCGAGCGCCGCGTGGGCGGCCGGCCAGGTGGGCGACAGGTGGTCGTTCAGGATCGCGAGTGTCAGCGTCGGCACGAGGGCGGTGCGCCACACGAGGATCGTCCAGTGGCGGAGGGCGGCGCGCCGGTCCAGGCCGAGACGGGTGGCGGTGGCGCCGGTGAGGAGGAGCCACAGCAGGAAGCAGGCCAGGTACGACCAGAGGCCGGTCCGCGCGAGCGACACGGCGTCGGCGGCAGTCCGGAAGGCGTCATCGTGAGGCGGGGTGGTTGCCGGGTCGTGGAGCGCCGCGTCCGCGCGCCGGAGGGCCCAGATGGAGTAGGCCTGCAGGGCGGCGTGCGCGAGACCGGCGGCGATGAATGCACCAGTGACGACCGGCCAGAGTGATCCGCCGCCAGCGACAGGCCACAGCGAAGTGCCGTCGGCCAAACCCAGAGAAGGAGAAGGCCTGGAGGAAGACGCCGAAGCGCCGCCAGCCAAACCCGGAGAAGAAGAGCCGGCCACGGGGCGGGTGTCGCCGGAGGAGCGTGGAGCGCCGCCGGGGAGAGGTTGTGTGCCGCCGGCGGTGACGAGGGCCTCGACCGCCGCCGCGTCTGGGACGGCGCCGTGGGTGGCGCAGAGCAGTTCGGCGCCGGTGGGGTAACCGGGCAGGTCGCAGCGCGCACAGGGCATCGGCACGGCGGTCACAAGATCGGCAGCGTAGACGACGGGTGGGTGGTATGCCGACCGCCGAACGTACCGGATGCGGAGCGCGACAGGCTGTCGTGATTGCGCCAATGCGCGCCCGCCGGAGGTCGGCTGTGCATACGGTTGATCAATGAACGACTCCCAGCAGCGCGCCGATCAGCTGGTCGACGTGCTCGTCACCGAGTTCGGTGAGCTGATGGCCCAGGACCCCGCCGCGTTCCGCCGGAAGTTCCGCAAGATGGCGGCGACGCCGTTCGCGTTCTACCGGGGCAGCGCCTGTGTCTACTACGCCGACCTCAACGGCGTCGCCGACCCGTTCCTCGACGAGCGGACCTCGTCGGTGTGGATCCACGGCGACCTGCACGCCGAGAACTTCGGCACGTACCTGAACTCCGAGGGCATCCTCGTGTTCAACGTCAACGACTTCGACGAGGCGTACGTCGGGCCGTTCATCTGGGACCTGAAGCGGTTCGCCGCCAGCATCGCGCTCATCGGCTACGCGAAGGCCCTGTCCGACGCGGTGATCAGCGACCTCGTCAAGCAGTACAGCCGCACGTACGTGTCGGAGCTGCGCGCGATCGCCGCCGGCGGCGAGGAGGCGATCGGCTCGCTGACCCTGGACACGACCGAGGGCGTGCTGCGCGACGTGCTGCAGCGGGCCCGGCTCAACACGCGGGTCGCGCTGCTCGACGAGCAGACGGTGATCGAGGACTACGACCGCCGGTTCGCGATGGGCGACGGGGTGTACGCGGTGGACGCCGACACCCGCGCGGAGGTCGAGGCGGCGTTCGCGGCGTACCTGCACACGCTGCCGTCGTGGGACGGGTCGCGGTCGCCCAAGTACACGATCAAGGACGTCGTGATGCGCAAGGGCGTCGGTATCGGCTCGGCCGGCCTGCCGTCCTACAACGTGCTGCTCGAGGGCCACACCCAGGCGCTGGAGAACGACGTCATCATCTACATGAAGCAGGGCCAGACGCCGGCGGTGTCGCGGTGGATCACCGACCCGAAGGTCAAGGCGTACTTCAAGCACCAGGGCCACCGCACGAGCGAGTCGCAGCACGCCCTGCAGGCGCACGCGGACTCGTGGGCGGGCTACACGGAGCTGCGCGGCGTCGGGCAGGTCGTCGCGGAGGTGTCGCCGTACGCCGCGGACCTCGACTGGAGCGACGTCAACGAGCTGGCGGACCTGACGAGCGTGGTCGAGTACCTCGGCCGGGCGACGGCCAGGATGCACTCGGTCGCCGACGACGAGTCCAGCCACGATCTGGTGAACTTCTCCACCGAGGAGGCGATCGTCGCCGCGATCGACCGCGACGAGGAAGGGTTCGTCGCCTCGATCGCCGACTTCGCGCACGAGTACGGCGCCCGCGCCCGCGCCGACCACCAGATCTTCGTCGACCTCTTCCGCAACGGGAAGTTCCCGGGCCTGTAAAGATACGAGTATGGCCGCGCGAATCGAACGAATCGTCACCGAAGGCACGTTCTCGCTGGACGGCGAGACGTTCGACGTCGACAACAACGTGTGGATCGTCGGCGACGACGAGGAGGCGATCGTCATCGACGCCGCCCACGACGCCGCCGCGATCCTGCACGCCGTCGGCTCCCGGCGGTTGCTGGCGATCGTCTGTACGCACGGCCACGACGACCACATCGACGCCGCCCCGGAGGTGGCGCTGCGCACCGGCGCGCCGATCCTGCTGCACCCGCAGGATCTGCCGCTGTGGCACATGCGCCACCCCGACCTCGAACCGTCCGCGACCCTGGCCGACGGTCAGGTCATCACGGTCGCCGGCACCGACCTGACGGTCCTGCACACGCCCGGCCACAGCCCCGGTGCCGTCTCCCTGTCGGCGCCGGAGCTCGGCGTCGTCTTCACCGGCGACACCCTCTTCCAGGGCGGCCCCGGCGCCACCGGCCGATCATTTTCGGACAAGCCGACGATCCTGGAGTCGATCCGGACCCGCCTTCTCACCCTCCCGGGCGACACAGTCGTCCACACCGGCCACGGTACGGACACCACCATCGCCGCCGAGTCAGGGATCTAGCAAGCAGATCAAAAGATCTAGCAAGCAGATCAAAAACGGAACAGCGGGTGCAGGGTGATCCCCTCGGCCGCCAGCGCCTCGGTCCCGCCCTCCTGACGGTCGATGACACACACGGCGTCGGAGACGATCGCCCCGGCCGACCGCAGTGCCGCGGCCGACAGGGCGATCTGGCCACCCGAGGTGACGACGTCCTCGACCAGCAGGACCCGGCGGCCGGTGAGGTCGGCGCCCTCGGCGAGGCGGCCGGTGCCGTAGGGCTTCGCGGCCTTGCGGACGAACGCGCACGGCAGCCCCGCGTGCCGGCCGAGCGCGACGACGACCGCGATCCCGCCCATCTCCAGCCCGGCGAGGACCTCCGTGCCGGCGGGGACGAGCCGGGCCAGCCCGGCGCCGACGGCGTCGAGCAGGACCGGGTCCGCCTCGAACTGGTACTTGTCGAAGTAGTGCGTCGCGGTGCGCCCCGATCGCAGGACGAACGAGCCGGTCAGGCGGCAGCGCTCGGCGATGATCGCGGCGAGGTCAGCGGTTTCCACAAGGTTGAAGGATCCCATCGGCCGGGACAGACAACGGCGCCGGGGGCTGCCATGATGTCCGGCGTGATTCGCCTCTATGGACTGCTGTTCCTGATCGACCTGGTGATGCTGGTCGTCGCGCTCATCGACTGCCTGTCCTCCGACGAGGACCGGGTGCGCAACCTGCCGAAGGTCGCCTGGGTGTTCATCATCCTGCTGTTCTCCCCGGTCGGGTGGATCGCCTGGTACGCCGCCGGGCGCCCGCAGGCCGTCCGGGCGGGCGGCACCTGGCGGCCGGGCAGCGGCTTCCCGGAGCGCGAGCGGCCGCGGTCCGTCGCGCCCGACGACGACCCCGCGTTCCTGCGCGAGCTCGCCCGCTCGCGCCGCGACGACGAGGAGATGTTCAGCAAGTGGGAGGCCGACCTCCGCCGCCGCGAGGAGGAGCTGCGCCGCCGCGAGGAACGCCCCGAAAGCTAGACCAGAAAGCCAGCCTGGAAATTAGCGCAGCCCGGCGTCGAGCCGGGCCCGCAGCCAGGGCAGCATGACGTCGGCCTGGTCCTGCTGGAAGCGGCGCAGCGTCGGCAGCCCCGGCGGCGCGGGCTGCCGGGCCCCGTCGGTGAAGAACGCCGCCAGGCCCGCCACCACGGCGGTCACGTCACCGGGGTCGGGCGAGAAGCAGTCCAGCACATCGTCGGAGATCCCCCCGCCGTACAGGCGGACATTGAGCAGCAGCGAGAGGGTGTCGAACCAGGGGACGCCCACCGCGGCGCCCGGCCAGTCGACGACCATCACCGAACCGTCCGGGCGGATCAGCAGGTTGTCGGCGCGGATGTCGACATGCACCAGCCGGTCCCCGGCCAGGGCCGCCGTCCCCCGGTCGGCGAGCTCGACGAGCAGGTCCAGGTTGGCCGCCGCCCACGGATCCAGCGACGGCGGCGGATCGGCCGCCAGCCGCCGCCAGCCGGCGAAGTTGTGCGCGAGCATGAAGGGCAGCGCCGGCAGCCCCGTCGCCGGCACCGCGAGCCGCCGCAGCGCGTCCAGGACGGCCTCGAGGTCCGGTTGCTGCCACGGTACGAGCGGCTGCCGGCCCTCCACGTCGGCGAACACGAGCGCCACCCAGATGCCGTCGTCGTGGAACCCGAGCAGGCGGGGCGCCGGCACGTCCGCCGGCAGCGCCGCGGTGACCCGGGCCTCGGCGCGGTGCAGCACGACGCTATGCTCGTTGTGCGCGGCGCTGACCGCCTTGACGAACGCCCGTGAGCCGTCGGCCAGGCGCACCCTGTCCGCGGTGCCGGGCGAGAACCCGCCGACCTGCGACACGGCCTCCACGACCGGCCCGCCCAGAATCCGCTCGACCGCCGCGTGCACCGACGGCGGCAGGTCGTCCCAGCCGATGCGTACCCCGGAAGCCTGCGCCATCGCACGATCGTCCCACCTCCCGCCGCGCCTGCGCGAGCACGCGTTCGGGTGCTGCTAGCATTCCGGTCGTCGTACAGCTGATCGGGGAGAGCGGGCGGACGGTGGACCAGCGGCAGAGCTTGGGTCCGGTGCTCACGGTGCCGAACCTGATCAGCTTCGCCCGCCTGCTCGGCGTGCCCCTGTTCCTGTACCTGTTCCTCGCCACCGACGCGACCGGCTGGGCGGTCGGCGTGCTCGTCGTCGGCGGGCTCAGCGACTGGGTCGACGGCTTCGCCGCCCGCCGCCTCAAGCAGGTCAGCCGCCTCGGGGAGCTCCTCGACCCCCTCGCCGACCGCCTGTACATCCTGGCGACGCTGTTCGCGCTGACGTTCAAGGACGTCGTGCCGTGGTGGTTCACGATCGCGCTGCTGGCCCGCGAGGCCGTCATGATCCTGTGCCTCGTCGTCCTGCGCGTCCTCGGCCACGGCCCGCCGCCCGTGCACTATGTCGGCAAGACCGCCACCGCGGTGCTGCTGATGGGCTTCCCGATGATGCTGCTCGCCAAGTTCAGCGAGGCCGCTCGCCCGTGGGCGCTGCCGAGCGGCTGGGCGCTCCTGTGGTGGGGGATCGTCCTGTACTGGGTGGCCGCCGTCTTCTACTTCATCCAGGCCGCGATCCACGTGCGGGCCGGCCGGCTCGCGTCGTGACGTTCGCTCGCCGCGACGACCTGCTCGGCGACCTGTTCCGCACGCCGCTCGACCCGGGCTACGCGCAGGCCGCCGCCCGCCGCCGGGAGGGCACGCCGCCGCCCCGGTGGGGGCCGGCCGCCCGGGCCGTGACGCTCGCGGCCGTCGGGTTCCTGCTGGCCGTGGCGTACCACCAGGTGGTGGCCGAGGCGCCGTCGGCGAGCCGGGCGCGCGACGACCTGGTGGCCGACGTCCGTTCGCGGCAGCGCACGGCGGAGGACCTGCAGCGCCAGGTCGACGTGCTCCGCACCCAGGTCGACGAGGCCCGCGACAACGCCCTCGCCGACGCCTCCGGCGCCGCGACGCTGCGCGGCCTCGCCGCCGGCGCCGGCACCGCGAAGGTCACCGGCGACGGGGTCGTCGTCCGCGTCGTCGACGCTCCCCCGCAGGTCGACCCGGTCACCGGCCACACCGCCGAGGAGAACCTCGGCATCGTGCTGGACCGCGACCTGCAGGACGTCGCCAACGGCCTCTGGCAGGCCGGGGCGGAGGCCATCGCCGTCAACGGCCAGCGCCTCACCGCCACCAGCACCATCCGCGCCGCCGGCGGCGTGATCCTCGTCGACTTCAAGCCCGTCACCGGCCCGTACGACGTCGCCGCCATCGGCTCCCCCGACATCGCCGACCGGTTCTCCTCGTCCACGACCGCCCGCCGGTTCCGCCGGTACGTCGACAACTACCGCATGCAGTTCACCGTCAAGACCCGCAAGGGCCTCGTCCTCGCCGCCGCCCCCGAGCCCCCGCTGCGGTACGCCCACCCGCCGGCACCCTCGGTGTCGCCATCACCCACTGGAGGTCACCGGTGATCGCGGTGCTCGCACTCGCCATCGGCGTCGCGGCGGGAATCTTCCTCGAGCCGACCGTGCCGCTGGGTCTGCAGCCGTACCTGCCGATCGCCGTCGTCGCCGCCCTGGACGCGGTGTTCGGGGGCGTGCGGGCGAAGCTCGACGGCATCTTCGACGACAAGCAGTTCACCATCTCGTTCATCTCCAACGTGCTGGTCGCCGCCCTCATCGTCTACCTCGGTGACCAGCTCGGCGTCGGCGGCCAGCTCTCCACCGGCGTCGTCGTCGTCCTGGGCGTGCGCATCTTCAGCAACGCCGCCGCCATCCGCCGTCATCTCTTCCGCGCATGACTCCCACCGACGACACCCCGCCGGCCGACGGCGACCACCTCCACCCCACACATCACCTCCACCCCACACATGAGGACGGTGCGCAGCCCTCCTCGCCGGCCGAGGGTGACAACCCCGAGGACGGTGCGCGGTCCTCCTCACCGGCCGAGGGTGAGCACCTCTCCCCCGCGGGCGAGGACAGTGCCGGGCGCTCCTCTTCGACGCCTTCCCGCCGGCGCCCTCCATCACCCCGCCAGCTCCCCCGTACGGGCGACATTTCGGAAATGTCCGGAAGAGGGGGCTCGGAGCCGGAGGGCAGGAAGATGCCCCCGGCGGAACGGGCCGCAAGCGAAGAACCCGAAACGGAACACGGGACGACCCCCGCGGAAGCAGTCCCGGGTGAGTCCGAGGGCGCTCCCCCGCCGGGTGAGGCGACGGATGCCGGTGGCAGGAGGCGGTGGGGCGGGACCGGACTGGTCATCGCGCTGCTGCTGGGGCTGCTCGGGTTCGGGATCTCGGTGCAGTTCAAGGCGGGCAACTCCGACGCCGAGCTGGCCGCCGCCAGGCCCGAGGACCTGGTGCGGATCCTGTCGGATCTCGACGCGCAGCAGGATCGGCTGCGGCGGGAGATCAGCGACCTGGAGGAGACGCGGCGGCAGCTGGACTCGGGGGCGCAGGGGCGCGACGCGGCGCTCGCCGAGGCCCGGAAACGGGCCGACGAGCTGGGGATCCTTGCGGGGACGCTGCCGGCGGAGGGGCCCGGGCTGTCGATCGAGATCACCCCGGGCACGGAGAAGGTCAAGGCCGAGGTCATCCTCGACGCGATCGAGGAGCTGCGCGGCGCCGGCGCCGAGGCGATGCAGATCAGCGGGCGCGAGGGCGGCACGGTCCGCGTCGTCGCCGCGACCTACTTCGTGGACGGGGACAACGACCGGCTGGTGGTCGCCGGGTCGAGTCTCACGGCGCCGTATACGATCATGGTCATCGGAGGGCCTGACACCATGCGCACTGCGCTGAACATCCCCGGAGGGGTGGTGGACAGCGTGCGGCAGCACGGCGGTACGGTTCTGGTGCGCGAAGCGGACCCGGTGCGCGTGACAGCGTTGCACGCCGCCGGTGAGTTGCGATACGCAAAGCCAGCTTGACCCGGCACCCGACGATGGACCGGCCAGCACGAGCGAAGGACCGACGTGATTCCCGAGGATCTGCGTTACACGGCGGAGCACGAGTGGCTCGCACCGGCCGACGCCGGCGCCTTCAAGGTCGGCATCACCGACTTCGCCCAGGAAGCGTTGGGCGACATCGTGTTCGTGCAGCTGCCGGAGGTCGGCGCGAAGGTGCAGGCCGGCGAGTCGTTCGGCGAGGTCGAGTCGACCAAGAGTGTGTCGGAGATCTACGCTCCGGTGTCGGGTGAGATCGTCGCGGTCAACGCCGCCCTGGACGCCACGCCCGAGGTGCTCAACTCCGACCCGTACGGCGCCGGCTGGCTGGTCGAGCTCAAGGCAGACGACCCGGCGGCCGTCGACGCGCTGCTCGACGCCGCGGCGTACGGGGAACTGACCGAGAACAGCTGAGCAGCACCGCGAACTGAAACAGCGCACCAGCAGACAACGTCCGAAGAGACTGACAGGAAATACGGCAATAGGCTGCCGCGCGTCTGGTTGACCCGTGATTTCGGGCGTGACTAGGCTCGCTCAGTCAACCGTATGCATCGGCCTGTCGCATCGGAGGACACCCGAAGAGACGACCGTGAGGTGGTTCCATGACGCGCCCAGACGACGAGTTCCCCCCGCTCGACGTCACGTCCACGCTCAACCTTGGCGCCATTGAGGATGCCATCGCCGGGCAGGACGACGACGTGGTCCCCACCCGCGTGTCGGGCTCACTGCCACCAGGCACGGCCCTGCTGGCGGTCCGCCGCGGGCCCAACGCCGGTGCCCGCTTCCTGCTCGACCACGACGTGACGACCAGCGGTCGGCACCCCGACAGTGACATCTTCCTCGACGACGTCACGGTGTCGCGTCGCCACGCCGAGTTCCACCGCGAGGGTGGCACGTTCACGGTCCGCGACGTCGGCAGCCTCAACGGCACGTATGTGAACCGCGAGCGGGTCGAGGCCGCGACCCTCAGCAACGGCGACGAGGTCCAGATCGGCAAGTTCCGCCTCGTGTTCGTGGCAGGACCGCGCCCCGACGAGAGCTGAGGCGATGACGGCGTCGGCAGCCGCCTGGGACACACCGCAGGACCGCGACGGGCACGACCGTGGCGGTCCTCAAGGTGCTGCCCGGGGTGAGCGCCTGATGAGCATCGGTGAGGTGCTCGCGCAGCTGCGCGCCGACTTCCCGGACGTGACGATCTCGAAGCTGCGGTTCCTGGAGACCGAGGGTCTCGTGGAGCCGCGGCGGACGCCGGCCGGCTACCGCAAGTACACCTGGACCGACATCTCCCGGCTGCGCTACGTGCTGACCGCCCAGCGTGACCAATATCTCCCGCTTCGGGTGATCCGCGAGCATCTCGCGACGATGGGCGACCCGCTCACCGACGTGTCGCAGTCCGCGCTGCCGGTCGAGGCCACCCCCGAGGTGCGGCTCAACCGTGAGGAGCTGCTCGACAAGGCCGGCCTGAGCGACGACACGCTGCGCGCCCTGGAGGGGCACGGCCTGGTGAAGCCCCGGCCTGGTGGCGGGTTCGACGCCGACGCGCTCGAGGTGGCGACGGCGGCGGCGCGGCTGGCCGAGTTCGGCATCGAGCCGCGCCACCTGCGGGCCTACCGGGCCGCAGCGGACCGCGAGATCGGCCTGTTCAGCCAGCTGGTGACGCCCATGACCCGGCAGAGCGGGCCGGCCGCCCGGGCGCGGGCCGCGGACACCGTCCACGAGCTGGCCGCACTGACCCAGCGGGTGCATGCCGCCTTGGTGCGAGCGGGCCTGCGCGAGATCCTGGGTAAGTGAGACCCTCCTTCGCACCCTCGACCGGAGCGATCTTCGCCACTGAGCGCACTTGGCCGGTGGCGCGAGTGGCACGACCGCCCCTTGGTCCGTGTACCGTGCAGGGAGTGGCAAGTCGACACGGAGGCGGGCAGTGCGAGAGCTGAATGTGGTCGGTGTTCGCGTGGAGCTGCCTACCAATCAGCCCATCGTGTTGCTCAAGGAGGTCGACGGCGACCGCTACCTGCCGATCTGGATCGGTGCGGTGGAGGCGACCGCGATCGCCTATGAGCAGCAGGGGGTCAAGCCTGCGCGGCCGCTCACCCACGACCTGATGCGCGACATGCTGGCGGCGCTCAAGGCACCGCTGAAGGCGGTCGAGATCGTCGAGATGCGCGACAACATCTTCTATGCCGAGCTGGTCATCGGCGACAACGTGCGGGTCTCCGCCCGGCCGAGTGACTCGATCGCTCTGGCGCTGCGGGTGGGTGCGCCGATCCGCTGCGCGGACCAGGTGCTCACCGAGGCCGCCATCGTCATCCCGGACGAGCAGGAGGACGAGGTGGAGAAGTTCCGCGAGTTCCTGGAGCAGGTCCGCCCGGAGGACTTCGCCGGGTAGTAGGTTCGGTTCCGAAGGGTCTCCTCGTACCGCCGACATATCGGACAAATGGCTACGATGGCGACGCGCGGAAAATTTGACGCACCGGCACGCGGCGTGTCGCGGCGTTACCTCCCCGCTGACCCTCAAGGTGCGCTATAGGGTTGCGGGTGTTGACGCTGGAGGTGGGTCGCAATGCAACAGCCGCCCGATCCCGGGATATCCGGTCATGCTGCTGACACGGTTTCGGTGAGTACGATCGCCAAGTCCGACGACGTCGGCTACCGCGGTCCGACCGCCTGCCACGCCGCCGGGATCAGCTACCGGCAGCTCGACTACTGGGCCCGCACCGCGCTGGTCGTGCCGAGCGTGCGCGACGCGGCGGGCTCCGGCAGCCAGCGGCTCTACTCGTTCCGCGACATCGTGGTGCTCAAGGTCGTCAAGCGCCTCCTGGACGCGGGCGTCTCCCTGCAGAACATCCGCAAGGCGATCGAGACCCTGCGCTCCCGTGGCGTCGCCGACCTGGCCGGCATCACCCTGATCTCCGACGGCACCACCGTCTACGAGTGCCGCTCCCCCGAAGAGGTCGTCGACCTGCTGCAGGGTGGCCAGGGCGTGTTCGGCATCGCGATCTCCGGCGCGTTCAAGGAGATCGAGGGCACCCTGTCGCACCTGCCCGCCGAGGCGGCCACCCCCGCCGAGGAGGTCCCGGTCTCCGCCGACGACTTCGCCCAGGCCGGCGGTGACGAGCTGGCCATGCGCCGCGCCCGCCGCCGCGCGGGCTGAGGCCCGGCACCCTCCAGCACCACCCACGCCGGTCGACCGTCCCAGGTCGACCGGCGTTTCCGCATGCCCTCATGATCCGCGGACCTGGCACTAGGCATGGCATGAAAGGTGGGGTCGGCGTCGTTGCGGACATCCCCGCTGCGCCGCGAGGATCGGAGGCATGGCGGCTCGGCGGGTACTGGTGGTGCTGTTCGACGGGGTGCAGAGCCTCGACGTGACCGGACCGGTCGAGGTGTTCGCCGGCGCCGAGCAGGCCAGCAGCGGGTCGTACAGCGTCCGCACCGGCAGCGTCGGCGGCCTCGGCGTCCGGACGTCCAGCGGGCTCCGGATGCTGCCGGACGAGGACCTGGCCCACGCTGACCCGGCGGACGTGCTGGTCGTGCCCGGCGGCGTCGGCACCCGGACGAGCGACCCGCGGCTCGTCGACTGGCTCCGCGGCGCCGCGCCCCGGGCCGGGCGGGTGGCGTCGGTGTGCACGGGGGCGTTCCTGCTCGCCGAGGCCGGCCTGCTCGACGGGCGCCGCGCCACGACCCACTGGCGCTATGCCCCGGCGCTCGCCCGCCGCTTCCCCGGCGTCACCGTCGACACCGAGCCGATCTTCGTGCACGACCGGGGTGTCTGGACCTCCGCCGGGGTCACCGCCGGCATCGACCTGGCCCTCGCGGTCGTCGAGCAGGACCACGGCCGGGATCTCGCGCTCGAGATCGCCCGGCACCTCGTGATGTTCGTCCGCCGGCCCGGCGGGCAGCGGCAGTTCAGCGCGCAGCTGGAGGCGCAGGTCGCCGACCGCGACCCGCTGCGGGAGGTGCAGCGCCACATCGCCGAGCACCCCGGCGGCGACCTCACCGTCGAGGCCCTCGCGAGGCGGGCCAACCTGTCCCCACGCCAGTTCAGCCGGGCGTTCACGGCGGAGGTCGGCACGCCGCCCGGCCGCTACGTCGACCGGGTCCGCCTGGAGACCGCCCGCCGGCACCTCGAGGAGGGCGCGTTCGTGGAGGACACGGCGCGTGCCTGTGGCTACGGCACCGGCGAGGCCATGCGCCGCGCGTTCATCCGGACGCTCGGTGTCACACCGACCGACTACAAGGAGCGGTTCTCATGCAGCTGATTTTCGTGGTGTACGACGGAATGACCGCCCTGGACGCGATCGGCCCCTACGAGATCCTGTCGCGGCTGCCCGGCGCGCGGGTCACGTTCGCCGGGGTGCAGGCCGGGCCCGTCCGCACCGACACCGGGGCGCTCTCCCTCGTCGCCGACCGGGCCCTCGCCGACTGCCCCGACCCCGATCTCGTCCTGGTCCCCGGCGGCCCTTCCGTGCGCGACCAGGTGACCGACACCGCCCTGCACGACTGGCTGCGCGCCGTCGACCCCGCCACGACCTGGACGACGTCGGTCTGCACCGGTTCGCTCATCCTCGCGGCCGCGGGCCTGCTGCGGGGCCGGACCGCGACGTCGCACTGGCTCGCGTTGGATCTGCTGCCGATGTACGGCGTGACCCCCGTCGCCGAGCGGGTCGTCCAGGATGGCAAGTACGTGACCGGCGCGGGCGTCTCGGCCGGCATCGACCTCGCGCTCACCCTGGCGGCCACGATCGCCGGGCCGCAGGTGGCCCAGTCGATCCAGCTCGCCTGCGAGTACGACCCTCGGCCGCCGTTCACCGCCGGCTCACCGCTGACCGCTCCCCCGGCCCTCGTGTCGCGGCTGCGTGCGGACGCCCACCTCGTGCTGACGACATAGACTGCTGGTCGTGGCGTTCCGTGGCTGGCCCGCCGAGGCCCTCGACTTCTACGACGGCCTCGAGGCCGACAACTCCAAGACGTACTGGACCGCCCACAAGGCGGTGTACGAGGAGCAGGTCCGCGCCCCGATGCTCGCCCTGCTGGAGGAGCTCGCGCCGGAGTTCGGCCCGGCGAAGATCTTCCGCCCGTACCGTGACGTGCGGTTCAGCGCCGACAAGTCGCCGTACAAGACCTCGTGCGCGGCCTCGTTCGAGCAGGGCGGCTACGTCCAGCTGACGGCGGCCGGCCTGGCGGCGGGAGCCGGCGCGTACATGATGGACTCCCCGCGGCTGGCGAAGTTCCGCCAGGCGGTCGCCGACAACTCCAGCGGCGCCCCGCTCACCGAGATCGTCGCCGCCCTGGAGGCGAAGGGCACCTCGGTCACGTCGCACGAGCAGCTGAAGACCGTCCCGCGCGGCTTCCCGAAGGACCACCCCCGCGCGGACCTGCTGCGGCAGAAGGGCCTGATCGCGTGGCACCAGTTCGAGCTGCGGCCCTGGCTGGGCACCGCGAAGGCGAAGACGCACCTGGTGACGTTCTTCCGCTCGTGCGCCCCGCTCCAGGAGTGGCTCGCCACCCACACCTGACCCGCCGCGGACCGGAGCCGGCCGGGCGGGCGTACACCATGATCCGGAAGACTTCGTGCAGCTACAGGTGCACAAGGTCTACCGGATCACGAAACGCCCACCGGAGTCAGCCGTAGCGCGGCGTACACCATGATCCGGAAGACTTCGTGCAGCCAGAGGTGCACAAGGTCTACCGGATCACGAGGCGCTGGGTCTTGTCGGGGCGGACAAAAGGTGTCGGGCGCGGTCAGCGGCGTTCGACGGCGGCCATGACGACGTCGAACGGGGCTGCGGCGGCCCGGGCGGCCTCGGCGCGGTCAGCGGCCTCCCGCTCGACGGCGTCGTGCCACAGGGCGCCCTCGGTGCGCATCGCCTCGCGGGCGGCCGACGCGCCGGCCTGCCAGGCGGCCTCCTCGGCGGCGGCGCGCAGCAGTGTGGCGGGACGCTCGCCGACCGGGACCTCCGGCGGGTCGGCCAGCAGGTTGCCCGGCGGGACGAAGACGACGGGCAGGCCGGAGCCGACCACCGCCGCGTGCCGGCGGGCCTCGAAGTCCGGGGCGGAGGCCACCGCGTCGGCGTAGACGGCGGCGGTGCGGGCCGCGATCGCCTCCCACGAGTGCCGGTCCCGGACCATCTGCCGGGCCTTCGTCGCCAGGCCCTGCGCGAACATCGGGTCCTGCAGCAACGCGTCGACGGCGTCGGCGAGGCCGTCGGGCTCACCGACGGGGAAGCGGACGCCGGTGACGCCGTGCTCCACGATCGAGGCGAGCCCACCCGTCGACGCGACGACGAGCGCCGCACCCGAGGCCGCGGCTTCGAGGGCGACGGTGCCGGTCGGCTCATACCGGCTGGGCACGACGAACGCGTCGGCGGCGGCGAGGACCGCGGCGAGGGTGCGCTGGTCGAGCTGGCCGGGGAAGCTGACGGCGCGGTGCAGCTTGCGCTTGCGCGCCTCCTCGATGAGGGTCGCCCGGTAGTCACCGTCGCCGACGACGACGGCGCGCGTGCCGGGGTGCCGGTCGCGGATCGCCGGGAGGGCCTCGAGCAGGTCCTGGACGCCCTTCTCGGCGACGAGCCGGCCCGCGGAGACGAGCAGCGGCCCCTCGCCGGCGAAGCGGAGCCGGGCGGCGAGGACCTCGCGGGCGCTCGCCGTCCACCTGTCGGGGTCGATGCCGTTGGGCACGACGTCGACCCGCTCATCGGGGACGTCGAAGAGGTGCTGGACCTCCCACCGCAGGTACTCGGTGGGCACGATCACCCGGCACGCCTCGGAACCCAGCCACCACTCGACGGAGTGCACGGAGCGGCTGGTGTCGCCGGTGAGGTAGCCCTGCCGCCGGCCCGCCTCGGTCGCCTGCATCGAGGCGACGAACGGCACCCCGAGCGCCTCCTTGAGGGTGACCGCGGCGTGGGTGACGAACCAGTCGTGGGCGTGGATGATGTCATACCCCTCGGCGGGCACGGCGCGGACCGCGGCCTCGGCGAGCAGGTGGTTGACGGCCATCGTGTCGGCGAGCGCGCCGGCCCCGCCCACCCCGTCGGCCGAGGGCAGCGGCGCGGCGCGGACCACCCGCACGCCGTCGACGACGGACTCCGGAACAGGACCATGGCGGGTCACCACGGTCACCGAGTGACCGGCGGCGGCCAGTGCTGCTGACAACGCTGCGATGCGCCCGCGGGGCGCACCATCTGTCGACGGACTCTGAAAATCCCAGGCGATCATCAAGACGCGCATTGCGGATACCTCTCGTCGCCGACTGTCACCGTAGCGCGTTCCGGCGCTTGCGCGGAGCAGCATCGCGGGCCAATTTCAACTTTTCGGTCTTGCCGGAAGATGCCGTTTGCAACTTGCGATTCGCCCTGATGGCGGCCCTCGCGTGCAGCACCGCGGCGACCGAGCGGGCGGAGAACGGGGCGCCGGTCGCGCGGTGCGGGGCGTCACCCTCCGCGATCTCGCTGACGGAGCCGAGGCCGCACTCGCCGAGGTGCGCCTCGACGGCGGTGAGCACGGTGTCCACCGGCAGCCCGGCCGCGATCCGCGCCTCGACGTACGGCCCCAGCAGCCACAGCCACGCGGTCCCCTGGTGATACGCCGTGTCGCGGGCGACCACGCCGCCGCGGTGGGTGCCGTGGTAGCCGTACTCGGCCGGGGCCAGGCTGCGCAGCCCGAGCGGCGTGACGAGGGTCGCCCCGATCGCCTGCAGCACCTGCGTGCGCAGCCGTGGCTCGTCGGCGGCCGGCGCATACGGCAGGCTGAACGCGAGCAGCTGGTTGGGGCGCAGCACGGCGTCGTCGTGGATGCTGCCGCCGCCCTTCGGGTAGGCGGCCGGCCGGGCGTCGACGAGGTCGAAGAGCCACCCGTCGGGGGCCCGGAACCGCTTGACGACCTGGGCCTTCACCGCCTCCCGGCGGGAGTGCACGACGGAGGCGTCGCGCCCGCAGCGCTCCCGCAGCGCGCCCACGGCGCCGAGGGCGTTGGCCCACAGGGCGTTGAGCTCGACGGGCTTGCCGTCGCGAGGGGTGACGGGGCCGCGGGGCAGCCGTGCGTTCATCCAGGTGAGGCCGGACTCGTCGGCCTCGACGGCGAGCAGCCCGTCGGAGGTGTCGGCGCGCACGCCGTCGCGGGTGCCTTTGGTGTACGCCGCGATCACACCCTCCAGCACCGGCAGCAGCTCCGCGGCGAGGGCGTCGTCGCCGGTACGGGCGACGTGCCGCTCGGCGGCGTGCACGAACCACAGCGGCCCGTCGCAGTCGCCCAAGCGGGAGGCGCGCATCCGCTCGGGGAGGTCGGCGTGGGCCCGCAGCAGCCGGGCGCCCTCGTCGAACCGTCCGGTGGCGAGGAACAGGCCCTCGTAGGCGGTCATCGTGTCGCGCAGGTAGCTGCCGAACCACGGGTACCCGGCGACGACGTCGGGCGTCCCGTCGGGCTTCGTGACGATGCACTGGTCGGCGGCGAGCACGAGCGCCTTGTCGACGGCGTCGCGGGCACCGGCGGTGGCGGCGGTCCGCAGCAGCTTCCGCGCCCGGCGCCGCGTGTCGGCCACCACGGTGGCCGCCGCGGGAGGCACGGCGTCGAGGTCGCCGGACCAGGCGGACACCGACAGCGTCTCGTCGAGGGCCAGGGTGGCCTGGAACGTGCCGGCGGCCCACAGGTCCTCGACCGGGTTCAGGCCCCGGGCCGCCTCCTCGCGGGCGTACGCGTCGAGGTACCACTCGCCGACCGGCCGGAAGTCCGGCCCGTCGACGCGGTAGGCGCCGTCGACGGTGAACCCGCCGCCCCCGGCCAGCTCGACCGCCGGCGGCTCGGTCGTCCGGTCCCGTTCGCCGTCGGCGTCGCGCCACGTGCACAGCGCGGTCAGCGCCAGCTCGACCGTGACACCGGCGGGCGCGTCGACGAGCCGGTGCACGACGGCGACGCTGTTGCGCCCGTGCGTCATCGCGACCTCGCGCTCGATCACGACCTCGCCGATCCGCCAGCGCCAGCGCGGCACGCCGTCGGCGAGCTCGAAGTGCTCGAGGTGGTGGTGGCCGGCCGGCTCGATCGCGCCGGACGCCCACTCATGCACGGCGAGGCGCACGGTGGCTCCGCCGGGCAGGGTGACGACGGGGTCGAGGGCGGCGAGCGCGAGGTGCCGGTCCGGGGTCACGAGCAGGCCGTGATACCGCCGGGTGCGGAGCCCCGCGACCGTCCCGGTCGCGTAACCACCGGTCCCGTCGGTGACGAGCCACTCGTGTTCGAACCCGGAAGCCGAGCCGCAGACATGGGGGCCGAAGGTCATGACCGATCCCGGGGGCATGTGCCCAACTATGATCCAATCCCCCTTGTTTGAAACGTGCGCCACACGAATTTCGGGTGTGATTCATCCCGGGCACCTGTCGGAAAGCCGACGCGCCCCGGCGCACGATTCATTATTGATGGCACTGGGCATATGGCAGCCAGCTTCGCGCGTACCCGCGCGTGAACTTTCGACGCACGTAACACTGTGGCAACGCCGCACCCGTTGAGCACTGGTGCCGGCTGATGGATCAGGAGTTGAGATGCAGGTTTGGCCGGGCAACCGGTACCCGTTGGGTGCTACGTACGACGGGCAGGGCACGAACTTCGCGATCTTCTCCGAGGTGGCAACGGCCGTCGAACTGTGCCTGTTCGACGACAACGACGTCGAGGAGCGGGTCAAGCTCGTCGAGGTCGACGCCTTCGTGTGGCACGCCTACCTGCCTGGTGTCGACCCGGGACAGCGCTACGGCTTCCGCGTGCACGGTGACTACGACCCGGCGCGGGGGCTGCGCTGCAACCCGCACAAGCTGCTGCTCGACCCGTACGCCAAGGCGATCGACGGCGACATCACCTGGGACCCGGCCGTCTACGGGTACGACTTCAACGACCCCGAACAGATGTCCACCGCCGACTCCGCGCCGTTCATGCCGAAGGCCGTCGTGGTGAACCCGTGGTTCGACTGGGGCAACGACTCCGCGCCGCGCATCCCGTACCACCACACCGTGGTGTACGAGGCGCACGTGAAGGGCCTGACGATGCGCCACCCGGACGTGCCGGAGGAGCTGCGCGGCACGTACTCCGGCATCGCCCACCCGGCGATCATCGAGCACCTGCGCCGGCTCGGCGTCACCGCCCTGGAGCTGCTGCCGGTGCACCACTTCGTGCACGACCAGCGCCTGGTGGAGCTCGGCCTGTCCAACTACTGGGGCTACAACACGATCGGCTTCTTCGCCCCGTACCACGGCTACGCGCGGCGGCACCGCGGCCAGCAGGTGCAGGAGTTCCGCGGCATGGTCAAGGCCCTGCACGCGGCCGGCATCGAGGTCATCCTCGACGTCGTCTACAACCACACCGCCGAGGGCAACCACCTCGGCCCGACACTCGGCTTCAAGGGCCTGGACAACGGGCACTACTACAAGCTCGAGGACGACGACAACCGCTACTACACCGACTACACGGGCACCGGCAACAGCCTCAACGTGCGCAACCCGCACACCCTCCAGCTCATCATGGACTCGCTGCGCTACTGGGTGACGGAGATGCGCGTCGACGGGTTCCGCTTCGACCTCGCCTCGACCCTGGCCCGCGAGTTCTACGAGGTCGACCGCCTGTCGACGTTCTTCGAGGTCGTGCAGCAGGACCCGGTCGTCAACCAGGTGAAGCTGATCGCGGAGCCTTGGGACGTCGGGCCGGGCGGCTACCAGGTCGGCAACTTCCCGCCGCTGTGGACGGAGTGGAACGGCAAGTTCCGCGACACGGTCCGCGACTTCTGGCGCGGGGAGCCCGCGACGCTCAGCGAGTTCGCGTCGCGGATCTGCGGCTCGGCGGACCTCTACCAGGACGACGGTCGGCTACCGTTCGCCAGCATCAACTTCGTCACCTGCCACGACGGCTTCACGCTCAACGACCTGGTGTCGTACAACGAGAAGCACAACGAGGCCAACACCGAGGACAACCGCGACGGGGAGAGCCACAACCGGTCGTGGAACTGCGGCGTCGAGGGCCCCACCGACAACCAGGACATCAACGCGCTGCGGGCGAAGCAGCGGCGCAACTTCCTGACCACGCTGATGCTGTCGCAGGGCGTGCCGATGATCGCTGCCGGCGACGAGCTCGGCCGCACCCAGGGCGGCAACAACAACGCGTACTGCCAGGACAACGACATCAGCTGGATCGACTGGGACGACGTCGACGAGCAGCTGCTCGCCTTCACCCGGGGCCTCGCGGCGTTCCGGGAACGGCACCGGGTGTTCCGCCGCCGGCGGTTCTTCACCGGGCGGCCCGTGGCCCGGCAGGAGGGCACGCCCATCCCGGACGTGGCGTGGTTCGCCACCGACGGCCGGCAGATGACCGAGGAGGACTGGGACAACCAGTTCGGCAAGGCGCTCATGCTGTTCGTCAACGGCCAGTCGATCACCGAGCGCGGGTCGCACGGCGAGCGGCACGTCGACGACTCGTTCCTGCTGTGCTTCAACGCGCACTACGAGCCGGTCGACTTCGTCATCCCGCAGCCGGACTACGGCAAGGAGTGGGAGCTGGTGATCGCGACCGCGCCCGGGTCGGCCCGCGGCGGCGTGTCGTACACCGCCGGCGGGACCCTCGTGGTGCCGGACCGGTCCCTCGTCGTGCTCGACCGGACCGTGTGATCCGCGTGGCGGCGAACATCCCGTCCGGGACGTACCGCGTCCAGGTGCGCCCGGACTTCGACCTCGACGCGGCCGCCGGGCTCGCCGGCTACCTGCGCGACCTCGGCGTGAGCCACCTGTACTCGGCGCCGCTGCTCGCCGCGACGCCCGGCTCCCCGCACGGCTACGACGTGGTCGACCCGACCCGCGTCAACCCGGAGCTGGGCGGCCGGGAGGCGCTGCGGCGGCTGGTCGAGGCCCTGCGGCAGCAGGGGCTGGGCCTGGTCGTCGACATCGTGCCCAACCACATGGGCCTGTTCCAGCCTGCCGCGAACCCAGCCTGGTGGGACGTCCTCACGCACGGCCGCGCCTCGCGCTACGCGGACTGGTTCGACATCGACTGGGACGCCGGCCGCCTCGTCGTGCCCGTCCTGGGGGCTGAGTCGGACATTTCCGCATTGTCGGTTACTGCCGGCGAGCTCCGCTACTACGAGCACCGCTTCCCGATCGCCCCGGGCACCGGTGACGGCACCCCGCAGGAGGTGCACGACCGGCAGCACTACCGGCTCGTCGACTGGCGGCGCGGCAACGAGCTGCTCAACTACCGCCGGTTCTTCGCCGTGACGGAGTTGGCGGGGGTACGGGTGGAGGACCCGGCCGTGTTCGACGCCACCCACCAGGAGGTGCTGCGCTGGGTGGCCGACGGCGACGTCGACGGCATCCGGGTCGACCACCCCGACGGGCTGAGCGACCCCGGCGGGTACCTCGCCACGCTGCGCGAACGGGCCCCGGACGCGTGGCTGCTCGTGGAGAAGATCCTGGAGCGCGGCGAGCCGCTCCCGCCGCACTGGCCCGTCGACGGCACCACCGGCTACGACGCCCTCGGCGACGTGTGCGGCCTGTTCATCGACCCGGCCGGCGCCCCGGCGGTCGACGGCGCGGACTGGCCCGAGGAGGCGCACGAGCAGAAGCTGGACGTGACCCGGCGGCTGTTCCCGGCGGAGCTGCGCCGTCTCGCCGCCCTCGCGCCCGGCCCCCTGTCGGTCGACGTCCTGGCGGAGCTCGCCTCGAACTTCCACGTGTACCGCACGTACCTGCCGTACGGCCGGGACGACTTCGACGCCGCTGTCGCGGAGACGAAGCGCCGCCGGCCCGACCTCGCCGAGGCGCTCGACGGCCTCGTCCCCCGCCTCACCGACCCCGCCGACGAGTTGTGCGCCCGCTTCCAGCAGCTCACCGGCGCCGTCATGGCCAAGGGCGTCGAGGACACCGCCATGTACCGGTGGAACCGGTTCGTCGCCCTCAACGAGGTCGGCGGCGACCCGTCCCGCTTCGGCGTGCCGCCGCTGGAGTTCCACGCCGCCGCGGTCCGCCGCCTCGACGAGTGGCCGGCCGGGATGACGACCCTGTCGACCCACGACACGAAGCGCGGCGAGGACGTCCGGGCCCGCCTCGCGGTCCTGTCCGAGGCTGCTTCGGTGGCGCCGGACCTGCTCGCGCCGCTGCTCGGCCGGGCCGGCATCCCCGACCCGTCGTTCGAGGCGCTGTTCTGGCAGACCGTGCTCGGCGCGTGGCCGCTGACCGCCGAGCGGCTGCAGGCGTACCTGACGAAGGCGGCCCGGGAGGCGAACCGCTCGACCTCGTGGAGCAACCCCGACTCGGCCTTCGAGGCGACGTTCGCCGCCGCCGTGCGCCTGCTCGACGACGACGCCGCCCTGCGCGCCGAGGTCGACGCGATCGTGGCGCGGATCCGCCCCTTCGGCTGGTCCAACGCCCTCGGGCAGAAGCTGGTGCAGCTGACCATGCCCGGCGTCCCCGACGTCTACCAGGGCACGGAGCTGTGGGAGGACTCGCTCGTCGACCCCGACAACCGCCGCCCCGTCGACTTCGCCGAGCGGCGCGACCTCCTCGCCGCGCTGGATGCCGCCGCTGTACAGCCGCCCGTCGACTCCTCCGGGGTGGCGAAGCTCCTCGTCGTCAGCCGGGCGCTGCGGCTGCGGCGGGACCGGCCGGAGCTGTTCCGCGGCTACCAGCCGGTGCCCACCACCGGTGACAGCGCCGGCCACACGATCGCCTTCGACCGGGGCGGCGCCCTGACCGTCGCCACGCGGCTGCCGCTGCGCCTCGCCGCCGCCGGCGGCTGGGACAGCGAAACCCTGGTGCTGCCCGGCGGCGCCTGGACCGACGTCCTGACCGGCCGCGCGATCGCCTCCACGCGGGTCGGCGACATCCTCTCGACGTACCCCGTCGCGCTCTTGGTGAGGGAGTAGCCCGTGCACGAGTTCCGCGTCTGGGCCCCGTCCGCTTCCACCGTCTCGCTGTCCATCGGCAACTCGTCCTCGCCTTCCTCGCCCATGACGGCTGCCCATGACGGCTGGTGGACGCTGACCGTGCCGGACGCCGGCCACGGCACCGACTACGGATTCGTCCTCGACGGCGGCGAGGTCCTGCCCGACCCTCGCTCCAGGCGGCAGCCCTCAGGCGTGCATGGCCTGAGTCAGGTGTACGAGCACGACTCGTACACCTGGAGCGACGGCGACTGGAAGGGCCGGCAGCTACCCGGCAGCGTGATCTACGAACTGCACGTCGGCACGTTCACCCCCGGCGGCACGTTCGACGCCGCCATCGAGAAGCTCCCCTACCTGCGGGACCTCGGCATCGACATGATCGAGCTGCTGCCCGTCAACACGTTCAACGGCACCTGGAACTGGGGCTACGACGGCGTCGGCTGGCACGCCGTCCAGGAGTCCTACGGCGGCCCCGACGGCCTCAAACGCTTCATCGACGCCGCGCACACCCACGGCCTGGGCGTGATCATCGACGCGGTCTACAACCACTTCGGCCCGTCCGGCGCGTACACGCCGGCCTTCGGCCCCTACCTGTCCTCGGGCGCGAACACGTGGGGCCGCTCGCTGAACCTCGACGAGGCCCACTCCGGCGAGGTCCGCCGCTTCATCATCGACAGCGCCCTCCAGTGGCTGCGCGACTACCACGCCGACGGCCTGCGCCTCGACGCCGTCCACGCCCTCGTCGACCGCGGCGCCACCCACCTGCTGGAGGAGCTCGCCGTCGCCGTGGACGCGCTGTCCACCGCCGTCGGCCGCCCCCTGTCGCTCATCGCCGAGTCCGACCTCAACGACGCCAAGCTCGTGACGGCCCGCGAGGCCGGCGGCTACGGCCTGCACGCCCAGTGGGACGACGACGTGCACCACGCCCTGCACGCCCTGCTCACCGGCGAACGGCAGGGCTACTACGGCGACTTCGGCTCCCCCGCCTGCTTCGCCGCCGTCTGGACCTCGGCCTTCTTCCACGCCGGCACCTGGTCCTCCTTTCGCAAGCGCGTCCACGGCCGCCCCGTCGACACGCTCCGCATCCCGGGCCACCGCTTCGTGGTCTGCCTGCAGAACCACGACCAGATCGGCAACCGCGCCACCGGCGACCGCCTGACCGCGACCCTCTCCGACGGCCTGCTCAAGGTGGGCGCGACGCTGCTGCTCACGTCCCCGTTCACCCCGATGCTCTTCATGGGCGAGGAGTTTGCCGCCCGCACCCCGTGGCAGTTCTTCACCAGCCACCCGGAGCCCTCACTGGCCACGGCCGTCCGCGAGGGCCGCCGCGAGGAGTTCGCCGCCCACGGCTGGCCCCCCGGCGACGTCCCCGACCCGCAGGACCCGGCCACCTTCGAACACTCCCACCTGGACTGGTCCGCCCAGGACCCGTCGATGCTGGCGGTGTACCGGTCGCTGATCGCCCTCCGCAAACGCCACCCCGCCCTGTCAGACCCGCGTCTCCCCTTGGTCGAGGTCACTCACGACGACGGCGTCCTGCTGATCCGCCGCGGCCCCCACACCGTGGTGGCAAACCTGACATCAACCCCCCGCACCGTCCCCCTCTCCGCGCCCTGCCTCCTCTTCACCACCGACGAATCGACCGTCCTCCAGTCCGGCTCCCTCACCCTCCCCCCAGAATCCGCCGCCATTCTGTAATGCTGTAATTCCCCCCACCGCTGCCGCGGCGGGGCCCGGCGGGGATTCTCACCCGCGGCCCCAATGCGCCGCTTCGCGACGCACTGCCCGCGCCGAGACGCGAGGCAGAGCAAGCGGCGCCTGCGCGCCGCATCCTGTGGCCGGCCGTCGCACCAACCCAGACGCGAGGCACGGCAGCCCTTCGACAGACATCGTTCAATGCCCGAGTTCGCACCCTTTGCCCATCGACCCATCCATCGCCACCCGCGACCACTCCACACCAACCTCTCGCCGGCCGCTGCCAGACGTTGGTCAATGCCCAAGTTTGCACCCTTTGCCCATCGACCCAACCGCCACCATCCGCGACCACTTCGCGCCAAACCCTCGCCAGACGTTGCCAGACGTTGGTCAATACCCGGATTTGCGGCTTTGGCGCATCGACGTTGCGCGATCCACCTCACTTTCCGCGATCAACATGTAGGTGGATCGCGCAACGTCGATCCCGAAAAAGGGGCGTTCCGGGGCATTGACCAACGTCTGCACGGCGAGGGCGAGGCCCCAGATCCGCAGTCCAGCCACGACTCCAACCCGAACGCGGCACAACCCTCGGGCACCGGCACGACCTCAACCGGGACACGGGACAACCCCAACCCGGACACGGCACAACCTCAACCCGGACACGGCACAACCCTCGGACGCGGCATGACCCCGGACGCGGCACGGTGGCTCCGCTGGCATGCTGGACCTGACCGTCACTACCCCAGACCACTCACCCGCAGCCGCTCCGTGACAACCCTGCCAGACGTTGGTCAATGCCCGGGTTTGCGGCTTTCGCGGATCGGTGGGAGCGATCAGCCCGGCTTGCCTGATCGACATGGGGTGGATCGCGCTGCGCCGATCTCGAAAGGGATGTTTCAGGGCATTGACCGACGTCTGAAAGTGGGTGGGGCAGGGGCGCGGGGAGTCCAGTGTCGTCGAGCCGATGACCAGCACCACCCCGTCGAGGCCAGCCGCGGCGTGGATGCCGCCGAGCGGCTCCATGGCAACGGGCCGCAGGGTCGGGTCCGTGAGGGCAGCGGCCACCGTGGGCAGGTCCAGCGGGTCGCCGAGCCGGCCGGGCGCTCACAGCCGCGTCACCTCGTCGCCGGTATTGGCGAGGATCACGGCGCGGCTGTGGGCGGGTCGGCGGCGACGAGCTCGTCGATCTCGTCGACGACCGGGTCGGCGCAGTCCCGCACGTCCCGCATGGTGTACAGCAGGCGCTCGAGCCGACCCCAGCGGGGCCAACCCCAACGAAGCCGTCCATCAACGAAGCCGGCCACGACGGAAGACGCAGTGTCAGGGGCGTGGCGGGATCTCCTGCAGGAGCCAGGTGTTGCCGTCGGGGTCGGTGAAGGCGGCGTACAGGATGCCGCCCATGTCGTCGACGCCGGCGACCTCGACGCCGCGGGCGAGCAGCAGCTCCCGGGACTTGTGGATGTCGGCGACGACGAGGTGCAGGCCGCGCAGCGTGCCCGCGGGCAGGTCGAGGCCCGGCAGGTTCTTGTACAGCACGATCGAGCACGCCGAGCCGGGTGGGGTGAGCTGCGTGACGCGGACGTCGTCGTTGGGCTTGATGTCGTGGTCGAGGTGGAAGCCCAGCAGGTCGACGTAGAACCCGATGGCGCGGTCGACGTCGGCGACGGGCACCGGCACCAGTTCGAGGCGCATGTCGGGCACCGGCGGGAGGGTGACGCCCTGCGCGTAGGACTCCAGGCTGGTGAAGCCGGCCTCCAGGCCTTCCTTCATGCCTGACTGCAGAGCGGCGTCGCGCGCCGACTGCGACGGGTAGCGCACGAGGGTGGTGACGGTGGTGTGGCTGCCGGCGGCCTCGAACGTCACGGTGTTGAGCGTCTCGGGGAACCCGGGGCCCCACGTCTCGGTCGCCACGAGCCGCAGCGGGCGTCGCACCTCGGTGAACGTGCCGGTGAGCGTCATCTCGGCGGCGCCTTCGCCGCGCAGCACGTACCGGAAGGTGCCGCCGGGGCGCAGGTCGATCTCGCAGACCGGCATTGTCCACCCGGGCGGGCCGGTCATCCAGTTGGGCAGGTGCTCGGGGTTGGTGTAGCAGTCGAAGACCAGGGCCCGCGGCGCCGCGAGGGTCCGCCGGATCTGGATCTCCACGTCGCTGGGCAGGTCGAACGCGGTGGCGTTGGCGTCAATCATCGGTGCCGTCCTTCTGCTGCAGGGTCTGCAGGTAGCTGTCGAGTCGGGCGTAGCTCTCGTCCCAGAACCGCCGGTATTCCTCGGCGAACTCCGTCACCTCGCGCATGGGGGCCGCCTCCAGCCGGCAGGGGCGCCACTGCGCCTCGCGGCCGCGGCTGATCAGGCCGGCGTGCTCCAGGACCCGCAGGTGCTTGGAGATCGCCGGGCCGCTCATGGCGAACGGCGCGGACAGCTCCTTCACGGTCGCCTCGCCGCGGGTCAGCCGGGCCAGGATCGCCCGCCGGGTCGGGTCGGCGAGCGCCGCGAAGGTCATGCTGAGCTGATCGGTGACCATGGGTTACCTCACCACTTGGTTATCTAACCTCTCGGTTATTTAATGCCGCCGGTGTACGGAAGTCAAGCCGAACAATTTCCAACACGATCTTTCACAAGGCGTCGCGGGTACGCATAATCGGGCATCGACACACCGCCATGTGTCAGGTCAGGAGTTTGCGATGAAACGTGTCCTCGCCCTGGCGGCGCTGCTCGTGGGGCTGCTCGTGGCTCCCGTGCAGCCCGCCGTCGCCGCCACCTCAGGGAACCCGATCCTCCCCGGGGATCACCCGGACCCCTCGATCGAGCTGTTCAACGGCGCTTACTACGTGTACACGACCGCGAGCGGCGGCACGACCGACGCGCCCGGCCGCTACTTCCACGCGTGGCGCTCCACCGACCTCACCAACTGGGTCGACGCCGGCGTCGTGCTGGACCGCGCCACGGTCAGCTGGGCCTCCACCGACACCCGCACGTGGGCGCCGGACATGGTGTACCGCAACGGGAAGTACTACTTCTACACGGCGATCGCCACGTCCGTCGCCGTCGCCGTCTGCGACTCCCCCGTCGGCCCGTGCCGCGACAAGGGCTCACCACTCGTCCAGGGGAAGATCTTCAACGGCATCGAGGCGATCGACCCGATGGTGTTCGTCGACGACGACGGCCAGGCGTACCTGTACTTCGGCGGCTCCGCCGGCGGCGGCAACATGGGCGTCTTCCGGCTCAACGCCGACATGACCTCGGTCAGCGGCACGGTCACCGTCCAGCGGCCGCAGAACTTCACCGAGGCGCCGTTCGTGTTCAAGCGGGCCGGCCGTTACTACCTGCAGTACTCCAACGGCTCGTACGCCGACAACAGCTACAACGTGCAGTACTCCACCGGCCCGGGCCCGCTCGGCCCGTGGACCTACGGCGGGCAGATCCTGTCCGCGGCCGGCGCCTACAACGGTCCCGGCCACAACGGCATGCTGCAGTACCCGGGCACCGACGACTGGTACATGGTCTACCACCGCTACCAGAACGGCGACTACAGCAAGCGGTACGCGGCGCTGGACCGCATGTACTTCAACGGTGACGGCACGATCGCGCGGGTCACGATGACGGCGACGGGTGTCGAGGCCCGCCCCGCCCCGGCCGCCGGCGGGCTCCTCACCGGCCCTGGCGGCAAGTGCGTCGACGTGTCCGGCGACGACTCCGGCGGGAACGGCGCCGCGGTCCAGCTGTGGGACTGCCTGGCGTCCGCCGGCGACCAGCACTGGACGGCGTCCGGCGGCACGCTGCGCACCCTGGGCCGCTGCCTCGACGTCACGGGCGGCTCGACCGCCAACGGCGCCCTCGTCCAGCTGTGGGACTGCAACGGCGGCGGCGCGCAGCAGTGGGCGCCGCAGGCCAACGGCACCCTGCGCAACCCGCAGTCCGGCCGCTGCCTGGACTCCCCCAACGGCGCCACCGCCAACGGCACCCGCCTGCGGATCTGGGACTGCAACGGCTCCGCCGCGCAGGTGTTCCGCCTGGCGACGGGCACGATCGCCGGGCCGGGCGGCAAGTGCGTCGACGTCAACGGCGACGACATCGGCGTCAACGGCGCCCGCGTCCAGCTGTGGGACTGCCTGGCGTCCGCCGCCGACCAGCACTGGACCCCGTCCGGCGGAACCCTGCGCACCCTGGGCCGCTGCCTGGACATCGCCGGCAACGTGACCACCAACGGCGCCGCGGTCCAGCTGTGGGACTGCAACGGCGTCGGCGGCCAGCAGTGGACCCAGCAGGCGGACGGCTCACTGCGCAACCCGCAGTCCGGCCGCTGCCTCGACTCCCCCAACGGCGCCACCGCCAACGGCACCGCCCTGCGCATCTGGGACTGCAACGGCTCCGCCGCCCAGCAGTTCCGCCTGAGCTAGCGCAGCCGGCGCCGTCGGGTACCGTCGACAACCATGGTCGACACGGCGGCGCCGGTACTGCGGTGCGGGTTCGGCGGGGCGCACACCGCGACGACGGCGCGGCTGGAGGTGTCGGTGCCGCGCCGGCAGGAGCTGATCGACGTGTGGGCCGACCTGGCCGACGCCGAGGCGAGGTTCCGGCTCGGCTGGGGCGAGGACGGGCCGTGGGTCGACCAGGACGACACGGACCCGATGGTCATCGCCGACGAGGGCGCCGAGTTCATCGGCCGCGACCCGCAGACGGGTGTCGCCGTCGTCAGCGCCGGTTTCGGCCGGGCCGACGACGGCTACATGGAGGTCAGCGGCCTCGTCCACCCGGCGTTCCGCCGGTTCGGCTTCGGCCGGGAGGCCCTGCAGGTCGTGTGCGCCTTCGCCCACCGGCACTTCGGCGTCACGGAGCTGCGGGCCAGGTGCGAGACCGACAACGAGGCGAGCCGCCGCTGGCTCGCCTCGGCCGGGTTCCTGCCGGTTGAAGGGGTGTTCATGCACACGCTGCCGGACGGGCGGAGCATGGCGACGATCCGGTGGCGGCACCTCGACCCGACGGCCCGCCGCCGGTGCAAGCGCCCGTTCATGCCCGTCGAGTAGGCCGGTTACGGCTTCTTCAGGGTCGCCTGGAGCGCGCCGACGACGCCGGCGAGCTCCGCGAGGAGACCGCCGACGGTGGAGGTGTCGTTGCCGCCGATGGTGACGGTGCGCAGCTCGGCGGGCTTCGGCAGCTTCGCGACGATCTCGGGCAGGGAGTCGACGAGCTTCGCCTGGATCGCCTCCGCGGACTGCGAGTTGTCGATCTCGCCGCGCAGCCGGACCCGGTCCAGTTCGAGCAGCCCCTGCTCGTGGACGGCCTGGGCGCGGATCGCCTCGACGGCCAGCTCGCCGTTGACGGTGAGGCGGCGCAGCTCGGTGTCGCGTTCGATCCGCAGCCGGCCGATCTCCGCCTCCTCCGCGGCCCGGGACCGCTCCAGGGCCATGGCGTGCCGGGCGGTGGCGTCCTGCAGGTCGGCGAGGGCGCGGCTGTCCTCCTCCTGCCGTTGCGAGCGGCGCAGCTGCTCCTGTGCCTCCTGGTCGAACTGCACGGCGGCGTTGCGGGCGCGCAGCTCGGCCAGCTCCCGGTCGCTCTCGATCTGCTGGGTCTGCCGCAGCCGGGACGCGGCGAGCTCGCGGGCGCCGATCGCCTCGTCGGCGGCGAGCTCGGCGAGCCGGGCGATGCGGCCCTGCTCGGAGCGGTACGGCTTCTGCAGGTTCTCCCACAGCCGCGACGAGCTGACCACGGCCTCCTTGATCTGCACGGTGACGATCCGCAGGCCGAGACCGGCGGAGGGGTCGGCGGCGGAGTTCCCGGAGGTGCCTTCGGCGACGGCCCGCAGCCGGGCGGTGAGCTCCTCGATGATGGGCTGCTTGTCGCTGAGGACGTCGCTGACGCCGAGGGTGGCGACCTTGTCCTTGATCGCGGCTTCGGCCTGCTCCTTGAGCTGCAGGTTGACGAGGCGCATCGGGTCCTCGGCGTCGCCGAAGTCGAGCTTGCGGTACGCGGTGGAGAAGTCCTCGATGATCCACTGCACGTACGCCTGGACGAGGACGCCCTGCAGCTCCCGGCAGATGCAGAAGGCGTTGATCAGGATGGTCTGCATGGCGCCGGGCACGACGAGGTAGGAGTCGGTCGCGGGGTTGTACCGGAACGACACGCCGAGCCCGACGTGCAGGGGTTCGCTGCGGCCGCGGCGGGTGTGCACGACGAACGCGTTCGGCGGGACGATGACGGTCTTCCACCGGCCGAACCCGGTGACGCGGACCTCGACGGCGTTCGGCGCCGGCTGGCTCACCTGCTGCCGGCCGCCGCCGCCGCGGGTCGGGCCTCCCGGCGCGGCGGGGGGCGGTGCCGCGACGCTGCGCTTGGACCTCAGGTCACTCTCGAGGCGCTCCTGCTGCGCGACGACCTGCTGAAGGTAGCTGTTCCCGCTCGACATCCGCCCGCTCCCTGATCGTGGGATTCCGGGCACCCATCTTGGGCGACCCCGTCAAGGGCGCGCCACCGATATGTCGCCGGAGAACAGGTCCGCGATCTGCTTCATCCGCGCGTCGGTGGTCAGCTCCTCCAGCGGCAGCGGCAGCGGGATCCGCCAGTTCGGATATTGCGTGGTCGTCCCCGGCAGGTTCGGCTGGCGGACCTCGCCGAGGACGTCGTACGGGGACGCGAGCACGATCCGGCACGGGGTGCGCAGCAGCAGCTGGTGCATGGCCAGGACGATCTCCTCGTCGGTGCTGTCGGGGCCGGTGAGCCCCTCGGCGTCCAGCAGGTCCAGCAGCGCCGTGCGGTCGGCGGTGGCGGCGGCCCACTCGAGCTTCACGTCGCGGGTGAGGACGCCGGCCTCGGCTCGGGACAGGACGTGCTCGCCGGACAGGAACCCGGCGGCGGTCGGCAGGTCGTGGGTGGAGACGCTGGCGAGCGCGTTCTCGGGCCAGTCGCCGGGCGGCAGGAACCGGCCGTCGTCGTCGCGGGTGAACCACAGCACGGCCGAGCCGAGGACGTTGCGGTCCTGCAGGGTGGTGGTGACGACCTCCTCGACGGTGCCGAGGTCCTCGCCGACGACGACCGCGCCGGCGAGCTTCGCCTCCTCGACGAGGATGCCGAGCATCGCCTCGTCGTCGTAGTACACGTACGTGCCCTGCGCCGGGGTCTGGCCAGGCGGCACCCACCACAGCCGCCACAGGCCGGCGACGTGGTCGACGCGCAGCCCGCCGGCGTGCCGGAAGATGTCGCGCAGCAGGGTCCGCCAGGCGGCGTAGCCGGTGTCGGCGAGCCGGTCCGGGCTCCACGTGGCGAGCCCCCAGTCCTGGCCCTGCTGGTTGAACGCGTCCGGCGGCGCGCCGATCTTCGCCCCGGCGGCGACGACGTCCTGCATCGTCCACGCGTCGGCGCCGCCGGGGTCGATGCCGACGGCCAGGTCGTGGATGATCCCGACGGTCATCCCGGCGGCGGCGGCGTTCGCGGCCGCCAGCTGCTCCGCGCAGCGCCGCTGCAACCAGATGTGGAACGCGACCGCCGCGGGGTCGGCGACCGCGTACGCGGCCGGTCCGGGCTGCCGCAGCTCGGCGGGCCAGGTCCGCCAGTCGGGGCCGTGGTCGGCGACGAGCGCGCAGTACACGGCGAAGTCCGCCAACTCGGAACGCTCCGGGCGCCCGGGACGCTCGGGGGCGGCACCCTCGGCCGCCGGGCACAGCAGGGCCAGCGCCGCGCGTTTCGCCCGCCACACGCCGTCGTAGTCGATCAGCTCGTCGGCCGGTCCGGCGGGGCGCAGCGCGTCGACGGCGGCGCGGACGTCCGGCGCGGCGGAGCGGTACTCGGGCAGGTCGGTGATCCGCAGGTACAGCGGGTTCACGAACCGGCGCGACGACGGCGAATACGGCGAGGACGGCAGCGGATCGACGGGCGCGACGGCGTGCAGCGGGTTGACGAGGATCGCCCCGGCGCCCGTCGACGCGGCCCAGCGGGTGAAGGCGGCGAGGTCGGCGAAGTCGCCGACACCCCACGAGCCGGCCGAGCGCACCCCGTACAGCTGCAGCATCCACCCCCAGGTGCGCGGCACCGCCGGTAGCGGCCCGGACGGCACCACCGGCGCCCCGCCCGCCGCCGGGCCCGGCACCGCGGCGGGCGGCCCGAGCAGCGCCAGCACCGTCTGCACGACCTCGGGCGCGATGTCGACGCGCTCGTGGCCGGAGGTCTCGTAGTAGGTCGCTACACCGCGGGGAAAGGCAGGCACGCGCACAGTCATACCCCGCCGGCCCGGCGGCGAAGCGCGCGACCGGTCATGCCGCCACCTCCGCTGCGCTCCGGGCCGGTCATGCCGCCACCTCCGCTGCGCTCCGGCGTCGACCTGACCCCCACACTGCGCCCATGATGCCCGACCCTCCGCTGCGCTCCGGGCCGGTCATGTGCCGCCGACCCGGTCGCGGAGCACGAGGGTCGGCACCTCGTCGGCGCCGACGAGGTCGAGTGCCTGCCGGACGCCGCGGGTGCAGCGCACGACGGTGTGCCGGTTGGGCCGGGACGCGGCGAACCCGACGATCGCGTGGGCCGCCGCCGCGTCGAGGAAGAGCAGGTCGCTGGCGTCGAGCAGCACGGTGCTGTCGGCCTCGGTGACCATGCCGAGGATCGACGGCAGCGCGCCGGTGTTGGAGGCGTCGAGCTCACCGGACAGCCGCAGGTGCGCACCCCAGCCGCCGACGGTGAAGCGCAGCAGTGGCCCGGCGTGCGCGGCCGCGACCGCGCCGATGGTCGCCTTGTCGAAGCGGCGGCGGTCGTACAGGCAGAGCCCGCCGATCCGGACGTCGCCGAAGAACGCGTTGACCGCCGACTCGTAGGCGACGAGGTCGGCGGCGGCGAACCCGGCCCGCAGCGTCCACGTCATCTTCCCGGCGACGAACACCGTCTGGAACCCGTCGGCGAACGCCTCGTCGCGGACGGTGGTGAGCCCGTCGAGCATCTGCTGGACCCGGCCGTCGCCGGACGCGGTGAAGCCGCTGCCGTACAGCAGGACGAGCAGCTGCCCGGCCGCCGCGTCGGGCGCGGCGGCGACGAGCTGCCGCGCCAGGTCGGTGTCGTCCGCGTCGAGGAACACGACCACCCGCTGGCCTGGGCGGACCCCGGTCCGCACGAACCCGGTGAGCAGGTCGCGGCACTCGTCGGTGGCGGCGTAGGTGGCGCTGACGTGCTCACCCAGCCGCCACGACGGCACCGTCCGCCCCTCCGACACCGCACAAGCCTATGGACAATCCACCGCCCAGGCTAGAGCGCTACAGCCGAGGTGCGTCACCGGTCGACTCGTCGGCCAGCGCGGCCGGGCCGATGATAAGCGGGTCGGGGTTGCGGACCAGGTCGGCGTCCTTGCCGTCGTAGTCGAAGCGGCTCAGCACGTGCCGCATCGCCTCGATGCGGGCGCGTTTCTTGTCGTTGGACTTGACCACGGTCCAGGGGGCGTCGGCGGTGTCGGTGTAGAAGAACATCGCCTCCTTCGCGTCCGTGTAGTCGTCCCACTTGTCCAGGGACGCGAGGTCCATCGGCGACAGCTTCCACTGCCGGACCGGGTCGACCTGCCGGATCAGGAACCGGGTCTTCTGCTCGTTGCGCGACACGGAGAACCAGAACTTGACGAGGTTGATCCCGGACCGCACGAGCATCCGCTCCAGCTCCGGCGCCTCCCGCATGAACTCCAGGTATTCGGCGCGGTTGCAGAAGCCCATCACCCGTTCGACGCCGGCCCGGTTGTACCAGGACCGGTCGAACAGCACGAACTCGCCGGCGGCCGGCAGGTGGTGCACGTACCGCTGGAAGTACCACTGCGTCGACTCGCGTTCGCTGGGCTTCTCCAGGGCGACGACCCGGGCGCCGCGCGGGTTGAGGTGCTCCATGAACCGTTTGATGGTGCCGCCCTTGCCGGCGGCGTCGCGCCCCTCGAACAGGATGACGAGCCGGTCGCCGCGGGACTTCAGCGTGTACTGCAGCTTCAGCAGCTCGATCTGCAGGAGGCGTTTGGTGCGGTCGTACTCGTCGCGGGTCATCCGCTCGTCGTACGGGTAGTCCTCCCGCCAGGTGTCGACCGGCTGCCCGTCCTTGCGCAGCAGCACCGGGTCGTCATCGTCGTCGTCCTCGACCAGGTAGTCGTCGAGAGAGAGGTCAGCCATCCCATGGATGTACCCTCTCCCCCGCCGTTTCACCACTGCGGCAGTTTGAACAGCACGTTACTGGTACCCCCGGATCTCCTTGAACGCGCCGGCGAGGGCGCCGGTCGCCCGGGCGTCGAAGGTGCGGCCGCCGGTGAGGTTGCTGACCTCGGTCATCTCGCCGGTGTTGCTCTCGCCGAACAGGACGGTGAACACCGGCACCCGCGGCAGCTGCGGCACCTTCGCCCGGAACGCGGCGAGGTCGGCGCCGGCGGTGCGGGCACCGTCGGTGAGCAGCACGATCGACGTGACCCGGTCGTCGCCGCCCGCGCCGACCATGCCGTACGCGGCGAGCAGCGCGTCGTAGATGGCGGTGTCGCCGTCGGCCTTGAGCTGCTGCACGTGGGTGCGGATCTGCGCGAGGGTCGGCTCGAACCCGGCCTCCGGCAGGTCGAACGTCGTCGGGGTGCCGGGGCGGGTGCTGAACGGCAGCAGGATCACCTGTTCGCGGCCGTTGAACCGGCTGAACTGCCCGGACAGGCTCGTGTCGGCGCCGGTGAGCCCGGTCAGCGCGGTCTTGAGCCCGGCCAGCCGCTCACCCTTCATCGACCCGGACAGGTCCAGCACGTAGATGGTGCGGGCGGGGCGGCGCAGCGAGTCGCCGAACGCGCCGATGAGCGCGTCGGCGGCGTCGAGCTTGCCGGGGAACGGCAGCTCCGGCAGGTTGCCGCTCTTCGGCCCGAACGCGGCGTCCAGGGTGAGCGACGCGTCGGGCACGGCCGGGCGGCGCCACGTCCGCTGCATGATCTGCCGCTGGACCGACGGCCGGCGCAGGTAGTCCGTCACCGCCGCGTAGTTGGTGCGGGCCTGCTCCGACGCCCCGGACAGCAGCGTCAGCGGGTAGTCGGCGGTGACGACCCCGTCGGCCGGGTAGACGACGGTGAGCGGTTCGGTGAGCTTCCCGGACGCGTTGAGCGACAGGATCACCGACTCGTAGTTGACGAGTCCGTCGACGGGCCGGCCCTCGGCGCCGGCGCGCAGGTAGGCGTCCATGAGCCAGCCGGACGAGCCGGCGGTGAGGCTCTGCCCGGCGAAGAACGCCCGCAGCCGGGGCGTGATCGGCCCGATCTGGTCGGCGGTGAGTGCGGCGCCGGTCCCGGCGATCGCGGCGGCGACCCCGACCAGCGCCGCGAACCCGGAGTTGGACGCGGCCGGGTTCGTCATGCCGTAGGTGAACTTCCGCTCGCCGGCGGCGACGGCGATCTCGCTCCAGGTGGGGCGGGTCCCGCCATCCTGCACTGACCACCCCAGTTTCTCGGCGACGGAGCGGCGCAGGCCGAGCACGACCGGCGAGGTCGCGATCTTCGTGGCGGTGCCGGTGCGGGACGCGGCGTCCGGGTGCAGCTGCAGGTACCGGTTGCTGGCGAACCAGGTGGCGTCGTACTGCTTCGCCGCGCCGCCCTGCACCACCGACTCGACGCCGTCGAGGGTGCCGGTGGGGGTCAGCTTGACGGTGACACCGGTCGCCGCGGCCGCCTCGTCGAGGATCGGCTGCAGGTCGGCGAGCTCGCTGCCGGCCAGGACCCGCAGCACGCCGTCACCCTTGACGAACGGCTGCTCCCCCTTCGCGGCCTGCGGCGTGTCCGTGCAGGCGGCGAGGGAACCAACGACGACCAGGGCCAGGGAGGCCACCAGGAGCTTCCTCATGCGAGTCTCTCTTCCAGCGCGTCGAGCAGCGCTTGCAGGGTGGGTTCGTCCGGGGACGGGATGACGTCGGGGCCGCCGAGGGCGGCCGCGCCGGGCGCGAGGGGCGCGCCGGCGGTGCGGAACCCGTGCGCGGCGGCGAGGCGCTGCAGCTGCGGGTCCGTCTGCAGCAGCTTCGCCAGCTCGGCGCCGGCGGCGGTGAACGGCACCACCGTGTGCTCGCTGACGATCGTCGGCTGCGGGTAGAGCAGGACGTGGTTGTCGCCCTTGCCGCGGTCCAGGAACTGGGCCTCGTAGACGAGCACCAGCGGCGCGAAGTTGGTGGTGCGGCTCAGCCAGCTCTCGAAGGGCTCCTCGGTGGTGGTGTCGACCGCGCCCTGGTCGGCGAAGAGCTTGGTGACCGCGTTGAGGTTGCCGCCGGTGACCTGGTTGAGGATCGCGGCGTAGAGCGCGGCGGAGTTCGAGTCGGCGGGCCGGGTGGTGGCCACGAGGACGGCCTGCTTGACCTGGAACGTGGCGTTGCCGGGGATCTGGTCCCAGCGCAGCTGCCGCTGGTTCGCCTCGACGAGCGCCTTCACGTCCAGGGTCCAGTGCCCGCCGGCGGCGGCGCGGCGGGCGAGGCCGGCGCTCTGCAGCAGGTCGACGATCGGGCTGGTGCTGGCGACCGCGAGGGGTGAGCTGAACACCGTGACGGCGGGGGCGGCGGGCCGGCGGTGCCGGGCGATCTCCACGGCCGCCGGGGCGCTGCCGGGGAACGCGAAGTCGTAGCCGTCCAGCGGCATCCCGGCCATCCGGCGGGAGCCGGCCGGGTCGAGCCGCAGCCGGAGGCCGTGCCTGGCGAGGGCGGCCTTGACCTCGGGGTCGGCGAAGAAGCCGGCCTTCTCCGAGCCGATCACCCCGGTGAGCTCGCGGGGGTCGGCGTCGCGGCCGAGGAGGTGGCCGATCGAGGCGCCGGCGACGACGAGCAGCACCACGAGGACGATGAGCCATCCGGTCCGTCTCACGCCCGTGATTGTGCCCCGCCGCCGCAAGGCTCTTGCCGTATATCTGCTGTTCAGACCGTGTTCACTTAGTCCACAGTGGATGATCGTTCGGCAGCTGTTCACATCGCCGGTTCCGCCCGGACTCCATCGATGACTATCGTGCTCCGCATGCGCTGGAAGTCATTGACCGCTGTCACACTCACGGTCGTCGCCGCCGCCCTCGTCACCCCGTCCACGGCCCACGCCGCCGGCCCGACCGACGCCCTCAAGCTCTCCCACACCACCGCCGTCGGCGTCCACAACACCTACGACAAGGCGAAGTACGCCTACCTCGCCGACGCCCTCGACACCGGCGTGTCCCTGCTCGAGTTCGACATCTGGGTCGACACCGCGAGCCGCCGCTGGCGCGTCAACCACGAGCTCTTCGGCACCAGCAACAACTGCACCGCCGCGACCACCGCCGCCCAATTGCGCACCGGCGCCCGCGACCAGCAGTTCGGCGTCTGCCTCGACGACATCCGCATCTGGAGCGACGCCCACCCCGGCCACCAGCCCCTGCACCTCAAGATCGAGCTCAAGGCCGGGTTCGACAGCCGGTACGGCCTGGGCCCCGCCGACTTCGACACCCTCGTCGCGAGCAAGCTCGGCACCAAGGTGTTCAAGCCCGCCGACCTGAAGGGCTCCTACGCCACCCTCGACGCCGCCGCCAAGGCCGACAACTGGCCGACCCGCGCCGCCCTCGCCGGCAAGGTCATGCTCGAGATCATCCCCGGCACGTTCGAACGCGGCAACCCGTTCGACAACCTCGACACCGACGTCGAATACGGCCGCCACCTGCGCGACCTCGCCGCCGCCGGGAACCTCGCCCGGGCACAGTCCTTCCCGTCCGTCCTCGACGCCGCCGCCGGCGACCCGCGCACCCGCTACAGCGAGACCAACATCCGGCCCTGGTTCGTGATCTTCGACGGCAGCGCCAGCACGTACCTCAACGGGTCCATCGACACCACCTGGTACAACACCAACCACTACCTGCTCGTCATGACCGACGCCTCCGCGGTCCCGCCGCCGATCGACCCGACCGCGCCCACCAACGCCCAGGCCCTCGCCAGGATCAACCTCCTCGCCGGCCGCGGCGCCACCATCGTCTCCGCCGACTGGGCCCCGAGCACCGGCGTCCTCGGCACCGTCGTCCCGCGCGGCTGACCCTGCCCGGTAGCCGCTGCCCGGTAGCCGCTGCCCACCTGGTGGCAGACGGCCACGTGATCGACCGTCCGGACGGACACCCTGGCTGAACGGCTCAGGGTCACGGCCGGACGGTCGACCGGGACCGGAATCATCCTTGCTCAATGGCATACTTTCCGCGTTTCCACCCCCACTGACCTCGCGGATGGTTGCCACGATGGGCAAGCACATAGCCGGCACCCGCCTCGTCGGCACACTGCTGCGCGGGCTCGTGCTCCTCCTCGCCGTCGGACTCGTCGCCGGCGCCGGCTGGTACGTGCTGCGCAACAACAGCGCCAACGGCGCCGAAGGCAGCTGCCCCACCACCCTGCACGTCGTCACCGCGTCGTCCTTCGCGACCGTGGTCTCCGCCGCCGGCCGCACCCTGCGCGGCGGCGACGACTGCGTCCTCGTCGACACCACCAGCACCGACGGCCGCCCCGCCGCCGGGCAGCTCACCCAGAGCCGCGCCGACCTGTGGATCCCCGACGACGCCTCCTGGGACGTGATCGCACCACCGCAGTTCGTGGCGAAGAAGGACACCCTCAACGCCTACGCGACCCTCGCGTCCAGCCCCATCTACATGGTCACCGACCCCGCCACCGGCGACCGCATCAACGCCGGCGGCGGCGGCTGGCTCGCCCTGTCCGGCCTGCTCAACACCAAGAACTCCGGCGTCAAGCTGGTCGTGCGCAACCCCGCCATGTCCGGCGACGGCATGGTCGCCGCCGGCGCCGTCGGCGAGGCCGTCTGGCTGGAGAAGGGCATGGACGCGTCCTCGCTCGTGCTCACCAACGTCCTCAACGTCACCCGCACCGTCAACCACGACCTCGCCGCCATCCCCGAGGCCCCCGGCGAGGTCGGGCTCATCCCCGAATACGCGCTGCTGGCCACGCTCCGGCTGGCGAAGACCGACCGCCGGTACATCGTCGGCACCGACCACACGGCGCTGCTGCGCTACACGTGGCTGCCGGCCGCGACCGCCGCCGCCAACCCGAAGAAGGCCGCCGCGCTGCGCCGCCTCTACGCCGCGTTCACCAGCGCCGAAGGCAGCCGCGCCATCGCCGAGGCCGGCCTGCGCGGACCCGACAACCTCCGGCCCATCTTCGACGGCGCCAACATCCTGCCCGAACCCACCGCCAAACCGTTCGAGGTCCTCCAGCCGCACCACGTGCAGCACATCTTCGCCACCTGGGACCCCGAGGACCGGCGCAGCAACCTGCTCATCGTCGTCGACCTCGCCAGCAACGGCACCAGCAGCGGCGCACCCACCTCACCGCCACCCGGCAAGCAGGTCACCCAGCCGATCGAGGTCCTCCGCAACGGCTGCCTCGTCCTGTCCGGCCTCATGCCCGTCGGGTCCCGCCTCGGCCTGTGGGAGATCAACCCCGGCAACCCCGGCTACCGCAAGCTCATGCCGACCGACCGCCTCGACGACGCCACCCGCGCCTCGTTCGAGAAGCAGGTCGGCAAGCTCGCCGCCCACCGCACCGGACCAGGGCTCTTCGACACGATCGCCGCCGCCTACCAGTCGGTCCGCGACGACTACCACGACGACATGTTCAACCAGGTCCTCGTCTTCACCGACGACCAGAACAAGGACAGCGCCAACACCGCCGCCGTCGACGCCCTCGTGCAGAAGCTCACCGGCCTGCAGGACCCCAACAAGCCCGTCACGGTCAGCATCGTCGTGCTCGGCAAGAAGGACTCCGCGGACCGGCTCAAGACCGCCCTCAAACCCATCGACGCGTACGTCGACAACGCCCTCAACTCCGATGACGTGCAGGCCGCGTTCATCCACGTCGTCGCCGGCGGCCTGCACGAATAGCGGCTACGCGGGGGTCGTCGGGGAGTCCAGCCAGGCGTCGATCAGCTTCGTGAAGTCGCGGCCCGTCTGCTTGTTCACGAACGCGGTGAACGCCGCCCGGTCCTGCGCCGTCCCCGCGTGCTGCGACACCCACGCCCGGGCCAGGGCGAAGAACGCCGAGTCACCCAACGCCCGGTGCAGCTCGTGCAGCATCAGCGCCGGGCACACGTACACGTTGCTCTCCGCGAAACTGTCCGCCCGCGGGTTGCCGGGCGGCCCCAGCCGCTGCCGCGCGTCCGCGTCGCTCTTACGCGCCCGCCGCGCCCAGTCCTCGATGTCGTAACCGTCGCGCTCCGCCGTGTACAGCGCCTCCGCGTACGTCGCCCAGCCCTCGTTGAGCCACACGTCCTTCCACACCGCCGGGCCGACCGCGTCACCGAACCACTGGTGCGCGTACTCGTGCAGCATGATCCCGTCCAGCGCCGACACGTTCGTGCCCTGCGACAGCACGTCGCCGCCGATCGTCACCATCTGCTGCGTCTCCATCGCCGACCGCGACGGCACGATCACCGCACCCGCGCTCGGAAACGGGTACTGCCCGAACCGCGCCTCCAGCCACTCCAGCTGCTGCGGCGCCTTGCGCAGCACCGGCAGGAACCGGTCGTCCTTCCCCGGCCGCGTCCACAGCGAGATCGGCAGGTCACGCGGGCCCGTCAGCCTCGCCACCTGGTAGTCCTGCCCGACCGCCAGGGTCGTCAGGTAGGTCGCCACCGGCTGCGTCGACCTGTACGTGTACGTGCCGCCCGTCACCGGCCCCGGCGTGCCGCTCGCGACGGCCTCCCAGCCCTCCGGGACCGTGATCGAGATGTCGTACAGCGCCTTGTCCGACGGCTGGTCGTTCGACGGGTACCAGGTCGACGCGCCGAACGGCTCCTGCATCGTCCACAGCTCACCCGCGTCGGTCACCGTCAGCCCCAGCGGCTCGGCGTCGCCGCGGTGCGACGGCATCGGCACCGGCGCCGGCGTCCCCTGGTACTCCACCACCAGCGTCACCGTGGTGCCCGCCGTCAGCGCCCGGTCCACGGTCAGCTTCCCGCCCGCGACCCGGCCCTGCGCCGCGACCCCGTCGACGCTGGTGGAGCTCAGCGTGTACGGGCTGCTCAGGTCGAGCTTCAGGGCCGGCGCGGCGCGCAGCACCCGCAGCTTCACCGTCGCCTTCCCGGTGAGCGTCTTCGTCTGCGGCGCCCACGCCAGCGCCAGCCCGTAGTGCAGCACGTCGACCGACGGGTTGCCGTACGCCGGATAGACCGGATCGGCGACCGGGGTGGACGTGCCGTCGATGTTGCCCACCGCCAGCGGCTGCGGCGGCCGGTCCAGGTCGACGGCGCCGCTCGACGTGCAACCCGCCAGCAGGACGGCGGTGGTCAGGATGCTCAGGACGCGCAATGGAGGGCGACGCACCCGGCCAAGGATAGGACTCAGGTGCACCCGAGCGCCTCGCGCAGGGCTGCGAGGTTGCGCACCATGACCGACACGTAGTCGCTGCCCTCCTCGACGCCCTCGATCGGGTCGAGCACCGCCGCCTTCGCGCCGACCTCCTTCGCCACCGTCTCCGACAGCTTGGGGCTGACCAGCGCCTCGAAGAAGATCGTCGTCACGCCCTTCTCCTTCGCCAGCGCCGCGACCTCCGACACCCGCTGCGGGCTCGGCTCCCCCTCCGGGTCCAGGCCCGAGATCGGCACCTGCGTCAGGTGATACCGGGACGCGAGATACCCGAACGCCGCGTGGCTCGTCACGATGTCACGCCGCGCGCACGTCCGCAGCCCGGCGGTGTACTCCTCGTCGAGGCGGTGCAGCTCGTCCTGCAGCTGGCCGGCCCGCGCCCGGATCGCGCCGGCGTTGGCCGGGTCGAGCGTGGCGAGCCGCTCCGCGAGCTTCCCGGCGATCTCGGCGAACCGGACCGGGTCGAGCCAGACGTGCGGGTCGTCGCCGTGGTCGGGGGCCACGTCGAACGCCTTGTCCTTCGCCTGCAGCTTGACGGCCTCGTCGACGGACGGCTGGAACCCTGACAGGTACACCACCAGGGCCGCGTCCGTGATCTGCGCCAGCTGGCTCGGCTTGAGCTCCAGGTCGTGCGGCTCCGCGCCGGCCTGGGTGAGGTTGGTGACCTTGACGTTCTCCTCGCCGAGGCGCTCCGACACGTACTGCAGCGGGTAGAACCCCGCCACGATCCGCAGCCGGCCGTCGCTCCCGCCCTGCGGGGCCTCCTCACCGCCGCAGCCGGCGGTGCTCAGCAACAGGGACCCGGCGGTGAGACCGGCGAGGACGGCGCGACGCAGCATGATCCCATCCTGTCGCCAGTTGACAATGATTGTCAAAAACGCATGGATGCCCCGACACTCGTGGCGTGGCTCGTCCGCGTGGCCCATGTCACGGGGTGCTAGGCTTCCTAGGAACCTAGTTCTCATTGCTTTCCTCGGTGATGTCGATCCGGGCCGTCCTGCTTCGACCTGGTGACGACATCGTCTTCGGAGGGGAATCCGCCATGCTGCGTGTGCACAACTTCTGCATCTCGGTCGACGGTTACGGCGCAGGGCCGGACCAGCGGCTCGAGGACCCGATCGGCACCGGCGGGGAGCGGCTGCACGACTGGCTCTTCGAGACCCGCACCGGCCGGCAGATGTCCGGCCGCGACGGCGGCAGCGAGGGCATCGACGACGAGATGATCGCCGCCGGCCAGACCGGCCTCGGCGCGACCATCATGGGCCGCAACATGTTCGGCCCGCTCCGCGGTCCCTGGTCCCCCGGCGAGTCCTGGGCCGGTTGGTGGGGCGCCGACCCGCCCTACCACCACCCGGTCTTCGTCCTGACCCACCACGCCCGGCCCAGCATCACGATGGAGGGCGGCACCGTCTTCCACTTCGTCACTGACGGCATCGAGGCGGCCCTGGAGCGGGCCACCGAGGCCGCCGGCGGGCTCGACGTGCGGCTCGGCGGCGGCGTCTCGACGATCCAGCAGTACCTGCGCGCCGGCCTGGTCGACCAGCTGCACGTGGCGATCATCCCGATCGTGCTCGGGCGGGGCGAGCGGCTCTTCACCGACGGCCTCACCGACGGCTACGCGTGCACGCGCATGGTCGCCTCCGACGCGGCGACCCACATGATCCTCAGCCGAGCATGATGGAGAACTGACGGGCGGTCAGGCCGAACCAGCGGTCGGTCAGCCCCTCGTCGGTCATGCCGAGACGCTTCGCGACCGCCTGCGACGCGAGGTTGTCGTCGTCCGTGAGCGCCAGGACCCGGCCGCTCGTGCGGGACAGCACCTCGCGGGCGGCGCGGGTGGCGAGGCCCTTGCCGTGGTGCGCCGGGTGCAGGTGCCAGCCGACCTCGACCTCGTCGGAGTCGGCGAGGGGCACCAGGAGGACTGTGCCCACCGGTACACCACCCTCCTCGATCGCCCAGAAGCCCCTTGGGCCGTCCTCCCGCTCGCGCATTCTGGCCAGCCTGGCGAGTGCCTCGTCGCGGTCCGCGACGACCCTGCGGGGGTGCGCGCCCAGGTGCCGCATCACCTCCCAGCGCGAGTAGATGTCGTAGAACGCCTCGACGTCGCCGTCCGTCCATCGCCGCAGCAGCATGTCCGCCATGATGGCAGCATGCTCGGTTCCGCGGACGCCGTCGCCTTCCTGCCCTCCGACCCCGACGGCAACACGCTGTCGCTGACCCGGTTCGCGCCTCCGGTTCGATAGCATCGCTTCGATTTCCGCCTTGATCGCCGGCGGGTGCCGACGGACCACGGAAGGTCGACGCTCATGACTGTCACCGACGCCGCCCCGGCGCCGACGCGCCCCATCCCGGTGGCGAAGGGCCGCCCCCTCGTCGGCAACGTGCCGGAGCTGGCGAAAGACCCCGCGCGGTTCTTCGCCCAGGCGTACCGGGAGAACGGCCCCGTCTTCAAGATCAGGGTGTTCAACAAGTCCTACACGGTCATCGCCGGCGCCGAGGCGGCCGACTTCATGGGCTCGAAGGAAGGCCGCGAATGCCTGCGGTCCAAGGAGTTCTGGCAGGGCTTCCTCGACGAGTACGGCGGCACCCGCACGATCCTCGGCGAGGACGGCGACAGCCACAAGGAGCTGCGGGAGATCATGCGCCGCGGTTACTCCCGCGACGCGATCAAGGGCCGCGGCAACGAGCTCGTCGAGATCACCGACCGGGTCCTCGCACGGGACTGGAAGGCCGGCGCGTCCGTCCCGGTCGTGCACGCGCTGCAGTACATGGTGACCGACCAGCTCGGCACGATCCTGACCGGCAACGCGCCCCTGGAGTACGTGCCGGACATCCGCACCATGACGCTCTACGTGCTCAACGTCCTGGTCACGAAGCAGCGGCCGAAGATCCTGCTGCAGAATCCCCGGTACAAGAAGGCCCGCAGCCGCGTGTTCGAGCTCAGCGACACGATGGTCGCTTCGCTGCGCGCGAGCGCCGGCAGCAAGCCTCCGGAGGAGCGCAACCTGGTCGAGGACCTCATGGACGTGCACCTCAACCGCGAGGGTGTCCTGCCCGCCAACGATCTCGTGCTCGCGCTCACCGGCCCGTACGTCGCCGGGCTGGACACGGTCGCGAACACGACCGCGGCCTTCATCTACTCCGTCCTCAAGCACCCGTCAGTGCTCGAGCGGGTGCAGGCCGAGGCCGACGCGCTGTTCGCCGGCGGCCCGATCACCGACGACGACCTGCGCAAGATCCCGTCGATCCGGTACGCGCTGATGGAGACGATGCGGCTCTATCCGATCGCGGTCGCGCTGAACCGCACCGCGACGCGGGACTTCGAGTTCGCGGGGTACACCATCAAGGAAGGCGAGATGGTCTACGTCGGCACGACCGTGCCGCACTTCATGGAGGAGTACTACCCTTCGCCGGAGACCTTCGACATCGGGCGGTACGAGAAGCCGCGGTCGGAGCACCTGCGGCCGGGCGCGTACTCGCCGTACGGGCGCGGGCCGCACACGTGCCTCGGCAAGAGCTTCGCCGACGTGCAGATGGCGCTGTCGATGGCGCGGCTGTTCCACCGGCTGGACCTCGCGCTCGACCCGCCCGGCTACACCCTCGTGACGAAGACCGCACCGACGCCTGGGCCGGCGATGAACTTCAAGGTCAAGGTGCGCGGCTACCGCCACTGAGTTTTCTTGCCGTCGTTCCTTGCCATCGTTTCCTGCCGTCTTTTTGTCGGACCCTCGGGCTAGGTTCTCTGCATGGCAACGCTGTCGTATGGCACCGCGTCCGGGCGCTGGGTCCTCACCGCGACGATCCTCGGCTCCGGCATCGCCGCGATCGATGCGACCGTCGTCGGCATCGCCCTGCCGGCGATCGGTCGCTCGTTCGACACCGACCTCGAGACGTTGCAGTGGGTCGTCACCTCCTACACGCTCGCCCTGGCCGGGCTGCTGCTCATCGCGGGCGCGCTCGGCGACCGGTATGGACGTCGGAAGATCTTCCTCGTCGGCGTCGTCTGGTTCGCCGTCGCGTCCGTCCTGTGCGGCGCCGCGCCCGACGCGCCGACCCTCATCGCCGCCCGTGCCCTGCAAGGCGTCGGCGCGGCCCTGCTCACCCCAGGCAGCCTCGCCATCCTGCAGGCGTCGTTCCGCCCCGAGGACCGCAGCCGCGCCATCGGCGCCTGGTCCGGCCTCGGCGGCGTCGCCACCGCGATCGGCCCGTTCCTCGGCGGCTGGCTCGTCGGCGCCGCCTCCTGGCGGCTCATCTTCGCGATCAACGTCCCGATCGCCGCCGCCGTCGTCCTGCTCACCTGGCGCCACGTCCCCGAGTCCCGCGACACCACCGCCACCGGCCGCGTCGACGTGCCCGGCGGCACCCTGGTCACGCTCGGCCTGATCGGCATCACCTATGGCCTGATCGAGGGCCACTCCCTCGGCTGGACCAGCCCCCTGGTGCTCACCGCCCTCGTCGGGGGCGTGCTGATGCTCGGCGCGTTCGTCTGGTGGGAGCGCCGCACCGCCCACCCGATGCTGCCGCTGGACCTGTTCGCGTCCCCGCAGTTCAGCGCCACCAACGTCGTCACGTTCGTCGTCTACGGCGCCATCGGCGGTGCCCTGTTCCTGCTGCCGATCCAGCTCCAGCAGGTCGCCGGCTACAGCGCCCTGCAGGCCGGCGTCTCCCTCCTGCCGGTCACCGTCATCATGCTCCTGCTGTCCGCCCGCTCCGGCGCGCTCGCCAGCCGCATCGGCCCGCGCCTGCAGATGAGCGCCGGCCCCGTCGTGGTCGGCCTCGGCATGGCGCTGTTCGCCCGGATCGACGCTTCCGGCTCGTACGTCACCTCGGTCCTGCCCGCCGTCGTCGTCCTCGGCCTGGGCCTCGCCACCACCGTCGCCCCGCTCACGTCGACCGCGCTGTCCTCCGCCCGCTCCAGCCACGCCGGCATGGCCTCCGCCGTGAACAACGACGTCGCCCGCGCCGCCGGCCTGATCGCCGTCGCCGTCCTCCCCGCCGCCGCCGGCATCACGGGCACCGCCTACCTGGACCCACCCCGCCTCTCAGCCGGCTTCCACACCGCCGTCCTCATCTGCGCCGCCCTGTGCCTCCTGGCCGCCGCCGTCGCCGCCACCACGATCCGCAACCCATCCCGCCCCACCCCCACCCCAGCCGTGCTGGAGAAGCCGTTGCGGCACTGCGCCGTCGACGCTCCCCCACCACCGCCGGCCTCAGCCGCCACCCCGACGACGGCCACCCACCACCACTGACCCCGCCCCGCCAGCAAGCCCCCGCCTGCCCTCCCCGGATCAGGTCAGCGCCGGCTCTCCGCCACCACCACGATCCGCAAACCACTCAATCCGCTCCCACTGCCGCCCCAGGCGGGGCCACCGCGCCCACCGCGGCACAGAAGCCGTTGCAGCACTGCACCACCGCCTCCAGCCTCGACCCCCACCTCGCCAGCAAGTCCCCCGCCCAACCCGCCTGCCTTCCTGGATCAGGTCAGCGCCGGGCCGGTCGCCTGCTGTGACGGGTCGTGGAGCCGCCTGTCCCTTGCGGGCACAGCAAGCACGTCCGCCTCGACCTGCGGCTCCGCACAGACTCCACGCTGCCGGGGCCGTGGTTGTGGTGCTGTTCCCCCATCGGGGCCAGGCCAGTTCTCATGATCCGGTAGACCTTGTGCACCTCTGACTGCCCAAGGTCTACCGGATCATGAGGAAGGCTCTCGTTCGGCGGGCCCGCGGGCAGGGCTCGGCGGTCAGGGGGTGAGGAGGCCTCGGAGGACGCTGCGGACGGTGCGTTCGAAGAGGTCGGAGGCGGCCGGCGGCTGGGCGGGGCTGGTGAACGCGGCCGTCAGGTGCGGGTGCGCCTGCGGGTCCACCAGGGAGAACAGCTGCGCGGCAGAGGCGCGCTTCCGCTCCTCGGCGGCCGGGTCGCCGGGCGGCGGGTTGCCCGGCACCGGCTGGGCGAACAGCGAAACCACGCCGGTCAGGACACCCATCGTCTCCATCTTCGTGCTGGCGGCGGCGGGCAGCGGCGCCATGATGGCCATGCAGCGCTCGAAGTAGTTGACGGCGCGCGGTCCGAAGGTGCCGCGGCGGGCGGCTTCGGTGAGCCAGGGGTGGCGGCGGTACAGGGCGAGTTGCTCGCGGGCGACCTCCACCAGGTCGTCGAGCCAGTCGCCGGTGAGCGGCCGGTCCAGCGGGAGCTCGGTGAGGACGGCGTCGGACATGAGGTCGAGCAGGTCGTCGCGGGACGACAGGTAGCGGTACAGCGAGCCGGCGCCCGTGGACAGGGCCGAGGCGACGGCGCGCATCGAAACCGCGGACAGGCCGCCGGCGTCTGCCAGTACAACGGCCGCCGCGACGATCTCGGCCCGGCTGTGCTGCGGGACAGGTCCCCGGGACCCGCGGTCGGGGCGGGTCCAGATCGTGTCCATGGCGACCAGCTTAAATCGCGAACGATGTTCCCGGTTCGCGCAGCGCCCAGCGGCGAGCGAGCAGGACGGCGCCGATGTGGGCGGCGACGACGAGGGCGCACTCGGTGAGCACGACCCACGGGCTGGTGCTGTAGCCGGTCAGCCGCGCGAACCCCACCGTCAGCGGGGCCGCGACGAGCGCGGCGGCCGGGATGAGGACGGCCATCGCGTTGGCGGTGTTTCCGGTGTACGGAAGATGCCGCAGTCGAATCCGGACGGCCGCGACCGATCCGGCGACCGCGAACGCCACCGCGGCGCCGTAGAAGACTCCGGCGGCCAGCAGGATCGGCACCTTCACGGACCTCGGCAGGTCGAACAGGGCCACCAGCAGCGGGTGCACCACCGTGGTGATCAGCGCGAAGCCGGCGGCTCCGCCGAGCAGCGCGCCGGCGATCGAGGTCCGCAGGTAGCGCAGGTACTCCCGCGGGGCGCGCCGGACACCCGCCTCGTCGGCGAGCCGGCGGGCGAAGCCGGGCACGTCGGGGCCGAGGAGCTCGGCAGGCCCGATCCCGTCCTCCGCGGCGGCGGCGAGATCCGCCCTGAGGTCGGCGGCGAGGCTCGTACGGTCGGCGCCGCTCACCCCCTGCGCTGCCGGCGCCACGCGTCAAGGCGCGCGGTGCCGGCGTCGGTCAGGGCGTACACCTTGCGGGGCGGCCCACTAGGTGACGCCAGGTAGCGTTCACTTGGAGTTGCGGGAGTGCCGCGGCGGCGGGTCGGAAATTGTGTCGGACCCAACCGGTAACATCCTGAGCGTCCAGAAAATCTAGGCAAAGGTGCGCGGCAGACATGCTCGACATCGAGTTGATTCGCAAGGACCGGGCCTCCGTCGAGGCCGCACTGTCCAAGAGGCTCGATCCGTCTGAGGTGTCCCGCTCGCTGAGTGCCATCGCCGAGCTGGACAAGCAGCGCCGCGAGCTCATCGGCGACATCGACGCCGAGCGGGCCCGCCGCAAGGAGGAGGCCCGCGCCTTCGGCGCCGCGAAGGCGGCCGGCCAGGCGGTCGAGCCGACCACCCGCGACGCGAAGGCCGCGCTGCAGGAGCTCGAGGAGCGCCTCGCCGCGGTGCAGGAGCAGCTCGCCACCGCGATGAGCGAGCTGCCCAACCTGCCGGCCGAGGACGTCGTGGCCGGCGGCAAGGAGGCGAATGTCGTCGTCAAGGTCTTCGGCGAGGCGCCGAAGATCGACAACGTCCGCGACCACGTCACCCTCGCCAACGAGCTGGGCCTCGTCGACTTCGAGCGCGGCGTGAAGCTCGGCGGCTCCGGCTTCTGGATCTACACGGGCTGGGGCGCCCGCCTCGAGTGGGCCCTGGTCAACTGGTTCATCGACCGCCACTTCACCGCGGGCTACCAGTTCATGCTTCCGCCGCACCTGCTGCTGGACTCGGCGGGCTATGCAGCGGGCCAGTTCCCGAAGTTCTACGACGACGTGTTCCACATCGCCACCGACGACGACGAGCGCGGCCGCTTCCTGCTGCCGACGTCGGAGACCGCGATCCTCGGCGCGTACCAGAACGAGATCTTCGATACCGCCGACCTGCCGCACAAGGCGTATGCGTACACGCCCTGCTACCGCAGCGAGAAGGCCGGCTCACACTCCGACGAGCGCGGCACGGTCCGCGGCCACCAGTTCAACAAGGTCGAGATCTTCCAGTTCACCACTCCCGAGGACGGCGAGAAGACCCTCGAGGAGATGGTCGACTACGCGGAGGACCTGGTCAGCTCGCTCGGCCTGCACTTCCGGCGCTCGCTGCTCGCCGCCGGCGACTCCAGCGCCTCGATGCGCAAGACCATCGACATCGAGGTCTGGATGCCGAGCACCGGCAAGTACAAGGAGGTCTCCTCGGTCTCCTGGGCGGGCGACTACCAGGCCCGCCGCGCCGGCATCCGCTACCGGGTCCCGGGCTCGAAGAACAACCGCTTCGTCCACACCCTGAACGGTTCCGCCCTGGCCACCAGCCGCATCTTCCCGGCGATCCTCGAGCAGTTCCAGCAGCCCGACGGCTCGGTCCTCGTCCCCGAGGTCCTCCGCGACAAGGTCGGCACCGACCGCATCGTCAAGCCGACCAAGCGACGCTGACGCTCCGGAAGCCTTCCACTTCCCGGGCAGGTCCGGCCGGCACCAACCCCGCCGGACCTGCCCGACTACGTCCCGCCGCCCGGTGCCATGCCCATCAGCGGCCTCGCGCCGTGGTTCCTGGCCGGGCCGGCTCTCCTGACCCGGCCGAGGTTCCTGGGCCGGCAGGTGTTCCTGGGCTGGCCCGGGGTTCCTGACCTGGCGGGGTTCCTGACCTGGCCGGCGCTCCTGGCCGTCTGTCGGCGTGCGTCGCAGTGCTGTAGCCCGGGCACAGGCTCGTCCAAGTTGGCCTGGATGCTGAACGGGCCAGGTTGGGCAGCTCGCTCATCGCGGTGGTGAGCTGCTCCTGCACCGCGGCGAGGCGCTCCTCGAGCTCCTGCAGCGCGGCCTTCGCGTCGCGGGTGGTCGGCTCGACCGCCTGGCCGGCCGCCTTCGCGGCGCCGAAGGCGCGGGCCTCGCGCCGCTCTTCTCTAGCCCGCCGCGCCACGCGTCACGTTTCCCCACGCCGCCGGGTCGCACTCCCGGGGCGTCGGGCCCTCCTCCTGCGGCGCCGGCGCACTGCGCGGCGGAGCGCCTTCCGCCCCAGTACACGAGCGCGTCCTCGGCGAGGTACTGGGGCGGAGGCGGCGTCCGTGGTTACAGGAGCTCGCCGAGGGCCTCGATGAGCAGCCAGACGCCGAAGAGGACGAACAGGGCGGCGGCGCCGTACTTGATGGTGCGTTCCGGAAGGTGCTTGCCGAGGAGGCGGCCGGCGAGGATGGCGAGGGCGTCGGCGGCGACCATGCCGATGGTGGAGCCCAGCCAGGTGCCGAACCAGCCGTGCTGGGTGGCGAGGGTGATGGTGGCGAGCATGGTCTTGTCGCCGAGCTCGGCCAGGAAGAACGCGACGCCGACGGTGAAGATGGCGGACCGGGTGGTGGGCTGGTTGACCTTGTCGCGCTCCTCGTCGGTGAGGGAGTCGCCGCGCAGCGTCCAGGCGCCGAACGCGAAGAAGGCGAGCGCCGCCACCAGGGAGATCCAGGCGGTCGGGAGGGCGGCGCCCAGGCCGTACCCCACGGCGACGGAAACCAGGTGGACCAGGGCCGTGGCGACGGTGATACCGATCAGGACCGGAACGGTCTTGAACCTGGTGGCGAACGTCAGCGCCATCAGCTGCGACTTGTCGCCCAGCTCGGCTACGAAGATGACGCCGAAACTGATGGCCAGGGCAGCGAGGAAACCGCTCATGTGGTTGCAGATACCTTCCCGGAGATGGCCGGGAGGAGGGCACGGACGACCTCGACCCGGCTTGTTCAGCCTGAGTCGAAGGTCTCGTCCGCCCTGTGCGGCACCGGACGGGTCCGGACGCCATGAGCACTGGGCCGCGTGGCCGGGGACGCGAGCGCCCCAGTATGTCGACCACGCAGTTGGAGGACTACTCCCCTTCGCGCTCCACCAGGGTAACCGACGGAGACGTCAGCGCGCGCAGCGTCCGCACGTGCCGAAGATCTCAAGCGTGTGGCTCACGTCGGTGAAGCCGTGCTCCTCGCCGATGCGGTCCGCCCAGCGCTCGACGGCGGGTCCGAGGACCTCGACGGTACGCCCGCAGCTGCGGCACACGAGGTGATGGTGGTGGCGGTCGCTGCAGCGCCGGTACCGGGTGTCGCTGCCCGGGACCTGCATGACGTCGATCTCGTTGGTCTCGGCGAGCAGCTGCAGGGTCCGGTAGACGGTGGTGAGGCCGACGTTGGCGCCGCGTTCACGGAGCATGACGTGCAGCTCCTGGGCGCTGTGGAACCCGTCGACGTTGCTGAGCAGCGTCATCACGGCGTCACGCTGGCGGGTGTTGCGCCGGGCAGGGTGCTGCTCCACGTCGTTCACCCGAAAAAGCTTAGCGTGACCTCACCAAAGCGCTGCAGCGGAGCCGAGAGCCAGCTGGAGCGGCGGCGAAAATTGTCGTACCTGCGCGGTACCGTGCCGTCGTGGAGATTCGCCTTGAGGTCGACGACGAGGAGTCGTTGCGTCAGCTGTACCAGTGGCTGCGCGACGACGAGATCATTCGCACGGTCCGGGTGAGCCTGACGCCGACGGCGCCCCGGCCCGGGGAGATGGGCGGCGCGTTCGAGGTCGTCAACGCCCTGGTGAGCAACGGCATCGCGCTCGGCGGGCTGCTGATGGCGGTGGTGACGTGGCGCGGGACCCGGCCCCGGCCGCCGCGGGTGCGGATCCGGCGCGGCGACGTGGTCGTCGAGTTGGACGACTCCTCCTCCCCCGAGGACATCCGGCGGATCGTCGAAACGCTCGACCCACCGGCCGCACCCGATCAGGACCCGGCGTAGGCGATGCGCGCGTCGCGGCTCATCTCGCTCGTGCTGCTGCTCCAGGCCGGCGGCACGGTGACGGCGGCTGAGCTGGCCGAGGCCCTGGAGGTCTCCGAGCGCACCATCTACCGCGACATCCTCGCCCTGTCCGCGGCCGGCGTTCCCGTGTATTCGGAACAGGGCCGCGCCGGTGGATACCGGCTCCTCGACGGGTATCGCACGAAGCTCACCGGTCTCAGCCGCGCCGAGGCGGAGGCGCTGTTCCTGTCGGGGCTGCCCGGCCCGGCCCGTGACATGGGCCTCGGCGACGTGCTCGCCGTGGCTGAGCTGAAGGTGGCCGCGGCGCTGCCCGCCCCGATCCGCGACGCGTCGAGCCGCGCACGGCAGCGGTTCCACCTGGACGTGCCCGGGTGGTTCGAGGACCCGGCCCAGCCGCCGCCCTGGCTGGCCGACCTGGCCCGCGCCGTCTGGGACGACCGGGTCATCCAGCTGCGGTATGAGCGCCGCGCCGGGCGGACCGACTCGGCCGGGCGGACCGACTCGGTCGGGCGGACCGACTCGGTCGGGCGGACCGACGACCGCACGGTGGCCGGGCGGCGGGAGGTCGTCGCGCGGACCGTGGAGCCCTACGGGCTCGTGCTCAAGAACGGAGGGTGGTATCTCGTCGGGCGCGTCGCCGGCGACCTGCGGGTGTACCGGGTGGACAAGATCGCCGAGCTGACCGTCGACGAGACGGGGTTCACGCGGGACGTGGAGTTCGACCTGGGCGCGTTCTGGGCGGAGCGCGCCGACGAGTTCGTGCGGCGGGTCCTCGCCGAGCGGGTCACGATCAGGCTCACGCCGGCCGGGCTGCGGACGCTGCGGCACGCGGTGGAGGCCCTCGCGGTGCGGGAGGCCCACTTCCACCCGCCCGACGAGCAGGGCCGGGTGGTGGTGGACCTGCCCGTGGAGTCGGTCGCCGTGGCGTACACACAGTTACTGCGGCTCGGGCCCGACGTCGAGGTGCTCGAGCCCGAGCCGTTACGTGACCTCATGCGCAGCGCCGCCGACAGGATGGCTGCCCTCTACCGGTCGCCGGAGCAGCCGAACACCGTCGCGCCTGGCGAGCCCGGTGGCGACGACGCAGACGTAGGCGACGCGGCGTAGGGCACCCACGTCTCCGGCGTGCGGTGGAGGTCGGACCCGTCACGCAAGACCGCGCGCCCGAAGCAGGCGGGACAGCCCCACCAGCAGCGAGCGTGAGGGCAGGTCGGACCTGTGACCCACGGCCGCGTGAGGGACAGGCACGGCCGCGATCGCAACGGACGAGATGGCGGCCCTCCACCGGCAGCAGCCGGTCCCGGCAGATCCCGGGCAGCGCCCCGCGGGCAGGCGACCCACGGCAATTCGGCGCGGACCGGATCGGGCGGTGCCGGCCACCCGACGGGGACCCGGGGCAGCGCTCCACCGGCAGCCAGCCAGCCACCGCAAACCGCGGACAGTTCGCCACCAGCGGTCGTCACGCACCGAGCGCTGGCAAGCGGACAGTTCGCCACCAGCGGTCGTCACGCACCGAGCGCTGGCAAGTAGCCGGTCAGCGCAAACCCCGGAAGCGGCCACCGTCGCCGGTCAGCGCAAACCCTGGAAGGCAGGCCACCGCCGCCCCGCTACCGCGACCTCCAGGACAGCGTGCGGCTACCGGTAGCCGGTGGCGTCGGCGGGCTTGCCCGGTTCGTGGACCTCGCGGAAGTAGCGCCACCAGTCGGGACGGCTGCCGTCGAGGTCGGTGAAGCCGTACACCTGCGACAGCTGGCCGCTGGACAGGGACTGGCCGGTCCAGCGGGCGACGTCAGGGTCGGCGGCGAGGGCGGCGACGGCGCGGCCGACGTACGCCGGGGACTCCGAGATGACGAAGTGCGGTTCCTTGGCCGTCGCGTCGAGCCAGTTGGACTCGGTGACGCCGAAGTGGTCGAGCATCTGCTCCGAGCGCAGCCAGCCGGGGGTGAGGGAGACCGCGGTCGCGCCGTGTGGGCGTAGTTCGTGGGCCTGGGCGAACGCGAGTCGCAGGACGGACATCTTCGCCAGGTCGTAGAAGAACGAGACGCGGTAGTTGTCCAGGTTGTACGCGAGGGTGCCGTCCGTCATCTCGACGACCAGGCCGCCGGGGTTGCGGATGAGGAGGGGCAGGGCGTGGTAGCTGGTGATGATGTGCGTGTCGATCGCCAGGCGCAGGATGTGCAGGCCGGTGTCGAGCGAGTCCTCCCACAGCGGCTTGTCCCAGGTGAACAGCTTCTCGGCGCCCCAGATGTCGTTGACGAGGACGTCGAGCCGGCCCTGCTCGGCGTCGATGCGGGCGACGAGCGAGCGCACCTGGTCGGGCACCAGGTGGTCGACCTGCACGGCGATCCCGGTGCCACCGGCGGCGGTCACCAGCTCGGCGGTCTCCTCGATGGTCTCGGGCCGGTCGATCTCGGAGGGTTGCTCACGGGTGGTGCGTCCCGTCGCGTACACCGTGGCGCCCGCCGCGCCGAGCTGCACCGCGATCTGCCTGCCCGCGCCCCTCGTCGCGCCGGCGACCAGGGCGACCTTGCCTTTCAGTGGTTGTTCCATACAGACGACCGTGCCAGAAAAACCTGACAACCCGTGTCCGACTTCAGAGAAGGCCGACTTCAGAGAAAGGCCGACTTCAGAGAAGGCTCTTGCCGGCGGTGCGTGGGCGGGGGACGCCGTCGACCGAGACGCAGATGCCGTACACCTTGGCGTGGCCGGTCCAGCCGTTGACCCGGCCGCGGTTGTTGCTGATCTGCACCCGGCGGCCCGTGGCGTCGACGGCGGACACCAGGTGCAGGTACACCGTGCCGGCCACCTTCGCCAGGACGATGTCGCCGACCTCGACCAGCGCCGGGTCGACCGGATTGACCGTCACCAGCTGGCGGCTGCGCACCAGCGGCACCATCGACGACCCGCTGGGCCGGAACTGCACCGTCGCGCCGCCGGCGACCCGGGCGGCGACCATGTCGATTGCACCCATCGTGCCCGTCAGCATGCACCCGCCCGCGCGGCGGCGTCGAGCGAGAATGGCGACCGTGAGCGTTGAGATCTCCGGTCCCGCTGTTCCTGCTGTACTTGCGGCGCCCCTCGCCGTCGCCGGGTGCGCGACCGCGGCCGTGACCATGTGCCTGGAGGCGGCCGCGGACCTCGCCGAGGCGCGCACCGGCCACCGCCCCGCCGTTTCCCTCGACACCGGGCACGTCGCCGCGGCCGTCCGCGCCGAGGCGCTGCTGCGGGACCCGGAGGGGCGCGGCATCGACGGGTTCGCGCCGCTGTCGCGCCTGTGGCCCGCCGCCGACGGCTGGGTCCGCACCCACGCCAACTACCCGTGGCACCGCGCCGCACTCCTCACCGCCCTCGAAGCGGAAAGCGCGGATGTGGAGAGCGTGGCCGAGACGATCGCCGGAATGCCCGCCTTGATGGTGGAGCGTCTGGTGTACGAGGCGGGCGGCCTCGCCGTCGCCGCCCGGAAACCCGGCGAGCTGCCAGCACCGAACGGCCCACTGGTACGCGCCACGCCCCTCGGCACCGCGACCGGGCGGCCGGAGGGCACCGGTGCGCGAGGGTCGCTGCCGGCCGCCGGGATCCGGGTCCTCGACCTGACCCGGGTCATCGCCGGTCCCGTCGGCACACGGATGCTCGCCGCGCTCGGCGCCGACGTCCTGCGGATCGACCACCCCGCACGGCCCGAGCTGCCCGGGCTCGCCGTCGACGGGGTCCTCGGGAAGGCCAGCGCGCTGCTGGACGCCGGCGAGGACCCGGCGACGCTGCACAGGCTGCTGGACGGCGCCGACGTGCTCGTCACCGGGTACCGGCCGGGCGCCCTCCGCCGGCTCGGCCTGGACGCCGACCAGATCGCCGAGCGGCACCCCGGCACGGTCGTGGTGACGCTGTCCGCGTGGGGCACCGGCGGGCCGTGGGGCGCGCGGCGCGGCTTCGACAGCCTGGTCCAGGTCGCGACCGGGATCGGCTGGCTGACCAGGGACGCGTCCGGCCGGCCCGGGGCGCTGCCGTGCCAGCTGCTCGACCACGCGACCGGATACCTCGTCGCCGCCGGAGCCCTGGCCGCCCTCGCCGAGCGGGCGCGCAACGGGGTCGCCGCGCACGTCGAGGTGTCCCTGGCCCGGACCGCCGCCTGGCTGATCGGTGCGCCGCTCGACGGGACGCCACCGGTGGAGACGCCGGTCGCGCCGCACCTGGTGCCGCTCGGCAACGGCTGGACCGGCGTCGCCCCGCCCGGCGCGCTGGACGGCGTGCCGCTCAGCTGGCCCCGCCTGCCCCCGTCCTACGGGACCGCACCCGCCGCCTGGAGCTGACCGCCCCGCCACCCCGGCCGCCACGGAAAGCCCCGCAACGACCGCCGCGGAAGCCCACCCCGGTCGCCACGGAAGCCCCACCCCGGTCGCCGCGGAAGCCCCGCGACGGCCGCCACGGAATTCGCCGCAGCGGCCGGGTGGAAGCGCCCGCCGCCACCGCGTCGAGTCGCCACGAAGGACTCCACGAGCACCCGGCGGGCGTTCCTACAGCGCCGCGGGCTGGAGGGCGGCGGCCTTCGACGCGAGCTCGTCCATCGCCTGCAGGACCGCGGCCGCGGACGCCGGGGTGACGTGGGCCGTGTCCAGGTACGCGGTGAGCCGCAACGCCTCGGCGCCGTCGCTGGTCGCGTCGTCGACGTGCACGAACAGCGGCTCGAACGTCGGCGCCTCCTGCGCGGCCACCCACCGGAACGCCGCCGGCGCGTCAGGGGCGGGACCGGCGCCGCGGCGGTCGTTGAAGTAGCAGCCGAGCTCGATCGGCGCGCCGCGCTCGCGGCCGACGCGGTCGACGAGGTCGGCCATCTCCGCCTGGTGGAAGTACGCGTACTTGTACGCCGACAGAGCCGCCCGGCCCGCCCGGGGCAGCAGGTCCTCGAACGAGCCGCCGCCGACGTCGATGCGGAACAGGCCGGCCTGCGCGAGGGTGCAGACGACGTCGGCGAGGCCGGGCCTGAACCGGTTGCTGGTGATCGGCCGGATCACGACCGGGTCGACGCCGAGGACGCCGTGCAGGGCGGCCGCGTACAGGGTGAGCAGCACCGTCGCGGACTCGACGCCGCTGCGGTCGCTGATCGCCCGCACCGCCGCCGGCAGCGACGGGGAGGTGAGCTCGCCCTGCCGGTACCGTGGCGAAACCACCTCGGCGGGCGGCGGGAACCTGACCGGGTCGACGTCCCGGACGATCCGCTCCCAGTGGCGCTGGGCGTGCTCGTTGTGCCGGCGGCCGGCCGGTGACGTCTGCCATCCGGCCTGCGCGAGGGGCTGCAGCCCGGCGACCGGCGTGGCGGTGCGGGCGGCGACCTCGGTCATCATCGTGACGGCCCCGGCGGCGTCGGTGACGAAGTGGCTCACCAGCAGCACCACGTGGGTGAGCCGGCCGCCCTGCCGGACGACGGCGTACCGCACCGGCCACTCGGCGGCGAAGTCCATCGGCGTGTCCCTGAGCCGCTCGTGCACGGCCGCGGCGACCAGATCCGCGCTGTCCGGTCCTGCGCCGGTCCCACCTGCGTCATTGTCGGCGTCGGTACCGACGTCGTGGACCTCGACCGTGAGCTCGCCCGACGCGTGCACGACCTGCTCGGGCCGGCCGCCGGCGCCGGTGTGCACCCGGGTCCGCATCGGCTGGTAGCGGCCCATCAGGTACCGGACCTCGTCGACGACCTCGTCGAGCGTCGTCCCCTCGGGCAGCGGCCGGACCCCGCCGAGCGGCAGCCAGGTGCCCTGCTTGACGATCGCCGACCAGTTCTCCAGCTGCCCCCATGACAGCGGCCCGGTGCCGGCGCCGTCACCTTCGAACCGCACGACCACCCGTTCCGGCGCAACAACCATCGCCGGTCCTCCTCAGTTTTCGACTTTCGGCGGCAAAGTTTCCACATAGTGCCGCAAGAAGTCCTCATCCACCATTACCCATCGAGTCGATTGACCCCGAGGGGCACTATCAGGGAGAACCCCGGATGTGTCGCCCGAATCCGGAGAGAATCATCAACATCGATTCATAACCGGCGCCGTCCACGGGGAGGCAACGATGAAGAGACTGGTCGCGCTCGCGGCGGTGGTCCTGCTCACGGCGTGTGGCGGGTCGAAGGACCCGGAATCGGCACCGTCGGCCGCGGCGCCGGCGAGCGGGGCGCACAGCGGGCACCTCTCCGCGCCGCCCGCCGAGCCGCTCCGGGCCGGCGAACGCTTCCAGAGCCTGTCGATGCCGGCGTCGTACACGCCGAAGGCACCCAACGGCGGCACCGACGAGTACCGGTGCTTCCTGGTCGACCCGAAGCTGACGAGCGAGGCGTACCTGACGGGCAGCCAGTTCCTGCCGCAGAACGCCGACATCGTGCACCACGCGATCTTCTTCCGCATCGCGCCCGGCTCCGCCGACGAGGCCCGCAGACTCGACGCCGGCACGCCCGGCGACGGCTGGACGTGCTTCGGCGACTCGGGCGTCGAGGGCGACACGTGGGTCGCGTCCTGGGCACCGGGCGCCAACGAGACGCTCCTCGCGCCCGACCTCGGCTACCAGATGCCGCCCGGCAGCCTCATCGTCATGCAGATCCACTACAACCTGCTCGCCACCGGCGGCCCGGCGGGCGGCGCGGACCGGTCGAGCATCCGCCTGCGGCTCAACGACACCACCTCGGCGATGACACCGCTGCAGACGTCGCTGCTGCCGGCGCCGATCGAGCTGCCGTGCACGCCGGCCGAGTCGGGCCCGCTGTGCGACCGCGCCGCGGCCGTCGCCGACGTCGGCAAGCGCTTCGGCGAGGAGATCGGCGGCCAGGCCGACCGGCTGCTGCGGCTGTGCGCGAAGGGCGCCCCGCCGGCCGCGGGCCCGACCCAGCACTGCGACCGCCCCGTGCCCGGCAGGTCCACGGTGTACGCGGTGGCCGGCCACATGCACCTGCTGGGCCGGTCCATCAAGATCGAGCTCAACCCCGGCCGGCCCGGCGCGCAGACGCTGCTCGACGTCCCCCGGTACAACTTCGACGACCAGGCGATCCACCCGCTCGCCAAGCCCGTCGTCCTGCAGCCGGGCGACACGCTGCGGGTCACCTGCACCCACGACGCGGCCCTGCGCGGCCAGCTGCCCCAGCTGAAGGGCACCGCGCCGCGTTACGTGGTCTGGGGCGACGGCACCAGCGACGAGATGTGCCTCGGCCTCGTCATCATGACTCCCAGCGCCTGACGTCCGACCGTCCCGGCGGTCCGCGGCGGGGGGATGGTCACACGCTGCGGGTGACGAGGACCGGACTCGCGGCGTGGTGGACGATGAGCTGGGTGCGGGGGTTGGGGCGGGGGTTCTCGAACCAGCTGTCCCGGTGCGCACCCAGGACGAGCAGCAGGGCGGAGTCGGCGGCGCCGGTGAGGGCCTCCACGACCGGCTCGTCGGAGCCGGCGAAGCTGGCGTCGACGTCGCCGTGCCCGCGCAGCCACGGGGTCAGCTCGGCGTGGACGGCGGCGTGCGACCGGGCCCGCCCGGCGTGCAGGGCGACCATCGGGACGTGCCGGGACAGGGCCTCGTCGTAGGCGAACTCGAGCGCGCGCCAGGCCGACGGTGAGCCGTCGACGCCGACCACGACCGGGGCGGCGCCCGGCAGGGCCGTCATCGGGTCGGCGCCGGGGCCGGCCAGGTCCGGGCCGGGCCGGCCACCGACATGCCGCACGCCGCGGCGCGGGACCGCGCTGACCGGCCCTAGCCCGTACCTCGTCTGGCCGTTCCCGGCCGCGGCGTGACCGGCACCGCTGCCGAAGTGCGGTGACAGCTCCGGCATGCTCAGGAACTGGCTGGGTTCGGGCAGCTCGGGGGTCGGGGGTCCGGCGGCGGACTCGGGGATCCAGCGTTCGCCGCGGTTGACGACGAGGATGGGGCAGTGGGCGTACGCGGCGAGCTGGGCGCCGACCGACGAGTTCAGCTGGCCGCCGTCGTGCGTCCTGCCGCCGATCGCCACCAGGCTCGCGGACCGGGACTGCTCCTGCAGGACCCGGCCCGGCCGGCCGCCCACCGTGACCGTCTCCACCGAGATGCCCGGCTGCCAGGCCCGGGCGTCGTCGGCCGCGTCGAGGACGATCCCCTGCCCGTCGGCGTGGCCTTCCCAGCTCATCGCGTGCACGATCCGCAGCGTCCGCCCGTGGCGGGCGGCCTCGTCGGCGGCCCACCGGACCGCGCCGAGACTCGCCATGGACCCGTCGACGCCGGCGACCACTGGTCTGTCCATGCATCCAACGTCCCTCGCCGGACCGGCATCGACCACCCCTCGGGATGAGGAAACCGGCCCGGACGACGGGTGGGCGCCGGCCCCGCAGCGCCTGCCCAGGCCCGCCTAGTCCTCGGCCTTCTTGCGGCGGCGGGGGCGGCTGGCGCGCTTGCGGGGCTTCGGGTTGCCGGAGGCGAGCCTGGTGTAGGTCAGCATGTTGGCCAGCCCGATGCCGATCGTCGCGAACAGCACCTGGATGCCCAGCTCCCACCAGCTCCACTCGATCTTCCAGAGCTTCACGAGGGCCTTGTCGTCGACGTTGACGAGCTCGGCGACCAGCGTGCCGAGCAGGGCCGCGCCCACGCCGATGAGGAACGTGATGAACAGGCCGATCGACTGGCGGCCCGGCAGGACCAGCCGGCCGAGGACACCGATGAGCAGACCGATCGGGATCGCGCTCAAAAAGTCGTTGATGTGCATGGCACCCGCGCTCCCCTCGCGTTGAAGCAATCGACCGGCACCGTACACGTCCGCGGCAAGATCCGCAGGATTGGGAGCCGCTACCGGCGGCCGCCCATCTGCCACGGGTGGATCTCGACCTCCTCGTAGCCGTCCGGCAGGAACGACCCGTCGGCCCGCGACGCCTCGACCAGCACGGCGGTGCCGAGCCAGCCGCCGTCGTCGTGCGAGAACAGCTCGCCGCGGGCCAGGGTGCCCGGCCTCGGCGGCACGGCGGCGGAAGGGGACGCGCCGGGGGCGGCGTGGCCGATGAGCAGGAAACCGGAGCCCTCGCCGGAGGCGTGCTGCCACATGGTGCCGCCGAGGGTGTCCTCGTACCGCAGCAGCAGGACGGGATCGTAGACGCCGGCCCGGTAGTTGGGCTCGTCGAACGCGAACGCCCGGGCGGCGGCCAGGTCCGGCAGGTCGACGATGTGGATGCTGCCGGTCGCCTCGCTGCGGTCCTCGCTCAGCGTCGGGCCGCGGGCGGTGAGCTCCTTGACGTAGCCGTCCATGTACGCCCAGTGCTTCTCGACGAGCTCCTCGCGCAGCGGCCCGGTGCCGGGAACGTCGATGCCCCATACGAAGTGCAGCATGGTGCCGCAGTCTTCCATGCCTGTTAACCGGGCAGATGCGCGGCCAGCACCGTGGCGCCTTCCGGGTCTGTATCGGTGGTCAGCCGGCCGCCGTGCCGGGCGATGATGGCGCGGCACAGCATCAGCGCGGTCGAGTCGTGCCGGACGCCGTCACCGGTCAGCGGGGACGACGTGAAGAGCCGGTCGCCGCCGCGGCCGCCGATGGGCACGGTGACCCGCCAGCCGCTGCCGGTGGCCGTGACGCCGACGGTGAGCAGCGCGCCCGGCTCGGCCGCGGCGAGCCCGATCCCGATCATGGCGTCGACCAGCCGGCGCAGCAGCACCCGCTCGCCCTGCACCGTGGCGTCGGGGTCGGCGTGGGCGGTCAGGTGCACGGCGGCGGCCTTCGCGGCACCGGTCCAGCCGGCCAGCGCCTCGGCGACGATCCTCTCCAGTTGCACTATCTCGCCGGTACCGGCGGGGGCGGCGTTCTCGATGCGGGCCAGCTCCGTCACGTTGTCGATGAGGCCCAGCAGCCGCTGCGCGTTTCGGGCGACGGCCGCGACCGGCACGGCGAGCGGGTCCGGCTCGGTCACCTCCTCGCCGAGCAGCTCCGACATCGCGGCGATCGACGTGACGGGGGTGCGCAGCTCGTGCGACACGGCTGCGGTGAACTCGGCCTTCATCGCGACCAGCTCGGCGAGGGCCCGGTTCTGCCGGCGGAGCCTGGCCCGGTCGGCGATGCGGTGCGACACGTCCCGCAGCACCAGGCAGCGCCCCTCGTGCGGGGTGCCGGGCAGCAGCGGGCCGCTCCAGCTCCACTCGACGACCAGCCCGGGCCGCGGCGACCAGCGCCCGCTGTCCTCGGCCGCCATCGCCGCCGCGACGGTGTCGCCGACCTTCTTCCCGGTCGCCTGCTCGCCGAGGAGGTCGCGGGTCGCCTGGTTGGCCGCCACGACGGTGCCGTCGGCGCTGGTGACGAGCAGCCCGGTGCCGAGCTGGTCCAGCGCCGCTGCCAGCAGCTCCGGATCGACCGTCATCCTCTTGACCCGCTTTTCGTCGCTTTGCCCCGTTAGTGAGTTTAAGTGACGGCCACCCGACCGCGCGTGGCGATTGACACCCGCCGACGGACGCCCATACGGTTCGAGCCACCATGACGCACCTCGGCGGATCGTCCAAGCTGCTCAGGGCCATGAACGACGCGGCGGCCCTGAGTCATGTCCTCGAACGCGGCCCACTCACGCGCGGAGACCTGCGTGAGCTCACCGGCCTGTCCAAGCCCACGATCTCCGAGGCGCTGCGCAGGCTCACCGAGGCGAAGCTCGTCACGGTCGTCGGCTACGTCAGCGCCGGCCCCGGCCCCAACGCCGAGGTGTATGCGGTGAACCCCGACGCGGCGTACTCCGTCGCGCTGTCCGTGCGCGACCGCACCTTCGGCGAGTCGTCCGACTCGTCGCTGCCGGCCGTCACGGCCGCGGTCACCGACCTCGCGGGCGCCGTCCGTGGCCGGCTCGACCTGGCTGTGGACTTCACCCGTACCGACCCCGTCTCCGCCGTCGTGGACGCCGTCCAGGACGTGTGCAAGGAGGCCAGGATCGCGCCGGACCCCGTCGCGCAGGTGCAGATCGCGGTCGCCGGGTCGTTCGACCCGCGCACCGACGTCCTGCACCACGTGGAGGTCCCCGGCTGGAGCCGCCCCGGGCTCATCGACGACCTGCGCCGCCGCCTCGGCGTCCCCGTCGGCGTCGACAACGACGTCAACCTGGCCGCCGTCGCCGAACGCGCCCACGGCGCCGGCCGCGACGCGGAGAGCTTCGCCCTGCTGTGGCTCGGCGAGGCGGGCCTCGGCCTCGCCATCGACCTCGGCGGCACCCTGCTGCGCGGCGCCCGCGGCGGCGCCGGCGAGATCGGCTACATGCCGATGATGCTGCCCGGCGTCACCGGCGGCCGCGGCTTCACCGGCCGCGTCGACTTCCAGGATCTCGTCGGCGGCGGCGCCGTGCTCGACCTCGCCGCCGAGTACGGCATCCGGGAGCGCACCGCCGCCGGCACCATGGCCACCGCCGTCGCCCGCGCCGCCGACCGCGACGAGGCCGCCCGCAGCTTCGTCACCACCCTCGCCGGCCGGATCGCGATCGGCCTGTCGGCCGTCGTCGCCGTCCTCGACCCGCCGCTCGTCGTCATCGGCGGCGAGGTCGGCCAGGCGGGCGGCCCCGTCCTGAGCACCGCGGTCGCGACCGCCCTGGCCGAGGCGGCGCCGCTGGAGACGTCGATCGCCACCAGCACCCTCACCGACGACGCCGCCCTCCTCGGCGCCCAGGAAGCCGGCCGCTCCGCCGTCCGCGACTCGATCCTCGCCACCCTCCGCCGCCCCTAATAAACGAGAAACCACCGCAACCCAGCACAACCCGCTTCCACTGCCGGACATTTCGGATTTGCTCAGCGCCCGATTCCATGATCCGGAAGACTTTTTGCTGCCAGAGCGACATTAACTCTTCCGGATCATGAGAACCCACCGCGCCCTAGACGGTCTATTCCAAGGGTTCAGTGGTCGTAAGCGATCAGGGATCGCATGACGGGTTGGCCGGTGTGCCAGTTGTGCCAGATCGCGGCGGTCATGGCCAGGAGGCGTTGCAGGATGCGGACGGC